>JAXJXV010000001.1:0-68445 GCA_036307305.1 Acutalibacteraceae bacterium
CACCAAAAACACCTCTTACAGTAATTTCTACTTATAATAGTAAACCATTCCCTTGGGGTAATGTCAAGAAAAAATCTCCCTGTTAACAGGGAGATTTTTGTTAGAAATCAAGTTTAAAGAATTTATTTGTAATGTAAGGATCGTGTGGATGCTGAAGGTCCTTATTCTTAGGCTCAATACCGAAAAGCCAACGGGATTGCATACCATCAACTTTCACAGCACCATCGTCTTCAATAGTCACAATGGCGCATAAAGGCTCTTCGGAATAATAAAGGTGTTTAGTCGGTAGGTCGATGAATTTTTTCTGATAGGTACCGATAAGATTTCCGTTATCGTCGTAATCAAGATACTCATAAGTATAATCTTCAGGGTAAGCAGGTTCACGCTTTTGATTGCCGTTAAGATACTGAGTAGCAGTGATTGCATAATAAATAACATGATCAATTACTGCATAGTACTCGGCATGAAGGTCACCGTTTATACACATAACACCTGTGTGTCTGTACTTTTTAAGCATCTCTCTTACTTCAAAACCGTTACCACAGTCAAAATTAAAACAACCACTAAGTGGGTGATGAGAAAAAATAATTGCTTTAAGACCTTTATTTTGAGCATCAGCTAAGGTTTCATCTAACCAAATCATTTCTTCAGGAGAAGCGTAAGCTAAATTAATATTACCGGGTTTACCCATTGTATGACCGGGAAGAGTGTGTTCCCATTCATTCGTAACAGGGTCGAGAGAATAGTTGGTGTCAAGACCGATAAGACGTATTCCGTTTATATCAGTGTACCAATAGGTAGCGTTTTCAAAGGGCTTATTAACCTCTCTGTTTGTCAGACGCTCAGCAACAAAATCAAGATAATTGTCAGGTATCTCAAGCTCATGATTACCAACAACGCCGTAAACAGGAAGACCATGTTTATTCTGTAGTAATGTTTTATATATTTCAGGAGAGTGAATTGGGTCAACACAAAAGTCGCCGCACTGCATAACAAAATCTACGTTTTCGTCAGCACCACGCTGTAATATTTTGTCAAGGTCCTTTGTGGTAATTGGGTATTTGATTTTGGCATAATGAAAATCTGAAAAAAGCAAAAATTTAATCATAGCTAACAACCTTTAATTTACCTTGAATTTGTTTGATAAAATCTGAGGTCTTACACCGTCTTTAAAAAGTTCATTACTGTTTTCAGGTTCCCAACCTTCACCCCAACTTCCTTTTTTACCGTCAATTATAATTTCCAAATCATCGGTAATAGTGATGTTGGTGTAAAGCGGAATACCATAGCGGTGAGGTCTGCTGTTTTTGCAATCCCACCAACCTGTCATTGTGGAGTTTATGGAAAGGAAAACAATGTTATCTGCCATTCCTGCATGGTCAGTATGATAATGACCGTTTATGGACATTATTACTGTATGTGGACGCTTTGCGTTGGCTTTGTTGAACATTGCGCGTACGGTGTCAATGTCACCTGACGGGGTGGGGAATTCCCAACCGCCTTCTTTAAATCCAGCAAAACCAGCGTGTGAAAAGGTTATACAGTGTAGTCCTTTTTCTGCCGCATCCTCTAAAATAGAACTAAGCCAATTTAGCTGTCTTTCACCTAAAATATGACGAGGATTGTTTTCAGCCGGGGCTTCACCCATACCTGCAGGGGCATGTTTTACTTTATCTTCTTTAGGAAAATATGAGTGATTTGTATCAAGACAGATGAATCTGAACTGTCCTTTATCAAAATGAAAATATGATATTTCGCCATTTCCAACCTTTCCGTCATCGGTTGCCCAGACAGCATTTTCATCGTTGGTAAGACGGGGAGTAACGAAATCGGGAGTGTCGCCTAAGGTTTGGGTGTCGTGATTACCGTATGTGCCGTAAACCTTAAGAGCATATTTGTTGTTAAGCATTACTTCTAAAAAGTCTGTTGCGCTCGGCCAATCTTTGATAAGGTCACCGCAGTGCAACACAAATTCAGAGTTGCTTTTGTCTGCAAAATCCATTATTTCCTGCATATTTTCGATTTTGGAAGCGCCATTTGGCGGTTCATAATGGAAGTCGGAAAAAACTGTGAATTTAATACTCATAATAGTACCTCCAATACTATATATTTCACCTTAATTATACACACGCGGTTTACTAATGTAAAGTGAAAAAAGAAACTTTAAAAATGTCGGTTTTGTTTCACTAATCAAAACACTAAAGATGAAAAATTGGTATCTTAAATAGTTGTTATAAAATTTATTTTTTAATTATTGAGATATAAATAGAGTAGATATCTGTAATAATAAGCAAAAAAGAAAAAAGCCTCGATAACGAGGCTTTTATACTGATTTATAATGTTTTAAAGGATTGAGAAGGAAACAACCACACCTGCAAATACAATGGAAACCATTGAAAGAAGCTTTATAAGGATGTTTATTGACGGTCCCGAAGTGTCTTTGAAGGGGTCGCCTACAGTGTCGCCTACAACGGCTGCCTTGTGGTTTTCAGAACCCTTGCCGCCGTGTACGCCGCTTTCAATATACTTCTTGGCGTTATCCCATGCACCGCCTGAGTTGGACATAAATATTGCCATAAGGAAGCCTGTAACGGTTGTCCCTGCAAGCATACCAACAACACCTGTAGCGCCGAGAACAAGACCTACTATGACGGGAGTGATAACTGCTACTACCGTTGGAAGAATCATTTCCTTAAGACTTGCTTTTGTACAAAGGTCTACACAGGAAGCGTAATCGGGCTGAGCTTCACCATCCATAATTCCTTTGATTTCACGGAACTGACGGCGTACCTCTTTAACTACGCTTTGAGCGGCGTTACCAACCGAGGTCATTGTGATTGCGGCAAAAACAAAAGGTAGACACGCGCCAACGAAAAGACCGATAAGAACAGAGGGGGAGGTAATATTAAGGTCTGCGATTTTTTCTGCGCCGCCCTCAATAGATTTAACCTTTTCAATATAGGAAGACATAAGCGCAAGAGCTGTAAGAGCAGCAGAGCCGATAGCAAAGCCTTTACCTGTTGCGGCTGTCGTATTACCCAGAGAATCAAGAGCGTCGGTTCTTTCTCTTACTTTTTCATCAAGACCTGCCATCTGAGCAATACCGCCTGCATTGTCTGCAACAGGGCCGTAAGCGTCGGTAGCAAGTGTAATACCTAAGGTTGAAAGCATACCTACGGCGGCAAGAGAAATACCGTAAAGTCCCATAGCCGCGCTGTCCTTGCCACCGGAAACGAAGAAGGAAACAAGTACGCATACAGAAATGATTACTATAGGAAGAAGGGTAGAGAGCATACCTACGGATAAACCGCCTATGATAATCGTAGCAGTACCTGTTTCGCTGGTAGCTGCAAGATTTTTTGTGGGCTTATAGCTGTCAGATGTGAAATATTCAGTAGCCTGACCGATAAGAACACCGGCGATAAGACCCGAAAGAATTGCAAAGTATATTGTCCAGTTTTCTTTTCCAAGTATATAGTAAACGAGGGGAAGAGAGAAAACAGCAATGAAAACAGCGGAAAGGTTTGTTCCTTTTGAAAGGGCAGTTAAAAGTTGTTTTTGCGTTGCGCCCTCTTTAGTGCTAACGAGGAACGTGCCGAAAATTGAGAAAATAACACCAACGGAGGCAATAAGAATAGGAAGCGCCATAGCCTTAAAGCTACCGCTGAAGGCTGTAACGCCAAGAGCACAGGCTGAAACGATTGAGCCAACGTATGACTCGTAGAGGTCGGCACCCATACCTGCAACGTCGCCAACGTTATCGCCAACGTTATCGGCAATAACGGCAGGGTTTCTTGGGTCGTCTTCTGGTATACCGGCTTCTACCTTACCTACGAGGTCGGCGCCAACGTCGGCAGCCTTTGTAAAGATGCCGCCGCCCACTCTTGCAAAAAGAGCCATAGAAGAAGCGCCCATACCAAAGGTAAGCATAGCGCTTGTTATGTCTGAGGGTGAAAGTTTAAATATAAACTTAAGAATGATAAACCATAGGGAGATGTCGAGAAGACCAAGTCCTACAACGGTAAATCCCATAACGCTACCTGCAGAAAAAGCAATGCGGAGTCCTCTGTTCAGTCCCTCCTGACAGGCGTTTGCGGTTCTTGAGTTAGCAAGAGTTGCTATTTTCATTCCTACGAATCCTGAAAGGGCAGAGAAGATGCCGCCTGTCAAAAATGCGAAAGGCACGAAAGGCGTCAGCAATTTCGTTATAGCCATAATACCTAGAATAACAAACATAACGGCAAAGAAAATTGCTACGATTTTATATTGACGGCTTAAATAAGCGTTAGCACCCTCGCGGATAGAGTCAGCAATCTGCTTCATACGGGAAGTGCCTTCGGATTGCTTGGTTACTTTAAGTGCTGTAAACAGCGCAAATAACAGCGCGATAACAGCAGAAGAAACAGCAAAAACAGCGATTATTTTTTCCATATTAAAATTCCTCCTGAATTTTTGTTTGGTAATTAATAATTATATAGCAATAATTTTATTTTTGCAATAGTTTTTTGCTCAAAAAGTAAATAAAACAGCGACTTTTTTTACGAAATTGAACAAAAAGACAATAGTTTGTTAATTAACTTGCAAATAAATTGGGGTGGAAACTTAGTTTTTATTCGTATTACTTTCCATTTGTTGATGATTAACTTTTGCAAAATTTCCCATAATATAATTAATCGGCTTGACATATCCTCCAAAGTAATATATTATTAATATAATTATGGATTAAATTGGAATAATGTTGCCGAAAATATATAATTTCTTTTAGGAGGTCAATAAATGAGTCAAGAAAAAACGGTGCAGGATAAAAAGCGCCGTAAGACAGAATCAGGCAAGTCTGTCAAAAGCAAGAAAAATACAGTGCAGAATAACAAAAAAACTGCTATAAAAAAGAAAGAGTCCGCTAAAAAAACTAATAGTAAGTCTGTATCAAAAGCTTCCTATTCAAAAGGATATCCGAAAAACACCACTAAACCCAAAAATGTAAAAAAGGAAATGGCTCCGTTAAAGCCCGTACGTATTATTCCTTTGGGCGGTATCGGTGAAATAGGAAAAAATATAACGGTTTACGAATATGACGGTGATATGTTTATAGTGGATTGCGGAATGAGCTTTCCTGACGCCGATACACCGGGCGTTGATATAGTTATCCCCGACTTCAGTTACGTGCTTGAAAATAAGGATAAAATTAAAGGAATGGTGCTGACACACGGCCATGAGGATCATATCGGCGCAATACCATATCTTCTCAAAAACTTCAATGTGCCGATTTACGCTACAAAGCTGACCTTAGGTCTTGTTGACAATAAGCTTAAGGAACATTCTTTGAGCAGTTCTGCAAAGCTTTTTGAAGCTAAGGCAGGAGACATTATTACATTGGGAAAATTCAGCGTTGAATTTATCCACGTAAATCATTCCATACCCGATGCCGTGGCTCTCGCTGTTTCATGTCCGGCAGGTGTTATCGTACAGACGGGTGACTTTAAAATTGATACTACGCCTATTGACGACAATATGATAGATATTGCAAGATTTGCCGAGCTTGGTAAAAACGGAGTACTTGCTCTGCTTATGGAATCCACCAATGCAGAACGTCCCGGTTTTACGGCCAGTGAAAAAATAGTGGGTGAATCCTTTGCCAATCTTTTCATAAAAGCAGGTAAAAACAGAATTGTCGTGGCTACCTTTTCTTCAAATATTCACCGTATTCAGCAGATAATTTACGAGGCTGAAAAGTGCGGAAGGAAGGTTGCGGTTTCGGGAAGAAGTATGGTGAACGTTGTAAACATTGCCGCACAGATGGGATATCTTCATCTGCCCGAAAATATACTTGTTGATATTGAAACCATAAAACGCTATACACCTGAACAGCTTGTTATAGTTACAACGGGAAGTCAGGGTGAGCCTCTTTCTGCTCTTCACAGAATGGCTATGGGCGAACACCGTCAGTTAGAATTAATGCCGGGGGATATGATAATTATTTCGGCAACTCCAATCCCCGGCAATGAAAAAACTGTAGGTAACGTTGTAAACGAGCTTATGCGTAAGGGCGCTAACGTGGTATACGAAAAAATGTACGACGTTCACGTTTCGGGTCACGCCTGTCAGGAAGAACTAAAGCTTATGCTGTCCATTACTAAGCCGCAGTATTTTATTCCCGTACACGGTGAGCAAAAACATCTCGTTCATAACGCGCAACTTGCAAAGGGCGTGGGAATAGATAAGAAGAACATTGTTATTGCAAGTATAGGTAACGTTATTGAAATAAACAAAAAAGGTATAAAGATTACCGAAACGGTACCTGCGGGCAGAGTTTTAGTTGACGGACTTGGCGTTGGCGACGTAGGTAACGTGGTGTTGAAGGACAGAATAAGTCTTGCAGATAACGGTATAATTATCGTTGCTGTTACCATTGACGGTGTAACGGGCGAGGTTGTGGCAGGTCCTGAGGTTATTTCAAGAGGCTTTATATATGTTAAGGAATCTGAAGAGCTTGTTACCGATATGAACGAGGTGGCTTGTGATATTTTAGAAAGATGCTATATGACAGGTATAAAGGACTGGAATACTGTAAAAATCAGACTCAGAGACGGTATGTCACGCTTTATAAGAGAGCGTACCGGCAGAAGTCCTATGATTTTGCCTATCGTTATGGAAATGTAGATAATTCTAATCTTTAGAAAGGATGAAATTAAATGAAGGTTATTTTAACTGCTGATGTAAAAGGACAGGGAAAAAAAGGAGAGCTTGTTAACGTTTCTGACGGCTACGCCCGTAATTTCCTTTTTCCAAAAAATCTTGCTATTGAAGCAAACAGCGCCGCTATGAGTGAACTTAAAAATCGCGAATCTGCGGCAGCTCATCATAAACAGGAGGAAATTGATGCCGCAAAGGCACTTGCTAAAAAGCTTGAGGGACAGAAAATTGTTATTCACGCTAAGGCTGGTAGTCAGGGAAAGCTTTTCGGCGCTGTAACCTCTAAGGAAATTGCCGCTGAAATTTCCAAGACCTATGACGTTAGTATTGATAAGAAGAAACTAAGCGTTGCCGATATTAAAAATTTCGGCGAATATACAGCTGAAGTTCGTCTTTACGTGGGAATTACGGCTAAAATAAACGTGATTGTAGAGGAATAATATTATGTCTGAAGAAAGACAGATTCTTGATATTGACGGCGCAGGTCTGCCTTATGATTTTGAAGCGGAGCAGGGTGTTCTTGCTTCTATTCTTGTGGATCCCGACTGTATAAGTGACGTAGTTACACAGCTTAAGGAAGAGTGCTTTTATATTCCTAATCATAAGGTTATTTACAGAGCTCTCCTTGATATGAATAACGATAACATAAGAATAGATTTTATCGTATTGCTTGACCGACTCAGAAAAGACGGCGTATACGATAAAGCAGGCGGTAAGGCTTATATTACCGACCTTATTCAGAGTGAAGCCTCCAGCGCTAACGTAATGACCTACGTTAATATAGTAAGAGAGCGTTATTATGCCAGAGCTCTTATTGTTGCTTCCCGTCAGATAATTACAGATGCAACTGAAAATACCATGGATGCAGGTATGCTTCTTGAAAAGGCTGAACAGCGTATATACGAAATCAGAGAGGGAAGAAGTATTCAGGGTCTTGAACATATTAAATCGGTTATTCAGAATGAAACCTTTGAACGACTGATGAAAATGAATAATCCTGAAACAAGGGCGGATTACGTTGGTATACCTACGGGTATAAGTGCGCTTGATAAGATGATAACGGGTCTTAATAAATCAGACCTTATAATTCTCGGCGCCCGTCCGGGTATGGGTAAAACCTCATTTGCTCTTAATATAGTTCGTAACGTTGCCGTTAATGCAGGAAAAAAGGTTGCGGTATTTTCTCTTGAAATGTCAAGGGACCAACTTGCCCAGCGTCTTCTTTCAAGCGAGGCGGCAATTAAGAGTGAAAAGCTTCGTACAGGTGAGCTTGAAGCAGATGAATGGACCAGACTTGGTGATGCGGCGTCTCATCTGAGAGATGCAGAAATTTATCTTGATGAATCTTCAAATATTACCGTACCCGAAATGAAAGCAAAGCTTAAGAGAATGGGTGACGTGGGTCTTGTGGTGGTTGACTATCTCGGTCTTATGCACTCAGCCCGTCGTATTGACAATCGTGTACAGGAAATATCTGAAATTACAAGAGGCCTTAAAATTATGGCTAAGGAGCTTATGGTTCCTGTTATTGCCTGTGCTCAGCTTTCACGTGGTACCGAATCAAAGGGTCAGTCACACAGACCGGGTCTTTCGGACCTTCGTGATTCAGGCTCTATTGAACAGGATGCAGACATAGTTCTCTTCCTTTACCGTGAAAAGTATTACGATAATGAGAAAAAGGAAGGTCAGGAAAAGGGCGACCCCAATAAAGCAGAGTGTATAGTTGCTAAAAACCGTCACGGTGAAATAGGCACTGTAGAGCTTCATTGGGACGGACGGTATACCCGTTTTACTTCTCCTGCCGGATTTGATGAATAATGGATGTTTTATCGGCTATCAGAAGCTTTGATTTTCGTGAGAATGAAAAGAATATTGCCGTAGCACTTTCGGGTGGGGCTGATTCTATGGCTCTTCTTACAGGACTTTATATGCTTAAAGATGAACTGGGATTAACCCTTAGCGCTTTGCATCTTAATCATTGTTTAAGGGCAGAGGAATCGGATAGAGACCAGTCTTTCGTTGAGGACGTGTGCAAGAAACTGGGTATACCTTTAGTGGCGCAAAGGGCAGACGTGCAGGGTGTTGCAAAAAGACAAAGTATCAGTATAGAACTTGCCGCAAGACAGGTCAGATATGACTTTTTCAGTAAAAATGCAAAAGGGATGGTAGCTACTGCCCATAATGCAGACGATAATCTGGAAACGGCTATTTACCGACTTGCCAGAGCAACGGGTATAAACGGACTGTGTGGAATTCCAAAAAGACGGGATATATACGTCCGACCGCTTTTAAAATGCACAAGACAGGAAATTGAAGCCTTTCTTAGTGAGCAGGGGGTAGATTACGTTACCGACTCGACTAATTTAGGTGACGAATATACCCGAAATAAAATCCGTCATAATATATTGCCTGTGTTAAAGGAAATTAATCCTAACGTCGTACAGTCTTTCTCTACAACGTCAGAGCTGCTCGGTATTGACAGAGATTTTTTGACCTATACCGCTAAGGAAGAATTTAAAAAAAGATTTTGTGACGGACAGCTTATATTAAAGGATTTTTCTCTGCTTCATAAAGCAATAGCTACCCGCGTTATTGCTATGTTCTTGGAAAAATCGGAAATAGAAGCGAATAATTATTCCATAAACGGCGTTACTACGCTTGCCTTAAAGGGTGAGGGTAGATTTCAGAATAAAGATGGTAAAATGGTTAAGGCTGTAAAGGGATACCTTATGGCTGAAGCCCAGATTTTGCCTGTTTTTGAAACAAAGCTTGTTAAACAGAGTGTTGAAGAAATAAAAAAACAGGGAAAAATTCATAATTTGTTTTTAAAAAATGCTATTGACTGTGATAAAATAGTAGGCAGTCCTGTGTTGCGTACAAGGCAAAGCGGAGACAGTATTACGTTTTCTCACAGAAAAGTATCTAAATCTCTTAATAAGTGGATGAATGAAGAAGGTATAGAAATAGCGGTAAGAGAAGTTTTGCCCGTTATAGCAGATGATAAAGGTGTTATCTGGGTGTACGGTGGCGGTGTTGATAAACGGGTTTGTCCCGATGAGAATACAAAAAATATTTACCGTGTATTTTCACAGAAGGTAGGGGGAAAATAAAGTGTCAATGCGTGACGATTTAAAGGAAATTCTTGTCAGTGAGGAAGAAATAAAAGAAATTTGTAAACGGCTCGGTAAACAGATAACCGAGGATTATAAGGACAAAAAACTGCTTCTTGTAGGTGTGCTTCGCGGTTCGGTTGTGTTTATTGCCGACCTTATGAAAGAAATTGATTTATTCTGCGATATAGACTTCCTTGCTATTTCTACATACAGAGGAACTCAGAGTTCAGGTGAGCTTAAATGGAAAAAGCATCTTGATACTGAGGTTAAGAATTACGACGTCCTTATAGTTGAGGATATTGTTGATTCGGGATTTTCTCTGTCTTGTCTGACAAAAATTTTAAAGGACAGAGGTGCAAAAAGCGTTAAAACCTGCACTCTTCTTGATAAGCCGGAAGGCAGAACGGTTGAATTTGAGGCAGACTACGTAGGAAAGATTGTTCCCGATGCTTTTGTTGTTGGCTACGGTCTTGATTACAATGAAAAATACAGAAATTTACCCTTTGTGGCAATACTTGACCCTAAGGTATACAGTTAATTGAAAGGAAGTGCATTTGATGAATAAAAATCTCAGAAATGTACTGCTTTATTTAGGAATTCCCATAATTCTTATTCTTGCTATTTTAAGCGTTTCACTTATTGGGCAAGCCAAGGCAGATACAAGCTACTATGATATAATCACACAGGTTCAAAAGGGTGAAATATCAGAGTACACGTTAAATTTATATAATGGAGATTTAAGTTATGTTACACGCGATGACGGTAAAAAACATACCTATACAGTAGCATCTCCAAGTATTTTTTATGAAGATGTAAATGAAGCGGTAATGGAGTATAACGCTCAGCATCCCGACAGTCCTATTAAAATGGACTATAAAAGGGGAGAAAGTATGGCTTGGCTTTCACAAATTATGCCAACGCTATTGCTTATTGTTATAATGGTTATACTCGGCTTCTGGTTTATGAAGAAAATGGGTTCAACCATGGGCGCGGACAAATCCTTGCAGTTCGGAAAAGCAAAGCCTAAAAAGGAAACCAACCGCAAAACAACTTTTGCTGACGTTGCAGGTGCTGATGAAGAAAAGGAAGAAATGGTTGAAATTGTTGACTTCCTTAAGGACCATCAGAAATTTGACGAGCTTGGCGCAAGAATACCAAAGGGCGTGTTGCTTGTAGGCCCTCCCGGTACGGGCAAAACCTTACTTGCACGTGCGGTTGCAGGTGAGGCGGGGGTTCCGTTCTTCAGTATTTCAGGTTCCGATTTCGTTGAAATGTTCGTTGGTGTGGGCGCTTCCCGCGTACGCGACCTTTTTGACGAGGCAAAGAAAAACGCTCCCTCTATTATATTTATAGATGAAATTGACGCTGTGGGCAGACAAAGAGGCGCAGGTCTTGGCGGCGGACATGATGAAAGAGAGCAGACTCTTAATCAGTTGCTTGTGGAAATGGACGGCTTCGGCGCTAACGAGGGCGTTATTGTTATGGCGGCAACCAACCGTCCTGACATTCTTGATAAAGCACTTCTGCGACCGGGTCGTTTTGACAGACAGATTACTGTAAACTACCCCGACGTAAAGGGCAGAGAAGAAATTTTAAAGGTACACTCCAGAGGAAAGCCTTTGGGTCCTGATGTTAATCTTAAAACTATCGCAGCTTCTACTGCAGGTTTTACAGGCGCTGACCTTGAAAATCTTCTCAACGAAGCGGCTTTACTTGCAGTCCGCAGAGGTAAAAAGGCAATTACTCAGCCTGAAATAGAGGAAGCAACTATTAAGGTTGTTATGGGTACGGAAAAGAAGTCCCACGTAATCAAGGATAAGGACAAGATGATAACCTCCTATCACGAGGCAGGTCACGCTATCGTTTCTTATTTCTTGCCGACTCAGGATCCGGTTCATCAGATTTCTATTATACCGAGAGGTATGGCGGCAGGATATACAATGTATATTCCTACAGAGGAAAAGGGTCATATTTCCCGTATCACAATGCTTGAGCAGATATGCTCTCTGTTGGGAGGTCGCGCTGCTGAACAGCTTACGCAAGATGATATATGCACAGGCGCTTCTAATGATATTCAGCGTGCAACCGAACTAGCAAGAAAGATGATTACCAAGTATGGAATGAGCGAAAAACTAGGACTTATTACCTTTGGTACCGACAATGACGCTGTGTTCCTTGGACGAGATTTCTCATCTACACCTAACTATTCTGAAAAGATTGCGGCTCAGATAGACGAAGAAATCAACAGTATAGTTATGACACAGTACGATAAGGCGTTGGCCATTTTAAAGGAAAATATGACTAAGCTTCACGAAGTGGCTAAGGTGCTGTTTACCGAAGAGAAAATTGACGGAGAACAGTTTAGAGCTATAATGGAAGAAAAACCCGAAGCTATAGAAGAATAAATAAAAATAGTCGCTATCTTTATTGATAGCGACTATTTTTTATAATCATATATAGATTTGGGCTTTTACTAAAAATTTTTAGTCCAAACGATAATACTTTGTTCCCCTGCTTTTAGCGTTGCAAAAGGACCGGGTATTATATCGTCCGTATGGCTTTCACCGTTTATGTCTTTACTAAAGTCAATATCACTGCCATCGGAATTTTCAAATGCCTGTTGCGCAAGACGTACTTCGCCAAGTCTTCCGGTGGTTACCTCTTTACATTTTGCAGAGGAAACGTTTTGGTCAACGTTGAGGGTAAGAATCCATTTTCCGTCCTTTGATATAATAGAAGCATTTGCATTTTCTGATAAAATAGGATTTTTTTCGTGTACGGAAGGAGTAGCATAGCCAGAATAAGCGTTATCTTCAACCATTACGGGCTGAGGGGTATCAATAAATGCTGTAAGTGAGATATTAAGAGGATAAGAATTGATTTTTTCAGTATATTCATCAAAGGAAGTAAATTCATCACAGTGCTTAGTAAAAGGCACGATATCTGGTTTGTTGGATGTATAATGGTCTATAAATAGATTGTTCAGATATCTGTCGTCTCCGGCATATATTTCACTGTAACCTGCAACAGCGGTAGAATGAGGAAAATGATAAGGCGTAGAACGGCTGAGTTCCGACCAATTCTTCATTTTTCCGCAAATTAAATTATGAACGTAAGCTCCGCCTTGTGAACGGTTGTCCACTGAATAAGATGACATAAATAAATTGTGGTCGATTAAATAAGGACCGTGATTAACTTCCAAAACAATATCAATCTCATTGTCGTATAAGATATTAGAACTTATACGACTGCCTTGAGTTTGCCAGTCAAGCCATATACCTGCACATGCACAGTTGTGAATATTGTTGTTTCTGATAATAGTGTCTATACCTGCATGGAATTTAATGCCACCTCTTTCGTGACCCCAATATTCTCGTTTATTACTTATATTGTAAATATGGTTATGCTCTATCTTGCTGAATACACAACCTAAATGACCCACAACTCCGTTTTGACCGCAATCAAATATTTCATTATTCCGTACGATGTGAGAACCGATAGTGTCTCTGCTCCAACCTATCTGCAGGGCTGAAAAAACAGCTTCTAACTGGTGACGGTGGTTGGATTTACGGCGAAGTCTGTAGCCGAGATTATCGCCTGTAGATTCTTCCTTACCAAGACTTATTGCACTGCATTTTGCATCGTGTAATATATTGTTTTCAATAATCCAACCTTTACTCCAGTGTGGGCCTACCATACCCATTTGATGAGAGGTGGGTGGCGCCCAAGGACAAGCCGCATGTGCTATCTCAAATCCGCGTAAGGTTATGTAGTTCACACCAATAGCTTTTGGATAGAAGCAACAGGGACGAACGTTGATTTCAATAAGCTCGTCGTTAGGATTGTAATTTTGGAAATTACATAAAATCGTAGTGCTTTTTTCGTCTACGGTTGCATACCACTTAAGTGATGTGCGCTCAGGAGTACAAACGGTTTTCTCTTCTGTTCTGCTCCAAAAATGGCAACAGTTTAATCTGGGCGCATTATCGTATAAATCACTTAGCGACTTTGCCTCAAACAATGACGTGCCGTTAATATAAACATCTCCGAGATGTACTCGATAATCTACTATTGGCTCTTCGATCCAGTCTCCTTCCACACAAAGAGCATAAGGGTTCCAGTCACCGAATGTTTCGTTAGGCAAAACCTTTTTCCATACGGTGCCTTCAACCTTTTCCCAGTTTTCAACTACTTCAGAGCCTTTTATTACAGGACGCTCTCCTTTGACGGCTTCATAAGTGATTCTGTTGTGTTCGCTTGTGCCGCTGTTTTTAGGATTTACCCACTCGCGATAGACACCGCCGAAAACCTTGACGGTGTCTCCCGCAACGGCAATTTGCGCCGCGTGATTTATGGTTTTAAAAGGCGCGTTTATCGAGCCTTCTGATAGGTCGTTTCCTGCAGGTGAAACATAATATATCATATATATACTCCTAATTAAACAGAATTTGGTTGATTATGCTTTGTAAGTATTCCTGTCTGCCGCTTGACGGAAGGGCGGGAGCGCCCATATTTTCGGCAATAGCAGCTAATTCACAAAGATTTGTTGTGTTATCTCTGATTTTCTTTCCAACGCCTTCGCTGAAACTTGCATATCTGTCTTTAATGAAGTTATCTATTCTTCCGTCTTCAATAATTTCAGCCGCTTTGATAAGACCTAAAGCAAAGGTATCCATACCGAGAATAAATGCGTGGAACATATCTTCGGCGGTGTAGCTTGGACGACGTGTTTTTGAGTCGAAATTGAAACCGCCTGTAAGTCCACCGGCTTTTAAAACCTCATACATACACATAGTTGCATCGTATACGTTAGCGGGGAATTCATCAGTATCCCAACCAAGAAGTGAATCGCCCTGATTTGCATCGATAGAACCGAGCATACCGTATATAGCAGAAACACGTAATTCGTGCTGGAAGGTATGACCTGCAAGTGTAGCGTGGTTTGCTTCTATATTCATCTTGAAATCCTTGTCAAGACCGTACTGACGCAAGAAACCTATTGCTGTAGCGGCATCGAAATCATACTGATGCTTCATTGGCTCCTTTGGTTTAGGCTCGATGTAAAAATCGCCTGTAAAGCCGATGGAACGTCCGTATTCTACTGCCATTTTCATAAGCTTTGCAATGTTTTCCTGTTCGAATTTAACATCGGTATTAAGAAGTGTTTCATAGCCTTCTCTTCCGCCCCAGAAAACATAACCCTTACCGCCGAATTTAACGGTCAAATCAAGTGCCTTTTTAATCTGTGCGGCTGCAAAGCAAAAAACATCTGCTGAGTTTGTGGAACCTGCGCCGTTCATAAAACGGGGATTTGAGAACATATTTGCAGTACCCCAAAGGCATTTAATGCCTGTTTTATTCATTTTTTCAAGGATATAATCGCCGATTTCATCAAGACGGCGGTTGGTTTCTTTTATATCCTCTGCTTCAGGAATTAAATCAACGTCGTGGAAGCAGAAGTACTCGATTCCAAGCTTTTGCATAAATTCAAAACCTGCGTCAACCTTTGCTTTGGCGTGTTCCATTGTGCCTTTTTCAGCACCAAAAGATTTATCTCCTGTATCTCTGCCAAACATATCGGTTCCTGCGGCGCAAAGATTGTGCCACCAAGCCATAGCAAAGGGAAGATGCTCACGCATTGTTTTTCCTAAAATAACACGGTCTGCTTCGTAATACTTAAATGCTAACGGATTTTTGCTGTCTTTGCCTTCATACTTGATTGTAGGGATGTTGTTAAAAATTTCTTTCATAGTTTGTTCCTCACTTTATCTTTTTAAATAATTCTTTAACTGATGGATATATTTCTTTAAACTTTTGATACTTATTTTCGTAGCGTTCTACGATTTCTTGTTGCGGAGTTACGGTCGTTTTGATTTTTACAAATTTTTCAGCGCATTCATTTACTGTTTCGTATTCACCCGTTCCTACCATAGCCAGCATTGCGCCGCCGTAACCAGGACCTTGTTCGGTTTGGGGAATACTGATTTTAACGTTAAGAACGTTACATAGAATTTTCCGCCAAAGAGGTGATTTAGCACCGCCGCCGCAAAGTCCGCTGCTTTCTATATTAATACCCAGTGCTTTTGCAATTTCCAGATTATCTCTGATTGCAAAAGCAACACCCTCAAGCACAGCCTGAACCATATCGGCTCGTGAAGTATCCATTCGCATACCTATAAAAGTACCTCTTGCGTCGGTATCGTTTATAGGACTGCGTTCGCCCATAAGATAGGGAAGGAAAAATACGTCGTTGTTGCCCAATTTATCATCCGTAATGCCGATTTGTTCCTCTGCATAATCGCTTGTTTTTAATATTTCGTCGCAAAACCATTTATTACAGGATGCCGCAGATAATATACACGCCATAAGGTGATATCTGGAGTTTGCATGACAAAACGAATGAAGCGCGTTTTTATCGTCAACGGAAAATTTATCAGAGGAAATAAATACCGTACCCGAAGTTCCAAGGGAAATATTACACTTTCCGTCTGCTACTGTTCCTGTGCCTACAGCCGCCGCCGCGTTATCACCCGCTCCTGCAACAACCTTTACGTTTTCACTGATGTTAAACTCATTTGCAATTTCAGGCAGTACTGTTCCTACTGTCTGGTAGCTTTCGTAAAGAGAGGGCATTTGCTGTTTTGAAACAGAGCAGACGTCCAGCATAAATTCAGACCAACGTTTGTTTTTTACGTCTAATAAAAGCATACCCGAAGCATCAGAATAATCGGTAGAGTGTACGCCTGTTAATTTATAATTTATGTAATCCTTCGGCAACATAATTTTACTTATTTTGCTGAAATTTTCAGGCTCGTTATTTTTAAGCCACAACAGCTTTGGCGCGGTAAAACCTGCAAAAGCTATATTAGCAGTAAGCTCTGAAAGCTTTTCTTTGCCTACGACCTCGTTCAGATAGGCAGTTTCTTTGTCCGTTCTGCCGTCATTCCATAAAATCGCAGGACGGATAACCTTATCGTTTTCGTCAAGAATAACCAGACCGTGCATCTGACCTCCCGCTCCGATTCCTGCTACCTTTGAAGCATCAACCTCGCTTAAAAGCTCTTTAATGCCTGATTTTAAAGCCGTCCACCAATCCTCAGGGTTTTGCTGACTCCAACCCGATTTTGGATAGTCGACGTCGTAGCTTTTTGAAACTGTTTTTAAAATTTCTCCGCTGTTGTCAAGTAAAAGCAGCTTTAGCGCTGACGTTCCTAAATCAACACCAATATAATAGTTCATAACAGTACCTCCTTTAAACGTATTATATAGCATATAGTTTGACTTTTCTTGCAATATACTGTATAATAAATGGACAATATTTTACTTTTGGAGGAAAAATGTTTTATCAGGTTGAGCATATAGGAGCGCCCGAGCATCTTGTTGTAGAGAAAAATTGCGATTATTCTTTTCCGCCTCATATTCATCAGTGCTTTGAAATGATAACTATAAACGAAGGCACTATGAACGTAACGGTCGATAAAAGAATTTATACACTGGAAAAAGGGGAATCTATTCTGATTTTCCCTAATCAGATACATTCTCTTGATTCTACCCAGAGTACGCATACTCTTTGTATTTTTTCATCTGATTACGTAAAGGTGTTTTTTAGAAAAACGCAAAACAAAATACCTGAGAATAATAAATTTGTTCTTGGAAAAGAACTGGCGGTTTTGTTTGAACAGTTAGAAACGAATGAATCTGAAATATTCAGAAAAGGCGTACTGTATTTGATTTGCGACGCATTTCATAACACGGCGACGTATAAAAAACAGGAAACCGACCGTGATGATTTACTGTACTGTATATTTGCTTTTGTGGACAAGAATTTTGACGGTGAGTGTTCTCTTTCTTTGCTTTCAAAGGAAAGCGGATATAATTATTCTTATATATCGCGCTACTTTAAAAACGTCGTGGGGATAACCTTTAATGAATACGTAAATAATTACCGTCTTAATCACGCGTGTTATTTAATTAAGAATAACGTTGAGTCGATGCTACAGTGCGCACTGGACAGTGGTTTCGTATCACTTCGTACCTTTAACCGAAGCTTTAAACAACGGTTTAAAATAACCCCCACACAGTATAAAAAAATGGTAGCATCAGAACTATAAAAATAAAAGGAGTAGGAACGTCGCCTACTCCTTTAAAACAGCACATTTTTTGATACCGTAATATTTAAAACAATTTATTGTTTCTTTTGTGATTTTTTCACCGCACATTACTATGGGAACGGCAGGGGGACAGCTTACGTTAAGCTGTGAAAGTGTTTTGCCGAGAGCCTTTTCAACAGGCAGTTCTATAAAGTCGCTCATCATAGCATCGCGAATAGATATAACCCTTTGAGGAACTGAAAAACAAGGGGGAAAAGAGGTTATTACTTCTTTTTGCGGAATGGATAAAAAAAACTTTAGTATTCTTTCTAAATTGGTGTCCACAGAAAGCATAAGCACCGTAAAATCGGGGTCGCAAAATTCACATTCGATTTGTTCTTTTCTGAATAAATCGGCAAACTCATAACCCGTGTAACCGTACGCTTTTGCGCATACCGTTATTTTCATAGGCTCACTTTCAAAAAGGGTGTATCCCTTTCCTCTGAGTTGCTTTTTAAAATGCTCGACTTTTAATATAAAGCCGTTGAGTTTTTCTGAGTATCCCTCTGAAATATATTTATTTACAAGGTCAAGGGACTCTAAAATAAGATAGGACGGACTTGTGGAGCCAAATACCGATAGAGCGTTTTTGACTTTTTTACTAAAGCTGCAGTCTTTGATATGCAGATAAGCGCCGCCTGTAAGACAGGGCAGTGTTTTATGAGCAGAGTCACAGCACATATCCGCCCCTAAGTCCATAGGATGTAATGATTCCTCTAAGAATTTCAGATAAGCTCCGTGAGCGTTATCTACAACAAGAAGGGCGTTGTGCTTCTTGCAAATTTCACTGATAGTTTTAATATCTGCGATATTACCCAGATAATCGGGGCTTGTGATATAAACTGCCTTTATACCGCTTTCTGCTAAAAGACGGTCAAGCTCTTCTTCGTCTATATTACAGGAAAGGTAGGTTGAACTCCCGTATAACCATTCTACCTCAAAATCAAGTAAAGCGCAGGCTGTTAAAAAGCTTTTGTGAGCATTTCTTCCTGCAAGAATTTTAGTTATACCGCGCTGCTTTAAAATATAGAGCATAGCTCTTATGCAGTGGGAAGACCCCTCTGTGCTGTAAAAGGTTGGACAGCCGAAAAGAAGCGACGCGTTTTTTTCGCTTTCGGCTATTATACCGTCTGCCTCGTAAAGACTGTCGGCGCCGTGTATTTCGGTTATATCGTATTCCTCGCAGCCAAGAAAGGAAAAACCTTTGTGACCGGGCATATGCAGTCTTTCCGTACCGCTGTTTTTGTATTTGGCTACAAAATCATAAATAGGTGTGTTCATCAGTTGTCACCAAGCTGACGGGCAATAGCAACCATAATTGCGCATTCCATACGCTTTTTGAACATCTCACAGCCGTACTCATAAACGCCTGTAACCTTGCCCGTGGCGTGATATGCATTAGCGGCACAGCCGCCCGAACAGTAAAGCCTTGCCCAACAGTCTTTGCACTCCTTATGAGCGTAAACGTTACAGCCCATAAATTCCTTTTGTATTTCTTTATTGGTGACTCCGTTCCATATATCGCCAAGCTTGAATTTTTCCTCTCCCACAAACTGATGACAGGGATAAAGGTCACCCCACGGTGTAACGGCCATATACTCAGTACCACTGCCGCAACCTGATATACGCTTATAAATGCAGGGACCGCCCGTAAGGTCAATCATATAGTGATAGAAGGTGAATGGCTTACCTTCTTTATCCTTTTTAAGCATAAGCTGGGCAAGTTTTTCGTATTGCTCGAATACAATAGGTAAATCCTCTGCTGTAAGCTCGTTTTTGTCACCCTTTGCGCAAACGACAGGCTCCATACTAAGCTCGTTAAATCCAAGCTCAAGCATAGTTTTGATATCCTCTAAAAAGTCAGGATTGTTATGTGTAAAAGTGCCGCGCATATAGTAGTTTTTGCCACCACGCGCCGTAACAAGCTTTTGAAATTTAGGTACAATTTTATCGAAACTGCCTTTACCGTTGTAGTCAACTCTGTAACGGTCGTGAACTTCTTTTCGTCCGTCAAGACTTAATACTACGTTGCTCATTTCACGATTCGCAAAATCAATAACGTCATCGTCAATAAGCATACCGTTGGTGGTAAGGGTAAAACGGAAATTTTTGCCCTTTTCTTTTTCAATACTACGGGCATAAGCTACCATCTTTTTTACAACTTCAAAGTTCATAAGAGGCTCTCCGCCGAAAAAGTCTACTTCAAGATTTTTTCGGTTTCCTGAATTTTCAACCAGAAAATCCAGAGCCTGTTTGCCCACCTCAAAGCTCATCATAGCTCTGTCACCGTGATATTTACCCTGACTTGCAAAGCAGTACTCACAGTTAAGATTGCAGGTGTGGGCGATATGTATACAAAGCGCCTTAACGACACCTGCGGTTTTTTCTTTAAGGGCGCCCGCCATATTCTCAAAGGTATCGGGTGCAAAAAGCTTACCAGACTCCTTAAGCTCACAAATCTGGTCGTAGCAATCCTCTATTTCCTCTATAGAAACGTCTTTGTGAATATTTGAAGTTTTTTCTATTACAATATTTTTTTCAAGGTCTTCAAAAAGTGAAATTATATCATAGGCAACCTCGTCCACAACGTGTACGGAACCGCTGCACACGTCAAGAACGACGTTATAGCCGCCTAACTTGTACTGATGAATCATTTTAATTCGAACTCCTTTAATATAAGAAAAATGCCGCCGATTCGGCGGCATTTAGATTTTGCTTTACTTGCTTTCCTCGGTGTTTTCACACTGCTGATTAGCAATACCGCAGCTGGTTTTACAAGCAGACTGACAAGAAGTCTGACACTCACCGCAACCGCCGTTTTTAGCGCTTTCACAAAGATTACGGGTTTCAATAGTAACAATACGTTTCACTGTACTGACCTCCAATGCATTAATCTTTTAAAATGATAACATAAAACGTGACATAAGTCAATAGGAGATTATTTTCTTTTTTTGGTTGCTTTTTGCTATTATATGTAGTATAATTTAATATATTATGGACATACTATAATTTTTTAACACTTTTAGGATGGTTTTTATGATGAACGTTTCTTTTTCACCTCCGGATATTTCTCAGATGGAAGTCGATGAGGTAAGCAAGGCTTTACTGTCGGGCTGGATTACTACAGGCCTCCGCACAAAAGAGCTTGAAAAGAAAATAGGGGACTATGTCGGTAGTAATAAATGCGTCTGTCTTAATTCTCAGACAGCCTGTGCCGAAATGGCGCTGAGGGTACTTGGTATCGGCAAGGGTGATGAGGTTATAACTACAGCCTACACCTATACCGCCTCTGCCTCGGTTATCGACCACGTCGGCGCAAAAATTGTGCTTGTTGATACCGCTGAGGATTCCTTTGAAATGGATTACCAAAAGCTTCAAAATGCAATAACGGATAAAACCAAGGCTATAATTGCCGTTGATATTGCAGGTATCCCCTGTGATTATGACAGAATTTTTGAAATCGTTAACAGTAAGCGTTCACTTTTTAAACCAAACGGTGAAATTCAAAAGGCGTTGGGCAGAGTTGCCGTTATGTGCGATGCGGCTCACGCGTTGGGCGCTTCCTACAAGGGTAAAATGGTTGGCAGTGTTGCGGACTTTTCGGCATTTTCTTTTCACGCTGTAAAAAACTTCACTACTGCTGAGGGTGGCGCACTTACCTGGCGCACTATTGATGGCATAGACGACGATGAAATTTATAAACAGCTTCAGCTTTTATCTCTTCACGGTCAGTCAAAGGACGCTTTTGCAAAGGCAAAGCTCGGCGCTTGGGAATATGACATAGTAGGAACCTACTATAAGTGCAATATGACCGATATTGCCGCCGCTATGGGACTTGCTCAGTTTGAGCGTTACCCCCAGATGCTCGGACGAAGAAAAGAAATTATTCAGAAGTATGATAATGCGCTTAAACCGCTTGGCGTCAAGGTGCTTAATCACTATACGGAGGATTACCAAAGCTCAGGTCATCTTTATCTTACAAGAATTCCCAATATAACGGGTGAGCAGAGAAACGAGATTATAACAAAAATGGCGGAAAACGGTATTGCCTGTAACGTTCATTATAAGCCTTTGCCCATGCATACGGCGTATAGAAATTTAGGCTTTGATATAAAAGATTTCGGTAACGCATATAATCAGTTTGCAAACGAAATAACCCTACCGCTTCATACCTGCCTTACTGATGAAGAGGCAGAGTATGTGATAGAAACTTACGTGAAGATTATAAAAGAATACTTTTGACAAGAGGTAACAAATGAAAAAAGTTCTTATTATTGGCGCAGGATTTCTTCAAAGCTTTGTTATAAGAAAAGCGAGAGAGCTTGGCTATGAGGTACTCGCTGTAGATGCTGATAAAAATGCCGTTGGCTTTAAATACGCTCACAAACACGCGGTAATAAACATAGTGGATGAGAAAGCTTGTCTTGAATATGCGAGAAAAGAAAATATAG
Organism: Acutalibacteraceae bacterium; assembly: GCA_036307305.1. GTDB lineage: Bacteria > Bacillota > Clostridia > Oscillospirales > Acutalibacteraceae > SIG607. The sequence goes on from JAXJXV010000001.1 coordinate 22,408, forward strand.
ACGGTGTTCTTACCGCCGCTACAGATTACGGTGTGCTTACGGCTTCTTTTATTGCAGAGCAGTTGGGTCTTAACGGTATTGACTACAGCGTAGCTAAGATTATTAAAAATAAGTATCAGGTGCGAAAAAAACTCACTTTGTCAGGCGCTGACGATACGGGAGAGGTATTTCAGGTTTCTTCGGTTGAGGAAGCCGAGAAGATAAAAAACGAAATTGATTATCCCGTAATGGTTAAGCCATGTGACGGTTCGGGTAGCCGAGGCGCTTCAAAGGTTGAAAAGGCTGAGGATTTAACTGTTGCCTGTGAACTTGCAATCAGCAACTCGCTTTCCAGACTTTCAACGGTTGAGCCGTTTATTGTTGGTAATGAATACGGCGTTGAATCCTTTGTGAAAGACGGCGAGATATACGTGCTTGGCGTTATGAAAAAAACAATGACCAAACCGCCTTTCTATGCAGAGCTTGGTCACGCTTTACCAAACGGACTTGATAAAGCTGTAGAGGAAAAAATCAGAAATTGCGCTGAAAAAGCTATAAAAACTCTTGGTATTGACTTCGGAAGCGTAAATATGGATTTACTGCTCACCGAAAACGGTGAAGTTCATATTGTAGATATAGGCGCGAGAATGGGTGGAAATCTTATAGGCTCTCATATAATCCCCATTGGAACAGGTATTGACTATATGGGAAATATGATAAAAGCCTTTGTGAATGATGATTACGATTTCAGTCCTGTAAATAAATGCAAAGATGTTTCAACTCGTCTGTTGGCTCTTTCTGCTGGTGTGGTAGAAAAGCTTCCCGATTTTGCATCTTTGGAAAATGAAAACGTTATTATAGAGCATCGCCTGAACGTAGGGGATGAAATTATGCCTTATAGAACAAACCTCGACGGCTGTGGATACGTGGTATGCACAGGCGAAGGCTGTGAGGAAAAGGCAGAAAGCATTAAAGAGTATATAGATAAAAATATTGTCAGAAAGCAATGAAGTGTATGAAAAAAATTCTTGTAATAGGCGGGGGAGCCTATCAGGTCCCTCTTATAAAGAGAATAAAAGAACGCGGTTACGAAGCTTACTGTGTTGACGGTAATGCTTCAGCGTTGGGTTCCAAGTATGCTGACGGCTTTAAGCATATAGACATTATGGATAAAAACGAATGTCTTTCTTATGCAAAGGAAATGAGAATTAACGCCGTTATGACGTATGGCGCGACAATAACACTTCCTACAGTGTCGTATATCGGCGAAAGACTATCGCTACCGTGTTTACCCTATGATACGGCAGAGCTTTCCAAAAGCAAATACAAAATTAAAAGGCGCCTTGCTGATGCAGGTTGTAATATTAAGGGTGATTTTTTTGAGTTTCATTCTGTAGAGGAAGCAAAAAAACAAAAAATCACAGTGCCATGTGTAATAAAACCAAGTGACGGCTCAGGCAGTAAGGGTGTTACTCTTGTGGAAAACGAAGCAGAGCTTGAAAATGCTATAGAGTATGCCTTTGAAAATGCAAGATTCGGTGAGTTTTACTCTGAAGCGCTTGTAAAGGGCGACGAATATACGGTAGAGGCATTTGTTGCTGAAGGAGAAACCTACGTTTACTGCATAGTAAAGACTACATTCGAAAGAAACGAGAACGGAGAAATATCTTACGGACACAGAACTCCGTCAGGACTAAGTGAGGAAACCGAAAAAATAATAGCCGATGAAGTTAAAAAGGCTGTAAAAGCACTGGGAATTACAATGCTGAGCGTTAATTTTGACGTAATACTTTCAGAAGCTGACGGTAAGCCATATATAATAGACTGCGGTATAAGGGTGGGACAAAATCTGATAGCCTCTCATTTCGTACCTCTTTCCCGCGGTGTGAGTGTTATTGACAGAAGTATTGATATTGCGCTTGGTGAAAAAGCAGATTGTAAACCACTTTTTAATAAATGTATAGCCACACGACTACTGATTTATAAATCGGGTGTAATCACCGAAATCAAACCAATGGATGATATCATCGGCAAAAACGGTATTGTGGACGTGGTTATGCGAAAGGGTGTAGGCGACGTTCAAAAGCCATATAAGGAAAAGTCCGATACTTGCGGATGGGTAATTACCCAAGGACAAACTCCAGATGAAGCTGAAGAAAAAGCCCAGAAAGCCAAAAAAATTATAGAAGATTATATAATTATTAAACCGATTGAGGTGTAAAAATGAGTAAACCGAAAAGCAGAAGCTTTTACGTAGTAGTTGTAAAACGAATAGCCGATATATTAATTGGGCTTATAGCACTGCCTTTTTTAGCTCTGATTGTTCTTTTGGTAGGACTTGCTATAAAGCTTGATGACGGCGGTCCTGTTTTCTATAGGGCAAAGCGAATAGGAAAAGACAGTAAAATATTTGATATGTACAAGTTCAGGTCTATGGTGGTTAACGCTCCTAACTATACCAACAAAGACGGCAGTACATATAACGCTCCCGACGATAACAGAGTAACAAAAGTAGGGAAATTTATACGAAAAACAAGTGTTGATGAGTTGCCTCAGTTTTTTAACGTGCTTATAGGCAATATGACCTTTATAGGTCCAAGAGCCAGTGGCGCCGGCGCCCTTGACAATTATTTGGATGATGAAAAAGCTAAAATGGAAGTAAAACCTGGTATAACGGGCTTTACTCAGGCATATTACCGTAATGGACTAACCGTCAGAGAAAAGCGTCTTAAGGATGCTTGGTATGCTCAGAACGTAACCTTTGTACTGGATGTAAAAATCTTCTTTAAAACCATAGTAACGGTTTTAAAAAGAGAACAGGTTTATACCAACAGCGCGGGCGTTAATATCGCCGAGCTTCAGGTGGATACAGTAACGGTAGGCGAAAATCGTGATACAGTGGTAAGATAGGAGATTAATTATGGCTGTCAGTAAAAAAGCAAAAGCACTTTATAATGCAGTGTTTGATGGAATAGAAATTTTTGCAGCAAACAAGATTTCAAACTATCAAGAACGAAGAGATTTAAGAAAGTATTTCCCAAAAAAACCAATGCCAAAAAGCTATGCCAAAGAATATAAAAAATATTGGAGTAGATGGGCGAAAGTATCTCCTAAATGGGGATGGTATTATGCTGCAAGAAATGGAATTGAAGATGTTAGATATATTCCACATACTTTGTATTACACAATTATAGACCAAAAACTTAATGCAAGAAAACTTGGTTGGGGATTTAATGATAAAAATTATTATTCTAAGATTTTTGCTGACATAAAGCAACCGCAAACTATTATCAGAAGTTTTTCATCTGATATTTTTACAGATTCTGAATATAATCAAATAACAATTGAAGAGGCTTATAAAGAAATAATTAAGAACACTGAAGTGATATGCAAACCAACGCAAGAATCCGGAAGCGGTAGAGGAATTGAATTTTGGAATTGTGAAAAAGATGCGGATAAAATTTGGTCTTATCTAAAAGATAAAAGTAACTCCAACTATATCGTTCAAAAAATTATTAAACAGCATAGTTTATATAACGAAATTCACTCTTCCTCGGTTAATACAATTAGAATTTGTTCTATTCTACTTTGTGATGGTGTGCATATTTTATCCTCTGTTTTAAGAATGGGAGTGGATAAAAGCAGGGTTGACAATGCAACAGCTGGTGGTATTTCTTGTGGTATTGATGAAAACGGTTGTCTTAAAGAATATGCATACAGCTTTTACAGTGGAGAAAAAACTGCCGTTCATCCTCAAGGTTTTGTTTTTAAAGGTGTAAAACTACCATATTATGATAAAGCTGTAGAACTTGTGAAAAAAGCACATCCTGTTATAGGTAATTTTAAACTAGTATCATGGGATATTTGCATCGATGAAAAAGGTGATGCTGTTCTTATTGAAGCAAATATGCGAAAAGGAGCGGCCAATCTACAACAATTTGCTAACGGTCCGCTTTTTGGAGACCTTACCGAGAGAATAATGGATGAGGTTTATGGAAAATAATTCTTTAAATAGTGTTGGGTGATAAGAAGTGAAAGTGTTGTTCTTAGATGCATATTTTAAACCCGAAAAAATTTCAGGTGCACATTTTGCCGAAGATATGCGTCAGTACCTTGCGAATGCGGGACATACAATGCAGATATATGTACCAACTCCTTCTCGTGGTGTTAGCGAGGAAGTTAGAAAAGAGTATAAAAAAAGAAAGAACGAAACGGAGCTTAACGGTGCAGTTTCTATTCATAGATTTTCTCTTTACAAAGAGGGGAAAAATCCTTTATTAAGGGCAATAAGATACTTCATATGCAATATTCAGTTATTATGGTTTGCACTTCGTGAAAAAAATGTTGATATTGTTCCTATAGGAAGCACTCCACCTACTAATGGAATTATGGGAGTAATAATAAAAAAAATAAAAAAATTCCCCTTTGTTTATATAGTTCAGGATATGTTTCCTGAATCTCTTGTAAGCGCGGGTATGACAAAAGAAGGCTCACTTCTTTATAAAATAGGCGACTGGGTATCAAACGTTACCTATAAAAACGCTTCTCATATTATTGTGATAAGCGAAAGTATGAAAGCTTCTCTTATTAAAAAAGGCGTAAGGAAAGATAAAATAAGCGTTATTTATAACTGGATTGACACTGAGAATACGGTGCCTGTTAGCAGAGAAGATAATACTCTTTTTGATGAATTCAATTTAGACAGAGAAAAGTTTTATATTACTTATGCAGGAAATCTTGGTAATTCTCAGAACGTAGGACTGGTTGTGGACTGCGCTGAGAAATTTAAGGAAAATGATAATATACAGTTCGTTATATTCGGTGACGGAAGCGAAAAAGAAAAGCTTGTGGGACGAATAGAAGAAAGCCGACTTGATAATATTAAAATTTTCCCGATGCAACCTCTTAGCAGAGTTTCTGAAGTTTATAGCCTTGGCGATGCTTCCTTTGTAATTTGTAAAAAGGGAGTAGGCAAGGGCGCGTTCCCAAGCAAAGCCGCGTCCATAATGGCAACGGCTACCCCAATAATAGCTTCCTTTGATACTGATTCTGACTTGTGCAGAATTCTAAGCGAGGAAAACTGCGGAATTTGTACACAGGCAGAGGACGTAGAAGGTGCTGTTAGTGTAATAGAACAACTGTATAATAACAGAGCCGCCCTTAAAGAAATGGGCGAAAATGGCAGAAAACTTGCCTGTTCAAAGTTTTCTAAAGAAACAGGACTTAGTAAAAGAATAACGGTGTATGAAAAATACGCTTTAAAGAGAGAAGAACGCTGATTTATGGAAAAAGTTAAAAAACTTTTACGAATGCTGATTAAATATCCTTTAAGACTGTTTAACAAAATATCTTTTAGGGCAACTGTCGTGGACTGTGAAATTCATAAAACTTCAGTTGTTGAGCATCACGCTAATGTGCGATACAGCGAAATAGACAGATATACCTATGTATCTGCAAGAAGCAGTGTAATTCATACAAAGGTTGGTAGCTTCTGCTCTATTGCAGCAGGTGTTGCAATAGGAGGCGGAGCTCACGATATAGACGCGGTATCTACTTCTCCTGTATTTAACAAAGGGAAAAATATTTTTGGTGTCAACTTTGGTAATATACAGTTTTCGCCATATAAAAAAACAACCATAGGAAACGATGTATGGATAGGAAACCGTGCCCTTGTTCTACAGGGTGTGACTATCGGTGACGGTGCGGTCGTTGGTGCTGGTAGTGTCGTGACAAAGGATATACCTCCCTATGAAGTCTGGGCAGGAAATCCCGCTAAAAAAATCAAAGACCGTTTTGATGAAGAAACAAAAGAAAAACTTTTAGAGCTTAAATGGTGGGAAATGAGCGATACTGAACTTAAAAGACTGGGCGACTTGTTTTGCGACCCTAAAAAGCTTTTTGAAGAAACAGAGGGAAAATGATGAAGATATTACATGTAGACGATACGTTTCATCCAAGCTTTGGCTATCAGTGTAATCCGTTAGCAAAATTTCAAAGTAAGGCAGGTAATGAAGTTTATATTATCTGTCCTGAAGCTAAATATATTTACGGCGTTTATCATTCCTTTGGTGAATATGGAGAACATCTTGATGAGGATGATGCAAGATACGAGAATGAAACCGGTGTTAAAATTATTCGTGTAAAGGCAAAGGGATATATTTTAGGCAGACTTAACTATGATAGAAAAGAATTGCTCAAAGCCATTGAAAAAGTTAACCCTGATGTTATATTAGGGCATTGTATGGAGACTTTAACGGCAATGTTTTTAATGAGTAGGCTTCGCAAGAAATATCCAATGGCGTTTGATTCGCATATGCTTTCTATGGCAAGTAAAAATAAGTTTTCTAAATTATTTGATATTGGATATCGATTGTTGTTTACTCCAATCATAAAAAAAGAAAAATATAAAATTATAAAAACCCAGAATGATGACTATGTAAATAAGCATTTAGGCGTACCTGAAGAACTGTCAACCTTTATTTCGTTTGGTACAGACGTTATTTTGTTTAACAGAAACGATGAAATTAAAAAGGCTTTTCTTCGGGAAAAGCAATTGCCTGATGATACGTTTGTGATTACTTCGACGGGAAAAATGTCACAAGCAAAAGACGGAATGCTATTTGCTGATAGTATTAAGGAAAGGTTTAATAGTGACAGAAAAGTTGTTGTTGTAATGGTTGCTGATTTTAGCGGTGAATATGAACAACAAGTGAAAAAAGTACTCGATAGCAGTGACAATGAAATTTTTTATTATCCTGTACAACGTTATAACAATTTACCTTACTTTTATCAAATTGCGGATATTACAGTATTTCCAAAACAGTGTAGTATGAGTTTTTACGATGCGCAAAGTTGTGGCGTACCTGTTCTGTCCGAAAAAGGCCACGTAAATGAGGAAAGAAATTCGCACGGGAACGGTTTTTGCTTTGAAAACGGCAGTGTTGATGATTTAAGAGCAAAAATACAGCGCTTTATTGATATGCCAAAAGAAGAATTTGAAAAAATGAGAGAAAATTCTCAGAACTTCGTAACAAAAAATTATTCTTATGAACAGATTGCTTCCCAATACACTCAGATTCTTGTTGAGGCAGTTAAAAATTTTAAAGAAAAAAGAGGAGAAAAGTAAAATGGTAAACGTAATAGGACTTGGTTATATAGGACTTCCTACAGCTCTTATGATGGCTTCCCACGGCGTAGAGGTTGTTGGTACTGATTATAATGAGCAATTAGTAGAAACTCTCAACAGCGGAAAAACCACCTTTAAGGAGGAGGGTCTTGATGAGCTTTTTGATGAAGCTGTAAAATCAGGAGTAAAATTTACTACAGAGTATCAGGTAACAGACACTTATATCGTTTCTGTACCCACTCCTTATGATAAATTCAGTAAGCGTGTAGATGCAACGTATGTGGTATCGGTTGTTAAAAGCATAATGGAAATTTGTCCTAAAGGTGTTACTGTCGTAATTGAATCAACTGTTTCTCCCGGAACCATTGATAAATATGTTCGCCCTGCTATAGAGGAACAAGGATTTGTAATAGGAACTGATATACATCTTGTTCACGCTCCTGAGAGGATTATTCCGGGTAATATGGTATATGAGCTTTTGCATAATGACCGTACTGTAGGTGCTGATAACAGCGAAATCGGAGAAAAAATTAAAAAACTGTACAGTTCTTTCTGTCAAGGAGAGATAGTGGTTACCGATATACGTACTGCTGAAATGACAAAGGTTGTAGAAAACACTTTCCGTGCTGTGAATATTGCTTTTGCTAATGAACTGGCTAAAATTTGCAGACACGACAATATGGATGTATACGAAATTATAAAGATTTGTAATATGCATCCACGCGTTAATATATTACAGCCCGGCCCCGGTGTCGGAGGTCACTGCATTTCCGTTGACCCTTGGTTTTTGGTAGGCGATTATCCTGCACTTGCTAATGTAATAAACGAATCTATGAAAACAAATGACAGTATGCCCGATTTTGTTCTTAACAGAATATATGAAATAATGAAAGAAAATGGTATTACTGACGCAAAACGTGTTGGACTTTACGGACTTACCTATAAAGAAAACGTTGATGATATGCGTGAATCTCCCACACTTCAGCTTCTTGAAAGTCAGGAACGTCATCTTGCAGAGCCTCTCAAGGTTTATGACCCGTTTATAACTGCTGACGTAGTTGAGAATCAATATCATGATTTAGATGAGTTCCTTAATGATATCGACCTGATAGTTATTATGGTAAAGCATAATGAGATAAAGGAAAATATGAAAAAGCTTCAGGGCAAGAAGGTTCTTGATTGCCATAATATTTGTAATATTGATGGAGTTTACCATATTTAGTTCGATATAAAAATCTAAAGAAAGGGTAGCGCAGTAATGTTGGATATTTTCAAAAAACAATATGTTTTATCATCTTGTGAAATAGATTTACCTAATATGAACAAGTATTCTTTAGGTAAAGCAATTCTATATACACATAATTTATTGAAAACACAACGGTTTGTTACAGATAACGGTAAACAAATTATAGTAGTTGGTAATGCATATTGTATGGATTGCGCTCCTAAAAGTATAGAAAGCGACATTACTGAATGGGATGGTAAAAGCTTAGTAGAACTTACAAGGAATTGGACAGGTCGTTGGATTCTTTTTACCGATAGTGATATAGTGACTGATGCTTGTGGACTTATGTCAGCGTTTTATAAAAATGAAGATAACCGATGGATAGTTTCTTCTTCATTAGCGGTTATGGGACAATTAATGAACGTAAATCTACGCGAAGAATGTTCGTCTGGCGGTCTTAACTGGTATTTGTTACCAAATACTAAAATCGGCGGAATAAGTAAATTATGCTCTACCCAAAGGATTGTTTTTAGTGAGGATGAATTAGAGGTAAAATCTTTTATATGGCAAGAAGATTTTACAGCATTGTCTACCGAAGAAAAGAGCAGGGAATTGGGTAAAATGCTCGTAAATGCCTGTAAAAACATCAGTCGTGAAGAAAAGGATGTATTGTTAGCTTTAACAGGCGGAAAGGATTCACGCCTTGTGTTTTCGGCGCTTTTGCACTCCGGTATTGATTTTTCAACATATACGTTTGATTACCTTAAAATAAGAAGCTCGGATAAATCTGTTCCCAAAAAAATGGCAAGAGCCAATAACATACAGCATAGTTTTATAAAACGTGGTAAGTATCAACCTGATAAAAACGAAAACTATAAAATCTTTACCTTTGGAAACACCAACGGACTTGATAAGGTTTTTTACGCTTATGACCAGTTTGATAAAATACCTAAAGAAGCCGTTATTATCCGCAGTGGTTTTTTTGAGGCGGGTCAACGTTATGGCAGGACTGTTGCGGGTAATACGTTAGAGAGCTTCGAAAATGGAATAAAATCTTATTATTTCGAGGCTTTTAAGGATGAAAAACAGCGTGAAGCTTTTGAATTGTGGCTTGGGTGGATTAAGGATAATCCAATACCTTTTATTGATGTTCGCGACCGCTTCTATATTGAGCAGAGAGTAGGCGGTTGGGCAGCGGCTATAGAACAATCATTAGATTTAAATGATTTTACTTCAATTCAAATCGCTAATTGTCCAAGGCTGTTATCTTTATTGCTTTCAGCTTCAGAGGATGAGCGAATGAATGCGGAAATATCTATGAAATGCATTCAACAGCTTAAACCCGAGTTGCTGAAATATCCTGTTAATAAAACTACTTTTGTTGATATGGTATTTTTCTTTTTCGATGTAATGAGAAATCCTATAAAAAGACTTCGTAATTTCACAAACAGACATAGAAGGAAGTAATTATGCAACTGATTTATATTAATAAAGGAACGTCTCCCAGTTTATTTGCAGAGTATCTGAAAAAATATAATAACGTTATTCCTCAGCAAGCGCAAAAGTACAATCAGTTGCTTATGGAAGGCTTTGTTAGTAATGGGGAAAAAGTAGTTAGTATATCTACCCGACCTTTAAACAGGGCCATGACAACCCAAAAATATTTTCCGTCAAAAAAAGAAATGGAGAATGGTATTGATTATTACTACGTTCCTTTCTTTAATATTAAGCTACTGAGAGAATTGTCAGTGTTTTTTGGAGTGTTTTTTAAGGTTTTATTAAAAAAAGCCCATAAAAATGACGTGGTGATTTGCGATGCCCTTAATATTTCGGCAACTGCTGCAGCACTGTGTGCCTCTCTTTTAAGAGGTTTTGAAACGGTTGGTATTGTTACAGACGTACCTTGTCACAGACCTTACGGAAAAGTTCCATATAACGAAAAGATAAACCTATGGCTGATGAAAAGGTTTAAAAAATATCTATTCCTTACCGAGCAGATGAGCAAAATAGTTAATCCTAAAAATCGCCCCTATGTTGTTCTTGAAGGTCATTCTGATATTTCTATGAAAGATACCGTCAACGAGCTTTCAAATAAGTATGATAAAAAGGTTTGCTTATATGCAGGTTCTCTTAAAAGAATTTACGGCATTGAAAATCTTGTGGAGGGCTTTGTTAAAGCAAATGTAGAAAACAGTGAGCTTTATATTTACGGTAACGGTGATTACGTAGAAGACCTTAAAAAGCTTTCGGAAAAATATGAAAACGTAAAATATATGGGTATTGCCCCTAACAGTGTGATTGTTGAGGAAGAACTGAAAGCTACTCTGCTTGTTAATCCCAGACCTACAAACGAAGAATATACAAAATATTCTTTCCCCTCTAAAAATATGGAGTATATGGCGTCGGGTACGCCGTTACTTACCACAAAGCTTCCAGGTATGCCAACGGAGTATAACGAATATGTATATCTTTTAGAGCAGGAAAATATTGAGGGTATAAAAAATGCCCTTACCGAGATTTTAGGTAAGAGCAAAGAGGAGCTTCACAGTAAGGGTGAAGCCGCAAAAAATTTTGTTATGAATGAAAAAAATAATATAGTTCAGGCAAAGAAAGTAATTGATATGATAAAGAGAAGGTGAAACGGTGAATAGTCTTAAAAACAAAAACTCTTTTTTCGATAAAGTTATGGCAACGACCTTGTTTGAGATATTTGCTGTTTTATATATTGCCCATAAGCTACTGCCTGTATTTGGCTATTATATGCCGTCTGTTGTGTATCTGGGCGTGTTTGCCGCTACCTTTGTATTTGGTCTTTGTATATCCACAAAAGGTGAAAAACAAAATTTCACTTTAAGTATGTTACCTGTTTTTCTTACAAGTGTTCTTGCTTGTATTCGGTACGTTACACTCGGCAATATATCAGGTATGTTTGTTTATGTTTACGGTGAACTGCAGATATATCTTTACGGCATTATTGCAGTATGGTATATCGTTAAAAACAGACCTGAAAGAGCAAAGTTTATTTTCAATTTTATGCTTGTTTGCTATGCAATTACAGGCGTTACCACCTATATTGGCTGTATAAAATATCCACAGGCATCACGTATTATGGCTACTCTTTCTACTTATGATTCCCTACATCAGCTTTATACAAGAAATAATATAGGCGGATTTACGTTTATATATGAGCTTATCCTTATAATGCCTTTGCTTATATATATGATTAAGGATAAAAAAATCAACCGTCTGTTAGGCGTTATAGGTGTTGCGCTTATTGGACTGGTAGTTATACAGTCGGAATATGCAACGGCGCTTATCTTATACGTGGTTACTCTGATTTTATTCCTTATTCCAAGGCTTACAGGCGGTAAGGTATTTCTGTTCGTGGTTTTGGCTTTACTTATTATAATATCATTAAAAACCTTTATTGCGGGAGCCTTTGAAAGTCTTAGCAATACTGTTGAAAGTGAAACCTTGGCTGAAAGATTTCAGTATATTGCCGATTTGCTTAGCGGTAGAAGTGTAGACAGCGCAGATAATAACCGTATGGAGCTGTATGCAAAATCCCTTAATACCTTCTTTGATACTGCTATGTTCGGCGGCTGGAATAATGCGGTTACAAGCGGACATTCCTTCGTGCTTGATATTATGGCTATTTACGGAATCATTGGTTTATTTGCTATTATTGCAGCATATATCGCTATGTATAAGGTGTTTATAGGAAGATATAAGGACAGACCTTATTATGCATACCTTGTATATGCGTATATTTTAGGTATACTTATGGCAGTGGTAAACACAAAAATGAATTTGTTTATATTTATATGTTTTATCCCAACGTTTGCATTTGTAATGGACAATAAATATGTAAAGGAGAAAACAAGTGAAAATTTTATGGGTAGTAAATAAGCCTTGCGGAGCGCTTCACGAAAAGCTGTATGGAAAGAAATCTACAGGCGGTCTTTGGCTTGACGCTATGCTTGATGAGGCTAAGGAATCAAACGAGGACAGTATTGTTGTTGTAAATATAGAAAAATCACCGAAAATCTCCTATTATAACGATGGTAATATTTCGTATTACACCATTTCGGGTGTTCCTAACGCAGAGTATGATTATAAATCGCAAAATGCACTTTCAGCTTGGAAAGAAATTATAGATAAAGAAAAGCCTGACGTAATTGAACTTTGGGGAACCGAATTTCCTTACGGTATGGCTGTGAATAAAGTATCTGAGGGTATCCCAAAGGTGATTTACGTACAAGGTATCCTCGATAGTATAGGTAAGTATTATCTTGCGGGACTGACAAACAAGGAGTTAAAAAAAGCAAAAAGCTTTAGAGATGTTGTTACCGGTACTACTATAAAACAGATACAAAAGGACTTTAGCAAACGCGCCGTATATGAAAAGGAAATTGTAAACAGCTCAGGACATATTATCATAGAAAACCACTGGGCAGAGGCTTATTATAAAAAGGTATGCCCACAGGTTAAGGCTCATTTTCTGCCTATTAGTATTGCGGAAAGCTTTCATAATTACAGTTGGAAGTATGAAGACGCAGAAACTGTTTCTATTTTCTGTCCCGCTGCAGATTACACAATAAAAGGTCTTCATATGCTTCTTAAAGCTTTGGCTATTGTTAAGAAGAAATATAATGATGTAAAGCTGTATATACCCGGAACTCCTCTTAAAGATACAAAAAACTTAAAAGCTAAGCTTAAGCAAAACGGATACAGTAAGCTGATTAAAGCGATGCTGACAGAACTAAACTTAACGGATAACGTTGTATATACAGGCAGACTTACTGCTGACCAGATGGCTGAAAAGATGTCAAAGGTAAGCTGTTTTGCAATGACTTCAGCTATAGAAAACCATTCAAGTACACTCAAAGAGGCAATGACGGTGGGCGTACCCTGTGTAGCTTCTTACGTTGGGGGCGTACCTGAGTATGCAACCGACGGCGAAAACTGCCTTCTTTACAGATTTGAAGATTATGAGGTTTTGGCACAGAATATAATTCGTCTTTTTGAAGACAAAGCGTTGTGTGAAAAACTTTCAAACAACGCGCGTAGTAAGATGCGCACACCAAAAGAAAAAACAGACTACGCGAGAATGAGAGAAATATTTGAAGAAATAATTAAAGGGAAAGAGTAAAATGAAAATTGCTTTTTTGACAAATTTTTTAACACATCATCAGGTGCCTTTTTGTGAAATTATGTATAAAAAATTAGGTAAAGATTTTCATTTGATTGTAATGCGTTCTGCAGATGAAGAACAAAGAAAGCTAGGTTATAAAGAATTAAATGATTTATATCCTTTTGTAATCAAAACTTATGAAAATGAACTTTTCGCAAACGAAGCAATGCATATTTGTGAGGAGGCAGATATTGTTATTTGGGGTTCGGCTCCTGAAAAATATGTAAAAAAGAGATTGGAACAAAATAAGCTTACTTTTGTATATACAGAGCGTATATTTAAAAAAAGCATTCTATATGCTTTTTATCCACCAATGTTAAGGCATATGTATAAAAAATTCACTCGACAGCGCAATAAGAATCAATATTATCTTTGTGCAGGAGGTTATGTTAGCAGAGATATTAATATGTTTACACATACATCAAATAAATTCTTTAAATGGGGATATTTCCCCGAAACAAAAATGTATGAAGATGTTGATGCATTGATTGAAAGTAAAAAGCCAAATTCTATTATTTGGGTGGCTCGTTATATTGATTGGAAACATCCGGAAATACCTGTTGAAATAGCAAGAAGATTAAAGAAAGATGGTTATGATTTTAAAATCAATATGATCGGAAACGGAATTATGCTTGATGAAATAACTGAAATTGTCAAGAAAAATCAACTTACAGATTATATCAATATTTTAGGTGGCATTTCTTCTGATAATGTTCGTAGTTATATGGAGAAATCTGAAATCCATATTTTTACATCTGACAGAAATGAGGGATGGGGAGCCGTTCTTAATGAATCTATGAACAGTGCGTGTGCTGTAGTAGCGAATAAAAAAATAGGGTCGGCACCTTTTTTGGTAAATAATGGTGAAAATGGTTTTACATATAAAAACATTAACGAATTATATAAAAAAGTAAAATACTTGTTAGATAACGATGAAGAAAGAAAGAAAATTTCAAAGACTGCATATAAAACTATGACTGAAGAGTGGAACGCTGAAATAGCTACACAAAGATTTTTGGATTTATGTAACGGTTTATTGGAAAATAAATGTGTTGAATATAGAAGCGGACCTTGCAGTATGGTGGATATTATATGAAAGAGTGTTAATTTAAGGAGTTAAAAATGCAACATATATATTTATGTGGACATACCGGTAGTATAAATCACGGTTGTGAGGCAATAGTGAGGGCAACGACTGATATTTTAAAGAGTCAAGGGTATACAAAGCGTCCTATTCTTATGACCACAAATGCCGAGCAAGATGAGAGATTTGATCTTGATTTCATTACTGAATTATTGCCGTATAAAAAAAGGTGTCCTGATAAAATATTACAAATTTATTCTGCAGTCAAACGAAAGATCCTACATAATGTGGTTGCTGGACAGGAATATATTCAAGCTCCGTTGTTTAATAGAGTAGACAACAAAGATGTTTGTTTTAATATTGGTGGAGACACTTATTGTTATGAATTACCTGTAATGAGTATAGCACTCAATAAAGGTATGAAAAATCGTAATGTACCCACAATTCTTTGGTGTTGCTCTATAGAAAAGTCTGCTCTTAATAATAAAATTATTGATGACTTAAAAAAATATAGATATATTGTTGTAAGAGAACATCTCACATATAATAATCTTATTGATGCTGGAATAGATAAAAAACGTATTCTTAAATGTTGTGATCCTGCATTCAATTTGGAAAAAAAGACAGTAGACTTGCCGGAGGGATTTATTAAAGACAATACTCTTGGTTTAAATGTAAGCAGTATGGTAATTAAAAATACTGACATGTCTGACCAGGGTTTTGCAAATGTTATTAATTTAATTGAACACGTACTGAATAAGACTGATATGGGAATATGTTTAATTCCACATGTTTATGATTGGAAAAAACAATCTGTCGATGTTGAACTTAACAATATTATCTATAATATGTTTAAAGATACAGGAAGAGTAAGTTGTGTGACAAAAGATTACACATGTGAACAACTCAAATATATTATATCTAACTGTAGATTTTTTATTGGTGCTCGCACTCACGCAACGATTGCTGCATATTCAACGGGAGTGCCTACATTGGTGATTGGTTATTCTGTAAAATCTAAAGGCATAGCGACAGATATTTTTGGAACAGATACTGGTTACGTGGTTCCTTTTGATGAGTTAAAAAAGCCTAGTCAATTGGTAGATACTTTTTTGGGGCATATAGTTGCTAATGAAAGTCAAATAAAAAAAAGATATGCGGAGTTTTTGCCATCATATATAAAAACAGTGTACTCTGTTACTAAAAAATTGTTAGAAGAATTTGATTTAATTAATCTTCCTCAAACTATTGATGTAATTAAAAAAACACAGTGTTCAGGATGCTCGGCTTGCGCCCAGATATGTCCTAAAGAATGTATAAATATGCAGCAGGATAAAGAGGGATTTTTATATCCGACTATAAATGCTGAAATATGTATAAAGTGTGGCAAGTGTAGTAAAGTATGTCCCACCTTAAATGTTGTTGAAACCAATAAATCATTATCATTGCCCAAAAGTTATGCTGCAGTAAATAAAAATGATGCAATACGTTTAAATAGTTCATCCGGTGGTGTGTTTACGGCAATAGCAGAGTGTGTATTGGCAGATGACGGTGTCGTATTTGGTGCGACATATAATGAAAATTTTGAAGTTGAACATGTTGTTATTGATAGAAAAGAAGAACTTTATAAGCTTCGTTCCAGTAAATATGTTCAGAGTAGAATAGGAAATTGTTATTGTCAAGCAGCCGAATTTTTAAAATCCGGACGAAACGTGCTTTTTACAGGTACGCCTTGTCAAATAGAAGGATTATACGGATATCTGGGTAAAGATTATGATAATTTGTTTACACAGGATATAATTTGTCACGGTTGCCCATCTCCTTCTGTTTGGGAAAAATATTTGAAAGAGAAAAATAAAGAATATGTATCCACTGCAAAAGCCGTTTCCTTCAGGAACAAGGATTTTGGTTGGAAAAAGTACTGTGTAAAAATAGATTTCGCCAATGGGACATCCTATTCGTCACTTGCGAGGACTAATTCATATATGCGTTCATTCCTTACAAATATGAATATTAGACCATCTTGTAGTTATTGTGAGTTTAAAAAGACATTAAGGCATAGTGATATAACACTTGCTGATTTTTGGGGAGCAGAGAATATAATACAACAAATAGATGATAAAGGTCTGTCTTTAGTAATAGTTCATTCCCCAAAAGGTGAAAAATTGTTGCAAGACTGTGAAAACTTAATTGAAAAACAAGAGGTTGAATTACGAAAAGCAGTTGCAAACAATCCGTCATATACACGTTCCTCAGAGGCTTCACCTTATCGTCAAGATTGGTTTAATAAATACGGTTCTACAAAAATAGATGATTTGTTTGCAAAACTTAATGTAGTAAATATTAAAAATCGTGTTTTGTGGACTCTTAAGCAGTTATCTAAAAAAATATAATTTGTAGTAGAAAACGAATACTTATATAGATTTATTTAAACTTATGTAAGGAGAGTTGTTAATGAAGCCAAAAGTATCAATTGTAACGCCGTGTTATAACATGGAATCTAAGATTTCTATGTTTTTAGATTCTGTAATCGCACAAAATTATACTCCGATAGAATTGATTCTTGTTAATGATGGGTCTACCGATAAAACCGAAGAGGTTATATTTAGTTATAAGCAGACTTTGTTGCAGAGTGGCATTGAGTTGAAATATTTTTATCGTGAAAATAGCGGTCTTGCCGCAAGTATTGGATTTGGGATTCAACATGTCACGGGAGACTATTTAATGTGGCCGGATCCTGATGATTTTTTGTTCCCTAATAGTATTAAAAGTTTAGTTGATTATTTGGAAGATAATTCTCGTTCGGGACTTGTTCGTGCAAACGGTTGGATTTATGATGAAAACGATCTAAATAATCCAGTGAGAAAAGTATCATACATAAATAGAAAAACCGTTTTGGAAGATTTTTGCAGATTTGCTGTTCCGTGGTGTGCGGGATGCTATATGATGAGAGTTTCAGCACTGGATAAAGCAAATCCTAATAGAATTATCTTTAATGCGAAATCCGGACAATCGATACAGATGCTATTACCGGTTGTTGCACTATATGGTTGCGATTATCTTGAACGGGATGTTTATGGATATGTAATTTATAAACGAAGTAAATCACATTCTATTAATATCTATGAAAAACAAAAACAAGAAATTGAATTATATAAAGAATGTGTGGAAGAAACACTTAAGCTTATAGAATCAGACACATCTTGCTATTTAGAAATAACAACTCGCTTTTTATCTAAATCCCTATTTAACCATGCTTGGAATTATCGCGAGATAGATGAAATGAAACGTATTTATAAAGATGAGTTACAATATATGTCTAAGAAAGAAAAAATTATATGTAAATTAAAAATGTTTTTGCCCTCTAATATAGTCGGAAAGAAAATAGTGGCAGTAGTGTATCGATTGTTAAGCTGTAAATAAAACTATTGAAAGTTAGATTCACTGAAAGGAAATAGCAATGGAAATTTCTAGTTTCTTGAAAAAACGGAAAATTGGAATTATACTATCTTATATATATTTTGCCTTAAATACGATTATCAGTATTTTTATTTCAGGATTTGTGGTTAGAACAGTAGGAAAAACAGATTATGGTGTATATCAAACTATGTCTGCTTTTGCTGGATATCTTATACTTCTTGAATTTGGTACTGGAACAGTAATGACGCGTAATATCTCTATTTGTAAAAAAGGGGAAGCACATCGAGATGAACTTCAAAAAAATATTTCCACAATTTGGTCTTTTAGTGTAGTGCTTTCAGTGCTTATTACTTTTTTTTCTATTTTGTTTTATTATTCTATAGATAAAATCTACAATAATTCTTTAAGTAGCGAGCAAATAACTTTTGGAAAGCATTTATTTATATATGTGACGATAGCGCTCATTTTTAATTTTCTGTCTCATACATTGAATGGAATTGTTTTAGGGCATGAATATTATTCTTTTGAAAAACTCATTTCAACTATAAAGCTATTTATTCGTACAACTTTAGTTGTTGTTTTACTTACAATAAAACCCAGCGTTTTTATAATAGTAGTTATAGATGCTTGTATGAGTATATTTGGTTTTATAATCACTTTTCTCTTTTGCGTGTTTAAAATTGGCATTACACCTGGATTTCGACAATTTAGCCTTAAAGTTTTCAAAATAATTGTACCTCTATGTTTAACTATGCTGTTGCAAACAATTGCCACAACTATAAATGGTAGTGTTGATAAGTTTTTGATCGGAATTATGTTAAAACCCGAAGATGTAACAACATATACAATTTCCATGGGATTGTTCTCTATGTTTTCTTCAATAGCAACATTGCCGGTAACTCTGTATATGCCTAAGACTGCTGCAGGTATACGAGATGGAATGACATCAAAAGATATAGAAAATTCTTTGTTTACACCATGTAGATTAAATATGTTTGTGACAGGCATTTTAGCGTTTGGAATTATCACGGTAGGCCAACAGTTTATTCAAATAGTTTATGGCACTGAATATAAAGAAGCATGGATTTATGCCATATTGGTGATCATTCCTATGTTTTTGGCTATGTCTAATGCAGTTATAATCAATGTATTAGACGTTTTTAGAAAAAGGCATCTTAAAACTTTCATTACCTTTGGCACAATAATAGTTAATTTACTATTAACTATTATTGGGTTGCGCTATATCGGACTAGTAGGTGCTGCTGCAGCTACAGGATTTGCGACACTTGTAGATATGGTACTTGTAAATCTCCTATATGCAAAGAAATTTAAAATCAATGCCTATAGATTGTTTTTTGTAAGTGCAAAGGGGATTTTTACTCCTCTGTTAATAGCAACGATAATTTGTTTTCCAGTTAGATATATTTTTAATAATATATATTATCAGTTTTTGATTGGTGGGTTTGGTTTTTGCATAATTTTTGCTTTGCTTTTTATTGTATTTGGAACAAATGATGACGAAAAACAGAAGATAAAGCTACTTAAATTAAAATTATTACGTAAAAATAAGAGAATATATGGAGGAAAAGAAAATGGGTAATTTTACAGGTAAAACCTTACTTATCACAGGAGGAACGGGCTCTTTTGGTAATGCGGTACTAAACAGATTTTTAACTACCGATATCGGTGAAATTCGTATTTTTTCAAGAGATGAGAAAAAGCAAGACGATATGCGTCACGAATTTCAGGCAAAGATGCCTGAGGTTGCTGAAAAGATTAAATTCTATATCGGTGACGTAAGAGACCTTGCGAGTGTCAAAAACGCTATGCACGGGGTGGATTATATTTTCCACGCCGCAGCGCTTAAACAGGTGCCTTCCTGTGAATTCTTCCCAATGGAAGCTGTTCGCACAAACGTTATAGGTACCGATAACGTTCTTACTGCCGCTATTGACGAGGGTGTTAAGAGTGTTATCTGCCTTTCAACCGATAAAGCGGCTTATCCTGTTAACGCTATGGGTATTACTAAGGCGCTGGAAGAAAGAGTTTCGGTTGCCAAGTCAAGAACCACTAAGGATACGAAAATCTGCTGTACCCGTTACGGTAACGTAATGTGTTCAAGAGGCAGTGTTATTCCGTTATGGATTGACCAGATTAAGCAGGGAAATGCTATAACCATTACCGAGCCTTCAATGACTCGTTTTATAATGAGTCTTGATGAGGCTGTTGACCTTGTGTTGTTTGCTTTCGAAAATGGTGTGAACGGCGATATACTTGTTCAAAAGGCTCCTGCTTGTACTATTGAAACTCTTGCTAAGGCTGTAACCGAGCTGTTTAATCCTGAAACCGAAATCAAGGTTATCGGTATCCGTCACGGCGAAAAAATGTACGAAACTCTCCTTACAAATGAAGAGTGCGCAAGTGCTATTGATATGGGTGACTTCTACCGTGTTCCCAGTGACAATAGAGGACTTAACTACGATAAATACTTTAAAGACGGCGATGTAGAGCGTAATCCTCTTACACTTTTCGACTCCAATAATACTGAGCTATTGAACGTTGAACAGGTTAAGGAAAAATTACTTTCTTTAGCTTATATTCGTGAAGAACTTGAAAACTGGGGTAAATAAAATGAAAATACTCATTACGGGCGCAAAAGGGTTTGTGGGAAAAAACCTGACTGCCGCTCTTAATAATATAAAAGGCGGCAAGGACAGAACGCATACTGACATCAATATTGAGGAGCTGTATCTTTATGATATAGACTCTCCGAGTTCGCTTCTAGAAGAAGCTTGTGAAAATGCGGATTTTGTTTTTAATCTTGCGGGTGTTAACCGTCCTCAAAGCGAAGAAGAATTTATGCAGGGGAATTTTGGTTTTGCCTCAGTTCTCCTTGATACTCTGAAGAAGTATAATAATACCTGTCCTATAATGCTTAGCAGTTCTATTCAGGCTTCTCTACAGGGACGCTATAACGGTCCATACGGCCAGAGCAAGAAGGCAGGAGAGGATTTGTTCTTTACTTACGGTAAAGAAACGGGCGCAAGGGTGCTTGTTTACCGTTTCCCGAATCTTTTCGGCAAATGGTGCAGACCTAACTACAATAGCGCTGTAGCAACTTTTTGCAATAATATTGCAAATGATTTGCCCATTACGGTTAACGATGCAAGTGTAGAACTTACTCTTCTTTATATAGACGACCTTATTGACGAGATGCTTTTGTGTCTTGAGGGAAAAGAGCATAGAGATGGTGAATTCTGCGTTTGCCGTGTTACCCATAAGGTGACTCTCGGCGAAATAGTTGATTT
This sequence comes from Acutalibacteraceae bacterium, assembly GCA_036307305.1. GTDB lineage: Bacteria > Bacillota > Clostridia > Oscillospirales > Acutalibacteraceae > SIG607. Next base: position 43,744 of record JAXJXV010000001.1, read on the forward strand.
GTTAACAAAATTCAAAGAGCAAAGTCAGACTCTTATTATGCCCGAAATACCAAATGGTAGCTTTGCTAAAAAGCTTTACTCCACGTATCTTTCGTATTTGCCTAAGGAAAAAGCTTCCTTCGGGCTTAATATGAATGTAGATGATAGGGGAAGCTTTACAGAACTTCTTAAAACCGAAAAATGCGGACAGTTTTCGGTTAATATTTCAAAGCCGGGTATTACAAAGGGACAGCACTGGCATCATACAAAATGGGAATTTTTTATAGTTGTATCGGGCAAGGCTCTTATTCAGCAGAGAAAAATAGGAACCGATGAAGTCCTTGATTTTTACGTCAGCGGTGAGAAAATAGAGGCTGTGCATATGCTTCCGGGATATACCCACAATATTATCAATTTAAGCGAAACCAGTGACCTTGTAACGCTTATGTGGGCAAATGAACAGTTCGACAAAAATCATCCCGATACGTTTTTTGAAGTGGTATAAAAATATATGTTTTTGAGGAGGTGGCAAAATGAAAAAGGAACAGGCTGTACTTTTAAAGCTTATCGGCTTTTCTTCTATGACCGATACGTATAAAGACGTAAACTGGGAAGAGGTTTACAGTGAAGCGGTTAGTCAGTCGGTGTCTTTGTTGGCTTTTGATTCTGCCGCCGCCTTTAAGAACGAAATGGGAGAAGCTGTATACAATTTATGGTTTAAAACCGTTCTTAAAAAGCTTGAGAAAAACGCAGTTGTATCAGCTTCCCAAAAAGAACTTGTCAGATTACTTGACACTAATGGGCATAGGTATGCTATAATTAAGGGAGAAGCCTCTGCTTATTTTTACGAAAAGCCTGAAATGAGGATTTTAGGTGACGTTGACTTTCTTGTTGAAGAGGATAGCAGACAAGCTATAAAGGATTTGCTTATAGAAAACGGTTACAGAGCTTTTCTTGAAGACCATATATGTCATACGGTTTTTGCTAAACCTGATGCTCATCTTGAGATGCACTTTGAGGTTGCAGGTATTCCAAAGGGAAATACAGGGGAGAAAATAAGGGCGTTTCTGAAAAATGCGGTGGCTAATGCCGAGCTTAAAACTATTGACACAAACAGCTTTTTTGCAGTTGATGATATGAGTCACGGTCTTATTTTGTTGCTTCATAAACAACATCATCTGCTTGGTGAGGGTATAGGACTCAGACACCTTTACGACTGGGCGGCATTTGTCAATAAAACACATTCGCTGTCATTTTGGGCAGATGAATTCATACCCTTTTTAAAAAGCATCGGACTGTATGATTTTATGAACGTAATGACAGGTCTTTGCTGTGAGTATTTAGGCGTTTCTGTTCCGTTTTGGCTTATAGAAAATGATAAAGAACTTTTGTCTTTGACAATGGAGGATATCCTTAGCGGCGGTAACTTCGGCAGAAAGGATAAAGAGAGAGGCAGAGTGGGAATTCTTGTATCAGACCGAGGAAAAAGCGGGACGAAGCGCAGTAAACTTTACTATATTTGCTCTGCTGTTTCAAAAGCGGTAAAACAAAAGCATCCTATCGTTAATAAAATAAAAATTTTGTTTCCTGTATTATTTGCTTACAGGAGCTTAAGATATATATTGCTTTCGGCTTTCGGCATAAGAGATTCATACATAAAACTTATTCCACAGGCTGAAAAGAGAAAAGCTTTATACAGTAAATTTCATATTTTTGAGGTGACTGAAAATGAGTAAAGGATTTAAAAACAACGGAAAATTAAAGCTGCTTATTATTGTGGGAACAAGGCCTGAAATAATTCGTCTTGCGGCTGTTATTAATAAGTGCAGAGAGTATTTTGATACAGTTCTTGCCCATACGGGACAGAATTACGATTATAATCTTAATGGTGTATTCTTTAAGGATTTAAAGCTTGATGACCCCGATGTTTATATGGAAGCTGTCGGCAGTGACCTTGGGGAAACTATGGGAAATATTATAGCAAAATCCTATCAGCTTATGGTAGAAATTAAGCCTGATGCTGTTTTGGTGCTTGGAGATACCAATTCCTGTCTTTCGGTAATCGGCGCAAAGCGTTTGCATATTCCTATTTTCCATATGGAAGCAGGTAACAGATGTAAGGACGAGTGCTTACCTGAAGAAACCAACAGAAGAATCGTTGATATTATTTCAGACGTTAATTTAGCTTACAGCGAACACGCACGTCGTTATCTTGCCGATTGCGGTCTGCCTAAAGAGAGAACCTACGTAACGGGCTCACCTATGGCTGAGGTGCTTCATAATAACCTTAGTGATATTGAGGCAAGTGATATACATTCAAGACTTAATCTTGAAAAGGGAAAATATATTCTTCTTTCTGCACACAGAGAGGAAAATATTGATACGGACAAGAACTTTAAATCACTTTTTAATGCTGTTAATAAAATGGCGGAGAAGTATGATATGCCTATTCTTTATTCCTGTCACCCAAGAAGCAAAAAGCGTCTTATGGAAAGTGGTTTTGAGCTTGATAAGAGAGTTATTCAGCACGAGCCGCTGGGATTCCACGATTATAACTGTCTGCAGATGAACGCCTTTGCGGTTGTGTCTGACAGCGGTACCTTGCCTGAGGAAAGCAGCTTCTTTACAAGCATCGGTAAGCCTTTCCCTGCAGTTTGTATTCGTACCTCTACCGAGCGTCCCGAGGCACTTGATAAAGCTTGTTTTATTCTTGCGGGCATTGACGAAACAGGTCTTTTACAGGCGGTTGATACAGCAGTCCAAATGAACAAAAATAATGATATAGGAATTCCTGTTCCTGATTATAAAGAGGAAAACGTTTCTACAAAGGTAGTAAAGATTATTCAGTCTTATACGGGAGTGGTAAACAAGATGGTTTGGAGAAAGTTTTAAAAGAGGGAAGTACAATGGATAAAAGAAATTTAAGTATGCTGATGGACCTTTACGAAATGACCATGGCAAACGGTATACTTGACAGTCAGATGGAAGGCACTATAGCCTACTTTGATATGTTTTTCCGCCGTATACCCGAAGAGGGCGGATACGCTATTATGGCGGGACTGCATCAGCTTATTGAGTATTTTGAAAATCTTTCTTTTGACGAAGATGACATTGAGTATTTGCGCGGACTCAATCTCTTTGATGAACGCTATCTTGCGTTTTTAAGAGATTTCAAGTTTGAATGTGACGTATGGGCTGTGCCTGAGGGTACGCCTATTTTCCCAAGAGAGCCTATTATAACTGTCAGAGGACCTATTATGCAGGCCTTCCTTGTGGAAACAATGGTACTGCTTACCATTAATCATCAGTCGCTTATTGCTACAAAGGCCAACAGAATCGTAAGGGCTGCAGAGGGCAGACCTGTGCTTGAGTTTGGTTCTAGACGCGCTCACGGCTATGATGCTGCTGTTCTTGGCGCAAGGGCAGCAATTATCGGCGGTTGCGTAGGAACCGCCTGTGTTCTCACTGGTAAGGATTTCGGCGTTAATCCGTCGGGAACTATGGCGCATAGCTGGGTACAGCTTTTTGACAGTGAATACGAAGCCTTTAAGACCTATGCAGAAAAATATCCCGATAGTACAACACTTCTTGTAGATACCTATAACGTGCTTAAAAGCGGTATTCCTAATGCTATTAAGGTTTTTGATGAAGTATTGAAGCCTATGGGTAAACGGCCAAGAGGTATAAGAATAGATAGCGGTGATATTACCTATATAACCAAAAAAGCAAGAAAAATGCTTGATGACGCTGGTTATGAGGACTGCAAGATTGTTGTATCAAATTCCCTTGATGAATACCTTATCCGTGATATGCTTATACAAGGCGCAAAGGTTGATATTTTCGGTGTTGGCGAAAGACTAATTACCGCAGCAAAGGAGCCTGTTTTCGGCGGCGTTTATAAGCTTGTTGCTGTTGAAAAGGACGGCGAGATTATACCTAAAATAAAAATTAGCGAAAATACCGCTAAAATTACAATACCCGGTGTTAAGATTCCCTGGCGTTTGTACGATAAGGAAAGCGGAAAGTGTATAGCTGACGTAATGACTATGGGGGATGAAAAAATAGACGATTCTGAGCCCTATGAAATATTCCATCCCGAGTATACCTGGAAGCGTAAAACCGTTGAAAACTTTGTTGCTAAAAAGCTTCAGGTTAAGGTATATGATGGGGGCAAACTTGTTTATGAAAGCCCCACTGTTAATGAGATTGCAAAATACTGTAAGGAACAGGTAGAGCTTTTATGGGATGAGGTTAAGCGTTTCGAAAAGCCTCATACATACTACGTTGACCTTTCTCAGAAGCTTTGGGACCAGAGAAGTGAGCTTCTGCATAAACATTCTAAATAATTTCAAGTGGTGAAGAAAATGAAAAAAATTATTGCTTTTATACTTTGCTTGTCTATGCTTTTCTGTTTCGTAGGCTGTAAGGAAAAGGAAGATAATAATTCTTCTGCTTATGATATTGATATAAACTATTATTTAAGCGCAGGTATGATAAGCGAGGCTAAATACGCTTTGGGTGTTAATCCTGATGATATTGAAGCCGAAGCCGAAAAACAGCAGGATGAACATTCTCACGAAGGCGGAGACGGTCACGAAAATGTTATTGAGTATCAGAAATTCTCGAATAATGAAGCTTATATTGTAAACGGCTTTTATTACTGCTATAAATCAGGTAAGGAAGATAAGGGTATTGCCTGTATAATCGGCACCGATACTGTTTTTGGCTTTACCGTGGGACTTGCAAGTAAGTACGAGGTTAATTCTGCAATTGAAAATATGAAGCCTGAAACAAGCGTTGCTTCTGCTAAAGAGTTCTTTTACGTACCTTTTGAAATGGAAAATATAGAAAAGCTGTCGGTTAAAAACGGTAAAAATATTCTCAATTTCTATTTTGAAAATGACATTCTTGTAGCTGTAAGTATGTATAACAGCGAAAATTGGGTGTATTAAAATATAATGAAGCTTACCTTTAAAAAGGGTATCATTCACGGCTTTCCTATATGCCTTGGATATCTTTCGGTATCCTTTGGCTTCGGTATTGCCGCTGTAGCAAACGGACTTTCGCCCTTACAGGCAACGCTTATTTCTGCCTTTAACCTGACCTCTGCGGGACAGGCGGCAGGAATTGGTATTATCGCCTCTTTGGGAAGCTACGTGGAAATGATACTCACGCAGTTTATTATTAATCTGAGATACGCGCTTATGGGTATCTCACTTTCCCAAAGGCTTGAAACGTCATATAGTTTGTCTAACAGAATGGTTTCGGCGTTTGGAATTACCGATGAGATTTTTGCGGTGGCTTATTCTCAGCCGTGCAAGGTAAATCCACGCTATATGTACGGTATGATAATTACGGCGTGGTTTGGTTGGGTGCTTGGTACTCTGCTTGGCGCTTTGGCGGGAACGGTGCTTCCAAGTATTATTACGGGCGCTCTTGGTATAATGCTTTACGCGATGTTTATAGCTATTGTCGTTCCTCCTGCAAAAGAAAATAGGGACGTGCTTGTGGCTGTTAGCTTTTCGGCTGTTTTGAGTATTGCTTTTTATTATCTGTTAAGCTTTATATCAAGCGGTTTTGCGGTGATAATATGCGCTGTAGCGGCATCCTTTTTCGCGGCAATCCTCTTTCCAAGGGAGGATGAAGAATGAGTATAGCGATATATATTGTGCTTATGGCGGCGGTTACCTATCTTATACGAATGTTGCCCTTTACGTTAATGAGAAAGCAGATAAAATCTAAATTTTTGAAAAGCTTTCTATATTACATTCCGTATACCGTGCTGACTGCTATGACGGTTCCTGCGATTTTCTATAGCACGGGCAACGGCATTACGGCTATTGTAGGAACGGCTACTGCGCTGGTCCTTGCTTATTTTAAAAAGCCACTTATCGTGGTGGCTATATCAGCCGCCGTGACGGCATTTGCAACAGCGTTAATAGTATAAAAACAGCGGACTGTTCGTATTGAACAGTCCGCTTGATTTTTGCGTTTGAATTAGAATTCTGCAGAACCTGTAGTTCTTGGGAAAGGAAGTACGTCGCGGATATTTGCGATACCTGTAACATACATTATAAGTCTTTCAAAACCAAGACCGAAGCCCGCGTGTTTAGCACCGCCGAAACGACGAAGGTCAAGATACCAGCCGTATTCTTCTTCAGTGCCGCCAATTTCTTCAATTCTCTTAATAAGCAAGTCAAGACGTTCTTCACGCTGACTGCCGCCGATAATTTCACCGATACCGGGAACTAAGCAGTCGACTGCGGCAACGGTTTTGCCGTCGTCGTTAAGACGCATATAGAAAGCCTTTATCTCCTTTGGATAGTTGGTAACGAACAGAGGTTTCTTGAATACCTCTTCAGTAAGGTATCTTTCGTGTTCACTTTGCAGGTCACAGCCCCACTCAACCTTATATTCGAACTTGTGACCGCTTTTCTGAAGAATGTCAACAGCCTCTGTATAGGTAACGGTAGCAAATTCGGAGTCGATTACGTTTCTTAGTTTGTCTTTAAGTCCCTTTTCAAAATGAGCCTCAAAGAAATCAAGCTCTGCCTGACAGTTATCGTAGATATAGGAGAGAACGTATTTAAGCATATCACGCGCAAGTTCCATATCATCCTCAAGGTCTGCAAAGGCTATTTCAGGCTCTATCATCCAGAACTCAGCAGCGTGACGGGCTGTATATGACTTTTCGGCTCTGAAGGTAGGACCGAAGGTGTATACCTTTCCGAATGCCATAGCCATAGCCTCAGCCTGAAGCTGTCCCGAAACGGTAAGACTGGTACCCTTGGAGAAGAAGTCCTGTGAATAATCAACGGCACCGTCCTCGGTTAATGGGGGATTGCCTACGTCAAGAGTGGTAACTCTGAACATTTCACCTGCGCCCTCGGCATCACTTGTTGTAATAAGCGGTGTATGAGCGTACACAAAGCCTCTCTCGTTGAAGAACTTGTGAATAGCGTAAGCGGCAACAGAGCGTACTCTGAATGCGGCAGAAAAGGTATTGGTACGGGGACGAAGATGCTGAATGGTACGAAGATACTCAAGAGAGTGACGTTTTTTCTGCAGAGGATAGTCGGGAGAAGAAGCGCCCTCCACGGTAATGCAAAGGGCTTCAACCTCAAAAGGCTGTTTCATTTCGGGGGTAGCAATAACCTTACCCTTAACGCATATAGCAGAGCCAACATTAAGCGCAGATATTTCTGCATAGTTATTAATAGCTTCTTCGTTATATACAATCTGAAGATTTTTAAAGGAAGAGCCGTCGTTAAGCTCTATAAAGCTGATATTTTTAGATTGACGGGAGGTTTTAATCCAACCGCAAACGGTTACTTCTTTTCCGATGTAATTGTCAGGCGCTTTAAATAAAGCAACAATTTCAGTACGTTTCATATAAACATCTCCTAAAATACATACATATATAGGTATTATACACTCTTTTTCTTAAAAGGTCAATTTTAACTTGATATATTTTTGCATATATTTTATAATATTATATATTAATTATGTTTTAGGGGTAGCTTTTAATGACAGATAATCAGTTTTTGACACTGAGAAAAGATATAATACGAAAAGAATTCAGTACTATGAACGAGCGTCAGTTTGAAGCCGTAACCACTGCAAACGGTCCTGTACTTGTTCTTGCGGGCGCGGGAAGCGGAAAGACCACCGTCCTTGTAAACAGAATTTCTTATCTTGTAAAATACGGAGATGCATATAACAGTGAGCTTCTGCCTTTTTTCAGCGATGAACAGGCAGAGCATTTAGAGTTATATTCAAAAGGTCAGACCGATAGCTGTCCTAATTATCTTTTATCGGTCAGTCCCGTTAGCCCTTGGAATATTCTTGCTATAACCTTTACCAACAAGGCGGCAGGTGAGCTTAAAGAAAGAATTGCCGCAAAGCTTGGCGAGGAAGCCGACGGAATCTGGGCAGGAACCTTCCACAGTATCTGCGGTAAGATTTTGCGCAGATACGCTTCTCTTATTGGCTATGATTCCAACTTTACTATATACGATACAGACGACCAGAAGCGACTTATTAAGGATATACTTAAAAACCAAAGGGTTGACGACAAGGCCTTTCCCGTAAAATATATTATGGGTGAAATTTCATCTTCAAAGGACAAGCTTATTACACCTGCGGACTATAAACAGAACGCGGGTGTGGATTACCGCAAAAAGATTGTTGCAGAGGTATATGACGAGTATAACAGGCGTCTTAATGAAGCTAATGCTATGGACTTTGACGATATGATTGTCAATACCGTAAAACTGCTTCTTGAAAACGAGGATGTGGCTAACTATTACAGAAATAAGTTCCGTTATATAATGGTGGATGAGTATCAGGATACAAACTATGCTCAGTACGTTCTTGTAAAAACCTTGGCGGAGGGGGAAAATAATATTTGTGTAGTAGGTGATGACGACCAGAGTATTTATCGCTTCAGAGGAGCTACTATTGAAAATATTCTTAATTTTGAAGACGAGTATACAAATGCAAGGGTTATCAGACTTGAACAGAATTACCGTTCAACCTCCCATATTTTAGATGCCGCAAATGCCGTTATTAAAAATAATAAGGGCAGAAAGGGTAAGACTCTCTGGACCGATAACGGTGACGGTGCGCCTATTAGCGTACATACTGCGCAGGACCAGATTGAAGAGGCAAAATACGTTGCTGACTGTGTTTTTGAGGATATAAGGAACGGCGGAAAGGCTTCCTCTCACGCTATTCTATACAGAATGAACGCTCAGTCTGCTGCTCTTGAAAACGTTTTTGCAAGAAGCGGTGTTTCCTATACGGTTGTTGGCGGAACCCGATTCTTCGACAGAAAAGAAATTAAAGATATTTTGGCTTATTTACAGGTTATAAATAATCCTAACGATACAGTACGTATTAAGAGAATCATTAACGAGCCAAAGCGTTCAATAGGCGATACAACGGTGAACAATGCCGTTGCTATTGCCGAAACTCTTGGGATATCGCTTTTTGAGGTTTTGTGTAATGCGGATAATTATGCCGTACTTAGCCGAAGCGCCGCTAAAATCAAGGCGTTTACTGATTTAATAAACTCCTTTATAACGCTGAGCGAACAGGTGTCTATTCACGAGTTGTGCGAGGAGGTTATTGCAAAAAGCGGATATATGAATATGCTTATTCTTGCAGGGCCTACCGAGCAGGACAGAATAGAGAATATAAAAGAACTTTCAAGCTCTATCGTGCAATATGAAATGGAAAATGAAGAGCCAACTCTCAGCGGTTTTCTTGAGGAGGTTGCTCTTGTAAGTGATATAGATTCCCTTGACAGTGATAACGACAGGGTCGTTATGATGACGGTACACAGCGCAAAGGGTCTTGAATTTGAAAACGTTTATCTTGTTGGTTGGGAGGAAGGCGTTTTCCCGGGCAATCAGTCTATTTTTGCAGGACAGGCTGAAATGGAGGAAGAAAGACGTCTTGCTTATGTAGCTATAACCAGAGCAAAGAAAAAACTGCATATAACTAACGCTTATACAAGAATGCTTTACGGTCAGACAAACCGTAACGTTCCTTCCCGTTTTCTAAAGGAAATTCCTGAGGAGCTTTGCAAAATCAGCGGAATGGCACAGACAAAAGCCGAAAGATTTACTGTTGAACCGCCTGTTTCTTCTTCTGTTTACGGTAGAAAATCAAGCTTTACGGTATCTGCGCCAAGGTCTGCTTCTACCTCTTCTTCTCAGTATAACGTGGGTATGACGGTGGAGCATAATACCTTTGGTAAGGGCAAGATTTTAAGAACGGTTTCTATGGGCAGTGATACGCTTCTCGAAATAGAATTTGAGAACATAGGTCTTAAAAAACTTATGGCAGGTTTTGCAAAATTAAAAATTATTTAATATTTTTATGCTAAAAAAAGTGTATAATGATAAAAACTATATTTTAGGGTGATATATTAATGGCTTCTTCCAAAGCAGTAAAAGCTACAGCGTTGGCTATATTAAAGGGTAACTGGGGTAACGCTGTTGCTATGGCAATGATTCCTTTTTGTGCTTCAGTCATAGCCTACCTTATCGGCTCTTTATTAAGCTTGCCTATGGGAACGTTTTCTGCTATAATTGTGATAGCAATAAATCTTATCCTTTGTGCGCCTTTATGGTTAGGAGCCATTCGCTGTTATTGGCGTATGGCAAACGACGTCAAAGACGGTGTTTCAGAGGTTTTTTACTATTTTTCAGACGTGGCTTTGTATAAGAGAACACTTTTCTTTTCGTTACGTCTTTTCCTGTTGGTTGCTTTAGGCATAGTAGTAGTATTTATTCCTGCTTTAGCAGTGGATTTTGTGACGAGTGAGAGCTTTTATACTATGCTTAATATAGCAACGCCCCTGTGGGTGCTTAATCTTAATTTTATATCGGGTATTCTTGGCTTTTTAGGCTTTGCAGCTTCTATCGCTTATGTAATATGCTTCTTCCTTGCGGCATTTGTTTTTGTTACAAGAGATGATATTGAACCGTCAAAATGCATACGTGAGGGAATGAAAATGGCTAAATACACAAAAAATACCTTTTCTTCCTATGTTTTTTCCTTTTTAGGTTGGATACTTTTGTCCTTGTTTTTTGTTCCCGTTATTTTTACGGCGCCGTATATGCTTATGGCGTATACCGTTGGCTGTCGTTTTGCTGTAGCGTCATATAACAGAATTATTGAAAGCAAGGTTAAGATACCTACGCATGAGGTTTAAGATTTTAAATATTTGGGTGGTATTAAAATGAAATCAAAGCTTAAATATACTATTTATTACCTTGTAGTCTTTGCTGTGTTTTTGGCTAATATAGTGTTTTTCGTTAAGGACCAGCTCTTTTTCAGTATCAAGGATTTGCCTGGCGCACAGCAAGGTGAGGAAGCAGTTTATTCCGCTTTTTCACCTGATTTAAACAAGGTTGCAGAGTGCTATACCGTTACTACTCCTCAGGGTGTTGCTGTGAGGGTAGAGCTTGTGACCTATGATGAAAACGTAAACGTTATAGATAAAGAAAATATATACTGGGAAGTGGGTAAGGAAAGTGTAATAATCGGCTGGGTTACTTCTGATATTATAACTATCGACTCACGGACTTTAGACCTGAGTAAGAACGAGACCTATGACTCAAGAAGAATAGCAACACTTATACAGAAGTGGTAGGGAATAGTGTAATATAGCTATTCCCTTTTTTATAGGGTGGAAAATATGCAAAAAAATGATGAGATAATTCTTGACATAACAGACGTTACCGCCGAGGGAAACGGTGTGGGGAAATACGACTCCTTAGCGGTTTTTGTGCCTCAGAGTGCAGTCGGGGACAAACTAAAGGTACGTATTCTAAAGGTTAAAAAGAATTATTGCTTTGGTAAAATAATTGAGGTCTTAGAACCTTCAGAAAGCAGATGTGAAATTGACTGCGACGTATTTTCTAAATGCGGTGGCTGTGTTTACCGTCATATTGATTATACCTTTGAAGCCTATCTTAAACAAAAGCGCGTGGAAGAAACTATGAAGCGTATCGGCGGTATTGATATTGCTTCAAAGGATATACTCACGGGAAGATGTGACAGATACAGAAACAAGGCTCAGTTTCCTGTAAACGAAAATGGACAGGTTGGATTTTTTGCTGTTCATTCTCACAGAATAATTCCTTGCGGGGATTGTTTACTGCAACCTGATGAATTTTATACTATAAGCAATATTTTTGAAAAATACATAAAAACCTATTCTGTTTCATGTTATAATGAGGAAACGGGGAGGGGACTCGTCCGTCATTTGTATTTAAGAAAGGCAACAGCAACTGAGGAAATTATGGTTTGTGTGGTTATAAACGGTAAAAATTTGCCTAATGGTAAAGCTCTCGTTGATGCTCTTGTTACCGCTTTTCCGCAGAAAATAAAAACGGTTGTCCTTAACGTGAATACCGAGAAAACCAACGTTATTTTAGGTAAAGAAAATATAGTTTTATACGGAGAAGGTTATATAACCGATATTTTATGCTCCAATAAAATAAGAATTAATCCTCTTTCTTTTTATCAGGTGAACAGGGAAATGGCAGAGCGTCTTTACCACAAGGCTCAGGAATATGCCTGTCCCGAGAATAAAACCGTTCTTGATTTATACTGCGGCGCAGGAACAATAGGCTTATCCTTTGCAAAAAAGGCTAAAGAGATAATTGGTGTGGAGATAATTGAACAGGCAGTACAGGATGCAAAGTATAACGCTCAGATTAACGGTATAAAAAACGCCCGTTTTATATGCGCGGATGCTACAAAAGCTTCTATGCAGTTTAAAGAGCAGGGACTTAAAGCAGATGTGGTTGTGCTTGACCCGCCAAGAAAGGGCTGTAGCGGTGAGGTGCTGGATATGGTTTCAAACAGTTTTTGTCCGCAAAGGATTGTTTATGTTTCCTGTGACTGCGCAACACTGGCAAGAGATTGCAAAATTTTAGAAGAAAAGGGATATAAAGTTATAGAGTATACCCCTGTAGATTTGTTTCCGAGAACAGCTCACGTAGAAGTCTGTTGTTTGTTATCACGAACAAAAGCTATATAACAGCTGAATTAAAGCTCGTAAAACGGTTGCAATTTTATGATGGAAAAGGATTGACTATATGACAGTAAAGCTGTTTTTTGAAGCAATAATTAAGTTTTTACTTGGAGTTATACTGGTTTGTGCGCTGATTTTTTTACCTGCGGGTACGTTTGACTATTTAAACGGTTGGCTGATGGTGGGGGTTTTGTTTATCCCTATGTTTTTGGCGGGTGTCGTTATGATGGCTGTAAATCCTCAACTTCTGAGAAAACGTCTTGACGCAAAGGAAAAGCTTAAAGAACAGGATTTAATCGTTAAGCTTAGCGGACTTATGTTTATGGTGGGCTTTATTGTTGCAGGACTGGGTTTTCGTTTTGGTTGGTTTACGTTGCCGAAAGCAGCGGTGTATACAGGTGTATTAATATTTCTTGCATCCTATATTCTTTACGCCGAGGTATTAAGGGAAAATGCGTATCTCAGTCGTACTATCGAGGTACAGGAAAATCAAAGAGTAATAAGCACGGGACTTTACGGTATTGTAAGACACCCAATGTACAGCGTTACGGTATTGCTGTTTTTATCAATGCCCGTTATACTGGGGTCGGTATATGCTTTAATTGTTTTTCTTTTATATCCATTTTTAATCGCGCAAAGAATAAAGAGTGAGGAAGCTTTTTTAGAAAAAGAACTTGAGGGTTATAGTGAATATAAGAAAAAGGTTAAATACCGCTTAATTCCGTTTATATGGTGATAAAAAATCAGAGAATTTTAATTCTCTGATTTTTTTAGTATTATGAAATTCTCTTTTGGTATTTTAAGGGTTTTATCTATCTCTGTGTTGCCGTATAGTATAGTTGCATTTTCGAAACCGTCGGGAAGCTCAATATAGGCGTCGTCACACCAACGGTTGACTGCAATGAGCAGGGAACAGGCTTTATCCTGACTTTCTCTTATATAGGCTATATGCCCCATATTCGCATATACGGGTATGAATTTTCCACCTGCAAAACAAGGATTGCTTCTGCGGATTTCTCCCATAGTTTTGTAAAAATCAATAAGCTCTTGGTTTTCTTTTCCCCAAGGATATGTTTTTCGGCAGAATGGGTCGCCGTAGCCCTCAAGTCCCGCTTCGTCACCGTAGTATACCGAGGGTACGCCTGGGAGGGTATACTGCAAAGCAACAGCAAGTTTTAAAAACCTTACGGCGTGAATAATTTGCTCGTCGTTTAGCTTCTGAACAGACTGCCAGTTTCTGTCACCGCAGTAGCCGTCGTCAGCTCCAAGTCTTGTTAAAATTCTCTGAGTGTCGTGGGTGCCTATGTGATTCATAAGTAAATCAACGCTTTGGGGAGGATAGTTTTCGGTTATATCCAGTACGGCATCAATAAGCTTTCTTGAATTTTCACCCTTTAAAAAGCTTATTATTGCCTCTGCAAAGGGATAATTCATTACCGAGTCTAACTGGTTGCCTCTTAAAAATCTTCTTCTGCCGCCTGAACTGATTTTATTGGTTGCATCCTCCCATACCTCTCCGAGCAGAAAAGCCTCGCTGTTTTCGGTTTTAATGGCTTTTCTTACATTGTCTAAAAATGCGTCGGGAAGCTCGTCTGCTACGTCAAGACGCCATCCCATAACGCCCTTTTTCAGCCAGTATCTAAGCACACCGTTTTCTCCAGTTATAAAATCGGTAAAAGAACTGTCGTTTTCATTGGTTTCGGGAAGGGTGGTAATACCCCACCAACTATTATAGGAATCGGGAAAATTCTTAAAGCTATACCACGAATAATAGTTGCTGTCCTGACTGTTATAAGCACCTAAATTATCATAGCGGTTGTATTTATTAAAGTAAATGCTGTCGTCGCCCGTATGAGAAAAAACGCCGTCAAGGATAACGGAAATGCCGTATTCCTTAGCTTTACTGCAAAGCTCTGCAAGGTCGTCTTCGCTACCAAGCAGACTGTCTATTTTCATATAATCGGCGGTGTTATAACGGTGGTTGCTGTGAGCTTCAAATATTGGATTTAGATACAAAGCCGAAACACCCAAGGAAGCTAGATAATCAAGCTTCTTCGTGATACCCTTAAGGTCACCGCCGAAATAGTCGTTGCCAAGGGTTTTTATGCTGTTAGTCTGTCTATGCTCAGGCAGAGCTGACCAATCGTTTTCAATGTATCTGTCACTTGGCACATTGTTTTTCGATTGTCCGCTGTTATAAAAACGGTCGGGGAAAATCTGATAAATTATTCCGCCTTTAAGCCAGTCGGGCGTTTTATATTCCTTATCATATACTGTTAATTGCCATAAATCTCCGCTGTCTGAAATTATGCCAAGGGAGTGTTCGCTTTTTGTGATTTTGAACTGTCCGAAGTCACTCGTATATCTGAAATAATACCAATAAAGCCCCTCTTCAAAGGGGAGGGTAAAGTCATAAAAACGGTAATCCTCAAGCCAGTCGCAAGGGGTAAGAGAATATTCTGTAAAATTATTGCAGTTGTCGTTTTTTATGCAAAGCCACACGTTATGTACCTTTGCGTCCTTGTGCAACAGCACACGTAGCCTCAGAGGAGTGTCTGAGGCTACTGCACCGTAAACGGATTTATATAGACTGTTTCTCGAATCGAAGGGATAATACTGCATAAAGCGGCACCTTATTTAAGTGGTGTAATATTCCAGATATTTTTAGCGTAATCGTCGATGGAACGGTCGGCTGCAAAAATACCTGATTTTGCAATGTTTACAAGGGACATTCCGTTCCATTTTTCTGTGTCGGCGTAAAGCATAGAGGCCTTTTCCTGCGCTCTTACATAATCGCTGAAATCTGCAAGAGCCATATAGGTGTCAACGTTTGTAAGTGTTTTGTAAATATTATCGAACTGCTGTCCGCCTATGCCTTTCTGGATATAATTTAAAGCTTCCTTAAGCTTTTCGTTATTAGAGTAGTAATTAAAAGGATTGTATCCCTGCTTTTGTAAAGCGAGAACTTCAGGGGTGTGCATACCGAAAATAATAATATTGTCATCGCCAACCGCTTCGTGTATTTCAACGTTTGCGCCATCCTCGGTACCGAGAGTTATAGCGCCGTTCATCATAAGCTTCATATTACCTGTTCCGCTGGCCTCGGTAGAAGCAAGGGAAATTTGTTCGCTTATTTCTGCGGCAGGTATCATAAGCTCTGCCATAGTAACCCTGTAATCCTCAAGGAAAAGGATTTTAAGCTTATCGTTAACGGTTCTGTCGTTTTCAATTTCCTTTGCAAGTCTGCAAATCATATTGATAATTTGCTTTGCAAGGAGATAACCCGGAGCAGCCTTTGCGCCGAAGATATAGGTTTTAGGTGTGAAGTGGGCGTTTGGATTATTCTTTAAATAAAGATAATCAGAAATAATATGCAAAGCGTTAAGATGCTGACGCTTGTATTCGTGCAGACGCTTAACCTGCATATCGAAGATGGAGTCGGGGTCAAGAGAGGTACCCACGTTTTCCTTTATATAGTTGGAAAAACGCACCTTGTTGCTGCGCTTGATTTCACCAAGTTTTTTAAGAACGGTTTTATCGTCTGCATATTTCATAAGCTCTGAAAGCAGAGTAGCGTCCTTTACAAAACCGTCGCCGATAAGCTCGGTAAGATAAGAGGTGAGAAGGGGATTTGCCTGACAAAGCCATCTTCTGTGAGCAATACCGTTGGTTACGTTTGTAAACTTGTCAGGGGTAAGCTTATAGTAGTCGTTAAAGAGAGAATCGGTAAGAATATTGCTGTGAAGACGGGAAACACCGTTTACCTTGTGAGAGGCAACGACGCTAAGATTTGCCATTTTTACAACTCCGCCCGAAATAACTGCGGTATCCTCAACTAATCTTGCATCGGCGGTTTTCTCCCAGATTTTCAGACGGAAGCGGTTGTCGATTTCCTTTACTATCTGATAAATACGGGGAAGTCTGTGACGGAACATATCCTCCTGCCAACATTCAAGAGCCTCTTTCATAATGGTGTGGTTAGTGTATGCTACGGTACCCTGTACGATTTTCCAAGCCTTATCCCATTCGTAACCGCACTCGTCAAGCAGGAATCTCATAAGCTCTGGAACGGTAAGGGCAGGGTGGGTGTCGTTAATATGAATAGCAACCTTTTCTGCAAGATTGTCAAGGGTGTTATAGGTGCGGAGATGACGGTTTAAAATATCCTGTATTGATGCGGATACGAGGAAATACTGCTGACGGAGTCGCAGTGATTTTCCTTCGGCGTGGTTATCTTCAGGATAAAGCACCTTGCTTATAACCTCCGCCATTGCCTTTTGCTCCATAGCGCGAACGTAGTCGCCCTGATTAAAGGCGGACATATCAATATCTCTGCATTCAGCACTCCAAAGACGAAGAGCGTTTACTGTTTTGCCGTCCTTACCTGCAACCATAAGGTCGTAGGGCATAGCGTGAACGGTGTTATAATCTATATGCTCTACGTGATGGAAATGATTATCCCAGCTTTCTTTTATTTTGCCGTCAAAATGAACGTCAACGGCAGAAGCAGGACGAGGCTCTAACCAAACCTCACCCCCCGGAAGCCAGAAATCAGGCATTTCGGTCTGCCAACCCTCAACGATTTTCTGACGGAAAATACCGTATTCGTAACGGATACAATATCCCATAGCAGGATAACCGCCCGTAGAAAGACCATCAAGGAAACAGGCGGCAAGTCTGCCAAGACCACCGTTACCAAGTCCTGCATCAGGCTCAAGCTCGTAGAGTGTATTGAGCTTAACCTTGAATTTAGAAAGAGCCTTTCCCATTTCTTCTGTAAGGTCAAGGTTAAAAAGCGTATTTTTGAATGAGCGTCCCATAAGGAATTCCATACTAAGATAGTAAACGGTCTTAGCTTCCTGTTTTTTCGTTTCTTCTTTGAATTTTGCTCTTTTTTCACTCATAATATCACGAAGCACCAAAGCACAGGCTTTATAAAACAATTCATCGGAAGCCTGTTCGGGTGTTACGCCAAAATTGTGAGATAGTTTTTTTTCGATCATTCCGGCAAGTACCTTTGAGGTGTATTGACTCATAACCGATATCGTCCTTTCGTTTAAAGTATATATTTATAGTATGCCATCTTTTCTTAATATTATATTACTCTATTTATGCTAAAAATGCAATAGTTATTATAACTGTAAAATTTGGTTATTTTTATGCAACTTCAACAAAAGATATCGAAAAATATGATTTAAAAATGAAAATTAAAGCAAAATGCACAAAAAATCGGCCGTTACACGACGTAACGGCTGATAAAATTACATAAGGGGAGAAAAAATATGAAGTAACCATTGTTTGAATTTTTGGCTTATACTTCTTTTTTTCCATAGCTGCGCAGTTATTTCTGTGGAATCGGATACAAGCTGTTCAAAATGGGCTTTCATTTCTTTAATAGTATCCTCGCTTGTAAACCATACTCCACACTCAAAATGGAAGAAAAAGCTTCTGTAGTCCATATTTACGGTACCTGCAGTAGCATAACTGTCGTCAGAAATAAATAACTTGGAATGAATAAATCCCGGTGTGTATTCAAAAATTTGCACCCCTGCTTCAAGAAGTTCACTGTAGTAATACTGTGTTACGGGATGAACGTATTTTTTGTCGGGTATAAAGGGAGTTATTATTCTGATTCTGACTCCTGATTTGGCGGCAAGTATAATGGCGTTTTTCATATTGTCGTCAAGGATTAAATAAGGGGAAGCGATGTCTACGTATTTATGAGCCGTATTGAGTATTTGCAGATAAATTCCCTCGGCGGCGGATTTTGAGTCCATAGGACCGTCGCAGTAAGGAATTACGTAGCTTTCACTCTTTTGAGGTACGCTTGTCAACTTATCGGTTATAGGAATGTTTTTTCCTGTTGTGTATTCCCACATTGTGCAGAACATAGCAACAAAGCTGTCAACCGCTTTGCCCTTTACCATCACTGCGCAGTCCATCCAGTATCCGAAACGTTCAATCTCATTGATGTATTCATCGGCAATATTTATACCGCCTGTAAAAGCAACGTTACCGTCGATTATAATTATTTTTCGGTGGTTTCGGTTGTTCATTACAATATTTAAAGACGGTTTTATGGGACAGAAAATCGAAACCTCTATTCCGTCTTGCTTTAGCCTTGAAACGAAATTTCGGTACTGTCTTTTTATAGACCCGAAATCGTCAAACATCACCTTGATTTCTACGCCGTCACTGGACTTTTTTCTGAGAACATCGTATATAGCATCCCACATTTTACCGTTGGCTAATATAAAGTATTCGAGATAAATATATTTTTCTGCTTTGGAAAGTTCATCAATAAGAGTAGTCAAAAATTTGTCGCCTGGGGAAAGATAGGTGACCTTCGAATCCTGATAAATAGGGAATCCCGATTCATTGGAAAGATATGTTGCCTGACGTGTTCTGGGCGTATCCTCGTAATTGAGCAGTCTTATTATAGCAGGGTCCTGTTCAAGATAACCCTCGTATTTTTGACTTATTATTTTCATTCTCTTTTTAAGGTGAGGAAAGGTTCGCTGTCCGCCCCACATAGTATAAACAATAAGTCCGAATACGGGAAGTACAAGAATAAAAACTATCCAGGCAATTTTATAGCTTGGGTTATCCCGTCTGTTTACTATGTAGATAACGGCTATAATACCTATAAGCTCAAGCACCGAATAAATAGGTAAAAAATTGTGCTGAAGCTGTACCACGCCAATAAGTATTGAACCCAGAGCGACAATAAGTACAAGAGCTGTAAGGATGACTCTTGTTTTGATTCGTATACCTCTTTTTTTCTCTTTCATAAATATCACCGTAATTATTATATACAATAATTGTTAAAAAATCTTGAAATTGTAAATTTTTGGTGATATTATGAATAAAAAATAATTTGAGGTGTGACTATGGAATACAGTGTTTCAACGGCGAGTCTTGTTATAAATAAAGAAACGGCAGAAAAAAACTTTCCGCTACTTAAAAAGGCGGGTTTTTCTGCTATAGATTTGAACTTTGACAGTATATTTTTCTCTACAGGCGGAAGCGCTTATGCAAAACAAGGAAAACCTTGGTGTAACAGCAGTTTTTTTGATTTGTCTGATGAAGAATTTTTTGATGTTTTAAAGGGAATCAAGGAACAAGCTGAGAAAAATAAAGTAAAAATAGGACAGTGCCACGCGCCTTTTCCGTCACGTGTTTTAGGAAGAGAAGACGGTGTTAACGAATATATGCAAAAATGCATAAAAAGAAGCATTATGGCGGCAGGATATCTTAACTGCCCTTATATAGTCGTGCATCCTATAAATGCGCCTTATGGAAGTACGCTTACCAAAAAAGAAATTTTTGATATGAACGTTGAATTTTATTCAGGTTTTATAGACGATTTGAAAAAATACAACGTTGTTTGCTGTCTTGAAAATATGTGGGTGCAGTATAAAAATAAAATTTTTGCTTCAACCTGTAATGATTTTGAAGAGGTAAACGAATACATTTCGGTGCTAAATAAAAAAGCCGAAAAAGAAATTTTCGGCTTCTGTCTTGATACGGGACATATGGTGCTTACAAGCGGTAATATAAGATTTGCAATAAGAACTCTTGGCGAAAACCTTAAGGTTCTCCATCTTCATGAGGTTGACGGAATTAAAGATAATCACACTATGCCTTTTACTCTCGGCGCAGTTGACTGGGAGCTTATAATGACCGAGCTTAACAGTTCGGGTTATAAAGGCAATCTTAATTTTGAGGCGGCTAATTCCTGGATGATGTTCCCAAAACCACTTTGGGATGACGCTGTTATTATGCTTGGTAAAATATGCAGATATTTTGAAGATACTTATTTTAACTGATATAGGAAATAATCAATAATACCTCTGACGGTTGCCTTTGCACAGGCGGTCTGATGCTCGGTATTATACATATCGGTTAAATCCGAGCTGTTTGAAACAAAGCCGTTTTCGGTAAGTACCGAGGGGCAGACGCCCACGCGGTTGAGATAGAAGTAATGCCATAAGGAACCGTTTGTTTGGCGATATAATCCCGTCTCTGCCACTCGGTCGTGTACAAATTTAGAGGCAGGTGCGGAAAAGGCGTTATAGTAAAAGGATTCATAACCGTATGAGCTTCCCGAATCCCTGTGTACCGAAATCATAAAATCTGCATCTATGCCGTATAACTTAAGCATTCTTTGGTCCGATGTCACCTCTGTGTCGTCGGACCTTATCATTATTACGTTGGCGCCGATAGACTGTAATTCTGCTCTGATAAGATTGGCTAATGCTAAATTGAGATGGGATTCGTAGGCGTTGTTTATGCCAATGGCGCCAGGGTCTCTGCCGCCGTGACCTGCATCAATAACTATGGTTTTGTTATAAAGAGCGTAGCCGTATTCGTTTTCTTCCTGCTGAATGGGAGATGGTTCAAGGAATTTCAGCACAAGACAGTCGTATTCATCGTATTCAGCCTTAAAGCCGTAAAAGCCGCCTGTTTTTTTGAGATGCAGTTTTAAAACGGTGCTTTTTTCACCTACCGAAATTTCACAGCTTGAGAACAGGGGATTATCTTCGGGAATGGTAAGCTCACTGTCAAACTGATTGCAGTACATAAATTCTATTTCAACGTAAGTGAAATTTGCAGAATCAACTTTCCAGTTGTTTTTACCGCCAACATAGGTTTGGTCCTTAAGCTCAAGATTAAAAGGAGCTTTCCAGTCGGTAAAAAGTGATAAAACGGTGTATTTACCTTCAGTACCTATACGGTCTACCGAGAGGGTATTGGTTTCGGGCAAAGTGCCTTCATATACCTTTACCGCCTTTTCGTATACGCGCTTTCCGCTACGTAAAAGTCGGTAGCTTTTGCCTATTCGGTTATTAACAATAGCTGCAGAGCCGCACATATCCACCGTTCCTACGGGAAGATAGCTGTTGTAAGGGCGGGAGGTATCGTCTACAGTATCGCCGTTAAAGGTTTCGGCGGGGTAAACCACCTCTGCTATGATGTTTTTCTTAACAACGGGAGCCTGAGGCTTAGGTGTGGCGGGTTTGCTTTCTGCGGGTTTTTCCTTTGCAAGAACTGTGATATTACCGCTTTGGTGACTTTCTTTAACACCGTCTTTTTCGCAAACGAATTCAATAACACCCATATCAGTGTCGCTCTCGGTTTCGGGCAGAGTGAAAAATCCCGAATATGTAAATAATTCTTCAAGCTCACTTTCCTGCGTTTCTTCAATGTTAAGGGTAATTGTTTCGCTGTTAAAGGTTGCAGAAACCGATAAATTATCAAACTGTGAAGACAGTGAAACAACCATAGCAGAGCCGCTTTCAAAGGAAGCGGCTTCGTTGGGCGTAAAAGAATGAGTGAGTTGTACTGTTTCAGATACGGTAGAGCTTTCCTGAGGCTCGGCAACAGCAACTTCTTTTTTACAGCCTGAAAGCATAAAAATTAATATCATAAATATGGGTAGAATTTTTTTACAAAAAAGGCGCATATAATGAACTCCCTAAAAAGACTTTGTCTTATATAATAATACAAAAGAACTGCTAAATCAACAAAAATCTTGCATTTGCCAATTATTTATAGTATAATTCATAAGTAATATGTAGTGATTTTGCACAGGTGATGTTTTGATAGAGCTTTTTGTTTGGTTTTTATGTGTTATACAGGCTGTTAGCATAATTATTACGGTAGTTGATAAAACGAACGCAATAAAAGGCAAAAGAAGAATCAGAGAAAAAACACTTATGCTCGTTGCACTTTTTGGCGGTGCGGCGTCAATGTATATCACTATGCTGTTGATAAGGCACAAAACAAAGCATCTTAAATTTATGTTGCTTTTACCTGTTATGATAGTTATTCATATACTTCTTATTTATTTCGTTTTTTGTGATGGGTTTTGTATGGAGGTTTTCTTATGAATAAAATTAAACTTAGAAGTCTTTGCGTAACCGCAATTATGGGCGCGGTGGGAACGGTTCTTATGTATCTTGAATTTGCCGTTCCTTTTATGCCGTCCTTTATTAAGGTTGATTTTTCTGAGCTTCCTGCACTTATAACAAGCTTTGCTTTAGGTCCTGTATGGGGTATTTTGGTTTGCTTTATAAAAAATCTTTTGCATTTGTTTGTAAGCGACTCTATGTGGATTGGTGAGCTTTCTAACTTTATTCTCGGCGCGATTTTCGTAGGAGTTGCAGGTGTAATCTATCAACACAGGAAAACGAGAACCAGTGCGCTTATATCCTGTCTTGCAGGTGCTATTGTAATGGCGGTTATAAGTCTGCCCTCTAATTATTATATTATTTATCCCTTTTACGGAGAAGCGTTCGGTCTTACTTCCGATATAATAATCAGTATGTATAAGAGTATTTTCGGCGGCGTCACAAACCTTTGGGAATGTCTTATAATCTTCAATCTTCCTTTTAATTTCTTAAAGGGAATTGTTAACGCGTTTATTTGCTTTATGACCTATAAAAAAATTTCACCCCTTTTGCAAGGTAAATTACGTTGACAAATTAATTATATGGTGATATAATCAACTAGCAAAACAGAATATTTCCTTATCAAGAGTGGCGGAGGGACAGGCCCGTTGAAGCCCGGCAACCTGAATATTCAAGGTGCTAAATCCTGCGGTTAAACCGAAAGATGAGGCTATCATACCGCTTCTTATCGGAGGCGGTTTTATTTTTGAATTTTTTGTCGAAGGAGAAAGATATATGTCTAAATTACTTTTTACAAGCGAATCCGTTACTGAGGGACATCCCGATAAAGTGTGCGACCAGATAAGCGATGCTGTGCTTGATGCAATAATTGCTCAGGATAAAAATGCCCGTGTTGCCTGTGAAACCTTTGCTACCACAGGTGTGGTTACGGTTATGGGTGAAATTACTACAACCGCTAACGTTGATATACCTGCTATTGTAAGAGGCGTCGTCAATGATATCGGCTATAACGGTAACGATGTAGGTTTCAACGGGGATACCTGCGCTGTTATGACTTCTATTGATAAGCAGTCTGCCGATATTGCTATGGGCGTTGATAAATCTCTTGAGCTTAAAGAGGGAAATGAGGATGCCTATAATCTCCACGGCGCAGGTGACCAGGGTATGATGTTCGGCTATGCAACCGATGAAACCGATACCTATATGCCTTTGCCTATATATCTTGCGCATCTTATGGCTCAAAAGCTGACTGAGGTCAGAAAAAACGGTACACTCAGTTATCTTCGTCCCGACGGCAAAACTCAGGTTACGGTTGAATATGATGACGGAAAACCCGTAAGAATTGAGGCTGTAGTCGTTTCCAGTCAGCACAGTGCCGACGTAGAACTTTCGGTACTTAGAGAAGATATTTTGGAAAAGGTTATAAAGCCTGTTGTTCCAAATGAGCTTATGGATGAAAACACAAAGATTTTCATTAATCCTACGGGCAGATTCGTTACAGGCGGACCGCAGGGTGATACAGGTCTTACAGGTAGAAAAATAATCGTTGATACCTACGGCGGTATGGCTCGTCACGGCGGCGGTGCTTTTTCGGGTAAGGACCCCACAAAAGTTGACAGAAGCGCCGCTTATGCTGCCCGTTACGTTGCTAAAAATATCGTTGCTGCAAAACTTGCTAAAAAATGCGAAATTCAACTTGCCTATGCAATAGGCGTTGCGAAGCCTGTTTCGGTTATGGTGGATACCTTTGGTACAGGTAAGTACAGCGACGAAGAATTATCAAAGGCGGTTTTAAAGGTATTTGACCTGCGTCCTGCCGCTATTATAGATAAATTAGAACTGAGAAATCCCATTTACAGAAATACTGCCGCATACGGACATTTTGGCAGAAAAGACGTAGAGTTTAGCTGGGAGAAAATAGATAAAACGGACGAGCTTATTGCTTGTTTTCAGTAACTAAAAAAATCCTATGGCGACTGCCATAGGATTTTTTATTTTCGGTATGGTCTTTATTGATATTGTGTAGGGGAGGCTTCTCCCTTGGGAGAGGCTCCGTCGAAGACGGTGGTGAGGGGTAACTATCCTCCCGCTGAGTCAGTGAAATTAATGAAAAGAAACACACGGTGCGTTATGCCTACATCAACCTTTAACTATATGTTTTTCATCCACGTAGTCCTGAAAAATTTTTCTTTCAAGACTTCTGTCTTTATACAGTATAGTTTCCACATTGCCATTGCTGTCTACACTGCAAAAAGC
>JAXJXV010000002.1:0-217267 GCA_036307305.1 Acutalibacteraceae bacterium
AATATAAGCTGTTGCTTCTTCCTTAACCTGCTCAACTGCTTCTTCCGTCTGCGCCGAAACGGATAATGGAACACACTGCAAAAGCAAAGCAACAACCAAAACAACGCTTATAGCCTTTAAATACAACTTGTACTTCATAAATTCTATCTCCTTTCGATATTGATATTATACCACATTTTCCTTTTTTTGTAAATATTTTCAACACAAAAAAACGCGATTACCTTTAATTAGGCATCGCGTTTTTTGTCGTTATTCTTTTACCTGCACAACCTTCATAATCTCTTGTGCAAGAAGTTCCTGTACAGCAAAATACTCAATATAGTTTTCTGTGTAGTAGCTTATTATTTCTGTTTCGGTAGCGCCTGTCTGCTCTACCATTTTAGCTGTCATATCCTTTACGGCGTTTTCAGGAAGTTTTATAGCCATATCGTCAAGACATGCATAGAACACCATTTCATTTTTCAGCACTTCTAACTTAAAGCCGTCTTCGGTGATACCGTTACTCTGCAAGAACTGTTCAAAGGTTGCTCCGTTTTGCTGAGCATAGCTTGTATAATAAGACTTAAAGAAGCTGAAACTGTTTCCGTACTTATCATCGGGAACCGATGTGACCTTACTGTTCGTTATTATATCACTAAGTACAAAATTTTCAGCAGCTCTTTTCTTAAGGTCGGTATTATATGCCTCTGCATCTTCAAAACCTGCCGCCTTAGCAAATTCATCATTTACTTCAGTAAACTTACGGCTGATAGAATTAACCGTTACTGTAAATATAGCTTCCTGTCCTGCAAGTTTAATTGTTTTAGAGCCTGTTTCAAGGTCAGTGGAGTCATTGTAGTCTGCTGGAAAAGTAACCTTGATGTCAACCGTTTCTTTAACCTTTACGCCGATAAGCTGGTCTTCGAAACCGTCAATAAAAGATTTAGAACCAATTGTAAGATCATTTCCTTGTGTAGTACCGCCTGTAAATGCAACACCGCCAACCTTACCTGCATAATCAATGTTTACCGTATCGCCGCTTACAACTTCGCCCTCTTCTAACTTCTGTGGATAATAGCTAAAGTCATTATTTAGCAGAGATTCTTCAATCTTCAAATATTCTTCAGAATTTCTGTCAACGACAATCGACTTGTAGTCAGACAGCTCAACAAAACCCTTTAGACCGCCCGTATAATTCAAACGGTCATACTTCTCTTTAACTCCGCATCCTGCAAACATACTGCAGATAAACAGGCACAAAAGCGCAATAGGCATTAACTTTTTCATAATTATTTCTCCGTTCATTTAATTATCATTAAGAGTTCCCGTTGAGGAAGCCTTTAGATACGCGTTTATAAAACCGTCGATGTCGCCGTCCATAACAGCATTGATGTTTGAATATTCAAAGCCTGTACGGTGGTCCTTTGCAAGAGTGTAAGGCATAAATACGTACGAGCGAATCTGTGAACCCCACGCAATTTCTTTTTGTACGCCCTTAATATCTTCAATCTTGTCAAGGTGTTCTCTCTCCTTAATCTCAACAAGCTTTGATTTTAACATTCTAAGACAGGTATCTTTATTCTGGAACTGACTTCGCTCAGTCTGACAGGCAACCACGATACCTGTGGGTATGTGTGTAATTCGTACCGCAGACGAGGTTTTGTTAATATGCTGACCACCTGCACCGCTACTGCGGTAGGTATCCACCTTTAAGTCCTCTTCGCGAATATTTATTTCAACGTCGTCGGTTATTTCAGGCATTACTTCAAGAGAAGCAAAGGAGGTATGACGTCTTCCCGAAGAGTCAAAGGGAGAAACTCTTACAAGGCGGTGAACACCGTGTTCACTTTTTAAATAGCCGTAAGCATTAAGTCCCTCAATAGTGAGTGTAGCGCTTTTAAGTCCTGCTTCATCTCCGTCAAGGAAATCCACCATAGAGGTTTTAAAGCCGTGTCGCTCAGCCCAACGGGTAAAAAGACGGACAAGCATCTGATTCCAGTCCTGTGCCTCCGTACCGCCTGCACCTGCATGAAAGGTAAGAATTGCATTGTTCTTATCATACTCACCCACAAGCAAGGTTTCAAGACGCTGAGTTTCAAGACTCTTTTCATATTCGTCAAGCTCAGCGGTTATATCGTCAAGCATTGATTCGTCCTCTTCTTCATTAGCCATTTCTATAAGAACGAGGATATCGTCATATCCGCTTACAAGCTTATCGTAAGCCTCTACCTTATTTTTAAGTGCGCCAAGCTTTTGCAAAACCTCCTGTGATTTTTCGGGGTCATCCCAAAAGCTGTTTTCAGCAGTTTTGTATTCAAGCTTATCAATTTCCATTTTAGTAAAATCGTAAGCTATTGCATCCTTTAAATCCACCATATCGTTATAGTGGGCTGTAAGACGCTGTTTAAGTTCTTCAAAAACTAACATAAAATCTCCTTAACCGTTTTTGCAAATTGCAAAAGCATACCAGTTGTCTTTTCTCAGCTGTTTCTTTATAAGAAAACCGTTATCAATAAACGCCTTTTTTACATCATCTGCGCGAGTATCAATAATTCCCGAAGCAATAAGCACTGCAGAATCGTTCATATAATCTGCAACATTAGCAAGTAAGCGTATAATAACGTCAGCAACTATATTTGCGCAAACGATATCGTATTTCCCGCTTACATTTTCCGCCAAATCGCCGTGAATGAATTGCACACTGTTTTCCACTTCATTCATAACCGCATTATCATCGGCAACCCTTACGGAAGCCTCGTCTATATCTACGCCCACAGCGTTTTTACTGCCAAGCAAAACACCTGCTATAGCGAGAATACCGCTTCCGCAACCGATATCCAAAACACTCATACCATCTTTGACATATTCTTCGAGCAATTCAAGACAAAGAGAGGTTGTAGCGTGAGTACCCGTACCGAACGCAACACCCGGATTAATCTTAAGAACTTTTCTGTTTTGAGGATTTTCATATTCTTCCCAGCAAGGAACCACTGCAAGACGCTTTCCGATTTCGGTAGTATGGAAAAACTTTTTCCAGTATTCATTCCAGTCGATATCAGCAACCGTACCCGTAGTCACCACAAAATCAATATTCTCTGCATTAAAGCGTTCTTTGAGATACTCAATAGCATCGGTAAAATCCTCTGACTCGTCAATATATATATGAATATAAGCGCTGTTTTTATCCTTTGCCAACAGTTCTTCGTCAATAAGGTCTATATGAGCAATTTCCCACGCTTGTGCTTCAAGGTCAGAATAATCCTCAATATATATACCGTAAGGCACGGTCATATTAGCAATTGCCGAAGCCTTTTCGCACTGTGAAGTAGGTATTTTAATAACAATCTCAGACCAGTTCATAGCATACTCCTCTACATATATGGATACATTGTAACACATTACGCTGTGTTTTGCAAAGTATTTTTATTGATTTATTTATAATAATGTTGTATAATCAATGAATGTAACGATTAAGTATTATAGCGGAGGTCAGTTTATGATATTTCATAGCAGTAAAACAGAAGACGTTCTTGCTTATTTTGAAGTTGACAGTGAAAAAGGTCTGCTCACAGGCGTTGCAGATGAACGTCTTGAAGAACACGGAGAAAATATTATTGAAAACACCAAAAAGACATCCTTTAAAGAAAGTGCAATATCTCTCCTTTGCAGTCCAATTAATCTAATTCTCATAATAAGTGCAATACTATCTCTCATTATAAATTTAACCTACGATAAGAACAACTGGTACTCGCCTATTTTTATTTTTATAATGTTGCTCATTAACGTTGCTATAGCTCTTTACAGCCATAAACAAAGTGAAAAGGCTGTGCAATCACTTAAAGCTCTCAATTCACCGAAGATCAAGGTGCTTCGCGACGGTATTGTAAAGACTATTGATTCTATACTGGTGGTACCTGGCGACATTCTTATATTGGAAACAGGCGATTACGTAGCCGCAGACGCCCGTCTAATCAGCGCCGTTGATTTTCGGTGTGATGAAGTAAACATTACGGGAGAAACTATCAGTGCCGAAAAGAACGCCAACTGTCAGCTAAGTGAAATCACTCCCCTACAGCAACGTTGTAATATGGTTTATTCTTCAAGCAACGTTCTTACAGGACATGCAAAAGCCGTTGTTACCGAGACGGGTATGGATACGGAGGTAGGAAAAGCAGTTACTATTCTTGAAGCCTCCAACAGCAGTGAATCCAAACTAAACGAAAAGCTTTCTGCAATAGGCAGGATTTGTTCTATCGTCATCACCGTTTTCTGCGCCGTTACCTTTATACTTAATTTACTGCTTAACTTTAACTCAGGCGAAAAATTCGCCGTTATGCTCGTTAATTCCTTTACAAGCGCAATAGTACTTTTGATTTCCGTGCTTCCTGACGGGCTTCCCATAATGGCGGCTGTTGCGGTAGGTTACTCCATAAAGGCATTAATAAAAAAAGGTCTTATTATCAAAAGCTTTTCCGTACTAGACACTTTGCCAGAGATTTCTGTTATTTGTTCTGACAAAACTGGAACTCTTACAAAGGAAAAAATGAACCTCGAAAAAATTTATAACGGCAAAGAAATCATTGATGCCGCTAACGCTTACGATAATCCTGCCGCCGTTACTGTGCTTCGTCTTGCTTCCCTTTGCACCTGTCAGTCAAAGGACGACGTAGACACTCCTATGTACAACGATGCTACCGAACTCGCTATTATCGACTCGTACATTAATAACGTAGGCTCAGACCAGCAGGATATATTTAATATTTATCCCTGCCTTAATAAGCTTCCCTTTGATGCTCAGCGTAAAGTTACGGTAACGGTAAATATGATAGACGGCCATCCTTTTGCTATATGCAAGGGTGCGCCTGATTATCTTATACCAAGATGCTCAAACACAAACAGCGAGGTCGTAAACCAAACTGTTGCAGACTTTGCAAATCTCGGTATGCGTGTTATTGCTGTCACCTTTAAACAGCTTTCTGAAATTCCTTCAAATTTTGATTTCTCAAACATAGACGATGGACTCAATTTTGCAGGACTTATAGCGCTTAGCAATCCGCCTCAGAACGACAGCGTTTCTCTTGTAGAAGAGTGTATAAACGGCGGTGTAAAAACCCTTATGATTACAGGCGACCACGCCGCAACCGCAAAGGCTGTAGCCAAACGTCTTGGTATCATTGAAAGCGGAAGCACAGTAATGACGGGCGAAGAAATTGAAAAGCTCACCGACGAGGAGCTAAGTGTTGCTATGGACAACTGCTCTGTATTTGCCCGACTGCTCCCCGACCAAAAATTAAGACTTGTAAAAATCCTTAAAGAAAAAGGTCATACGGTTGCCATTACGGGCGACAGCGTAAACGACGCCCCTGCTTTAAGCTATGCAGACGTGGGAATTGCAATGGGTTCCAAAGGCACTGACGTTGCAAGAGGCGCGGCTAATATTATTATGAATAACAGCCGTTTTTCATCTATTATAAATGCAATTAACACTTCCCGCGGTCTTTTCTGCGCTATAAGAAAAACAATTACATACCTCTTCAGCAGTAATTTAAGCGAACTTTTTTCAATACTGCTTTGCCTTATTATATTCGGCTCGTTCCCTCTTGCTGCCGCACCGCTTCTGTTTATAAATCTCGTTACCGATTCATTCCCTATTATGAGCATTCTTTCAGACGGTATTTTTGAACACAAGCCAATGCACGTTTTCACAAAGGACGACAAAGCCTTATTTACTTTCAAATCAAAAATCATAATATGCGTACAGGCTGTCGTGATGACCGCTGTTACCGTAATATCATACAGTATAGGTTACAATCACAGCACAGCACTTGCACAGACTATGATGTTTACCGTAATGCTTTTTTCTCAGCTTTTGAATATGGTAAGCACCAAATTTGAAGACTTCTTCTTTAAATACGGCCACTTTAAAAATCTATTTGTTTCCATAACACTGGCAGGATTTGTTTTAATTTCAATTCTACTAATTATAACACCGTTAGGAAACGCACTTGGACTTACAGTTCTTACCTTCAGTCAGTTTATGACAGGAATTGCTTTTTCGCTGATTGCTTTTATTTCAGGCGAACTTATAAAGCTTGGTTTTCAGCTTTATGAAAATTTAAAGAAATAAAACAAAAAGTCTTTTCGCGAAAGCGAAAAGACTTTTTTAACTGTGAAAATGTTTATAAATATTCTCTGCAGTTTTTTTATCTATACCTTTAATACTCATAAGCTCATCAACCGTAGCGTTTTTAATAGCCTTAAGTGTTTTCAGTTTTTTAAATAAAATAACTGCACGTTTGTTCCCTACTCCCTCAATGGAAGTAAGCTCACTTTGTACCATACCCTTACTTTTTCTGCTTTTGTGGTACGTTATTGCAAAGCGGTGGGTTTCGTCCTGTATCTGTGTTATAAGGGAAAAAGCTCTTTTAGTTGCTGTTATGGAAATATCCCCGCCCGTAGATGCAATGGCTCTTGTGCGGTGTTTTGAATCCTTAACCATACCGAAAACCGCTACATCCACATTATACTTTTCAAGGACTGGAAGCACTGCGGAAATTTGCCCCTTTGCTCCGTCAAGAAGAATCAAGTCGGGAAGTATGGAAAACGCCGTGTCTTCCTTTTTGAAATATTCGCTTATACGGCGATCTATAACCTCAGCCATACTCCTGTAATCGTCCTGTCCCACAAAGCTTTTAATTTTAAATTTGCGGTAATTTGAGCGAAGAGGTCTTCCATCCTCGAAAACCACCATTGCCGCTACGTTTTCATCCCCTGCTGTATTTGAAATATCATAGGACTCAATATATCGCGGCGGAGTAGGCATATTAAGAAGCTCACCAAGTTCGGAAAGAGCAGAGGTCTCTTTCCCTGTTCTCTCAATACTTTTAGAAAGATTTTCCGCCGCATTGCTCATACACATATCAACAAGGCTTTTTATGTCTCCCCTTTGCGGCACGTTAATAGTAACCTTTCTGTCAGCCTTTTGGCTGAGCCATAAACAAAGAAGCTCTTTATCTTCAGGACTTTCATCGGTAAAAATAACTTGCGGTATATCATCACAGTCGCCGTAGTATCTGTTTAAAAACTCTCCGTAAAGCTCAGCCTTATTATCGCAGTCCTCAAATATATAATGCTGTCCGTCGGATAGGCGATTATTTCTGAATTTAAGAAGCTGAACACAGGCAAGTCTTCCTACACAAGCAATAGCAAACACGTCCTGATTTTTGTTACCCGAATAAACCACTTTTTGCTTTTCGCCAAGTTTTCTTGTCGCATCTATTCTGTCTCTTATTTTAGCCGCTGTTTCAAAATCAAGTCTTTCAGCTGCTTCTTCCATTTCCTTTCTCATTTTATTAAGGTCTGATTCATCGTAGCCTCCGTTTTTTATGAATGTCACGGCGTTATTAACGTTAGCGGTATACTCCGCCTTCGACATACGGAATTTACAGGGAGCAATACATAGACCTATATGATAATTAAGGCATGGTTTACTCGGCTTATCGAAGGAACGGTTGCAGGTAGGTATTTTAAAAATTTTACAAGCCTCATCAACTGCATTTTTCACAAGAAAGCCTGAATTGTACGGACCGATATATTTTCCGTCCTTCGTCTTTTGCTTTACCCACTGGATTTTCGGCCAGTCGCCGTCGGTAATCTTAATATAATGATATCCCTTATCATCCTTTAGTAAAATATTGTATTTAGGCTGATGCTGTTTAATAAGAGAATTTTCAAGAATAAGCGCTTCAAATTCGGTATCGCATAGAATGTACTCAAAATCGCACACGTTCTCAACCATTCGTCTTACCTTAGTGCTGTGATTTGTGTCAGAACCGAAATACTGCGTAACTCTGTTTTTAAGTGCCTTCGCCTTACCGATATATATTATTTTTCCGCTTTTATCCTTCATAATATATACACCTGGGGTAAGCGGTAATTTATTGGCTTTAGCTTTAAGCGATGCGCGAATTTCCATACGACACCTCCTTTCATATCATAAAACTATTGTATACTTTTCTTTTTTCTTTTTCAAGAGTTGATTTTTTGGTAAATTAGTATTACAATTCTATTGGTGAAACATAAATGAAGTTTATCAGAATTATTATTTGCGTTTTAGTACTGCTGTCCATCTGCGGATGCTCTGACAAAAGCAAAAGCGTAACCTATCCCGATTATCCCGTAATAGAGTCTCCCGATAAATTAATGCAAGAAACGATTGACGGTTATCGTTCTGTACCTACGGATTCTGACGAAGATACAGAAACAATATATTACGCAAACAAAGAAAGCAAAAAGATACATCTACCCACCTGTCATTACGCTTTGAAAATGGCTGAAACCAAAATCCGTATTGAACAGGACAAGGAAGTCCTTTATCTCGAAGGATATACCGACTGCGGTGTATGTAAACCATAAACAGAGGAAAAAATTATGTCATTAATCAGTTGTGAAAATTTATCTATCGGGTATAACGACCGCGTTATACTTTCTGACCTTAACTTTACGGTTGGGGAAAACGATTATCTTTATATAATCGGCGAAAACGGAAGCGGTAAAAGTACGCTGCTTAAAAGTATTTTAAAGCTTCAAAAAAATATAAGCGGAAAAATAGAGTACTGCGAAAACCTACATTCTAAGGAAATCGGTTATCTTCCGCAGCAAAGCAGTATACAAAAGGATTTTCCTGCAAGTGTTGAGGAAATTGTTTTATCAGGCTGTATCAATAAAATGGGACTAAAGCCATTTTACAGCGCCAAAAACAAAAAAAGAGCGCTTCACAATATGGAGCTTATGAAAATCGACCACCTAAGAAAAGAAAGCTTTCAGAATCTCTCAGGAGGTCAGCAACAGCGCGTACTTCTTGCAAGAGCGCTTACCTCAAGCAGTAAGGCTTTACTTCTTGACGAGCCTGTAGCAAGTCTTGACCCCATAGCCGCCTCTGATATGTACTCCCTTATTGAAACTATAAACAAGGAATACCGCATTGCTGTAATTATGGTGTCCCACGACATTAACGCCGCCTTTAAATATGCTACCCATATTTTACACCTTTCAAACTCAGGGGTATTTTTTGGCACAACCGAGGAATACAGAAACAGCGATTTCCACAAGCGCTTTTACGGAGGTGGAATTTATGAGTGATTTTATAAGCATATTTTCTTACCCTTTTATGTCAAGAGCGCTGATTGTAGGAATTCTTATTTCTCTTTGTTCTTCTCTGCTTGGCACAAGCCTCGTTCTTAAACGGTATTCTATGATTGGCGACGGGCTTTCCCACGTTGGTTTTGGTGCTTTAGCCATTGCGGCAGTGCTTAATCTTGCGCCTCTTACCGTAGCAATACCTATAGTAATGTTGTCTGCCGTTTTACTCTTAAAGCTTTCCTCAAACAGTAAATTAAAGGGTGATTCAGCCATAGCGGTGATATCAACCTCAGCACTTGCTATAGGTGTTATAATCGTTTCCGTTAAGGGTACAAACACAGACCTTTCCAACTATATGTTCGGCAGTATTCTGTCCCTGACAACCGCTGATACCGTTACCAGTATTATTGTTTCTGTTTTGATTGCTGTTCTCTTTATATTCTTTTATAACCGAATATTTACCGTAACCTTTGACGAAGATTTCTCTATGGCAACGGGTACTAACGTTTCTTTGGTAAATACCGTTCTTGCAATACTGACATCGGTTACCGTTGTTATCGGAATGAGAATGATGGGTACTCTCCTTGTTTCAAGTCTTATTATTTTCCCCGCTCTTTCTTCTATAAGACTTTGTAAAACCTTTAAGGGCGTTACCGTCGTCTCTGCGATAATAAGCGTAATAGCATTTACCGTGGGTCTCGCCCTTTCTTATGAACTATCCTTCCCCACAGGCGCAACCATAGTAGTTACCCATTTATTGATTTTGATTATATCCTTTATTATCCAAAAAATAAGAAACAGTATGAATCTTAAAAAATCTAAGAATAACTAAAGAAAAAACTCTATGAAAAATCACTTTCATAGAGTTTTATTGTTATATAGTTTCAGCAATAACAGCCTTTATGGTATGCATTCTGTTTTCTGCCTCTTTAAATACTATGGAGCGTTCGCTTTCGAATACCTCGTCGGTAACCTCCATACTGTCTCTGCCGAAACGCTCACCCATTTCCTTGCCTATCTGTGTTTTAAGGTCGTGGAAAGCGGGTAGACAGTGCATAAACACACAGTTATCAGCCGCAGCAGACATAAGCGCAGAATTAACCTGATAAGGCGAAAGCTCGTTAATTCTTTCTTCCCAAACACTTACAGGCTCACCCATTGATACCCAAACATCAGTATAAATAACGTTAGCGTCCTTTACCGCTTTTATAGGGTCAGTTTCAAATTTAAGAGTAGCGCCGCTTTTCTGAGCTAAAGCCTTACAGGTATCAATAAGCTCTTTTGACGGCATATATTTTTCGGGAGCACAGGCTGTAAAGTTAAGCCCCATAATCGCACAACCAACCATAAGAGAATTTCCCATATTATAACGGGCATCACCCATATAAACAAAGTTTATACCCTCTAAATATCCAAACTGCTCTTTAATGGTCAAAAAGTCAGCAAGTATCTGTGTGGGATGAAATTCATTGGTAAGTCCGTTCCATACGGGAACACTGGCATAACGTGCAAGTTCCTCAACGATTTCCTGTCCGAAGCCTCTGTATTCAATACCGTCATATATTCCTGAAAGTACACGAGCTGTGTCGGCTATGCTTTCCTTTTTACCAATCTGTGAACCGCTTGGGTCAAGATAGGTTGTACCGATACCAAGGTCACTTGCGGCAACCTCAAAGCTGCAACGGGTTCGTGTGCTTGTCTTTTCAAAAATAAGAGCAATGTTTTTACCCTTAAAATCATCGTGGCAAATACCTGCTTTTTTCTTCGCCTTATATTCTGACGCTTTATCAATAAGATACGTCATTTCTTCTTTTGTAAAATCAAGAAGCTTTAAAAAATCTCTGCCTTTTAAATTCATTTTCTTTTCTCCTTATTTACAGGCTTCCTTGATTACCTCAAGAGCCTTTTTAAGAATGTCTATAGGAATATTCAGCGCCGGTAAAAGTCTTACCTTTGTTTTAGCGGTTAATACGAGAACGCCGTTTTTCATACACTCTTTAACCACGTCTGCGGCAGGTTTTTCGGTTTCAATGCCGAGCATAAGTCCCATACCCGAAATTCCTTTTATACCCTTTGCGCCGCTAAGCGTTTCAGTTATTACAGCGTTACGCTCTTTAACACCGCACAGCACACTGTCGTCAATTCTCTCAATAATATTAACTGCACCTGCACAGGCTACGGGATTTCCACCAAAGGTAGAACCATGGCTTGACGGTGTCAGAACATCCTTTACCTTATCAAAAAGCATTGTAGCACCGATTGGTAATCCACCGCCAAGGCCCTTTGCAGTGGACACAATATCAGGAGTAAAACCAAAATTCATATATCCGTAAAGCTGACCTGTTCTGCCGTTACCTGTCTGAACCTCATCAACAATAAGAAGAATATTCTTCTCCTTAGCTATTTTCACAATTTCATCTACAAATTCTTTATCAAGAGGATTAACTCCGCCCTCGCCCTGTACGGTTTCGAACATTATTGCACAAGGAGAATATTTATCCACATTTTTTCTAAGCTCTTCAACATCGTTAGCAGGGGTATAAGCAAAACCTTTTGTAAGAGGTAAGAAATCGTTATGGAAAACGTCCTGTCCCGTGGCGGCAAGAGTGGTTACTGTTCGGCCATGAAAGCTATTCACAAGAGTAAGTATTACAGGTTCTTTTATTCCAAGTACGTCAGCGCTGTATTTTCTTGCAACCTTTATAGCGCACTCATTTGCTTCTGCACCCGAATTAGAAAAGAACACCTTACTACAGCCTGTACGCTCTGAGAGAAGCTTTGCAAGTTTTATACAAGGACTGCTGTAATAAAGATTAGATGTATGCTGAAAGGAATTAAGCTGCTCTGTTACAGCCTCAATCCATTTTTCATCGCAAAAGCCAAAGGTATTAACAGCAATACCTGTACCAAGGTCAATATATTCATTACCCTCGCTATCCTTACATATACTGCCCTTTCCCTCTGTTATCTGAACAGGAAAACGGTTATACGTACCTGCGATATATTTTTTATCTTCTTCAAAAAACGAATTCAAGTTACTCACCTTTTTTTCTGTAGAACATTGTACCGATACCCTCATCAGTAAGGGTTTCGATAAGTATAGAGTGTTCAACTCTGCCGTCGATAATAAATACCTTTCTAACGCCCCAGTTAATAGCATTAACGCAACATTCAACCTTAGGTATCATACCGCCGCAAATTACGCCCTCTTTTTTAAGCTGTTCAGCCTCTTCAATTTCTATATGAGAAATAAGAGAATCAGGGTCGTTAACGTCTCTTAAAATACCGCTTATATCGGTAAGGGAAATAAGACTTTCTGCGGCAAGAGCGCCTGCGATTTTAGCGGCGGCTGTATCTGCATTTACATTGTAAACGTTCCCCTCTTTATCGCAACCCAAAGTGGAAACAACGGGAATATAGCCTTTTTCAATAACGTCAAGTATAGGCTGAATATTAACCTTTTTGATATCGCCAACGTAACCAAGGTCAGCGTTTTTAGGCTCAGCCATAAGCATATGTCCGTCAATACCCGAAAGACCGATTGCCTTACCGCCCTTTCTCTCAATGAGGTTAACAAGGCTTTTATTTACCTTACCCGCAAGTACCATCTGTACGATATCAACGGTATCCTTATCGGTTACGCGAAGACCGTTTACGAATTTACTTTCTATTCCAACACGGCCGAGCATATCGGTGATTTCGGGACCTCCGCCGTGAACGAGAACAACCTTTACACCAACAAGGGTAAGAAGAATGATATCACTCATTACCGAATTTTTAAGGTCCTCGTTAATCATAGCGTTTCCGCCGTATTTAATAACTACAATTTTTCCTGTATACTTTTTGATATAAGGCAGTGCCTGAACAAGTATTTCAGCTCTGTCAGCATTGGAAATATTCATAAAATTTTTCTCCTTTATAAAGGGTTAAAATCTCCATAGCTATGGAGATTTTGTTTTTATTATGTTCGGTAGTCACCGTTGATTTTTACGTAATCATAGGTAAGGTCACAGCCCCACGCAGTAGCCTGAGCATTTCCGTCCCCTAAACCTATTATTATTTCTATTTCATTCTGAAGCAGTATTTCCTTTGCTTTTTCCTCAGAAAAATCAATACCGCTTCCCTGTTTACACACGTCAATTATGCCTTTTTTAGATTTAAAGGACACGTCAACCTTACTAACGTCAACATCGCATTTTGCATAACCGATAGCGCACAGCACTCTTCCCCAGTTGGCGTCAGCGCCGAACATAGCCGCTTTTGTAAGAGAAGAACAAATAACACTCTTAGCTATTTTTTTAGCATTAGCATCGTCCTTAGCGCCTGTTACGCTACACTCAAGAAGCTTTGTTGCGCCCTCGCCGTCAGCCGCAATGCATCTGCAAAGATAAACAGTAACGGTATTAAGAGCTTTCATAAAGGTTTCATAGTTTTCGTTTTTCTCGCAGATTTCATTGTTTCCTGCCATACCGTTTGCAAGAACAGCAACCATATCATTTGTAGAGGTATCTCCGTCTACACTTACCATATTAAAAGTATTTTTTATATCCGAAGAAAGAGCCTTTTGAAGCAATGACGAAGAAATAGCGCAGTCGGTAGTTATAAATACAAGCATTGTAGCCATATCGGGATGAATCATACCGCTTCCCTTAGCTATACCGCCGATTTTACACTCAACGCCGTCTATTTCAAAGGATACGGCAATTTCTTTTACCTTCGTATCTGTGGTCATAATACCGTGAGCCGCATCAATGCTGTTGTTACCAAGACTTCTTACAAGCTGGGGAATTCCTTTTTTAATTGGCTCAATATTAAGTGGCTGACCGATAACGCCTGTAGAAGCAACAATGATATCCTCAGAGTTTATTCCAAGTTCATTTGCAATAAGACAGCTTGTCTCTTTTGCAACTTCGATACCGTTAGCATTACAGGTATTTGCGTTACCGCTATTACATATAACAGCCTGCGCTTTGCCGTTGCTTATATGTTCCTTGGTTACAGTAAGAGGCGCACCCTTTACAAGATTGGTGGTATAAACAGCCGCCGCATTAGCAATTTTTTCACTGTAAATAAGAGCAAGGTCTTTTTTCGTTTTATTCATTCTTATACCGCAATGAACACCCGATGCGGTAAAGCCCTTTGCGGCACAAACTCCGCCTTCAATAATTTTCATAAGTTTTATACCTTTCTTAAACGCTGAGTCCTTTTGTTTTATCTGCGCCCATTGAAATATTCATACATTCTACTGCTGCTCCCGAAGCACCTTTACCCAGATTATCGTATCTTGCAACAAGTAAAATTCTCTCTTCATTTCCAAACACGGCGATTTCCATACCGTCAAGCATTGAAAGCGCTGCCGCTGACAAAAAGCCCTCTTCGTCAGGATTTTCATTATATTTCACAACAGGGCCGTTGTATTTGGCTTTGTATACAGCCTTGATATCTTCCACAGTTTTTCCACTACTGAGTTGTGAAGCAAATATAGGCAAGGTTACACACATACCGCTGTAAAAATCAGAAACTATAGGTGAAAAGGCAGGAATATTTTCAATTCCCGTAATAGCCTTCATTTCCTTTAAATGCTTGTGCTGTTGTGTCAAACCGTACTGTCTTGGGGCTTTAAGAAGGGCGTCGCAATCATCACTCTCGTACTGAGCAATCATCTTCTTACCGCCACCACTGTAGCCTGTAACAGAAGTACATACAAGAAGTGTATCCTTAGGCAAAATACCCGCCTCAACAAGAGGATAAACAAGAGCGATAAAACCACTTGCGTGACAGCCCGGAACGGCAATCCTTTTTGAGCTTTTAAGCTCATTCTCTATATTTTCATTAAGCTCGGGAAAGCCGTACGTCCAACCCTCAAGAGTTCTGTGCGCAGTAGAGGTGTCAAGCACAACGGTATTTTCGTTTTCAATTAATGAAACCGACTCTCTTGCCGCATCGTCAGGCAGACACAGAAAAACTATATCCGCGCTGTTAATTGCTTCTTTTCTTGCGTCCTTGTCCTTACGCTTTTCTTCGGGAAGCTTTATAAGAGTTATGTCGTCTCTGCTTTCAAGACGCTCATAGATTCTCAGTCCCGTTGTTCCTGCGCTTCCGTCTATAAATACTTTTTTCATTTCTTTAAAAACTCCGTAATATATTCAATCTGCTGTTTTACCGATTCATAACCCGTTGAACCTGCAGAAATACGCTTTGCAACGCAGGTTTCAAGAGATATTTCATCGTACAAATCACTGTCAAACAGCTCGGAATATTCCTTATATTTTTCAATAGGCAAACTTTCAAGTACCGTACCGTTTTCAATACAGTAGCCTACAAGCGTACCAACGTGCTTATATGCAGTTCTGAAAGGCATACCCTTTTTAACGAGATAATCAGCAAGGTCGGTAGCATTTATAAAGCCTTTTTGCGCCGCAGAATACATATTGCCTTTAAGTACGTTCATTGTAGCAACCATTGGCGCGAAAATGCTAAGACATTTCTTAACGGTATCTACAGAATCAAAAATAGCCTCTTTATCCTCCTGCATATCCTTGTTATAAGCAAGAGGAAGTCCCTTAAGAGTAGTAAGCAGCGCCATTAAATCGCCGTATACTCTGCCTGTTTTACCCCTTACAAGCTCTGCCATATCAGGATTTTTCTTCTGTGGCATAATACTTGAGCCTGTTGTGTAGCTGTCATCAAGCTCAACAAATTTGAATTCCCAGCTTGACCAGAGTATTATTTCTTC
This sequence comes from Acutalibacteraceae bacterium, assembly GCA_036307305.1. Classification (GTDB taxonomy): domain Bacteria; phylum Bacillota; class Clostridia; order Oscillospirales; family Acutalibacteraceae; genus SIG607. The sequence continues at coordinate 15,857 of JAXJXV010000002.1, forward strand.
AGAAAAACGGGATAAATGCATCATAACGGTAGCAAAGCAGGACATAAGCTCGATACAGAAATCTCTGTCCGATACACCGTCGATACTGTTCATCATAATACCGTTGAAGCCAAGACGCTCAGCCTCAAAGGCTCGGTCGGTATTGTAGGTAGTACCTGCAAGAGCGCAAGAGCCGATAGGAGAATAATTCATTCTATCTACCGCATCGCCGATTCTCTCAAAATCGCGCTTAAACATCATAGCGTAAGCAAGAAGATGATGGGCAAAGGTGATGGGTTGAGCGCGTTGTAAATGGGTATATCCGGGCATTATAGCGTCCTGATTTTCTTCTGCTTTATCTCTGATTACTTCAATAAGCTTTTTGAGAAGTGAGCCGATTTCATCACATTCAGCCATTAAATACAGTCTTATATCAAGAGCTACCTGGTCATTACGGCTACGGGCAGTATGAAGCTTCTTTCCGTTATCCCCTATTCTCTTTGTAAGCTCTGACTCAATAAACATATGGATATCTTCAGCATTCATATCAAACTGAAGCTTTCCGCTTTCAATATCCTCTAAAATTCCGCTAAGTCCGTTTAATATATCGGCATATTCTTCCGTAGTGATTATGCCCTGACGGGAGAGCATCATAGCGTGAACCATTGAGCCTGTTATATCCTGTTTATACATTCTTGAGTCAAAGTGAATGGAAGAATTAAAATCGTCGGCTTCTTCATTCAAAGCCTTGCTGAATCTTCCTGCCCACATTTTATCCATCGTAACTACCTCAATTAAAAATTAATCTAAATTGTTCTTTTTCTTCATCTTTGCATAAACCTTGGTGGGAAGTCCGTAAAGGTTTATAAAGCCTGCAGATTCCTTCTGGTCGTAAACGTCGTCCTCATCAAAGGTTGCAATCTCGCTGTCGTAAAGTGAATACGGTGAAGTTACACCCGCATTGATGATGTTACCCTTATAAAGCTTAACCTTAACGTCGCCTGTAACGGTTTTTTGAGTAGATTTTACAAAAGCAAGGATAGCCTCGGTAAGAGGGGTAAACCAAAGGGCGTTATAAACGTTTTCAGCAAGTTTCTGAGCAACGAGAGATTTGTAATGCGCCGTATCCTTATCAAGCGTAATTGTTTCAAGAATCTGATGTGCCTTATAGATAATAGCGCCGCCGGGAGTTTCGTATACGCCTCTGCACTTCATACCAACAAGACGGTTTTCAACTATATCAAGAAGACCGATACCGTTAGCGCCGCCAAGCTCATTGAGTTTACTTACAAGAGCAACGCTGTCCATTTCTACGCCGTCGATAGCGGTAGGAATACCCTTTTCAAAATGAATGGTAACGTAGGTTGGCTTATCGGGTGCCATTTCAGGAGAAACGCCCATTTCAAGAAAACCTTCCTTATTGTAAAGAGGCTCGTTTGCAGGGTCCTCAAGGTCAAGACCCTCGTGGCTCAAATGCCAGATGTTCTTATCCTTGGAATAATTAGTTTCTCTGTTAATCTTAAGAGGAACGTTATGTGCCTCTGCATAATCAATTTCCTCTTCTCTTGATTTGATATTCCACTCTCTCCAAGGAGCAATTATAGGCATATCGGGAGCAAAAGCCTTAATAGCCATTTCAAATCTAACCTGGTCGTTGCCCTTACCCGTACAGCCGTGGCAAATTGCATCTGCGCCCTCTTTAAGCGCAATCTCAGCTATACGCTTTGCAATGGGAGGACGTGCAAAAGCGGTACCAAGCATATAATCCTCGTAAAGAGCGCCCGCCTGTACGCAAGGAAATACGTAATCGTCAAGAAATTCTTTAGTAAGGTCCTCGATATAAATTTTAGAAGCGCCTGTCTTTATAGCCTTTTCTTCAAGGCCCTCAAGTTCACTTGCCTGTCCAACGTTACCCGAAACGGCAATAATCTCAGGATTGTTATAATTTTCCTTTAACCAAGGGATAATTATAGAGGTATCAAGACCTCCCGAATAAGCAAGAACTACCTTTTTGATTTTACTTTTATCCATTTTCAATTCCTCCAAAAATGATTTTCAAATTCAATGACAGTATTATAACATCTTGTGTATATTTATGCAAGTTTTTCTGCATAAAATATTACACGTTTTTTCAAAAACTCTTTTTCTTACAATTAATATAAAAAATCCACATACACTTTTGGTTATTTTGTGCAGACCAATCGAATATTTATGCATACTTTATGCATATTTTCTCATTACAAATTAATTTTGATATTTAAAAAGAACAGAAAAAATACCTCACTGCACAGAAATCTCCCCTATTACATAAACAAAAACAGCCTCTCGGCTGTTTTTTTAATTTCCTGTCATTTTTTCCTGTTTAACCTTTTTATCAATTACGTGACGGGAAGCGAGTTCATTTTTAATATCGGCTACGCTTATGCCCATTTCAACCATCATAACCATTACGTGATACATAAGGTCGGCAACCTCGTATACAGTTTCAGCTTTATCGTCGGCTTTACCTGCAATAATAACCTCTGTACATTCCTCTCCCACCTTTTTGAGAATTTTGTCAATTCCCTTCTGAAAAAGATAGGTAGTATAAGAACCCTCAGGCAAATCTTTTTTTCTGCCCTCAAGCAAAGCGTAGAGTCCTTCGGTAGAAAATTCGCTGAGTTCCTTGCTATGCCATACTTCGTTAAAGAAGCAACTATCCTTTCCTGTGTGACAGGCAGGTCCATCCTTTTTAACAACTACAGTCAGAGCATCCTTATCGCAGTCAGCCGTAATAGAAACAATATGCTGATAGTTTCCGCTGGTTTCTCCCTTAAGCCATAACTCCTGTCTGCTGCGGCTGTAAAAACAGGTAAGTCCTTTTTCCATAGAAATTTCAAGGCTTTCCTTATTCATATAGGCAAGTGTCAGAACCTTTTTAGTATCTGCATCCACCACAATAGCAGGAATGAGTCCTTTTTCATCGAATTTAAGTTCATCTATATTAAACATAATCATAACCTCACAATAACGCCGTTTTCACTTAAATTTTGTTTTAAGTCTTTGATTTTTACTTCACCGAAATGGAAAATAGATGCCGCAAGACCTGCATCTACGTCAGGTAACGTTTTAAAGAGCCGTGTAAAGTGCTCCATATTTCCCGCGCCGCCCGAAGCAATAACGGGAACGTTTACCGCATCACATACAGCCTTTAGCATTTCAAGGTCAAAACCGCCCTTAACGCCGTCGGTGTCAATAGAGTTAACAACTATTTCACCTGCGCCGTTTGAAACGCCTCGTTTAATCCACTCTATAGCCTCTATACCCGTTTCCTCTCTGCCGCCCTTTGCAAACACGTGAAACCGTCCGTCAACCCTTTTGATATCAACAGATAAAACGACACACTGGTCACCGTATTTTTTAGCCGCCTGTTCTATAAGCTGCGGATTTTTTATTGCTCCCGAATTCACGCTGACCTTATCGGCTCCGCATTTAAGCACTCTGTCAAAATCCTCAATACTGTTAATGCCGCCGCCTACGGTAAGAGGAATAAAAATCTGCGAAGCAACCTCTTTTAAAATATCTGTAAAAAGCTGTCTGCCCTCAAAGGAAGCGGTTATATCGTAAAAAACAAGCTCGTCAGCACCGTTATCGCTATAGTACTTTGCAAGTTCAATAGGCGAGGAAACGTCACTTAGTCCTTTAAAGTTTACACCCTTAACAACTCTGCCGTTCTTTACGTCAAGACAGGGAATAATTCTTTTCGTTATCATTTGGCTTTTTCCACCGCCTCTGCTATATCAATAGCGCCTGTATAATAGGCTTTGCCCACAATAGCGCCGTAAACACCGATTTCATTAAGCTTTTCTATATCAGACATATCGGTTACGCCGCCCGATGCTATTATGTTAAGGGAAAGCTTTTCCTTAAGCTCTTTATAAAGCTGTAGGTTGGTGCCTCTCATAGCTCCGTCACGGGAAATATCGGTACATATTATTGTTTTTACGCCAATATTCTGCATATCTGAACAAAACTCAATTCCGTTAAATTGTGATTTCTCAGTCCAACCCTTTATAGCAACAAAGCCGTCTTTTATGTCTACGCCAACGGCAATTTTATCACCATACATACCAAGGGCTTCTAACAAAAACTCTCTGTCCTTTACTGCGGCGGTTCCAAGAATAACGCGGTCAACACCTGCATCAATGTACGCTTTTACCGTTTCTATGCTTCTGATACCTCCGCCGATTTCTATAAAGGCATCGGTATTTTTTCTTATTGTTTTAACCGTTTCTATATTAGGCGTAGTACCGTCTCTGGCGCCCTCAAGGTCAACAAGATGCAAATGGTCGGCGCCGCACGATCTGAAATGTACAGCAACCTCCTGCGGACAATCGCTGTAAACGGTCATATTGTTATAATCGCCTTTATAAAGACGTACAGCCTTTCCGCCGTATAAATCTATTGCAGGATAAATTATCATAAGTTATCTCCAAATTCGCAAAACGCTTTTAAAATTTTAAGTCCCACTTCTCCGCTTTTTTCAGGATGGAACTGACAGCCGAACACGTTATCCTTTGCAACCGCTGCCGTAAGCTCTTTACCGTACTCAGCAGTAGCTATAAGACTGTCCTCGCAGTTTGATGCATAAAAAGAATGTACGAAATAAACGCAATCACCGTCGTTAATATATTTAAACAACGGATTGTCTTTGGTAAAATGCAAGGCATTCCAGCCAATATGCGGGATTTTAAGGTTTTTAGGTATCGTATTTTCCATACCTATAACCTCGCCCTTTAAAAGACCTAAACCTTTATGTTCTCCATATTCATAGCTTTTTTCAAAAAGCATCTGCATACCGAGGCAAATTCCCATAATAGACTTACCCTTGCTTACTTCTTCCTTTATAACCTCATCAAGTCCTAATAAGCGAAGCTTTTTAGCCGCATCCTCAAATGCGCCAACACCGGGAAGTATAAGCTTATCGGCTTTTTTAATAATCTCTTTCTCCCCTGTCACACAAATATCAGCGCCGATTGCCTTAAAGGATGAGCATAGGGAAAAGAGATTACCAACCCCGTAATCAATAATTGCTATCATCAGAGAACTCCTTTGGTAGAGGGTATCTCATCTGAAAAACGGCTGTCAACAGCAACTGCCGTTCTCAGCGTTCTTGCCACTGACTTGAAAGCTCCCTCAATTATGTGATGAGAATTTTTACCGTCACGGCTTATAACGTGCAGAGTTATATCCGCATTTCTTACAAAGCTAATCAGAAATTCCTCAACAAGCTCGGTATCGAATTCACCAACCTTTTGCGTGGGTATATCAAGCCTGTAGGAAAGATAAGGTCTGCCCGAAATATCAACGGCACTCTCAATAAGAGCTTCGTCCATAGGAAGAAGCATATATCCGTATCTGTTAATTCCCTTCATATCGCCGAGAGCTTCTTTAAAGGCTTTGCCAAGACAGATACCTATATCCTCAACTAAGTGGTGGTCGTCAACAAAGGTGTCACCCGTTGCCTCAATTTTAAGGTCAAAACCACCGTGACGGGCAAAAAGAGTCAGCATATGCGTTAGAAATCCGCAAGGAATATTAAGTTCTGACTTTCCCTTTCCATCAAGCTCAATATTTAATTTTATCTGAGTCTCAAAAGTATTTCTTTCTATAGAAGCATTTCTCATTTTGCTTCCTCCTTAATTTCCTTAACCGCACTGATTAAAGCCTTCATTTGCTCTATCGTTCCTATAGTTATACGGTTGAAGTTTTTGATTTTTCTATCACTGAAATGACGGACCAGAATTCTCTTTTCTTTAAGCTTTTTGTAAAGAGTTTCCCCGTCAATCCAGTCACACTGTGCAAATATGAAGTTAGCCTTAGAATCGGTAAGAGTAAAACCAAGCTTTTCAAGCTCACAAACAGTATACTCGCGGTTTTTAATAATTTCTTTGCACTTATCCATATAATAATCGTTTTCGTCTATAGCCGCCGCACCTGCAACAAGGGTAAGACGGTTGATATTATAAGGATTAGTAGAATATTTTATCAGTTCAAGGTCACTGATAAGTTCTTTGTTTCCTATCGCAAATCCAAGTCTTGCTCCTGCCATACATCTTGATTTTGAAAAGGTCTGACAAACAAGAAGATTATCGTATTTTTTAGTTAGCGAAACAACGCTTTCTCCACCGAAATCAACGTAAGCCTCGTCTATAAGTACAACACTTTCCGTATTTGTCTTAAGAATTTCTTCAATTTCATCAGTAGACAAAGTAAGTCCCGTTGGTGCGTTAGGATTTGCAATAACTATAAACTTATTTTTATTGAGATAATCCCTGTAGTCTATTGAAAAATCGTCTTTTAAGGGTATCATCTCTGCATTTAATGAATAAAGCTTTGCAAAAACCTTATAAAAGCCATAGCTGATTTCCGGGAATACAGTCTGTTTGTCTTCCCCCGAAAAAGCCATAAAGGAAAAATTCAAAATATCGTCAGAGCCGTTAGCAAGATAAACGTTTTCACTGTTTACGTCATACAGCTTAGCTATTTTTTCTTTTAAAACCGAAGCTGTAGGGTCTGAATAAAGTCTGAGATTTTTAACTTCATCGCTGTTAACCGCCTTGATAACACTGGGGGACGGTTCAAAAGGAGATTCGTTGGTATTCAGTTTAATATACTCAAAATCCTTTGGCTGTTCACCTGGAACGTAAGCCTCAAGAGAAGAGTAACACTTATTAAGAAACTTGCTCATTATTTTCTCTCCGTACGAATTATTGCGCTTTTAGCGTGTGCGGTAAGACCTTCTTTTTCGGCAAAGAAAGCAATGTCCTCTGCCACCTTATCAAGAGCCTGTTTAGTATAATACGTATACTGTGTTTTCTTCACAAAATCATCTACCGATAACGGACTTGAAAACTTCGCAGTACCGCTTGTTGGTAAGGTATGATTAGGTCCCGCAAAATAATCGCCCAAAGCCTCAGGACAGTATTTGCCCATAAATATACTTCCTGCATGACGAATGGAATCAAGATAATCAAAAGGATTGTCAACGCAAAGTTCTAAATGCTCAGGGGCTATTTCATTGGCAATTTCAATTGCCACGTGAAGATTCTCAGCAACGATTATTTTACCGTTAACGTCAATAGAAGCCCTTGCAATCTCCTGCCTTGAAAGCAGTGGTATCTGCCTTTCAAGCTCATTTGATACTTTTTGGGCAAAATCCATACTATCTGTAACAAGTACAGCACTTGCATTTTTATCATGCTCTGCCTGAGAAAGCAGGTCAGCCGCAATAAAGGAAGGCTCACAAGTGCTGTCAGCCACAACGAGAATTTCACTTGGTCCCGCTATCATATCAATGGACACTGTGCCGTAAACCTGTTTTTTAGCTTCAGCCACAAAGGCGTTACCTGGGCCGACGATTTTATCCACTTTAGGTATACTCTCGGTACCATAAGCAAGAGCGGCTATGGCCTGAGCGCCGCCAACCTTAAACACTCTGTCCACACCTGCAATTACGGAAGCCGCCAAAATAACGGGATTAACCTTACCGTTTGCCATAGGAGGTGTGACAATGCACACCTCTTTAACACCTGCAATTTTTGCAGGAATACTGTCCATAAGAACGGTAGAGGGATATGCGGCAGTACCACCAGGGACGTAAAGACCTGCTCTGTCAACAGGGATAACCTTTTGTCCCATAACAACGCCCTGTTTATCGTTGATTATAAAGCTGTTTCTAACCTGTTTTTCGTGGAAAGCGCGAATGTTCTCAGCAGCGGTTTTAAGAACGTTTATAAACCGCTCTTCAACCTGCTCCATAGCTTTCTTTTTTTCTTCTTCGCTTACTTCAAGGCTATCAAGCTTTGCCTTATCAAATTTTTCACAGTAACGGTAAAGAGCAGCGTCGCCGTTTGCCTTAACGTCTTCAATGATTTCGGCAACGATAGAAGAAACATCGTCACAAGCAGAGCAACGGGAAAAAACCTCGCTGTTCGGTACCTCTGAGTATTTTAAAATCTTAATCATTAATCTTCACTCACCTGTTCACAAAGACCTTTTCTCACGGTCTCAATAATATCTTTTTTAAACTGATAGCTTGATTTATTGGAAATCAGCCTTGCACTTATGGGTACGATTGTCTCAAAGGGAATCAAATCATTTTCAAGCAAGGTTTTTCCCGTTTCAACTATATCCACTATAACGTCTGAAAGCTCTAATATAGGAGCAATTTCTATTGAGCCGTTAAGATGAATAATATCTATATCCCTGCATTTTTCACTATAATATTTTGCGGCAATATTGGAAAATTTGGTTGCAACGCGAAGCGTAGTATCAGGATTATCCCTGAAATCCTTCTTGGCGGCAACAGCCATTCTGCACTTACCTATTTTAAGGTCAAGCAGTTCATATACGTCAGGGTTATATTCAAGCAGAATGTCCTTACCTGCAACGCCTATATCTGCCGCACCGCGCTCAACGTAAATGGCAACGTCAGAGGGCTTAACCCAGAAATATCTTACACCTATTTCCTTATTTTCAAATATAAGCTTACGGTTGTTTTCTTTTATGGCAGGGCAAGGAAAACCTGCTTTTTCAAACATATCGTAAACTTTTTCTCCAAGTCTTCCCTTAGGAAGCGCAACATTAAGCATTTTCACTGATTACCTCTACCTCCCCGTCTTTAATGGCAACTGCCTTTTTAAAGCGGATATCTTTGGGTATATTTTTACACACCCTTACGCTCTCTCCGTTTTCCGAAAGCCTTCTCGACGTCTTCAATACCTCACTTACGTTACCGTTATCAATTAAAACAATATCAACGTCATATTCATTAATATCGCCTTTAAAACGGTTAAGCTCATCAAGATACACAGCAAAGCCAATAGCAGAACTACTTCTGCCCATCTTCTTCATAAGCTTATCGTACTGACCGCCTGAGCAAACGCTTGTGGGTATAGAATTTATATAGCCTTTAAACACCACACCGCTATAATAACGCATACCGCCTACAACAGAAAAGTCAACGGTAAATTTATCCTCATAGCCGCAGTCAACAAGAACGTTGAGTATTTTTTCAAATTCCTCTAACTGTTTACCGTTTGCAACTTCCTTTAGAGTGTCAACGGCATCTTTGACGTCTGAATAGTTTTTTGTAAAGAGCATAAGCTTTTGCGCAACAGAACAATCAAAGCCCTTCTGTTCACAAAAGCTTTTAATTCCGTCATCATTTTTGCTACTGATAAGAAGCAGAATTTCTTTTTTATCATCATCAAAAATGCAAAGCTCATCAAGTACGCTGTTGAGCAGTCCGATATGTGAAATCTGCATTACATAGTCTTTATCAATAATAGAAAGACTTTTAAGAGCAAGGCATATAACCTCGCAAATTTCAAAGGTACCGAGGGCGCCGATACATTCAAGTCCCGTCTGCATTATTTCTTTGTACGTGTTAGAACTACCTGAAATACGGTATACGTTTTCGTTATAATAAACCTTATGTACCTCGTCCTTCGTATCCTTGCAGTTATTAATAATGGAAAGCGTAACGTCAGGCTTTAAAGCAAGAAGTCTGCCTGAAGTATCGGTAAAGGTGATTACACCGTCGGAAATCAGAAAATCCTTATTTTTTACATAAAGATCATATTCCTCAAACTTGCTCATTTTATATCGGTTATAACCGTAGCTCTGATATAGCTTTCTCAGTTTATATACCGTTTCTTCATCATTTTTAAGCAATTTTTTATCTATATACATATAAGATAATGCCTCCAAAAAAACATTTCGCTTCATTAGTCTATCACATCAGTGTGATGAAGTCAAGCAATTTTTACTTAATCTATAAAAACTTCAAAAACCTGCGAGGCATCACGGCAATCGCAGGTTTTGTTATTACTTAGAATTCTTAATCTCAGTAATATCATACGGTGTTGTCTGGTACACAAAATAGTTAAGCCAATTACAGTAAAGTAAGTGAGCGTGAGAACGCCATTTAACAACAGGTGATTTTGACGGGTCATCATCAGGATAATAATTTTCGGGAACGTCAATCTTATCCCCTCGCTGAAGGTCTCTTAAATATTCATCATTGAGAGTATTGGCGTCATATTCAGAATGTCCCGTAATAAACACCTGTTTTCCGTTATCGGTAAGAACAGCGTATATTCCCGCTTTCTCTGAGGAAGCAACGATTTTAAGCTCCTTTACCTTTTCAATATCTTCCCTTTTTATAGTAGTATGACGGGAATGAGGAACGAAGAATTTATCGTCAAATCCTCTGAGAAGCATTGAATTTTTGTAATCTGCCGTATGCTCAAACACACCGAAAAGCTTATTTTCAAGGGGGTATTTCTTGATACCGTAATGATAATAAAGACCAGCCTGAGCCCCCCAGCAAATATGAAACGTAGAATGAACATGAGTTTTTGTCCATTCCATTATCTCACAAAGCTCATCCCAGTATTCAACCTCTTCAAACTCCATTTTTTCAACAGGCGCACCTGTAATTATCATTCCGTCAAAGGTTTGCTCCTTAACGTCCTCAAAGGTCTTATAAAAAGCCAGAAGATGCTCACTTGAAGTATTTTTTGAATGGTAGGAGCTTGTGTGAATAAGCTCAAGCTCAACCTGTAAAGGCGTATTACCAAGCAACCTAGAAAGTTGTGTTTCGGTTGCAACCTTATTGGGCATAAGATTAAGAAGTAAGATTTTTAAAGGACGAATATCCTGTGTGACAGCGCGCTGTTCGGGCATCACAAAAATATTTTCATTAAGCAATGTCTTTACAGCAGGCAAATCATTGGGTATTCTGATAGGCATAGTCTAAACCAACTCTCTTTATATATTGTCTAAAGCGTTTTTAATATCGTTGATAAGGTCTTCACTGCTTTCAAGTCCACACGAAAAACGAACGAGGTCAGGAAGTACACCTGCAGCAACAAGCTCGTCATCACTCATCTGACGGTGCGTTGCACTTGCAGGGTGCAGACAACAGCTTCTTGCATCAGCAACGTGGGTTTCAATAGCGGCGATTTTAAGACCTGCCATAAACTTTTCAGCAGCAGCTCTTCCACCCTTTACGCCAAAGCTTACAACGCCGCAAGAACCGTTAGGCAAATACTTTTTAACAAGAGCTTCGTCGTCGCTTCCCTCAAGACCTGGATATTTTACCCATGAAATTCTGTCATCGGACTGAAGATATTTTGCAACAGCCAGACCGTTTTCGCAGTGACGCTTCATTCTCACGTGAAGACTTTCAAGACCTAGGTTTACAAGATAAGCGTTCTGAGGAGACTGAATAGAGCCTAAATCTCTCATAAGCTGTGCGGTTGCTTTGGTGATATACGCACCCTCAAGACCGAAACGCTCGGTATAGGTAACACCGTGATAGCTTTCGTCAGGTGTGCAAAGACCTGGGAATTTATCAGGATACTTTGTCCAGTCAAATTTACCCGAATCAACAATACATCCTCCTACACCGCTTCCGTGACCGTCCATATATTTAGTGGTGGAATGGGTAACGATATCAGCGCCCCACTCAAAAGGTCGGCAATTAACGGGAGTAGCAAAAGTATTATCAATAATAAGGGGAACGCCGTTTTTATGAGCAACACGGGCAAACTTCTCAATATCAAGAACGACAAGAGCAGGGTTTGCAATCGTTTCACCGAAAACAGCCTTTGTGTTCTCACGGAATTCCTTCTGTAAATCTTCTTCGCTTATATCAGGAGAAACAAAGGTAAAATCAATACCCATTCTCTTCATAGTTACAGCAAAAAGATTATATGTTCCACCGTAAATAGCAGAACAGGAAATCACGTGGTCACCTGCAGAAGCAATATTGAACACGCTATAGAAACTTGCAGCCTGTCCCGATGAAGTAAGCATAGCAGCCGTACCGCCCTCAAGCTCACAAATTTTAGCGGCTACGTAGTCGTTGGTAGGATTTTGCAAACGGGAATAAAAATAACCTGAAGCCTCAAGGTCAAAAAGCTTTCCCATATCGCTGGAAGATTCATATTTAAAGGTTGTACTCTGTATAATCGGTATCTGTCTTGGTTCACCGTTACCTGCGGTATAACCGCCCTGTACACATTTGGTGTCTATATTAAAATTTTTCATAAATAATACCTCCATTATAGTCTATTATAATAGTATACACTTTATATTTATCAAGTCAAGTAAAATAAAACATAATTACTACAAAATTTTCGTATCATTTTCACAAAAATTGCATATTTAGATATTTTTTTGTTGCAATACACAACAGGTTGTGGTATGATACATTCAAAGGCAGTTTGCTGACGGGTATGTGAATTGACACAGTGCAGACTGTTTATTCGGTTATACCGTCCGTCTGGGTAGTTAAGTTTTCTTAGCTACTTATTTTTATGCTCAAATGTCCGTTGTTTTTTTAACAATGTTGGAGGGATTTATATGAAATTTGAACAGTGGAAAGGCTTTAAATCGGGTAGATGGCAAGACGCTATCGACGTACGCGATTTTATTCAGAATAACTATACTCCTTATGAAGAGGACGATTCTTTCCTTTGCGGCGCCACAGAGCGTACAAACGCTCTTATGGAGAAATTCAAAGAACTTTTAAAGAAAGAGCAAGAAAACGGCGGTGTGCTTTCTATTGACGTTGACACCGTTTCCTCCCTCTGCTCCTATGCTCCCGGCTATTTAGACAAGGAAAAGGAACTAATTGTAGGTCTGCAGACCGATGAAGCGCTAAAACGCGGTGTTAATCCCTTTGGCGGTATCCGTATGGCTCGTTCTGCCTGTGAGGCTTACGGCTATAAGCTTTCCGAAAACGTAGAAAATTCCTTTAAATACCGCACAACACACAACGACGGCGTATTCAGGGTATACACAGACGAAATGAAAAAGGCGCGTCATTGCGCACTGCTCACCGGACTTCCCGACGCTTACGGCAGAGGCAGAATTATCGGCGACTACAGACGAATTGCTCTTTACGGTATTGACGTTCTTATCGAAGAAAAAATCAGGGACAAAAGCGAATACGGAACTAAGGTTATGACCGCCGACAACATTCGTTTGCTTGAGGAGCTTTCTCAGCAAATTAAGTTCTTGGGGCTTATGAAGGAAATGGCGGCTATGTACGGCTATGACATTTCAAAGCCTGCTACCACCGCCAGAGAAGCTATTCAGTGGACATACTTCGGCTATCTTGCCGCTAACAAAGAGCAAAACGGCGCTGCAATGTCCTTCGGAAGAACAAGCACGTTCTTTGATATATACATTGAGCGTGATATTAAAAACGGTATTCTTAACGAGAGTCAGGCACAGGAGCTTATTGACGACCTTGTTATCAAGCTTCGTATGGCAAGACACCTCCGTACCCCTGAATATAACGAATTATTCGGTGGAGACCCCATGTGGATTACCGAGAGCATCGGCGGTATGGGCGAAGACAACAGAACTCTCGTTACCAAATCCTCTTTCCGTATACTTCATACACTTCGTAACTTAGGTCCTGCACCTGAGCCAAACCTTACTGTACTCTGGAGTGAAAGACTTCCCGAGCCTTTCAAGGCTTACTGCGCCGCTATTTCCATTGATACAGACTCTATTCAGTATGAAAATGACGATATAATGCGTCCCTCTTATGGCGACGATTACGCTATTGCTTGTTGTGTATCCGCTATGAAGGTTGGTAAACAGATGCAGTTCTTCGGTGCAAGAACCAATCTTGCAAAGCTTCTTCTACTTGCAATCAACGGTGGTACCGATAATGTATTCGGCACAAAAATCGGTCCGCAAATGGGACCCATTCAAAGCGACGTTCTCGACTATGATGAAGTAAAAAAACGCTTCGCTATTTATCTTGAATGGCTTGCCGCACTATACGTAAACACAATGAATTGCATACATTATATGCACGATAAATACGCTTACGAAAAGAGTCAGATGGCGCTTCACGATACCACAGTTCAGCGTCTTATGGCTTTCGGTGTTGCAGGGCTCAGCGTTGCTGCCGACTCCCTTTCTGCTATTAAATACGCTACTGTTAAGCCTGTAAGAGATGAAAACGGCATTATTGTAGATTTTATTACCGAAGGCGATTTCCCCAAATTCGGTAATGATGACGACAGAGTCGACTCTATTGCTCACGACCTGCTTCACGACGTATCCTTAGAGCTTAAAAAGACTCCTACCTACAAGGATGCAGTGCATACCCTTTCTGCTCTTACAATTACCTCTAACGTAATGTACGGAAAAAAAACAGGCAGCACACCTGACGGAAGAAAAGCAGGTGAAGCCTTTGCTCCAGGTGCCAACCCAATGCACAACCGAGAAGAAAACGGCGCTATTGCTTCCCTTAATTCTGTGTCCAAGCTCTCCTATCTTGATGCAAGAGACGGCATTTCCAACACCTTCTCTATCGTTCCCGATGCGCTTGGTAAAACCAGAGAAGAGCAAATCAGCAATCTTGTTTCCATTATGGGCGGTTACTTCTCTAACTGCGCTCATCACCTTAACGTAAACGTTATGAACCGCGAATTACTTTTAAAGGCTTACGAGCATCCTGAAGAGTATCCTAACCTAACAATTCGTGTATCGGGATACGCTGTTAATTTCTGCAAACTCTCTCGCGAACAGCAGAAAGAAGTTATTTCCCGTACCTTCCACGAAAGTATGTAATTATGCAGGAGAACACTTTAAAAATCAGTTCTTTTCAGAGCCTTGGTACCGTTGACGGACCCGGTGTAAGAGCCGTAGTGTTTTTGCAAGGCTGTCCCCTTCGCTGTCACTGCTGTCATAATCCTGAAACGTGGGATATGAACGGCGGATACGAAATATCATACGGAGAACTGCTAAACAAAATTATACGCTGTAAAGCATATTTCGGTAAAAACGGCGGAGTTACCTTTTCAGGCGGAGAACCCTTGCTTCAAGCCTCTGCGCTAACCGAATTCACAAAACTTTTAAAGGCTGAAAATATTCACGTAGCCGTTGATACCAGCGGTTGTGTTCTGAACGAAAGCGTTAAAAAACTCATTGATTTATGCGACCTTATTTTGCTTGATTATAAATATACCGACATTGCTTCTTATGAAAAATACACAGGTATGCAAAAAAGCAAAGCAGATGAGTTTCTCTCTTATTTAAACGACACTCATAAACCCACTTGGCTAAGACAGGTCATCATACCGCAAATTAATGATAATATAGATTCTGTCAGAAAGCTTTACAGCCTTAAAAATCAATTTTCCTGTATTGAGAAAATTGAACTTCTTCCCTTTCGTAAGCTTTGCATTGAAAAATACAGTGAGCTTAATATTGATTTTCCGTTTAAAAATTGCAGAGAAGCAACCAAAGAGGATATAGAAAAACTAAAAACCGCAGTCAGTTGACTGCGGTTTACTTTTATTCAATCTTCATATTAAGCCTTAAATTATCGGATATCATTGCAATAAACTCACTGTTGGTAGGTTTTCCACGCTGATGCTGTATTGTATAACCGAAATAAGACTGAAGCACCTCGATATCCCCTCTGTCCCAAGCCACTTCAATAGCGTGTCTTATTGCACGTTCAACACGTGAAGACGTTGTCTTGAAGTTCTTTGCAATGGTTGGATATAAAAGCTTAGTTACACTGTTTATCATTTCGCTGTCACGAACCGAAATAAGAATAGCCTCTCTTAAATAATTATACCCTTTTATATGAGCAGGAATTCCTATCTTATGTATAATCTCTGTAACCATCAGTTCAAGCTCGGTTCCGCTTATCTTCTTGCCTCTGGCTTTAGTAAATACGTCATTTGCAGCATAACCGGAATACTGAACTATTCTTTCTATAAGTCTTTCAATAACGAAAGGCTTTATAAAGTAGTAGGTGGCGCCCGCCGCCATAGTTTCCTTTTCAAGACGTGGATTGTCAAATCCTGCCATTACAAAGAAAGCAGGTTTATAAGAAAGCTTTGATTTAACCGTCTGCATTACGCTTATTATATCTGCGCTTGGCATAAATATATCGGACAAAACTATATCAGGATTTATTTCCTCAATAGCTTCAATAAGCTTTAGTCCGTCTTTTTCGCAGACGTAAACATCCAGTTCGCATTCCTTCAGAGCAGAAATGCATTCACGACTGAATTCTCCATTGTCATTGGTAATTAAAATTTTACACTGATTTTTCATATTTTTCCTCCTTGGAATAAATTTTGTAGACACATTCTAACATTAAGTTTGTCATATATCAAGTTATTTTCTAGGTTTTTCATCTTTTACTTAATTTTCATTAATTTAATTAAATAATTCTTTGGAATATTATACAATTTTTAACGTCTAAACTTTATTAATTAAAGTTTCATCTCCTTGCAATAAAAAAACAATAAATAAAAAAGCGGCTTTTTAAACAAAAACCGCTTTATATTTCATAATTTTACACCGCAACTTCTAAGGATTAATTTATATAATGACAATTCATAATCGTATGAATACGTATTTTTCTTTTTTTCTTTACACATTTCGGCAAATGACAGCATCATTCTGTCATATCTATCCTCAGGTGTAGAATCTGTATGTATACCCATATTGTACCAATTTACATCATATTTTTCGCTTCTTGAGGTAAACTGTAGTCCTTGTGAAATATCATAATACCATAAAAGAGGTTTTAGCTCTATGGCACCTTTTGAGCCGCATACCACCAACTGTCTTCTTGAAAATCCTCCCTTTTCATAAGCACAGGTTTTAGCAAAGGATACACCGTTTTTATATTTAAATACAACCATACCGAAATCTTCGCCTGTAACACCGTCTATACCTGTAGAACAGCTTAAAGGTAAAACCTCTTCAGGCTCACCCTGTATCTGATAAATAAGGTCAATCAAATGACAGCCCAGAAAGAATAACATTCCACCCCTAAAATTACAAGCCAATTTCTTTTATCTATAGTATGCCTACAGCTCATATGCGCTTCAACGCTGTATATTTCACCAAGTACTCCGTTTTTAACCTTGTTAATCAAGTCAATAACAAATGCGTTATACCTATACATATACCCAAGATGAAGCCACTCTGTCGCCTTTTTTAAATTCAGTTACATTCTTTCCCACCTTTTCTATTACACCAGAACTGCTGTAACCAATATAACGTGGAAAATGCGCTTCTTTAAGAATCACGGCGCCGTTGACGTTGATTTCACCTACAAGATTTGCCCTTTCTGTTCCACTGCTTATGGTTGAAACGGCAAGACGAAACTGTACCTCAGCTTCTTTCGGTTCTTCTACTTTTACATTTCAAAAAATCTCATTTATGAAATACAGATTTACCGACCACTTTTTATATCCCGGTTCACCCTCACATTTTATAGGTATACTGTTAAAAGGCTCAGCTCACCTTAATACCCACCGAGACAACATTGATTTAAAAGCAGGAGATGTTTTTTACATACCTTATAAAACTATGTATCAATCTCGTTGGTACGATGATGAAAACGAAGAAATACAGTTCATATCTTTAGGGTTTAAGGTCTTTCCTAAAGAGGAAAGCACCCGATATAAGCTACAAATTCTCCAACCTGACCAAGCTTCAAAAAATCTTTTAGCGCAAATCACGTCAAACTTAAAGGTTGATTGCCTCAACATCGGGCTTTTGTTTTCCTTTTTGGGTAAAGTAAGTAGTTCTATGGAAATAGACTCCCACGAAAAAAGTAAACCAAAAATTGAGGCTGCAATTAAATATATTAACAACAACCTAAATTGCAGTGTCTCTGATATTGCGCGGCACTGTAACACTTGTGAATCTAATATTTATGCTTTATTTAAAAGAAATTTTAACAAAACTCCCTCAGAAATAAAACAAAATACACTTATTTCAAAAGCGCAGGAATTACTTCTTTCAACCGATAAATCCGTTGAAGAAATCAGTAATCAGCTGGAGTTCAGTTCTTCCTCCTATTTCAGAAAGATATTAAAAAAACACACGGGTATGACCCCGCGTGATATAAGAAAGAAAGCAAATTTTTAAAAGCCCGAAAAATCGGGCTTTTAATTTTTTATTATTTAACCGGCGGCAGACAGGCAATTACAGTTATATTGCCGCAAACCGTAGTTTCTTCTGCTGAGTAAGGAAGGAAGAAGTAATCGCCCTTTTTAAGCTCTTTTTCTTCTCCGTTGCAAATAACCTTTCCCTCTCCTTCAGTGACAACATAAACGGCAGGTTTATCCTTTAAAACAGTTTTTGAGTTTTCAATAATATATCTCTGCACTGCAAAACAAGGCGTATCCTCATAGGTTATAAGGTCTTCAACCTTTACACCGTCAGCGTTCTTAATGGTTTTAGGAGTTTTGCGACCGCTCTCTATAGCCTTTTCACCGTAGAGAGAAAAATCAAACACGCTGATTGCTGTATCAGCGTCAAGACCTATATACATCTCGTCCTCGCTGAGTCTATACTCACCGCAATAATATTCAGGCTGAATGGTGAAATCGGAAGGCTCCTGAATTTCAAGTATAAGACAGCCCTTGCCTATAGCGTGAGCGAGTTTTGCTGGTACAAAGTAAACGTCGCCCGGTTTAACGGGAATTCTGTTAAGAAGTCTTTCCATAGAATCCATATCGGTTTCACTCTTCTCAACAGCCGCTTTGAATTCTTCTACGGTGTATTCCTTATTAAAGCCGAAATAAAGACAGGCATCCTCTCTACAGCCTAATACTATCCAAGACTCAGCCTTACCGTAGTTGCTGGAAAAATGCTCTCTTGAAAAAGCTTTATCGGGATGCGCCTGAACAGGAAGACGGATAGCGCTGTCAAGTACCTTTGTGAGAACTCCGAATTCTTCTCGGTCGCCAAGAAGCTCTTTCTTATATTTTTTCAAAAGCTCATCAAAATAAATATCCGTATCCTTTACGAGAGATATACCCTCTTTTTCACCCTTGGAAATTTTATTAAGAGCTCTTACGGAAGAAACAACCCATTCCTCAGGCTCATAGCCATCGGTAGAATCATCACCGAAAAAGTCTGCGAATAACGCGCCGCCTGTATAAACACGGCCTACACGGTTTTTCTCAAAAAATATAGGTGATGATAAAAGTTTTTTAATATCTGACATAATCTTAACTCCTTAGTATAGCACTAAAAGGGCTGCCTAGCAGCCCCTTTAATTATTTCTTTTTAATAAAGTAAATTGCACCATCGCACTTTCCGATAGAATCGGTACTGCCGTGAATAACCTCAGCTATCTCATAACCCTCTTTAATGACGAAATCGCATTTCTGGTCAAGGTTAGAGTAGTTCATTGCAACTGCAACAAATCCATCGTTATATGGATGAATCGTTGCAAATATCTGTGTATTCTTAGACACAAGCACCTTTTCTTTTACAATATCCTCAGCAACAATACTATAGAATTTATGGAAATCCGTATCATCAAATGCACAGGCTTTTCCTATAAGATTCTGTTCAAGAGGCATATTGAGGAAATAAATATAACCCTTACCGTATTTGTTTTTAGAGAATACTACGTTACCCTGTTCATTACGTGCAAGAACTTCAGCGCCTACAGACTCAAGCTGAGCTTCAGCATTTACCCAGTATTCCATCTCGCCAAAAGAGAACTTTGCTTTGTGGTTCATACCCTTTTTAAGAATACCTGCAGAGGTGAGACCGAGCATATCTTCAACGTCACTGAGCTGTGAGCCGTCGTATGTAATAAACATTGTTGCGCCTTCATCTCTCACCTTGTCACGCATACCCCACCATGCTCTCTGATGCATAGTAGACCAACCGGCAAGAGAAGGAACTATATAAAGTTTACTGTCGGGAACAGGGTCATTGCTTACCGTAAACTTACAGTCAAGACCTGCCTGATTACCAAGCACGTAAGCAATAGAACCAACGCCCCATTTATCAACACCGTCTGTCAGCATAATAACTGCATCAGTATCTCTCTGTGGCATTTCCTCAAATGGAAGCTTATCAAGAACTTCGCCGAATTTTTTCATTTCTCTTGCAACAGGCTTAGGTGTATTATCGGTTTCAAGAAGACCCAAATCTCTTTCAATCATACTCCACGGATAAGGAGGATTCTTCAAATCGACATGGTTAGGTCCGCACCACCATAAATAGCCTTTAACATTATGGGCAAGAGAAGAAAACATATTGATTCTTTCAAAATCAGCAGCCACTTCCTGATTTCCAAGCATTCTTGAGAAAGAGCCTTGCTCTTCAAGAATAGTAGGCTTACCAGCAAGGTCAGCATAGAATGCGCACTGAACTGTTGGGAAAATAGTGGAACGCATTTTGTTCATAAGATCTATATCATTATTAAGGGAGCGTGAAACGTACGGATGATTACACATATAGTCACAGATTTCACCCTGATCCTTAAGATTCCAACCAAATTCGTTTGGTTGAAGACCGTGCATACTTGAAGAAACAGGCCTTGTGGGGTCGGCGGCCTTAATAGCATTTCTTACAAAAGCGGTCCATACATAAGCTTCATATCTGTTATTAACAGGTCCCATACAGTTACTTTCGTTACCAAGTCCCCACATAACAATATTTTTACAATCCTTAATGCCATTAATAAAGCCTCTTATGAACTTATTTTCCCACATAAGAGCCTCAGCGTCACGAATCGGGTTTTTGCCATGAATTGCAGGGGGAATAAATATCCTGCCACTCATCCAACCGGTAACAACGGAAACCTGTAGCTGAATACCGTATTTATCACAAATACCCGCAAAGGTTTTAAAGTTTTCAATCTGCTGTGGATCAATTCCGTCTGAGCCGTCAAGAGGCTGCTCGGTTTCATAGTCAACGTAGCATTTGTCGTTACCACACCACTCATAAAGCTTTTCTACCGGTTGAAAATCTCTCCAGTTAGGGAAACAGCGAATAAAACGAATTCCATTATCAGCAAGAGCCTTTATATCGCTTTCAATAAGCTCACGATCAAAATGCTTCCACATATCAGTACCGTACTTACTGTCCCAAAAGTTACAGCCCAACATAAATTTCATTTTTATACCTCCCAATGAGAAAATGCACACACTTTATATGCATCTAAAAAAATAATAAAACATTAATCGTCATCAACATTTTACAAATGAATTATACCAACAATACCACAACTTTTCCACCAATAAATTTGGAAATTGCTTAAAAAAAAACTATATTTTTGGATTATATAAGACTCTTTTTCTGTATTCTCTTGGTGTCACAGAAGTTTTAGTTTTAAAGAGCGAAGAAAAGTAACAATTATCGCTATATCCTATTCTCATTGCGATTTCTGCAACCGATAACGATGTATCTCTGAGAAGCATTTTCGCTATTCGTATTTTACTTTCAAGCTGATAATTATAAGGAGTTGTACCAAGTTCCCTTAAGAAAAGTTTTACGCAATAATCGGTAGAACGGAAAATAACATCAGCCAGTTCTTTATTGCTTACTATTCTGTTAGTATTTTTATCGAGATAATCCTTTAAAAGCATTGCCTCTGCGCTCATCTGCGTTTTTTTATTTTTCTTGGAAAGCCGCGCTAACATTTCGTAAAATATTGCTTCTAAACGTTCTTCTTCAAATTCTTCAATACGCTGCGATTTGGAAATTTCAGCAACCTTTAAAAATAAATCCTTCATTCCGCTTCCGTCAAAATGCCACTTATCAGTCAGTCCGTATTCTTTTATAAGCAATAAAGGAAGAGTTCCTCCGACATTAATAAATATTTTTTTGAAAGGTTTTTCGGCAGATGCATAATAATTCTGATTTTCTCCTTGCCTTAAAAGATACACCTCATCCTTTTTTACAAGACAATCTTTCGACCCTCTTGTAACATACCCTTCTCCGCTTGTTATGTATTCAATAACTGTAGTTTGAGAATTATTTCTGCAGATATGATAACTAGCATCACAGTAAGAAATTCCTATAAGCTGAATTTTAAGAGGTGAACCTGAGCAGTTATATCCCTTGAGTATTTCTTTCATAAAACCCCATCTTCTTTTTTTGATATATTTTACTATATAACCGCGAAAAAATCAATATTTGAATTGTTTTCCTAATATTTCGAATTGTTTTTCTCTACTTTTGATTGTGTTTTTATTGTATAATAAAATAAAAAAACCGCAGGAGGTCACAATATTATGAAAATGGGAATGCCCGCTATTCCGCTTATTACCATAGACCCTTATTTTTCCGTTTGGGGTAAAAAAGGTGATTTAAACGGTGCTAATCACACAATGCACTGGACAGGTAAAAACAACACAATTCTTGGTACTGTAACCATAGATGGTGAAACTTACTGTTTTATCGGCAGCAAACCCTCACAGCCTATAAAACAGGTTTCTATTGACGCTGACGCTTTGTCCACCTACGCCGTATACGAAGGTGCAGGGATACGACTTTTTGTTACATTCACAACGCCTGTAATGGCAGACAGTCTTTATTATTCTTCACGCCCTGTTTCGTACATAAAAATTTCTTATGAAAGCATTGACTCAAATGAGCATCAGATTTCTGTGCATCTTGCCTTTTCAGAAGAATTTGTTCTTAACAATGCAGGTGAAGGCAGAGCTGTTTCCGAAGAGGTTTCCGATGATACCGTAACCTGTATAAAAATGAGCAACGGCTATCAGACAGTACTTGGTAAAAGAGGCGACGATATTCGTATAGATTGGGGTAGCTTCTATCTTGCTGCTAAAGGCGAAGCGAAAGTAGGCAATATCTGTCATTACAATCTCTACTGCGTTTACATTGAAAAAGAAATCGAAAACGAAACCGTATTCGCAGTAGCTTACGACGATATTGAAAGTATAAAATATTTTGATTCTAATCTTAAAGCTTACTGGAAAAAAGACGGTAAAACCATTAATGAAGCAATTGTTGAAGCACTTGATGAATATGACAGTCTTTTTGAAAAGTGTCAGGATTTTTCCAACAAGCTTATAAAGGAAGCTACAGCCAAAGGCGGTGAAAAATACGCAGATTTACTTTGTCTTGCTTATCGTCAGGTTATGGCGGCTCATAAGCTTGTTGTAGATAATGACGGTAATAACCTTTACATTTCCAAGGAATGTCATTCCAACGGCTGCGCCGCTACTGTTGACGTAACCTATCCCAGTGCGCCGATGTATCTTTATTACAATACCGAGCTATTAAAGGGTATGCTACGTCCTGTTTTCAAATATGCTTCTATGGAAAGTTGGCCATACGATTTTGCTCCTCACGACGTAGGACAGTATCCGTTTGTTACAGGTCAATACTATGGTATGAATATTGAAAATCAGATGCCTGTTGAAGAATGTGGTAATATCCTCGTTCTTATGTCTGCTATCAGCGAGGTTGACGGCAACTGTGATTTTGCACGTGAAAATATAGAGCTTCTAGACAAATGGAGTAAATATCTTATTCAGTACGGAGAGGACCCTGAATTTCAGCTATGTACCGACGATTTTGCAGGAAGACTGGCTCATAACTGCAACCTTTCTATCAAAGCGATTATGGGTATTGCGGGACTTGCTCGTATTTACGATAAGCTTGGCAGAAAGGCGGATAGTGAGGAATTGCTCGGCATAGCAGAGAAATATGCAAAATCATTTATAGAACGCGCCTCTAATAAGGACGGAAGCTTCCGTCTTGCTTTTGACAAAGAAGGCACATTCTCACTTAAATACAATGCAGTATGGGATAAGCTTTGGAAAACGGAGTTGTTCCCCGAAAGCTTCTATATTAACGAAATTGAGCGTTATAAGAAAGAGACTCTCCCCTATGGTATTCCTCTTGACAACCGAGAGAAATACACTAAATCCGACTGGATGATTTGGGCTGCCTGTCTTGCTGATAAAAAAGAAGATTTCAAGTTTATTGCAGAGCTTTTATGGAAGGCGTATAACGTTCAGCGCTGTAATGCCCCTATGACCGATTGGTTCTTTGCCGATACAAGTGAAATGAGAGCCTTCCGTCACCGAACGGTTCAGGGCGGCTTGTTCATAAAGTTACTTTTTAGCTAAAACACAAAACCGTAAGTGAAATTGAACAAGTCCAGTAAAAACGGACAATAGAAAAAAGAACCCTCCTATGGTAGAATTAAAACAACTACCATAGGAGGAATTTTTTATGCATAGAAGTTATCGACACATATAACAGTATGAAAAGGAATTATTAAAATTAAAGGAAGAAGGATTAACTGTAAAAGCAATAGGAGAAAGATATGGTTTAACATATGAGCAAACTCACGAATTTTTCAAAAGATATAATAGAAGACAGCGAAAAATAGCAGCCGGTATATCATTAAAACGCAAAGGACGACCGCCGAAAGATTACGTTGTTAGTGAACAAGATATTTTACCGACGTCAACACTGTAACAGCTAATTATAAAGTAACTACCTATCACGGCTACGACCCTGAAAATATAAACAGTGAGCATATCGACTACTGTTTTATAAACGACAAAATCCGCCCTTTGAATTATAGGCTTCATTAGACTCAAAATATAAAGCAAAAACAGCGAGTTATAAATAAACTCGCTGTTTTTATTATTAGTAGCTTATCATACCATTGGAAAGCAATCTGCTTACATTTTATGTTAC
Organism: Acutalibacteraceae bacterium; assembly: GCA_036307305.1. Taxonomy (GTDB): domain Bacteria; phylum Bacillota; class Clostridia; order Oscillospirales; family Acutalibacteraceae; genus SIG607. The sequence goes on from JAXJXV010000002.1 coordinate 40,376, forward strand.
CGAATCATCTGTTATCGGTCTTGCAGATTCTATAGGCATAATTCTAATATACTCAGGATCGTAATCAGGTATTGCCTCAGTGTTAGTAACAACAAAAGCACTAACCCTTGTTGCCATTTCCAACGAAAAAACAATATCCCTAGTGGTCATATAACTATACATAAAAGTAGCAGAAAAGCTATCACCAGCCCCTACACTTGATACAGCTTCGACCCTTTTACCATAATTTCTAAATCCCTTCTTATTACAACTATCATAAACATAAGATCCTTTATTGCCTAATGTGATAATCACAAATTTTATGCGAGGATATTTTTCGGCAAGTTTTTCAGCCGCTTTTTGATAGTCAAGTTCCTTGCCAAACAGAATATTTGTAACAAAGTCCAATTCTTCATCGCTTATTTTAAGAACGGTTGCAGTTTCTACACCAAAAATCACGGCCTTTTCGGTTGAAAACGGCTGTCTAATATTGAGGTCAACAAAAATTTCTTCAAAGTTTCCTCGGGAAACAAGTTTTTTAATCTGCGAAAAATTCCATTCGCCTCTAAGAGATAGTGTTCCGAAATAAAGAATATCAAACTTTTTCTTTAAAACATCGCTTATATCAATATAATCGTACGCAACATCGTTCAACAGATTATAAGTAGGAACAGAATTTTCATCCAGCGAAACAAGGCATTTTCCCGTTTCCTTTTCATTCGTTACGACGTAATCGGTTTTAACACCTTTATTTTCAATTTCTTTGAGAGTATCACACTTAAGACTGTCATTACCCACAGATGAAAGCAGATACGCCTCGCCCCCATTTTTCACAAAGTGAGCTGCAAAATTAAATGGTGCGCCACCAATTACACTTTTATGGGAATAAATATCCCACAGAATTTCACCGAACGCCAAAGCTTTCATTTTATTCAATCCCTAACTGTTCCAGTATAACCTTTGCTACCTGTTGGGCGATAATTTCATTTCCCTCAGCACTGTGATGAAGATTATCCTCACACTTATAATATCTTTTATCCTGCTTACAAAGAGTATATAAATCATTAACGGGAACGTTTTCTTCTTTCATCAGCTTAAGCGCCGCTTCGTTATAGATTTTTACCGATTCCTTTTCAAGATTAAAAACAGCGCCCGTACCTGTATTATCCTGTGCATGATTATCTGCAGGAAGAGGGGTCGTGGTAGCAAATACAGGCTTTGCACCTGCCGCGCGGGCAAGTTCAATAATTCGTTTGAGACCGTAAGTGTATTCTTCGGTCGTAAATAGAGGTCTGTCAAGAAAAGGAGCGCCGCCTATATCCCAATAGCCGTTATTAAAATGCACAAGGTCAACCTTTCCTGTGGTTTCCAGAAGACTTGCTAACTGCCAGAGCGAATAATAGGTAAATCTTCCGTTGTCACCCTCAGCATAGTAAACCTCACATTTACCCTCAAGCAATTCCTTAACCCTGTGAGAATACCAGGCTCTTATTGAGTCACCAAGTAAAATAACCTTTTTCATAACATCACCTTAAACCAAATTTTTACTTTACAAACATTATATATTTATGTATATCTGATGTCAATAAAAAAAGTCTGAGAAAACTCAGACTTCTTCCATTTGTTTGCGCTTAAGCTCAGTGAGCAACTCAGGATACAACTGACAAGACATACCGCCGTCAACTATAAGCTCGGTACCCGTTGTGTTTTTTGACATATCGGTAGCAAAATACCACACTGCATTTGCTACGTCCTCATAATCGGAAATATCACCTATAGGAGTAAGCGTACCGTTTACAATCTGCTTGCTTCCCATCTGATACCAACGCTCTGTCTTTATAGTACCTGGAAGCACTACGTTACATCTTATTCCGTATCTGCCAAGGTCAAGCGCCAAAGCTTTTGAAAGAGCATTTATGCCACCCTTTGATGCCGAATACGCCGCTCTGTTAGGAATAGCTCTGTACGCGGTATTTGAGCTTAAAAAGACCACCGAACCCTTATGATGTTCTTTCATTCTTATTGCCGCCTGACGAATCATAGTAAAATTCCACACAAGATTTGTTTCAAAAACTTTTCTGAACTCGTCTACGTCCTGAGTAAAGAAATCAAGTCCCTTTGCAGGGTCGCTGCCGTAACCCATATTAGCCGCATTAAGAACTATTGCCTCAACGAATTTACCGCATTTATCAATATCACTGAATATATCAATAACCTGCTGTTCGCTTCCTATGTTACACTCGTAACCTTTTGAGAAAACTCCGTACGTATCCGAAAGAGCTTTTGCCGCCTTTTCGGCTTCACTACCATTTCTACTGGTAATAAACACATCCCACCCATTCTTCGCAAAAAGCTCGGCAATGCCGTAGCCTGTATTGCTTTGGGCACCTGTAATAAAAACTGCACTCATATTATTTCACCCTATCAAATACTCTAACGTAATCAACGATAAATTCATCATTTTTAACTTCTTTATAATCAGAATTGTCATTAACCCAACCCGGTATAAAACCACGCCAACCATTAGGCTCTGTTCCTATAAGTATAAATGTATCGGTGTGAGAAGCCACTTCGGTAATTTTTCTTCCGCTTTGCACACCGTCTACAAAGAATGTGTATCCGTCTTCTTCCCAAAGACAGCCAAACCTGTGCCAACCGTCAGGATTATCAACTTTAATCAAATCCTTAAAACCTGCATATTCGTGCGCTTCTTTGGTAGTAGCAAATTTTTGATTTTTACCGTAACCGCCGTAATGAATATAATGTGGCATATACATACCACTAACAAATGCTTCCATTATATCCACTTCACAACCTGCTTTTTTCTCGTCAAAATGGCAACCAATAGTTGGAGACTGAATCCAGAAAGCACTCCACCAATTATCGCCTTTTTGAAGCTTACAGCGACATTCATAATAACCGAATGTATGTTCAAATTTCGGTTCTTTTAGTTCAGCAATAGGCCATCTTTCAATTTCGTTTGGACGGTCACACCAATTTTCGCCCGTCTGAAGCTGACAGGAATAAAATTTTCCGTCTTTTTCCACAAGTTTAAAATGAATATTACTGTTTTCAAACTCAAGTCCTTCATCCTCTATCCAACAGGGATGCTCTTTGTGGAACATATGATGTCTGAAGCTCCACTTATTTTTATCAAGGCTGTCTCCGTCAAATTCATCTGCCCACGTAAGCTTCCACTCACCATCGGGAAGTATTGACGGTTCGTGATTTTCTATCTTAAACTCTTTCATATTTCACCTCAAAAATAAAATTCACTTTTTGCAGGACGTATATCGGTAAGTGCACCTGTGTAATGTCTTAAGGTATGAGGCTGATATGGATGTTTCAAACATTCTTCCTCGTTGATTTCAATACCAAGACCTACCTTATTTGGAATGGTCATATATCCGTCTTTATACTCAAGTTTTTCGTCGGTTACGTCCTTACGCCAAGTAACGTCGCTGTACATAATTTCAAGAATACTGAAATTAGGACAGGTAGCCGCAAGTTGTAAAGTTGCCGCATTTGCAACAGGTCCCGAAGGATTGTGTGGCGCAAAGGGGATATATCTGCACTCAGCCTCTGCCGCAATTTTCTTAAGCTCCATAATACCGCCCGCATGAGAAATATCAGGCTGAATATAATCTGCTGCCATAAGGTCAAACATTTTCTTATAATCCCAACGGGTATAAAGTCTCTCCCCCGCAGAGATAGCAACGGGTGATTTATCTTTAACAGCTTTCAGCGCATCAAGATTATCGGGAGGTACAGGCTCTTCAAAAAGCATAACCTTAAACTGTTCAAGTTCTTTTGCAATTTTTACACCTGTAGGTATATTAAAGCGACCGTGACCTTCAATAAGCAGATCAACGCCATTGCCTACAGCCTCTCTTACTGCCGCAATATTTCTCAATGCTTTATCAAGCTCACTGTTTGAAATATCAAGATAGTTTTTGCCAAACGGGTCCCACTTCATAGCGGTTATACCGCGTTGTACGGCAATTTTAGCCTTTTCGCCAAATTCCTCAGGCTCTTTTGCTCCTGCAAACCAACCGTTTACGTATATTCTTACCTTATCGTTAACCTTACCGCCCAAAAGCTGATACACGGGAGTATTAAGGCTTTTGCCCAAAATATCCCAAAGTGCCATTTCTACAGCCGATAAGGCACTCATAAGCACGGCACCGCCCCGCCAATAAGCATCTCTGTATATATTGTGGAAATGCTTTTCTATTTCTAACGGATTTTTACCTACTAAATACTCTTTAATATGTTCAACCGCACCAATAAGTGCTTTTTCTTTATATTCAAGGGTAGCTTCCCCTACACCGTCGATACCCTCATCGGTATAAACCTTAACAAAAACCCAGTTTGTTCTGAAGCAGTCCACTGCAAAGGTTTTAATATCCGTAACCTTCATTCATCAACACTCCTCGCTGAATACCGTATTATTAAATACAATATTTTCAACATATTCAAGCATTTGCGCGTTCTTCTTTCTACCCGATTCGGCAGCTCCGTGATGCTCATAATCAGGTAAAACGTCTTCCCCTACCTTTGTAAAACGGCAATTATTGAATACTATATTTTTAAGCTTACAATCTTTTTTGCCGTTAAGCAGAGGAAATTCAAGTCCCCGTGAAATAATATTTGAAAAATTAATATTTCTTATAGCCTCACATCTGTCATCGCTTTGCACAATGGTTATGCTAACGGGACGACCGTATATACCGTCCATAACAATATTATCAAAATTAAGATTTTCTATAAGAGTCTTTTCTCTGCCGTAATCACCCGTAGTACACCATTTCGCCTCAGGAAGAAGTATATGTATACCAACCGAGGTATCGTTCATAGAGATACCCGAAAAGGTGCAATTCCGTATAATTCCGTCGCTTGTCCAACCAATTCTTATTCCACCTGACCAGCTTGTTAAATTACATCCCGTTACGCTTACCTTTTCACAAACCTTGTTTTCCTTCAAAGAACGGTTATTTGCTCTTACGATAATGCAATCGTCACCGCAGGAAATATTACAATTTGAAATTGTAACGTTGCGGCTTGAATTTATATGAATTCCGTCATTATTAGGGTATCTTACGTCGGCATCTATTATGCAACGGTCAAAAGAAACATAGTCACAATCGTGAATCCAATAACTCCAGCCTGCAGGCTGATTTACCATTGTAACGTCTTCTATCTTTACGTTTTTACATCCTGTAAAAAATACTACTCTTGGGGGTGTGGGAGCGTCTATGCGCTCATATTCCCAGCATTTCCAGTCCCCTTGTCTTTTTACAACAAAGTTCGTACCGTTACAGTCAATTTTACCCATTCCCGTAATAGAAATATTTTGTTCTTCCTCGGCAAAAATAAGACAGGCATTTCTAAATCTCGGCAAACAGTCAGAATCAACGTGTTTAAGTCCAACCTTTTCGGGATAATCCTCACATCTTTCACTGCCCAAAAGGACACCTGTTGCATCAATATGTAAATTAACGTTGCTTTTTAAGGTAATAGAGCCTGTTTTATAAACACCATGAGAAATCAGCACAGTTCCGCCACCGTTTTCATAGCATAAATCAATAACGCTCTGAATAGCAGCAGTGTTCATAGTAGCCCCATCGCCAACAGCATTATAATTTTTAATATCGTAAACCATTTTAAATGCCTCCAACTAATATTTGACAAATCATCAATTTAATTGTATTATATTTTTTAGTGTAATTATATCAATTTATTGGTATTTTTATTAGATTTCTTATTATGGTGATGTTATGTTGCTACCCGAAATTGTTTCAGTAGGTATTTTTAATTCTTCAAAATCTCGAAAAAACACGAAAATAAGTAAAAAGAGAACTACCTCCGTTTTTGAGATAGAGCTTCCTATAGACAACACAGGGGTATCATACATCAATAATAACAGTTGTATTATTAATACAAACACAGTTATTTGCAGTAAACCCGAGCAGTATCGTAATACAAAGTTTCCTTATAAATGCTATTTTATACATCTGATTGTTAAAGACCAAACTTTATCATCAATTCTGATGAATGTTCCCGATTATATAGAAATAAGCGACAGGAAAAAATATATAAGCATTTTCGAAAAAATGAATAAGTATTATAATACTTCATTTGAAAACGATGAAATAATACTGCAAAGCCTGACTTTAGAGCTTATTTACAATCTTAGCCGTGATGCAAAAAAGCAAAATGGCAAATTCAGTATAAAAGGCGGAAATTATAACGTTATTGAAAAAAGTATAAGCTATATCAAAAACAATTTAACTGAGGCTTTAACTCTTGAAAACGTAGCTTCCTACGTCAACCTCAGTCCTACGCATTTTCACAATATTTTCAAATACTCGGTAGGTGCAACTATGCGGGAATACGTTGAAGAACAACGTATAAAAAAAGCAATCAATCTGCTTATTACAACCAATTTATCCCTTACCGAAATTGCATACGACTGCGGATTTTCCTCACAAAGCTATTTTAGTTTTGTTTTTAAAAGGAGAATGAAAACCACACCGAGAAAGTACACAGAAAAACTTAATAAGCTTTATGAAAAAGAAAAACCGTAATTCAGAAACCTGAATTACGGTTTTATAATTTTTGTCCAAAAGACAGAAAACACAGAAAAAAGGCAAAAAACAGAAGAACACTGCTTGATTTTATTTTAAACATTTTTCAACCTTCCCTTTAGAGACACCGCAAAGTCTTGCTATCTGCCTTATTGAAATACCCTTTTCATAAAATTTCTTTATATATTTTTCTCTCATTGCAATTGATATATTTTGAAAATCTGCAACTGTTTTGCATTTCGAAATCTTCTCTATTATCCGTTTTGCTTCTTCATCCGTCACTTTAATTCTCGGATTTTCTTCTATATCTAAGCATGTATTAGATGTTTTTTCGTTATTAAATCTTACAAATTCATCTTTACTGATTATTCCAAAAACAAATTCGCTGTCTATTAAATCGGATTTCCCAAAATATGCATTATAACTGCTGTATTCATAACTATTAATATTTTTACAAAGTCCCGCTTTTAATGGATTTTGGTGTATATATTGCAAAACCGTTAAAAAGTATGCATCTTCTTCAACAGGTTCGCTCTTAAATCTATCCTGAAACAAATATCCCGAACGCTTGTATTTTATATTATACCAATATACAAATCGAGTTGCTATTCGTTTCATTAATAAATCTATTGACTCATCAGTTTCTTGCAACAAAATATGTATATGGTTTCCCATAAAGCAATAGGCGAACAATTTATATCTGCTTATTGCCTTACAGTCTTTTAATACTTGCAAAAATTTATCATTATCTTCCTTATCCTCAAATATCTGCTGTCCATTTACACCTCGCAGCATTATATGATAAATTCCTGTTTTGCTTTTCTTTCTTGCCTGTCGTGGCATATTTCATCACCCATTCTATTCTACCACTTCAAGCTCTTTCTGTCAAGACAGAGAACCGTCCCCTGTCCTACCTTTATTATACCATATTTTTGTTTAATTGTAAATTTTTTCTTTTATTGCAACAAAAAAACAGTCGTTATCACTAAAGACAACGACTGTTTTTTGTTAGCTTTCGAAAATTTTAAAGAACTTCAAATTATCCGTGCATACGGAAATCAAGAGTCTTTGGAAGAGGATACTTCTTAAGGAGAAGTTCCTTAATTTCAGCTTCGTCAGTAAGACCCGTATCACGCTTGATAATAAGTGTGTAAAGATCGAACCAAATCTGAGAAACAGAAAGCTCACCCTCTTTGATGTCAGCCATCTTAAAGTCGGGAGTAAGAGCTGCTGCAGCCTCGTCAAGTCTGCCTACGTTAATAAGGGAAACTATCTTAAGAAGATTAAGTCTGCCGTCCTGCTTCAAAATATCGTTCATAGTATCAAAGATATCCAGCCACTCCTGATATCTGCCTGCTGCCTGAAGCATCTGAGCAAGTTCAACGTAAAGTCCCTTGAACTCTTTATACATATCAACAGCCTTGAGCATATATTCAATACCCTCTTCAAGACGGTCTTTTTCTTTATAAAGAAGCATACCGAGATTTCTGAGTGACCAAGCGTTTGCCTTAGCCTCAATACTCTTTCTGAAAGCATCTTCAGCATTGTCAATCTCTTCGGCAATATAGTAATGAACGCCAAGCTGCATATAAGCATACCAACGCTGTTCCTCGCTTCCCTCTTTTGCAGCCTTAATAAGAAGGTCTCTCCAGAAAGAATTGGAAACGTAGGAATGAGGACGGGTGTTTACGTCATAAGCGGGAAACTCGCCATTTTCAAGGAGATATTTCCAAGGAGCCTGTTCGCAGTCGGTATTACCCCAGTCGTTAATGAATGCGCTGATTGGTGCTTCACCCTTGATTTCTCTTATCTTGTTTTCGATTTCGCCCCAGCCCGAACCTGTCCAGAGCTGTTCTTCCTTAACAACCTCTCCATCGGGGAAAAGGTCATACATATAGTTATCAAGATTGCTTGTATCAACAAGAGAAGAAAGCTGAGCCTTTACAGCATCCTGAGCCTTGTGCCAATCCTTGTTATGAACATCCTCGGGTGCGCAGTTAAGAGGAGTATAAGCCTCGATAAACTGCCAGGTATCGTTAGCCTTCATAGGAATATGCTCAAGCTGTGTATGAGCAAGACCTGCCTGAATTTCAATATAAGGACGGTCATCCTCGGTAAGCCAACTGTTCCAGTTTCTACCACCGTTTGCCTGTCCCCAAAGGAACATCTTTCTGCCTATAAACTCACTTGTAGAGAAATGGAGCAAACCGCTTCCGTCAGCATTAGCAGAAGCAATCCACTTGTTTTCCTCTTTAGGAATTTTATAGAAGAAGTCAAAACAACGGTTATGATTTTCAGGATAGGTAGCCTCAACGCCGAGACACTCGGGGAGCTGAACCTTATCAAGCAAATATCTACCCTCGTCGTAGAAGCAAAGGAAGGACTCGTCGGTAGGAACGATAACTCTGATACCTTTTTCCTCTGTAACGGCAATATTTGACCACCAATACATATATTTATCATCATTACTGGTGTTTTCAATTCTGTTCTTTATGTAGAGAACCTTGCTGTCCTCAGGAAGATAAGCGTTGATAGAGTAAACAACCTCTCTCTTACGCTCATATTCATACATACAAAGAACCTCTTCGCCACCCTTATAGGTAAGCTTTTTAGCAAAAAGAGATGCACAGGTAAGAGGATTATGACCTTTAATACCTACGTTAAATTCAACACCGCCTGAGAACCATGCATTTCTCAGAGCAAGGTTACAGGGCTGATATACACAGTTTTTATAAAGAACCTCTTTACCTGTGGTCTTATCTTCAAGTGACCAAAGACGTCCGCCAAGCTCAGGCAAAAATACAGCCTTGATATACTTATTCTCAAGTATAGCCGCATTAAAGGCTCTGTCATTTCTCTGTCTGTCGTAATTGTCCTGATTTGTATAAGGCAAAAGTGTATTAATTTTACCCTTTCCAAGACCAGCTTTTTCTTCATCTGTAAGTTTGTCGGTAACATCGAATCCTGCATGAATGTAAGATACATTCTTAATATCAGGCAACGGATTCTCCACACCTGTGTTTGCGCTTCTGATTATGTACTTTTCAAATCTCAGCATAAATATTCTCCTTTTATTGTTCTTCGGTACCGAGAAGATTTTTCATGCTTTTAGCAATTTCCTCTCTATCCTCAGCTCCGAATTTTTTTATCATTTTAGCAACCCTGTACTTTATAGCCCTATCGGTAAGTCTAAGCTTATCTGCCATCTCGCCGTAAGTATCATTATTTATAATACAGTACAGAATTTCCTTGTCAAGCTCATCACATTCTCCAAGAAAGGCTTCTGCGCGGATAATGCTCTGAACGTCAGGGTCATAATAGTATCTCTCGTTTCCGTTTTCGGTAGTTTCACCAAGTTCCGACTGTTCATCGTTTTCAATATGTCCCGTGGAGCCTCTTACAATCAGCTCACAGGGTAAGGAAACGGTAACACGCATTTCACCCTCATTTTTTCTAATATAACGCCACAGTCTTATTGACTGTTTACCCATTTCAAAATAATCAAAATTAACAGACGTAATAGATACCTCATGTCGCTGTCCTAAATAGGAGTTACCTATTCCCGCAATTTTTATATCCTCAGGTACCCTTATACCTCTGGTTTTCAGTAGATTTATCAGATAAATAGCAACAGTATCGTTTACACACAATACACCGTCGAATTTTTCACGTTCATAGCTTTTTAAGAATTCCTCAACGCAAAGAGAAAGAGAATCGTCACAAACAAAAACACTTACGTCGGTACTGCTGATAGCTTTAACTGTTTGTTCCTTTACCCTATCGGCAATAGAACTGCGGTTAGCACCCAAGAGAGCAATTCTGCTACAACCTGCATCTTTAAGATACATAATAACAGACTTCACTATTTCAGACAGTTCAAATTCAATACCGTTACATTTCTCTTTAAGTTCAGGATGCAGACAAGCGCCAACAACGATTGGATTAAGTCCATTGTCAGACGCGCACTCGGCAGAAAGCCGCACCCATCGGTACGTATAGCCGACAATAAGCACAGGCGTACCGCTTTCAAGCTTATCAAAATAATCCGAGTCGATAAACTTCAGGTTATATTCCTGACGGTTTGCCATTTTTTTCATACCGCTTATTATATTGCTTATCCAGAAAAATTCTTTTTCGCTGGGTTGTATCAGAACACAAACATCTCTTTTAGACATAATACTACTCCATACTTTTCTGTTTATATATTAACACAAAACACCCAGTATAACAAGGAAATTTATTTTCATTTTTCCGCATTTTTTATTCCTTTGCATTGATTTGTCAAGAAATATATGGTAAAATATTAAAAACAGTTCAAGTGGGTGTTGTATGAAAACCAAAACAGGTATTATTTATTTTCACAGCGCAAAGCATCAGCACGACTTAAGAGTAGCCACCTTCATTATGTTCCTTTCTCTTATTGTAGAAAAGGCGCTTTCGGGAGCAAAAGCCCTATACAGTTCAGGGCATCTTGTCTTTACAATGTCATTTTCCATCACTGACATCATCAGCATACTCGTTTATATTTCCGTAGCGATACTTCTTGCGCTAAAGGTAAGATATACTTTTCTGCTTATTCCGGATTTTGCATTGCTCGGTGTTAAGTTGTATACCGCTTTTGAAAGTATTCATCATCTCATTTTCTTATCCGATACCGCAACCGATTATGAAATGCTGTCTTATTTTTCCAAAGCCAGTGAAAGTCTGCTGTTTTCTGTATTTCTTGTTTTACTGTTTATCGGTAAGCTTTTCCATACAAAAAGAGCGTACTCCAAAAATTATCCCTTTGTATGTATGCGGCTGATTATCGCCTGCTTCCCCGTTACAGTAATTTTTGAAGTCCTTAAAATGATAATTAAAATGAATTCCTCTACTTATCCCTTTATCGTTATTTTCGATTTTCTAAAAAACATACTAAACGAAGCGTTTCTGGATTTACCTTATCTGCTTCTCTTATTATTAATGGCATTCGTTCCGCAAAACAGATATTATAAACAGTAAAAGAAATTCCGTAATAAAACACACCCTAAAATCAATTAAGGGTGTGTTTTTGCTTTTAAAATATTTGGGTTGTTTGGTTGAACGCCTATGTATTATTTATAATTCGTCGGCAAATCCGACAACGATTAAATCACGCCAAGGGCGTGTATATCATCAATTCCGCAGGGAATTGCATATCATCAAAACGAAGTTTTGTATATCATCATTGCTAAAGCACTTTTTATACACGCTATCGCGTGATGATATACAGTCCTTACGGACTGATGAGATACAACACGACAAAGTCGTGTTTATGATATACCATTGCTTTCGCAATGGATAAAAAAATCGACAAGTCGAAACTTGTCGATTTTTTGGCAGGGGTAGAAGGACTCGAACCCTCACAAACGGTTTTGGAGACCGGTGTGCTACCATTGACACCATACCCCTATATGCTGATTTGAGAAAAAATAAAAACTGGTGGGGCATCAGGGACTCGAACCCCGGACCTACCGGTTATGAGCCGGGAGCTCTAACCAACTGAGCTAATGCCCCAAATCAGCAAGAACTATTATATCACATTTTTTATTTTTGTCAATATTAAATTTTAATATTTTCATTTTATTTTACCGCAACCACAGGTTGCGAAAAAATATTACTTTGGTTGATAGATAAATATTCCTTATTTTGTTAGAATATTAATAGAATAGATTTTCATTTCAATACTGAAAGGTGGATATTTAATATGACTTTAGGAGAAAAAATAGTAGCCCTTAGAAATAAGGAAAGTTTATCACAGGAACAACTTGCGGAAAAAATCAACGTATCCCGTCAGTCTGTTTCAAAATGGGAGGTGGACCAGGCGTTGCCTCAAATTGATAAGGTTCTTCAGCTTTGTGAGCTTTTCGGCATAACTACCGATGAGCTTCTTTTAGACAAAAGCGACATCACGTCACAAAAAAAAGAAGGCCTTAAATATTTCGGTACTGACGGTTTTCGCGGAGAAGCCAACGTTAATCTCACCTCAATGCAGGCTTATAAGGTCGGAAGATTTTTAGGTTGGTACTACTCCTCTTCCCTTTCGGGCTGTAATAAATCAGGGTACCGTCCTCGTATTCTTATAGGTAAGGATACCCGTCGTTCAAGCTATATGCTTGAATATTCTATTGTTGCAGGTATTACAGCTTCGGGTGCAGATGCTTATATGCTTCACGTAACAACAACACCAAGCGTCTCCTTTGTCACCCGTCAGGACGAATTTGACTGTGGTATTATGATAACTGCTTCCCATAATCCTTTTTATGATAACGGCATAAAAGTAATCAACCGATACGGAGAAAAGCTTGATGACAGTACCACTGCGCTTATTGAGGCTTATATTGACGGAAATCTTTCCGTTTTAGGAATTAACGCCAAGGATTTACCTCTTGCGCAAAAAGAAAAGATAGGTTGTATCGTTGACTACGTTTCAGGCAGAAACAGATATCTGGGTTATTTGATTTCACTTGCTTCCAATTCATACAAAAAGCTTAAAATAGGTTTAGACTGCGCAAACGGTGCTTCCTGGATGATAGCAAACAGTGTTTTCTCAGCCCTTGGTGCGCAGACCACTGTTATCGGCGCAAATCCAGACGGACTTAACGTTAACAAGGACTGTGGCTCTACCCACATTGATAATCTTTGCAAACTTGTTCGTGAACAGCACCTTGATTTAGGCTTTGCCTTTGACGGAGATGCCGACAGATGCATAGCGGTAGACGAAAAGGGCAATATAGTTGATGGCGATAAAATGATGTATATTTTGGGAAAACGCCTTAAAAACAGAGGAATGCTTGAAAAAGACACCGTTGTCGCTACGATAATGTCAAACAGCGGACTGTTTTCTTCTCTGGAGGCTGCAGGTATGAAGTGTGAGCAAACCACCGTGGGCGATCGTTTCGTATACGAATGTATGCAGAAGAACGATTATTCATTAGGCGGCGAACAGTCAGGCCATATTATCCTAAAAAAATATGCTACAACGGGTGACGGTATTCTTACCGCAATTATGATTACCGAGGAAATATGTGATACCAAGCTAAGTCTTTCTGAGCTTTCAGCCCCCGTTATGCTCTATCCTCAGAAAACCACAAATTTACGGGTTAAGGACAAGGGCGCCGTTCTTAACGACGAGGTAGTTTTAAAAGCAAAAGAGGATGTAGAAAAGCTTATAAACGGAAAAGGCAGAGCTCTTCTCCGTCAAAGCGGTACAGAGCCTGTTATACGTATTATGATAGAAGCTCAGTCCGACGAGCTGTGTAACCAATATACCGAAATTATTGCCCACAAAATAATTGAAAGAGGTCACGTAATATGAGCAAAATGGTTAAAACGTCAGAGCTTTATGACTGCACAACAGATTATCTCTATCCACTTTTTCAGAGCAGTCTGTATCCTTGGGAAATGTTACCTAAAATAAAAGAATATATTTTATCTCTTATCAATACAGGAATTGACGGCTTCACAAAGCTTAAAGAGGACGTTCTTGTTGGTAAGGACGTTAAAATCCACCATAGCGCCGTTATAGAAGGACCTGCTATTATAGGTCACGGTACAGAAATCCGCACCGGTGCATTTATAAGAGGATGCATCATCACAGGCCAAAACTGTGTCATTGGAAATTCTTCTGAAATAAAAAATAGTATTTTACTTGAAAAAGTTCAGGTTCCGCATTATAATTATGTTGGCGACTCAATTTTGGGAAACTTTTCCCATATGGGTGCAGGTTCAATTTGTTCAAATCTTAAATCAGACAATAAACCGGTAGTTATTCACGCTGACAAGGAAATTCCTACAGGACTTCGTAAAATCGGCGGAATACTTGCCGACGGCGCTGATATTGGTTGCGGCTGTGTGCTGAACCCAGGTACAGTTATCGGCAAAAATACCTCAGTTTACCCACTTAACAGCTTAAGAGGTGTTTTCGGTGAAAACTGCATTGTTAAGAGTATGGATAATATAGTCATAAGGAGAAATGCTCAGTGAATTTTATCAAAGTAAAAACCTATGAAGAATTAAGTAAAAAGGCAGCAAACATCATTGCCGCGCAAATAATACAGAAACCCGACTGTGTTTTAGGTCTTGCTACAGGCTCGTCCCCTGTAGGTACATATGATAATCTTGCAAAGTACTGCGCTGACGGCGATATTGATTTTTCTGCCGTTACCAGCGTAAATCTTGATGAATACGCAGGTCTTGACGGCTCACACGACCAGAGCTACCGCTATTTTATGAACAAGAATCTTTTTGACAGGGTTAACATTAATAAGGAAAAGACCTTTGTTCCCTCAGGCTGCGCCGAAAATCTTATTGAGGAAGGCAAAGCCTATGACCAACTTATCAAAAAGCTTGGCGGAATTGATTTACAGCTTTTAGGCATCGGTCTTGACGGTCATATCGGCTTTAACGAGCCTGATGAATTTTTCACTGCCGAGACTCATCCCGTAAGCCTTGACCCATCTACCATTAAGGCAAATGCAAGATTTTTCGAAAGCGAAGCCGACGTTCCTACAAAGGCAATAACAATGGGAATGATGTCTATTATGCAGGCAAAGAAAATTCTTCTCATTGCTAACGGCGAGGCAAAAAAAGAAATTCTTGAAAAAGCCTTCTTCGGCCCTATTACCCCTCGCGTTCCCGCTTCGATTTTACAGCTACATAAAGACGTAACAGTCATATTCAGTGAAAAGTAAACACAAAAAGGATGTGTAGAAAATCTACACATCCTTTATTCATCAAAACTTTGGGCGTATCTAACTGCTTCCATAGCATCAGAGGCGTATTTATCGGCGCCTATTTTTTTGGCGTATTCCTCATTCAGCACTGCGCCGCCTACCACAGTTTTACACCATGAAGCTTTCTCTTTTAGTAATTTTATTGTTTTTTCCATTGCTGGAACGGTTGTAGTCATCAATGCGCTCAGTCCCACAATAAAAGGTTTATGCTCAAGTGTTTGCTCTAAAATTTTCTCTGGTGGAACGTCCTTACCCAAATCTATTACGTTAAATCCGTAATTAGAGAGCAACAGTTTAACGATATTTTTTCCTATATCGTGTATATCGCCCTGTACAGTAGCAATTATGATTTTACCGCCACCCTCTGTGTTACTGTTTGCTGAGGCAGATTTGACAGCCTCAAAGGCATATTTTGCCGCTTCCGCACTCATTAAAAGCTGAGGCAGATACAAGGTTTTATTTTCAAAACCCTCCCCCACTTTATTAAGTGCGGGGATTATTTCTTCATTTACAATTTTTAATGGCTCACAGCTTTCAAGTTTTTCCTTTGTAAGCTGTAATGCTTTTTCCTTTAGTCCCTTTATAATTGCGTTTTGAAGCGAAGAATTATTTTCTGTATCACCGTTTTTTGCGCTTTGCTCACCTACTGTTGTAACAAGTTCATCAGCGTGAGCTATAAACTCCGAACAGTTTTCATCCATACCTTTAAGAGCATTATATGTATAGTAGGTTCTCATCATATCCACAGAATAAGGATTCATAATAGCGGCAGAAAGTCCGTTTTCAAGTGCTAAAGCGAAAAACGTACTGTTAACTGCATCACGTACAGGCAAACCGAAAGAAATGTTGGACACACCCAGAGATGTATGACAGGACATTCTCTCCTTAATTTCTTTAAGAGCCTTAATTGTAGTCAACGCCGCCTTATTATCAGCGCTTATTGTCATAGCAAGGGTATCAAATACAATATCCTTTTTATTTATACCGAAACGCTTAGCCTCATTAAGAATCTTCTCTGCTATCTTAATGCGTCCCTCTGCTGTTTCGGGGATACCATTTTCATCAAGCGTCAAAGCAACGACCACACCGCCGTATTTTTTAATAAGAGGAAATACCGCTTCCATACTTTCCTTTTTACCGCTTACAGAATTAAGCATCGCCTTACCGTTATAAAGCCGAAGTGCCTTTTCCATAGCGACAGGACTTGCAGTATCAATCTGCAACGGCAAATCTGTTACCGACTGCAGTTCGAAAACAACGTTTCTGAGAACGTTTTCTTCATCAATATCAGGAAGTCCTACGTTTACGTCAAGAACCTGTACTCCCTTTTCTTGCTGGTTTATTCCTTCATTCAATATATAATCAATATCATTTTCTATTAAAGCCTGTTTAAAACGTTTTTTACCTGTAGGGTTTATTCTCTCGCCTATAAGAATCGGCTTTCTGCCAAAAGTAACAGCATGTGTATATGATGAAACAACAGTTAAATTTTTATTAGAAATTTCCACAGGCTTTAATAAAGCACATTCATTCTTTAATTCCTTGATATACTCAGGTGTAGTGCCACAGCATCCGCCAACTGCGCGAAGACCTTTTTCCACTAACAATCGGTTAAGCTTTGCAAATTCCTCAGGGGAAATATCATATACCGTTTGCCCGTTTTCAACCCTTGGAAGTCCTGCATTTGCCTGTAAAATAACAGGAACAGAAGAAACAGTTAAAATTTCTTCAATAACACCACTAAGTAAATCAGGTCCGAGGGAACAGTTTGCGCCTATAACATCAGCGCCCATTCCCTCAAGCAAGGCAACCATTGCCGACGGAGTAGCACCCGTCATAAGCTTTCCGTCACTACCGTAAGCATTTGTTACCACAACAGGTAAACTGCTGTTTTCTTTAACGGCAAGAAGAGCTGCTTTAGTTTCATAAGAATCGTTCATAGTTTCGATAACTACAAGGTCAGCGCCGTATTTACTACCAAGTCTTACGGTTTTTGCAAAAATCTCTACCGCCGTCTCGAATTCCAAGTCACCCAGAGGTTTTAAAAGCTTACCAGTAGGGCCTATATCAAGAGCTATATATTTATTTTCTTTATCACAAAAGCTATCTCTTGCCTCTTTTGCGTTAAGCATAGCATTTTTTATAATCTCTTCAAGCTCATCTTCACTAAACTTCAGAATATTAGCGCCAAAGGTATTAGCGGTAATCACATTGCTTCCCGCATTAAAATAAGCTTTATGGATATCAACTATATCGCTTTTATGGGTAATATTCCAAAGCTCAGGCTTTTGCCCTGCCGTAAGACCTCTTTGCTGTAGAAGAGTTCCCATACCACCGTCGAAAATGACAATATTATCCTTTATAAATTTTAAAAATTCCACTTTGCACCTCTATTATTTTATTCCTAAGAAAGCTGTAACCGATTTTGACGGTGACATAATAAGACTGTGGGTAAGAGTAAGCCCTATATTTTTTGAGCAGTCAAGAAGCGAAAAAATTTCTTTTTGAGTTTCCAAGGGTAAATCGCCGTATCCCGCAGAAAAACGTCTTTTAGCTTTTTCCTCTCCTACAAATTCTGCGCAGAATTTATCGCAAAGAGCCTCTATTTGCAAAGAGCCTATTGCATCAATAACCACCGCCTTTGACGGTGCGGTTTTTGAATACTTATAAATAAGGCGGTCCAGTTCAACACCTACTGTAGCGGCGAACAAAACAACCTTCTTTTTGTCATTCAAAAATTTTGCTAAGGATTGTGATTTCACCTTAAAAAATGAAAAATCACAGTTATCATTCCTTATATCTACGTCTAATACAAAATAGCACACCCTGTATGACAGAACGTTTTGCACTTCTTTTATACTATCTTTTATAAGACTTGAAATTTCGCTGACTGCCTCTTTGCAACCCATAGTTTTCAGTACCTGAGCCGTACCAATATCAAGCTGAGAATAGTTTTTAATTAAAACTGTGCTCATTTTCCTATTATCTCCGATAAGTCGCTTTGAATTTTTCTTGCAACGTCAGGCTTATTCATAGAATACACGTGAACATTTGTAATTCCGTTTGCAAAAAGGTCGATAATCTGGTCTGTAGCATAAACAATACCTGCTTGCTTCATAGCCGCGGGATTATCACCAAACTTATCAACAAGACTTTTAAAACGCTGTGGCATAAAGGAGCCTGACAGCTTTATTGCGCGTTCAATCTGTATCGCATTGGTAATAGGCATAATTCCTGTAATTACAGGAACCGTTATTCCCGCTTCCCTGATTTTATAGAGAAAATTATAAAGAAGATTATTATCAAAAAACATCTGTGTGGTTAAAAAGTCAACCCCTGCATCAACCTTTTCCTTAAGGCGCTTTATATCATCTTTCTGATTTAAGCTCTCGGTATGTATTTCAGGATAACAGGCGGCACCTATGCAAAAATCATTACCGCTTTCCTTTAGCTCACGAATAAGGTCAATAGCATATTTAAAATCCCAATTATTGCGGTCGTCGTTTTGCATATTCTCAGGTATGTCACCTCTCAGCGCCATAACGTTCTGAAGCCCTGCCGATTTAATTTCCTTTATTTTATTTTTTACCGTTTCTCTCGTAGATGAAACACAGGTAAGATGCGCAAGAGTTGGAACACCGTAACACTCCTTAATGCTTTGAGCAATTTCAAGGGTATATTTACTGGTAGACCCTCCTGCACCGTAAGTAACACTCATAAAGGATGGTCGAAGCTTAGCTATCTCCTTTACTGCCGTTTCAACACTTTCAAATCCCGACTGTGTTTTAGGGGGAAATACCTCAAAGGAAAGAGACGGTTTGCCTTCGTTAATTATATCTATAATCTTCATATATAAACCTCTTTAGCTTTTTTACTAATTATACCACAAAAAATAATATATACAAGAAAAAAAGCATCCTTTTGGATGCTTAAAATTTTATAGACCTAAGAATGGTGCGGGGTTTAATTTAACTCCGTCTTTCTCAATTTCAAAATGCAAGTGACTTCCGGTTGAACGACCTGTATTACCTACAAGAGCAATTACCTGTCCTCTTGAAACGGTTTCACCGACAGATGCAAGAAGCTTATCACAATGTGCGTAATAGGTTTTATATCCGTTATCGTGCTGAATGGTTATATAATAACCGTATCCGCTTTCATAGGCAGAAGCAATAACGGTACCAGACTGCGCAGCGTAAATAGGCGTTCCTGTTTTACTTGCTATATCCATTCCCTTGTGACCTCTGCCGTCACCGTAATAGGATGTTATGGTCTGTCCCTCTACCCTTTTGAGCGGCCATATACAGTTAAGCTGTGAAATATAAGCGCTGCTTACAGAGGTATCTCTTTTTGTACCTACAACGATAACCTCCTGTACGGGCTGCTTTATTATGTTTTCGCTTAAAAGCTCTGTGCTGACAACCTCGCCGTTAAGCATCTCAATTGTCTTAACGGTTTGCTTTATACCGTTGACACCCGTAACAGCCTTTTGTATATCACCAAGTACACGGCTGTCACTCTTTCTTGTAACGCTTGTAAAGGGAATTTCCTCTTCCTTAGAAATGGTCTGAACGGATTTAACGTCAAGAGCAGAAAGCTTTTCCATTACATAATCAATACTTGTAAAACAAGCTTCGGGATAATAACCCTCGATACATTCTATGTTATTTACAAAGGTAGAGGTTATATTTTCACCCTCAACGTAGAAAGCAAGATATTTTTCAATACAGGAAGCAAGACCGCATTCCTTAGAAATATAGGTGTATACTTCTCCATCTATTTTAAGAGCAGTACCCTGTGACAGAGAATCGGTTTTTTCTATAATGAGTCTGGCTACATCTGTCAAATTAGAAATGTTTTTTTCGGTTGTAACTGTAAGACGGAAACGAGGAGTATAAATATAATCCTCAAGCTGACCTACGGCAAAAAGATTCTGAGCCATTTCAACAGCCTTGTCATAATCGCCCTTTTCCTTTACCTGAGCGATGACGGTTCCGTTATATTCAAGCTCATAGGCAACAGTAATGCCTGAAAATAAAACGGTAGCAAGAACGGCAAAGACAAGACAAACAGATATAAGAGCTATTCTGGAATGACGTAAAACCTGCGCAGATTTACTTATTACAGGTAAAAACTTCTCTTTTAATGATACAAAGAAAGCTTTAATCTGTTCAAACTTCAGCTTCACTGTTACCTCTCCTTTCACGAAAAATAAAAAGTTACAAAATTGTTACAATTATTATTATAGCAAAAAGTTACAAAATTGCAACCTTTTTTTGCAGTTTTTTGATTTTTGGCAAAAATTACATAAATTGTTGCTATGAGCATACCGTTTTTACATAAAAAAGCATAAATGAGAGTCATCCGAAGATAACTCTCATTTATTTAAAACATTGACATCTGATTTGTATCGGGCAAATCTCCGAATACACCCAAATCCGCAAGAGACTGCACCACAGCCTTTGACACTCCCGAAACAGCCTGAAAATCCTCAACAGATAAGAAATCGCCCTGTTGCGCCGCATTATATACGTCAAAAGCCGCTTTATCGCCCATTCCTGAAACAGAACCGAAGGGTAATCTCATTCCCTCTTTTTCGGGAACGAATTTAACAGCGTGAGACTTTTTAAGGTCAATAGGAAGAATCTTCAGTCCTCTGTGAAGCATCTCGTTAAAGATGTACATATTATCAAGAACGTCAAGTTCTTTCTTACTTGCTTCCTTTCCCTTAGCCTTTGTTTCCCGTATATAGCGTTTTACCGCCTCGTGTCCCTGCATAAGAATAGGAGCATCTACGTCTCCCGGTCTTGCCGTAAAGTACGCGCAGTAAAACTCAAGCGGCTTATGTACCTTATACCAACACAGCCTTAGCGCCGATATAACGTATGCCGCAGCGTGAGCCTTTGGGAACATATATTTAATCTTCTTACAGGAGCCGATATACCACTCAGGCACGTTCACCTTTCGCATATCCTCCTCCATCTGTTCCCAATCCTCTTTGCTAACCTTTCCTTTAGCTACAAGACCCTTACGAACGGTTTCGGTTATTTTGAAGGCTCTGCCCTCATCCATACCCTGATTTATAAGGTAAACCATTATATTATCACGGGTACCTATAACGTTTGAAATGGTGCATATTCCCTGGTCAATAAGGTCTTTTGCGTTACCAAGCCAAACGTCAGTACCGTGAGAAAGTCCTGAAATCTGAAGTAAATCGGCAAAGTTTTTAGGCTTACAGTCCATAAGCATTCCGCGAACAAAAGCGGTACCAAACTCGGGGATACAGAACGTACCCGTATCTGATTCAATTTGCTGTGGAGTAACACCGAGCGCTTCGGTTGTAGTAAACAGGCTGTAAACAGCAGGGTCAGACATTGAAATATCGTTTACACTGATACCCGTATATTCCTCCAAATATTTATAGGTGGTAGGAACAACGTGACCCAGCTCGTCAAGCTTTAATATATTATCGTGAATTGAATGGAAATCAAAATGAGTTGTAAGAATATCTGATTTTGGGTCATCGGCAGGATGCTGAATAGGACAGAAATCATATATGGTCATATCCGCGGGAACAACTATCATACCTGCGGGATGCTGACCTGAGGTAGCTTTGATTTTAGAGTTTTCCACAATCTTAGCAAGTCGTTCCATTTCAGCCTGACTAAGCACAATACCCTTCTTCTCACAATAAGCCTTAACGTAACCGAAAGCAGTTTTTTCGGCTATTGTAGTTATAGTACCTGCCTTGAAAACGTTTTCTTTTCCAAAAAGGGTTTCGGTATATTTCTGAACGTCGTTCTGAAATTCATCAGAGAAGTTAAGGTCAATATCAGGCACCTTATCTCCCTTAAATCCAAGGAATGTTTCAAAGGGTATATCGTGGCCGTCGCGGTTTAAAGGAGTATCGCAGTGGGGACAGTTTTTCTCAGGCAGGTCAAAGCCTGAGCCTACCACGTCACTTCTGAAAAACTCATTCCACTGACAGTTAGGGCAGTAATAATGAGGAGGTAAGGGATTAACCTCGGAAATACCCGCCATTGTAGCGGCAAAGGATGAGCCTACAGAGCCACGTGAGCCAACAAGATAACCGTTATCCTCACTGTATTTAACAAGCTTCTGAGCCGAAATATACATTATAGAGAAGCCGTTGTTGATTATACTGTTAAGTTCTTTATCAAGACGCTTCTTAACTATATCGGTAATTTCACCCTTATAGCCGTACATTTTCATTGCTCTGTCCCAACAAAGATTTCTTAACAAATCGTCACTGCCCTCAATTACGGGAGGATAGTTTCCCGGCGGAACAGGCACCACGTCGGCACTTACCATATCTGCAATCTTGTTGGGATTATCAATTACAAATTCTTTTGCTCTGTCACCGAAATAAGAGAAATCCTCCATCATTTCGGTGGTAGTCTTTAAATAAAGAGGCGCCTGATTGTCAAAATCTTCATATCCCTGAGCCGCCATAAGCACCTTACGGAGAATTTCATCCTCCTTAGTTGCAAAATGAACGTCGCCCGTTGCTACAACAGGAAGAGAAAGCTTGTCTGCAATCTCAACTATTTTGCGGTTGAAATTTTTAAGCACCTCAATATCCTTTACGTGCTTATAGGGATTAGGTGTAACTACACCTTTTTTGCTCACCTTATCAGGCTTTATGCTGTCACGAATCATAAATTCGTTGTTCCCTAAAGGCTGAATTTCAAGATAGTCGTAAAACTTAGCGATTTCTATAAGTTCTTCATCACTTTTTCCGTTTAAAACGGCATCAAAAAGCTCACCTGCTTCACAGGCGCTACCAATAATAAGACCCTCTCTGTGCTTTTCGATTTCGCTTCTGCGGGTTACAGGACGCTTATGGAAATCCTCAACGTGAGCTTTAGATACGAGCTGATACAGATTTTTAAGACCGACAAGGTCTTTAACGAGAATTATCTGATGGTAGCTTCTAAGCTTTGATATATCGGTTTCGCCCTTTGTATCATCGGCAAAGTAATCCTCAACGCCGTAAATAGCCTTGAATTCTCCGCCGTTTTTCCTGATTTTACCTACTGCCTCAGCTACCGCAGGATAGGACTGCACAACACCGTGGTCGGTAATTGCAATAGCCTTATGTCCCCATTTATAAGCTCTGTCAATAAGAACGCCTGCAGGAGATACCGCGTCCTTTTGAGACATATTGGTATGACAGTGAAGCTCAACTCTTTTTTCAGGGTAATCGTCTGTTTCCTCGGTCATTTTTGCAGTAGCCATAGCCTTAGGCTCTAATATATATTTACCCGAAAAAGCATCAAGACTGTAGCTACCGTTAAATACAATAACAGCGCCATCTTTGACAGGCTTAATAGAAGGCATATCTTCATCGGTCATAAACATTTTACAGTATATAGAGTTGGTTTTATCACTAAGACAAAAGGTAACTATTTTTCGCGGTCCGCGCTTGGTATTTATATCCTTAACCTCGTAGTTAAAGACCTCTCCCCAACCCGCAAGTTGAATTTTACCTGTATCGAACGGAATTATATCAATGAGTCTTGTGAAATTTTCCTCTAATTTTTTGCCGTAAAAAAGCTCAATATCATAAAGGAATTCAGGCAAAGCGCCTGTAGTAACTGTAATTTTCTGTGGCTGGGGCGCAGCTTCTTCGGGTGCTTCTTCGGGCAGAGGGATTTCTTCATCAACAGGCGGCGCTTCCTCAGGCAAAGTCATCTCTATATTCTCAGTTTGTCCCGAAAATTTAACAGAAATATCTACACCGAACGTATTTTTGACCGTATTTATAAACTTCTGCTCAAAGCCTGTTTCTTCAATAATTTTCAGTCCGCCAAAAGCCAGAACTATGTCAAGCTCTGAGCCGTTAAGGATATACTGAGCACTATTAAAATAGCCGTTAAGCATTACGTTTTCATATCTTAACTGCTGACAAATATCCTCACAGGCAACAGGAGAAAATGCAGAAGAAGTAAATTTCAGTTGCAAATTAAGCACAGAGGTTTTAAGAGCTGTTTTGAGCAGTGTTATAAGCTCGTCCTTAACCTCTTTTTTTATGTATTTTTCACTGAGAAGCTCTATATCAAGGCTCCTCTTTTCCATATCCAAATCACATTTTATCATATCGCAGTTGCCGAACACGCTTGTCCTTCTGTTAAGGAAGGGTTCAAAAACTGCCGAAAATTTCACAGACATTTTCTCACCTTATATTTTTTCTATTTCTTGTTCCAGTACATTTAACAAATCTTTTTCAGGGATATTTTTATGAATAACTACTCCCTTTTTGAAAATTATACCGCAGCCCTGTCCACCTGCAATACCAAGGTCAGCCTCTCTTGCTTCACCAGGTCCGTTTACAACACAGCCCATAACGGCAACGGTTATATTTTTATTTACGTTTTTAAATCTTTCCTCAGCTTCTTTTGCAAGACCGATAAGGTCAACCTTAGTTCTTCCGCAGGTAGGACAGGAAACGAACCTTATTCCGTCTTTTCTGAGTCCTATAGCCTTTAGCAAATCCTTAGCGGCATAAACCTCTTTAACAGGGTCGTCTGTAAGAGAAACCCTTATTGTACCACCAATAGAATTAAGAAGCAGACCTCCTATTCCCGCAGAGGAACGGATAATACCCATACGCTCCGTTCCCGCCTCGGTAACACCGAGATGAAGCGGATATCTGCAACGCTCTGCCGCAAGACTGTACGCCTTAAACATAGTTTGCGTATCAGAGGATTTAAGGGAAAGCACAATCTGGTCAAAGTCATATTTTTCAAGAAGAGAAATATGATACAGACCGCTTTCCACCATAGCCTCAGGCGTAGGTGAGCCGTATTTTTCAAGAATTTCCTTTTCGAGAGAGCCTGAATTAACACCTATTCTTATGGGAACTCCCGCCTTCTTACAAGCGTTTGCTACCGCCTTTATTCTGCTTTCGTCACCGATATTACCCGGATTTATTCTGATTTTGTCAATCCCTGCGGCTACGCTTTCAAGGGCAAGACGGTAATCAAAATGTATATCTGCTACAATAGGGGTATTTACTGCTTCCTTTAAGGCATATATAAGAGAAACCGCCTTCATATCGGGAACAGCAACACGGATAATCTCACACCCTGCCTTTTCAAGCTGTTTTGCCTGTGCCACGTTACCTTCTATATCTGTGGAAATAACATTAAGCATAGACTGAACAGAAACGGGTGCGCCACCGCCTATCTGCATATTTTTAAGCTTTACCGCAACGGTTTTATCATTGGTAAACATCAGAAAATCAAACTCCAGACATCTTTAAACGTTATAAGCACCATCAGTCCAAGCAACAAAATAAGACCGACGGTATGAATAATTCCTTCGTATTTTTTAGCAACAGGACGGCGCAGTATCATTTCAAGCAGAATAAAAACTATTCTGCCGCCGTCAAGGGCAGGAACGGGAAGCAAATTGAAAATACCTAAATTTACGGTTATAAGCGCCATAATGGGAAGAAGATTTATAAGTCCCATTTTTGCCGCCTGACCAATAGTTGCCGTAACACCTACAGGACCCGAAACAGCGCTTATACCAAACCTGCCTGTTATAAGGTCTATAAGTGAAAACCACACTACTCTGCAATAAGAAAAGGTTGTTCTTACCGTTGACTCAATTACGTTCAAAAAGTTTTTTCTTTTTCCCAAAAATTTGAAATCAAGAGCAATATAATTTATACCCTCTTCACTTTCGGTAGCAAAGGTAACGTTTTTAAGCGTAACCTTTTCCCCGTTTCTTTTAACTACAATATCAAGACTTCCGTCTTCAACAGCGGTAAAGGCGTAGGCAACGTCCTGTGTGGTATACATTCTTCTGCCTTCAATATGAGTGATTTCATCCCCCACCATAAGCCCGTAATTACAGCTTACGGCATTATCGTCGAACTGCGCAACGGTAGTCGTTCCAACAAGGTTATTTGAAGTAACGATAATCAAAACCACCAAAAAACCCAAAAGCAGATTAAACAGGGCGCCTGCGGCTGTCACGATAAATCTTTTATAAGCCTTTGCATTGCAAAAAGCTCTGCTATCCGTACTTTCTCCGTCCTCACCCTCCATAGCGCAGTAACCACCAAAAGGAACAAGATTAAAACGGTAAAGTGTTTCCTTGCCCTGTATTTTAAAAAGCTTGGGACCAAAACCCACCGCAAATTCATTAACTCTGATTTTAAACATTTTTGCAGTTATAAAATGACCGAATTCGTGTATTAAAATCAGCACAAGAAACATCAGCACTGCCACAAGATAAGGCCATACGGAATTAAGAAAGGAAAGAATAGCAGAAATAATAATCACCTCAAATTAAATAAGAGAAAGAACGAATTCACGAGCCGCTTTATCGGCTTTGAAAACATCATCCAGAGTAAAATTCTTGCATACACTCTGATTTTCGGTTGCCGCCTGTACAAGTTCGGCAATCTGTAAAAATCCGATTTTTCCGTCAAGGAAAAGCTGTACAGCCATTTCGTTTGCGCCGTTAGCGGCGGTTGGCTTAAGACCGCCCTGATTAATAGCATCAATACATATATCAAGACATTTGAAGGTCTTTGTATCGGGCTTATAGAAGGTCAGTTTTGAAAGCTTTACAAGGTCAAGCCTGTCATTAAGCGGTAATCTTTTTGGGTAGGTCAGAGCGTACTGTATAGGCAGCTTCATATCGGGAACACCCATCTGCACTATCATACCGCCGTCTGCAAATTCAACGCCTGAGTGTATAATGCTTTCACGCTGTATAACAACGTCTATTTTTTGGGCAGGTACGCCGAAAAGATGCACCGCCTCAATAACCTCAAGACCTTTATTCATAAGGGTAGCCGAATCTATGGTTATTTTAGCGCCCATATCCCAGTTGGGATGCTTTAGCGCATCCTTTGCCGTTACGTTTTTTAGTTCCTCTGCGCTCTTGGAAAAGAAGGGACCGCCTGACGCAGTAAGCAGAATACGGGAAACAGCGTTTTGGTCGGCGCCCTGAAGGGACTGAAAAATAGCCGAATGCTCACTATCAACAGGAAGCATTTTACCCCCTGTTTTTTTTAGAGCCTCATTAACAAGCTCACCGCCTGTAACAAGGGATTCCTTATTAGCAAGTGCAAGTGTTTTCCCCGATTCTATAGCGGTCATAGTAGGTCTGAGTCCTGCAATACCTACAATAGCGTTAAGAACGGTGTCGCCATCAAAACACGCTGCCTGACATACACCATCTTCGCCGCTTAACACCTTTATATCAGTGTCCTTCAGGCGTATTTTCAAATCCTCAGCCGCAGCTTTATCATACATTACGGCGATTTTAGGTTTGAACTCCCTTGCCTGACTTTCCATAAGAGAAACGTTTTTCCCTGCCGCCAGTGCAGTAACCTTTATATTCTGCTTTCTTGCAACCTCTAAAGCCTGAACGCCGATAGAACCTGTAGAGCCGAGAAGAATAAGCTTTTCAGTCATTAAATTATTCCTCCCAAAGCGCAAAGATTTAAAACAGGCGCTATTAAAAGTATGCTGTCAAAACGGTCAAGTATTCCACCGTGACCGGGAATTAATTTTCCGTAATCCTTAAGGTCCACACTTCTTTTAATAACAGAAGCAAATAAATCACCGCACATACCGATAATACAGAATACTACCGTACATACTGTCAGTACAAGGATACGGTCTGTTTTATCAAATGCAAAACAAAGTATAACCGAGCAGATTATACTCCAAATAATTCCGCCGACAGCACCCTCAACTGTTTTTTTAGGGCTTATAGTGGGGCAAAGCTTATGTTTACCTATAAGTACCCCTGTAAAATACGCTCCCGTATCGCAAACCGATGAAAAATTAAGCAGAAGCAACAGATAAAACAATCCGTTTTCCCCAAGATACAATCCCGTAAGGGAAGAAAAGCTATAGGAAATTACAACGGGAAAAGAAAGTAAAGCGGCTATTCCCTTGATGCCCAATTCACTGTTTTTAACAAGAGCAAAAGCCACAACGACAAGAGCGAAAGCCACAGTAAGCTGTTCACTGCTCAAAGCCCAAAAGAGCTTTTGCATATAACCAAGACGGGCAAGAACGTTTACCGCGCCAAATACAGCGCCAATAACACTTGCCGCTTTAACAGAAACAATACCTGTGTTATTAAGTATTTCATAACAGCCTATTGCGGTTATTGTTGCTATAAAAAGCGCAAGAACAAAGGGGTAAAAGCTACCTACAACCAATGCGGCGC
Organism: Acutalibacteraceae bacterium; assembly: GCA_036307305.1. Lineage (GTDB taxonomy): Bacteria > Bacillota > Clostridia > Oscillospirales > Acutalibacteraceae > SIG607. Next base: position 68,919 of record JAXJXV010000002.1, read on the forward strand.
CTACCACCAGAATAAGTATAGCACCCGAAATAATACGAGTCAGCATATTAAACTCCCCCAAAACGACGGTTACGCCTGTTAAACTCATCAATAGCTCTGTCTAAATCCTTGGTGGTAAAATCAGGCCACAACACCTTATCAAAGTAAAATTCACTGTAAGCCGACTGCCACGTAAGGAAATTGGAAAGACGGTATTCTCCGCTGGGGCGGATAATAAGGTCAGGGTCGGGATAATCAGCAGTGTAAATATAGGAAGAAATAAGTTCTTCGTTTATCTTTTCAGCACTGACACCCTCGCTCACCATTTTTCTGACAGCCTTTACAATTTCATCTCTGCCTCCGTAATTAAGTGCAAGACAGGCAGTCATTCCCGTAGCATCGTCAGAATCTTTTTCGCTGTTTTCCATAAGTATTTTAATATCCTCAGGCAAAGGCTCTCTGTCTCCGATAAAGCGAAGCTTTATATTCTCCCCCTTAAAGTTGGTGGAGTCCTTAAGATACTCACGAAGCAGATTCATTATACCGTCGATTTCTTCCTGAGGACGCTTCCAGTTTTCAGTTGAAAAAGCATACACAGTAAGATACTTAACGCCGATTTTATTGCAGTATCTTGCTATCTCTTTGAATTTTTTAGCACCTGCAGAATGACCGAAGGAACGAGGAAGTCCTCTTTTCTTTGCCCATCTGCCGTTTCCGTCCATTATAATGGCAATATGCCCCGGAATATTCCGGGGCGCATTGTTCTTTTCAGTTTTAAATAACATTTTATTCACCGAATCAAATCTCAATTACTTCTTTTTCCTTTGCAGCGGCAAGAACGTCTATTTCCTTACAGAATTTGTCTGTAAGATTCTGAATCTTCTTCTCGCCGTTTTTCTCATCGTCTTCAGTAATCTCGTTATTTTTCTTCATAGCCTTAAGCTTTTCAAGAGAATCGCGTCTTACGTTACGAACGGATACCTTTGCATCTTCACCCATTTTCTTAACGTCCTTAACAACCTCTTTTCTTCTCTCTTCGGTAAGAGGCGGGAAGTTAAGTCTAATAGCAGTACCGTCATTCTGAGGATTAATACCGATATCAGAAAGAAGAATAGCCTTTTCAATTTCCTTAAGAGTGGTAGCATCCCAAGGCTTAATCATAAGAATTCTCGGCTCAGGCATAGAGATAGCCGCCATCTGCTGAATTGGGGTTGGTACACCGTAATAATCAACGTTAATTCTGTCAAGAACAGAAGCGTTTGCTCTGCCAACTCTCACTGATTTATAATCTCTGTCAAGAGCGTCAAGGGATTTATCCATTCTCTGTTCAGTATTTTTAATTAAATTATCCATAAATATATCCTCCGTATATAAAATTATTTAACAACAGTTCCGATGTTTTCGCCCATAACGGCACGAACAATATTCTCAGGGTCAGAAAGATTGAAAACTCTGATTTCAATAGAGTTATCCATACAAAGAGAAGCCGCTGTGCTATCCATAACGTGCAGTCCCTTCTGAAGCACGTCAAGATGAGAAAGGGTATCGAATTTTTTAGCCTGTGGATTGGTTTTGGGGTCGCTGTCATAAACACCGTCTACGTTTGTTGCCTTAAAGATAACCTGAGCATCAATTTCGGCAGCGCGTAAAGCGGCGGCAGTATCGGTAGAAAAGAAAGGATTACCTGTTCCGCAACCAAAAACTACAACTCTTCCCTTTTCAAGATGACGGGTAGCCTTGTTTCTGATATATGGTTCAGCTATCTGACGCATTTCTATAGCGGTCTGTACCCTTGCAGTAACGCCAACCTGTTCAAGACCGTCAGCAACAGCCAAAGCATTAATGGTGGTAGCAAGCATTCCCATATGGTCGGCCCTTGTTCTGTCCATTTTTCCACTGCTTCTGCCACGCCAGAAGTTACCGCCTCCAACAACTATAGCAACCTGTACGCCCATATCGGTGCATTTTTTAATATGCTCACACACCTCAACAACCTTTTCAAAATCAAGACCGCTTCCCTTTTCACCGGCAAGTGCCTCGCCTGAAAGCTTTAATAAAATGCGCTTATAAATCGGTTTCATAAACATCCTACCCTTTCGGTCATATATATTTATTATATATATTTTACAATAAAGACAGCACATTGTCAAACATATAATTAACAAAAAATAAAACCGCGAAGTGTTCGCGGTTTTAAAATCTTATTCTACTGTAATTTCCATACCTTCGTAAAGAGGATATACGGTGTACTCGCCGTCAATCATCCAGCCTACGCACTTGTCTTCATCGGTAAGAATTACTCTTACATCCTTATCCGTTCCGTTAAGAAGCATAGCGTAAAGGTCGCGAGTACCGTTCACTGCATAATCAAGTCCGTTATCGCGCATAGCGAAGTTAAGGAAGCAATCAATTTCATTTCTCCACTCCCAAGTAGCTTTAACTGCGCGAAGAGATTTAGCAGGAGTATAATACTGCTCATATAGCTCTTTGAAGGTTTTAGGACTATCCCCAATAGGATAATAAAGAGGACCTAAAGTAGTTCCGCGAATAGCAAGGGTAAAGCCGTGTCTTATGTACATATCAGCCTTCCACTGATTACCTGCGGTACAGAAAAGACCCATAGGAGCATCCTTCATTTTATTTACTTCACTGAAGCAAAACTCAAGATTCTTTGAGCAAAGTCCCTGTCCTCTGCACTCTTCAAGAGTGTAAACGGCGCCCCAGTTACAAACAGAATTCTTATGTCTTGGATAACACATCCAGATTCTGCAAAGAGCAACGCCGTCCTCGTGCATTACAAAATAGTTATCCTCGCAATGCTCAAGACAGTTACCGTCAAGGCGGTAATGCATATACACGTCATCCTCAGGAATAGTAGCCTTAAGAGCCTTATAGCCCTCGGTTTCTCCGCTACCAACCACGTATCTTTCGTACTTAATCATAATTAATCCTCCATTTCAATAGGCATATTTTCATAAAGGGTATAAACCTTAGCCTTACCGTCAAGCATCCAACCTACGCACTTATTGTCGTCGGTCAGAATAACCTTTGCATCTCTTTCGGGAGTGTTCATAAGAATAACGTTTAAATCTCTTTCTCCGTCAATAGCATAATCAATACCGTTATCAAGCAATGCGAATTTCAGCAGACAGTCAACTTCGTTTCTCCACTCCCAAGTAGCTTTAACTGCGCGAAGCTTCTTTGCGGGAGTGTAATATTTTTCATAAAATTCCTTAAAGGTTTCGGGGCTGTAGCCAATAGGATAATAAAGAGGTCCTTTTGTTGTATCGTGTATAGCGGTTTTAAATCCGAACTTTGAGTACATATCGGTAAGCCACTGAGCGCCTGCAGTACAGAAAAGACCTGCAGGAGCGTTATCAAGCTTTGCTATTTCATCAAAGCAAAACTTAAGAGTCTTATTGCAAAGTCCCTGTCCTCTGCATTCTTCAAGAGTGTAGACGGCGCCCCAGTTGCAAACAGAATCCTTATGTCTTGGATAACACATCCAGATTCTGCAAAGCGCTACGCCATCCTGATGAGCAACGTAGTATATATCCTCACAATGCTCAAGACAGTTTCCGTCGAGGCGGAAATGCATATACTTATCTTCGGCAGGTATGGTGGCTTTCAAGGCTTTATAGCCCTCAGTCTCACCCGTACCTACAACGTACTTTTCAAACTTTAACACAGCAATTCCTCCGTTCTTTACTTATTATACTTTTTATGACACAAAAATACAATGAAAAAACCAATCGGTTTTCCGTATAAATTATTCACAAGTAACATAAGTTACAGCTTGATATTATAGCATCCGCTCAAGAGCTGTTTAGCCCTTTGTCCGTCAGTAAATTCTGCATTTTCAGGAAGTCTTATCTCACCGTAAACACCCTCAGGAGCAGTAACGATAAGAATCGCGTCTTTACCATTTTTAGTCCACTTAACCTCCACTCTACCGCAAACGCTGTCAAAATAGCCCTGTGCGCTGTCGAGAGCAGTGATGAAGGTGGGTGCAATATCAATATTCTTAGCATCTGTAAAATTATCATTTACCCTGATACCCGCAATATCAGAAATAAAGAAATGACTGATATCACCAAGAAAATGATGATTGATTGACTGCCACTTAAGCGGGTCTCCGTTTTCGTCAAAGGAAGTAAAGCTTTCGGGAAGAGTTTCAAGACCGCGCTTAATAAAGTTACCGTAATTAGTAGCCTTATCACTGACAAGAAGCTCGTAAGCCAAATCACTGTAGCCGTTGCGGGACAGCGCGTAGAACAAATATCTTACACCTATCATACCGCAGTCCTGCATACCGTCCATTCGGTCAATCTCCTTAACAAGATTTTCTACAGCTTTCTTTTTACCGTCCTCACTGAACAGTTCGTGAACGATTGCCAGAACGTAAGCAGTCTGCGCCTCATTTGCTACCTTGCCGTTTTCGTCGTTAATATAACAGGAAATAATATCCTTTCTAAGTTGTACGGCGAATTCGTCTGCAAAAGCCATTTCTAGCTTCATATTAAGTTTACCGAAAAGACGGGAAGCCTTTAAGGCAAACTGATAAATCATTACACTGTCAACAAACTCTTTAGGCGCAACCTCATTTTCATTTTTCGGCTTTACCCAGTCGCCAAGTCCGTAACACAAAAGTCCCTTATCGTTGCGCTTATTTGAAGCGTATGTAAGATAACGCATTACAGCGTGAGCATTTTCTCTCAGAATTCCCTCATCGCCTGTATAACGGCACACCTGATAAGGCACCTCTATAAGCACGTTATCCCAAATAGGTCCATTGCCCCAGGCAAAGCCCCATCCTGTCGTAGGAACTATACCGGGTATTGTTCCTGCTTCATTCTGAGCGGCGCGGACGTTAAACATATATTCTCTCAGACTCTTTTCACAGGTGAGATTTAAAAGCATATGCTCGGCAGAAACCATAACGTCTCCCGTCCAGCCGTTCTTTTCACGCTGAGGACAGTCTGTGGGGAAATAATAAAAGTTAGATAAATCACTTCTTCTGGTCATAGCCTGTAGCTTATTGAGCTTTTCGTCAGAACAATAGAAATTACCTCTTTTCTTAAGGTCAGAAGAACACTCAAGATATTTTACGGTATCAGCCTTTGCCTGATTTTCCTTAAGACCTGTCACAAAAACAGCTCTGAAGCCGTGATAGGTAAATGGAGGTATAAAGGTCTCCTTTTCACCGCCCTTGCAGATATAAATATCTCTTTGAACGTATCCGTCAATATAACAAAGAAGATTTTTATATCCTGCCTCGCCCTTGTGATTAATATACTCACATTGCTGAAGCTCTATAACCTGTCCTGCTTCGGTATTATAAACAGTCAGCATAGGTACGCCGGAGCTATTGAAGCCGAAATCATAAATATAACCCTTATAATCTTCTTCACTAAAAATTCTATCCTTAACCTCATAATTGAATTGGTCGAATTTTTCGTGATGAGCATAGCCCTTTTCAAGCTCACCTTTACGGAAAACCTTTGCAGTGTGAGTTTCTCTCACAACTATAGGCTCAACCTCGCAAAGTCTTGCTTTTCCGCGTGGAGCGTCAGAAAAAAAGGCGTTTCCCCAGTTACTGTCGTCATAGCAAGGTAAATTCCAGTCTTCAATTTCCTTTGTCGCATCATAGAATACACCGCATCTTACGTCATCAAAGGTAATAGGTGAAGAATGTACCTTTACGCTTTCATCAGCTTCAATGAGAATGTTTTTATCACCGATTTTTCCCTCAATAGCAAAAGCAACCTGAGGCGCTCCTATAAACGCGGCTTTATCAAAATCCCAAATCCAACCGCCGTCATTATTTTTAAAGCCGTTACCAAGTATAAATCCGATAACGTTTTTTCCCTTTTTAATAAAGGGCAATAAATCATATTTATCATAGTAACAAACGTCATCGGGATTGGATATGTACGGCGCTAAAAGTCCCTTAGTAATCTTCTCGCCGTTTACAAAAATATCGTAAAAACCAAGTCCGCAAACAGTAATGCTTAACGAATCCGGCAGTTCCTCAAATTCAACAGTTTTACGCATATACGGAGCCGAAACGTGTTTTTTAAGGGTGTTTCTCTCCTTTGTTGCGCTTATAAATTTACAAGAAAACATAAAGTAACCTCCCAAAAGGATTTTCACTAAGAAAATTATACCTTTTGGGAGGTGCAAAGTCAACAAATAAAACGGTATATTACTGAATTAAAACTCTATACTTGCTTTAAGCCTGATATCCGAGAGGAAGCGCCCACTGAAATAATATACTCTCCCTCTTCCAGCGTCCAGTCTTTGTTGCAGATATTATAATATTCAAAATCGTGCTGAGTCAGAGTAAATTTAACGATTTTTTCTTCACCCGCCTCTTAAACCGTTTATTGCCGAGAGATTTTGAAGTATGATATCCAAAATACGTGTTATCAGGCAATCCGCTGACCCAGTTGATTACGCTAACTCTAAGATTTTTCATTTTTTATTTCCTTTCTTTTTAAAACTATAATGTTTACAGCGAAGAAATAACCGTTAAAATCTCGTTGCACACACCTGAAAAAGAGCCGCTTGTGAAACTGTATATGCCCATACATACAGCTATGGGAAAAGATAAATATTTTGTTCTTAATGGTTTTTTCTGCCAAAAGCTTACAAGAAGACTAATTCTCTTATTATTCCAATAAAAGCCACCGCCGCGCCGCTGAAAGCAGAAATAAGCAAATAATGTATCATCCATACAATATCCGAAATAAGTTTAAAAAACAAATATAGGCGATGTTATGCAAATATTTTTACGTTTCGCCCGTAGCACTTCATATTTACCAAACAATATTGTAACCAAAGCTTATGATTACCGTTTGCTTTTCATTTTAAATATGAGCGTAAATAAAATTGCAAAAATAGCAGGATTTGAAAACTCCCGACATTTTTCCACCGCTTTCTCAAAAAAATACAAATGCACCCCCTCCTCAATGCGACAAAGAAAAAACATCTTTATCTAACTGTAACGCAAAAAAATACAGACCGAAAGGTCTGTATTTTTAACGTGTTTTGGTGAGTTATACTATCAAGTGCAACAGTTTAATAAAAAAGGCAGCTCATATAAATCCATGGTATAATGTAATTGCTACAAAACAAAAACCAAGGAGGATTTATATGAGCTACACCCATCTTACCATAGAAGAACGCTGTTGTCTACGAGAATATTATCTAAAAGGATATAGTTACCGAAAAATAGCAGAGTTAATAGGCAGAAATGTTAGCACAGTAAGTAGAGAACTTAATCGAAATCGCACCCACATGTACGATATACCCACATATTATCCATATACCGCGCAAAAGAAATATTTGCTGCGACGATCATATTGTCATAGAGGTATGTTTCAAGATCCTGCAAAATTAGAATACATTAAAGAAAAATTATTGCTTACATGGTCACCTGAACAAATATCTAACACACCTTGCGAATTAGATATGCCATCGGTCAGAACGATATATCGTTGGATATATGAAAAATACATTGATGTAAATTTAAAAGTACTACGCAGAAAGGGTAAAAGTCGAGGCAAAAAAGAAACACGTGGAAAATTCAATCTTGGAAAGACAATACGAAAAAGAGATAAAAGTGTATACAAACGTTTAGAATTCGGACATTGGGAAGCAGATACAGTTGTATCCGGCAGAGGTAAATCCAAAGTTTGTTTTGCAACTTTAGCCGAAAGGCAAACAAGATATTACATAGCGATTAAAATGCCAAATAGAAATGCAGATACAATGGCAAAAGCCATAATATCCGCTTTATCTGAACTTCCAGATGAAGCAGTTAAAACTATTACTTGCGACCGAGGAACTGAGTTTGCCAATTGGCAAACTATTGAAGAACAATTAAATTGTAGTGTGTATTTTGCAGACCCATACTGTGCTTGGCAAAAAGGAACTAATGAAAACCTTAACGGTTTACTTCGCGAATTCTACCCTAAGGGTAGAAACCTTTCTCGTGTTAGTCCTGCAACACTAAAAAAGAACCTGGCGTTGATCAACGCCAGGCCTAAAAAGGTTTTACATTACAAAAAACCTATGGATTTATTTGACGATTGTATTAAAAAGTGTTGCACTTAGTTTGACAATTCATCGTTTTAATATTAACCAAATGACAAATACCGGGTATGCTCTCGCCCTGCATAACGGACGTAGGCGACAATAAAGCACCCGTTGCACAGTAAAGAATATTTTTTTGATTACCCTTGCTCATTTCATCCATTATATAAGAACACATCATACTTGCACTACAGCCACACCCAGAACCGCCTGCGTGAACGTCCTGTTTTTCAATATCGAAAATCATACTACCGAAATCACTGTGATACGGTGACAGTTTTACTCCCTTTTTCTCGCAAAGCTCGTATAAAAGAGCAGTTCCAACAGTTCCAAGGTCACCTGTGTAAATCATATCGTAATCCTCAGGCTTAGTGCCTGTATCACTCAAGAAACAAACTATTGTATCGCATGCAGCAGGGGAAAATGTCAAGAGAACACCATAAATTTCTTATTATAAATAATCAACCTTGAAAATTAAGATTGTTTTCATCCTTATACGAAATTACTTTTGCTGGCACACCTCCAACTATTGCATTCATTGGTACATCTTTTAAAACAACCGAGCCTGCGGCAGCCAAACTATTCTTACCCATAGTTATACCGCCAAGCACCTTCGCACCACAGGTAACAGAAACATTATCCTCTAAAACGGGATTAAACTCACCTTTATAACCTATTGTTACCTGCTGATAAATCCGACAGTTCTCACCTATTTTTTTAGCACTAATGATGGTCGCAAAACCGTGTTGTATATAAAGACCGCCACCAATATCTTTTGTATAGATATAAAGACTCTCCATTGGCTTCCAAAGTAGCCTTGCTATAAGATAATGAATAACCGAACGATTAGGATATTTAAAACGGTGAATTAGAAGATTTCTAAACTCTTTATAATATGTCAAATACCAATTTAATGACTCGAACAGTCCAAGTGAGTTTTTGTTAATTTCGTTCCATCGTGCTACATCTTTTAGGATTAAATGCTTCTGTTTTGAAGTGAGCACGCACAAAAACACCAAAAATGTTCTCGGATAGTTTATACACGCCAAAAATCTTTTACCTAACGTTGCCATTTGGATTTCTCCTTTAGTGCTATAACTGATTTTGTTTTTAAAAATCAAAATAAAATTATACTATAATCAATTATTTTTTCTGCCCTTACAAGATGAAGAAATAATATATTTAGGTCTTCCCTTAATTTCTTCGTAAATACGGGCCACATAATATCCGATAATTCCAAGACTTATCATCATTATACTACCTATGAAAATCAGGATTAGTATAACAGTCGTCATACCTTCAAGAGCGCGGCCTTGAATTTTATCTATAAGTGCCCAAACACCAAAAACAGCGGTAATTCCGAGCATAATAAAACCTAATACAGTTACAATTTGCATTGGGGCAGTCGTATAAGCTGAAATGTTAGAAACAGCATATTTTATAAGTGAAACGAGTGACCATTTAGTAGTTCCTTCGGTTCGTTCCTTGACTTCAAACTCAATCGTTGCTTTTTTATAACCCACCCAAAAGGAGATTGCTCTGAAAAAGCCTTTTTTCTCAGGAATTTTATTAAGTATATCAACAACCTTACGGTCAAGAAGCTTAAAATCAGATGCGTTCGTCATATCAAAACCAACTACCGAGCTTATCAGAGAATAAAAGCTTTTTGCAGCAAAGCCGTGAACCTTATTTTCTTTACCTCTGGTGCTTTTAATGCCCTCTACAATTTCAAAACCTTGCTGCCAAAGTCTATACATTTCAACTATTTTTTCAGGCGGATGCTGTAAATCGCAATCAATTACCACTACCGCATCACCTTCAGCCGCAGCAAGTCCCGCAGAAATCGCAGCCTCTTTACCAAAATTTCTTGAAAAATGAAGTCCGCTAATATTAACCTCTTTATTGGCCAAAGCATTGATTTTTTCATAGGTATTGTCAGAGGAACCATCATCAATAAAAATTATTTCATTTTCAATATCTTCACTTTTTAAGATGTTAGAAATTGTGAAATACGCCTTTTCAATCATTAAGTCCTCATTATAAGCAGGAATAATTACAGATAGCATTTAATTTCCTCCTAATGTGTCGTCAAACAAGCTTTCAAGCGTTGAAACCGACATAGGTTTATAGTAATAAAAGCCTTGAAGAAGGTCACATCCCGCCGCAATCGCCGCATCTTCTTGTTCCTTGGTTTCTATTCCTTCGCACAGCGTTTTATAACCAATATCCTTAGCGGTTTGAATAATATTTTTCAGTATTTTAAAGCCTGTTTCGGTAACAGAATTTTGAGTTATTGATATATCTATTTTTATGATAGAAATATCAAGGTTCTGCAAATCTCCAAAGGTTGTATAGCCACTTCCAAAGTCATCAAGCAGAATAGATACACCTCTTTCTTTAAGAAGCGATAGGTTATCAATCATCTGTTGTTTTGCTTCGCCTGTAATATTTTTGTCCTCTAAAATTTCTACTGCTAAGCAAGAAAATTTAAGGTCATACTTTTCTGCAATACTTGTGATTTTTTCTACGAATTCAGGCTCACTAATTGTTGAGCGAGAGAAGTTTATCGTATATTTATAGCCTTCTCTTTGCTTTTTATCATTAGAAATCCACTTGCAGTTTTTCTCGAAAATATAATAATCAAACTTTTCGTTTATACCAACCGAATCAACAGCCGACAAGAAACTCTTTGGAAGCAAAACGCCGTCATTTTCCGAATTCAGACGGGACAAAACCTCTGCTCCGACAATTTTCTTTGTCTTTGCATCTAAAACAGGTTGATATTCAAGAAAAAAGCGATTATTGTCAATTTCTTTTTCAATATTGTTTTCAATTTTTATCTTTTTCTCAAGTGCATTACCGTCGCTCGCAGTCCATTCAGCATATAAATTTTTTTGAATTTTTGCAAGCGTGCAAGCTTGTTTAGCGCGACCTACAGCGTTATCAAAGGTCAACTGGATACGGCTCGAATCAAAAACACCTATTGTAACGCGTACAATATTTAAAGCGCTATGCTTTAACAGAATCTTGTTTATATCATTTAAACATAATTCTTTTTTTTCTCTGATAGTTTCGATATTCAAACTTGCAAGAACAATATAGTTTTTATTATCATAAGCCGAAACAAAAGACTCCTCACCATCAGAAAAAACATCAAGCAATTTTTGTTTGATTTCTAAAAACAATTTTTGTTCCGAATATGAGATGTGCAGATTATCTGTAGAAAGGTTTATATATAAAATCAATCTACTTATACGCGATTTACCCATTGCTTTAAATCGTCGTTCTAAATAGCTTATAGATGTAAAAGATTTATTGGTTTGCCCATTGGCCACTCTTATGCCTCTTATAGCAAAAAAAATGCCGATTGACACCAATGTTACAACACCAATAGCCAATGCCGCCATTGATATGTATGGATTTTCAAAAATATGCATATTTTAACTCCCGCTTATTTTTTTTTAAAAAATGGAAATTCAGGTGTTCCTCCAGACAATTCAAGCCCAATACTCTCGGCAGCTTTAATACATTTTATTCCGTCTGCTCTTGCCCTTTTCTTACGCGCAATAAGTTCTTTTATGAGAAACGACATTCTAAAATGCAACATACCTTTGATAAGGTCCAACTTCGAAATTCCTTTTCTTTTATATTCCGCTAAAATTTCAAGGAAAGCATAATTTAAGGCTTCTTTATCAAGATTATCGGTTTTATTGTTAACTGAATTTGCCCATTTGTAAAACTCGATAAATTTTGAAATATTATCGTTATTTCTAAAATAAATTCCGTTTATATAAAATTCCTCTTGCTCATTGGTCATAGGTTTTAAAAGTTTTGAGAGATAGGTCTTTTGAATTCTGATAACCTCATTTTTTTGTTTGTCCAAAGTAGTTTCGGTTATCTGTTTGTCATGGAGCCTATATATCATGAGATATTCGGATAAAATTTCAATTTTTTTGTTGTTAAGAACAAACCTTGTCCAAAGCTCCATATCCTCGGTACAAGTGAAGTTTTTATCATAAGATAATTCTTTTATCACATCAGCTTTAGCGATAATACCCGGATGAAGAATAGGATTGGTAACTAAGAGCAAAGCTTTAATAGAATTATCATCATCTCTGCCACCGCATCCACCTGAAGAATAAACACCATTTTTAAGTGTCATAAATCGGCAAGAAGACAAGTCTATATGTGGATTTCCTTCCATAAAATCATACTGCTTTTGAAGTCTATCTGGCATACAGATATCATCTGCATCCATTCGGGCAATATATTTACCCTCAGCTAAAGATAAAGCCTTATTTAATGAAGACGGAAGTCTTAAATTGTTTTCGTTTGTATGTACCTTAATTCTCTCGTCTTTTGATGCATATTCGGCTAATATTTTAGAAGTATTATCGGTAGAACAGTCATTTATTATAATAAACTCCCATTCCGTAAAGGTTTGACTTAATACACTTTCAATAGTTTCTGACAAATAATCCTCGCCGTTATATACACTCATTATTAAAGATATTTTAGTTGCCATATTCATTTTATCAACCCTCTTATATCTTTTATTTTTTTACATAGAAAGAGAAAATAAAAAGCTAATCCTACTTGCTCTTTCTTTAGCAAAAATATTGCAATTTTACTTTTAATAGTAATATTTTCAAAATGTGCTTTCTTAATTTCTTCTTTGTGCAAAGAGCCTAGAATAGCCTGTTTTATACCTTTAATCTCGCCAAAATAACCGCCTTCTGCCGCCGCAGCTAAAATAGCGAAGCACAAGAAGCAAGAGTAACGAGAAAGCAATTCTTCAAAATATACAGGCTTTTTAACGTCAAGATTTCGAAGATAATCAACCGCTTGTGCAACCTGTGAAATTTGACTTATTTTAAAACTTGTTGTAATCGAATCGCCACGCACGGTATAAAGATATATAGCTTTTTTGCTCATATAGACTAAACTTGCATCTAAGTAGTAAGGCGTTGTACAACACGCATCTTCACCCATAATAATTGCTGTGGGTAAATTCATTTGATATTTTAAACACAGTTCCCTCTTTATTGCCTTTGCCCACAAGAAATAAAAGAGATTTTGCATATTTTCATTAGATAAAAGATTAGGATAAATTTGTTCTTCTAATTTAGTTTTATCGTAAAGTCCCTCTTGTGCAAGATCGTGTACCACTTTTCCAAGCTTTCCATCAGAATAAATCCTATAAGAAAAGGAAACCATATCGGCTTTTGTATCTAATATTATTTGATATGCACTCATTAGTGCATCGGGAGTAATTGCATCATCGCCATCAAGGTTAAATATATAGTTGCCTTCTGCTACGCTGATTCCTGCCTGTCTGGCACTTACTAAACCGCCGTTTTTTTTATGCACAACTCTAATTCTATGGTCTATTTCGGCATATTTATCACAAATTTCAGGACAGTTATCAGGAGAGCCATCATCTACTAAAATAAGCTCAAAATCTGAAAAAGTCTGCGAAAGCACACTATCTATGCAACGGCTTAAATATTTTTCAACATTGTATATCGGAACGATTACCGAAAAAAACATATTTCTGCTCCTATCTTGCTCTATATAAAACCATAAGTTTTTGTAAAAAATATAATTTGTATTTCATGGCAAATGCAAATGCCGCCTGTTTCTTTGGCAAACGATACCAAGGATAACCTTTTAATGCCTTGGATATCATTTGGCTTTTACAAATCATCTTTAGTCTTTCTAAAAGTATGGGATAATTTATGCTATTTTCCTTAGCGTACATTATTTCCTGTGAACACAAAATTCTTCCATAGCCTTGGATAAGTCTATTTAAATACGGTCTATACTCATCAGATGCGCAAACGTCTTTAATATGATTTTCTAGTTCTGTAATAAAACTTTGAACCATTGAAAATCGATCGCTTCGATATGATTTTGAGAAAGATTCATCATTTCTTCTATAACAATAAAACGCTCCGTGAATACCAACGGCTTTATTAATTTGTTTAATAAAATCAATCATAAAAATAGCATCTTCACTCATAACCTCGCGTTCAGATAAAAACTTAAGTTTTTTATCCGTAATTACCGAGCGTTTAAAAAGATTTTTACAGGTGCTAACGCCATATCGACTATCATCAGATTCATGTGGTAATGCTCCAACTACACCTAAAAGAAGTTTCTTTATGTCCTCTTTTTCAAAAATAGTTTCATTATCAAAATAATGCTTTTCCTTATGTTCTCCACTCTTTCCAAAGGTGTTACCACCGACAAAACTAATACCGGACACTACAAGGTCAGCATTAGTTTTTGAAGCCGCATTATAAAGCACATCATACATATCGGGCATTATATAGTCGTCCGAATCAACAAAGCCTATATATTCGCCATTTGCAACTTCAATACCGGCATTTCTTGCTAAACCGGGTCCGGTATTTTCCTTATGTATGACCCGAATTCTCTCATCGTTTTTTGCTAATGAGTCACATAAAATAGCGCACTCTTCCTTTGAGCCGTCATCAACAATAATTATTTCAATTTCACTTATTGTTTGAGATATAATTGATTTGATACATTGCTCTAAATATTTCTCTGTGTTGTAAACAGGTACAATGACGCTCACTTTTGGTGCTGTCACTATTTTTTCACCTCTTAACCGATAATTTGCTGATACTTATCTACTAAAATATCTGCGTAGTCTCCAACTTCCATTATCTCATCTTTTCTTATTTCACTGTTTTGTTTAAGAACGGAATAAAATTCATCATCTATAAAGCATTTCTTTATAGCCTGTGCAACGGCTTCGGGAGTTGGCTCGTTTATAAGTAAGCCGGTTTTGCCGTCTTCAACAAGTTCTGCCATACCGCCACTATTCATTGTAATAACAGGAACACCAAAAGAGTGAGTTTCAAGTATATTCAAAGGACAATTTTCATACCAAACAGATGGTAAAATCATTACTTTTGCATTAGCAATAAGTGAAGTTAACTCATCCCCTGTAAGAAAGCCCTTCATTTGAACATTAGAAATATTTTTAAGACATTCATCATCGGGTCCGTTTCCTGCAATTATAAAAGGAATATCCGGAAGAAGCTTGGCGGCTTTAGCTAAAATATCTACGCCCTTTTCGATTGAGAGTCTACTTGCAAAAGCAACATATGGCACTTCGGTATCCACTTTTTCAGGCATAGGTCTCTTTTCAATAAAATTATGTATTGTAAAGGTTTTACCCGCATAAAGACTATCAGCACTTAAAAGTTTTTCTGCCAAAAACTTACTTGGACACACATATAAATCCACTTTCTTATATGTTTTTAATAAAGAGTATAATTTTGCCTCTATTGCCCCGATAAAGCTTTTAGCCTTTGAAGAGTGAATACAACTATATTTTAAGCAATTAAACTTTGAGCCGTTTACACAACGCTCACAAGGTTTTTCTTCCTTAAGGCTATACAAAAGATGATTAGGACAAATCATCTGATAATCGTGCACAGTTTGCACCAAAGGAATATTGCGCTTTTTTATAGCATAAATGATTGAAGGTGTGAGCTGAAAATTGATATTGTTCATATGCACAATATCAGGTTTGAAACTATCTAAAACTTTTCCTATTTTTTTATATGCCTCGAAAGAATATATGATTTTGAAGGGATAAAAAAATCTTGCTATACCGGTAGAGTGAAAATCCATATTCGTTGTGTATAAATTTTCACTGTTACCAACGGTATTCTTTTCATCATACATACCGAAAAACTCAATTTCGTGTCCTTTTGCTTTTAGTTCTTCGGAAAGTTTAAACATATAAGTTTCGCAACCGCCTCTTGGGTAAAGAAACTTATTTACCATTAGTATCTTCATAAGATTAAATCCCCTTTTGCAGTTTTATTAACATCTGAAATATGTCCAAATATTTTCTTTTCCGTCCTTCTAACATTTTCATCAAATCCATTACCAATCATTAAAATAGCAAGTACGGTTGTAAGCAATGGATAATTCATTGTATTATCAGTCGATGAAACTATAACAAGATAAATCGTCAGCGAAAATGTTAAAATTGCATTTTCAATGTTGCAGTTTTTACCAAAATAACAAACTCTTAATGTTGTCATTGAAACTAACCATAAAATATAGCCCCAAAAGCCTAAATCGATAAAATATTGTAAAAAATCATTATGAACAGCACTAACATCTACCGACATATTTGAACTTAACTGATAAGTTAAAAAGCCAATACCATTGCCTAAAAACTCTGGTGAGAACTCATAAAACTTATCTACTGCATTATAAATAACAACACGACCGCTTGTGTCTATCCCCGCCTCTTCAAGCAGAGCAAAAACATCCAACTTTATAATACCTACATAAGCCACAAGCACTATTACCACTATAATTGACAAAGCAACCGTTATTCTCATAGCGGTATCCTTTTTAAATTTAGCAATAAACTTTAAGAGCCAAGCAAATCCTAATGCAACTACAATGGCTATAATACCAATTCGCTTAAATGCAACAACAAAACAAAACAACGTAAGAGCTAAAAGGATAAAAAACACAATATTTTTCTTTGGCTTATAAAGCATATAGATTAAGTATGCGCCAAGGCAAAATGCAAGTTCGTGAATTTCCGCTTGAACTATAATATCGCCCGTTTCGCCTGCAAAGGTTACAATCAGTTTAATAAATTCCGAAAAAAATGGGCCTATTCCGTTTTGCAAAATAATTGTACAAATCATTAATATGTTTGAAATCAAAATTGCAATCAGGTTATACCATATTCCTTTTTCTCCAAATATATACAAAAATGCAACCGCACAAAGAGTAAAGGAAATCATATTATTATATACAAAAGAACTTGAAAGTCCTCTTGAAATAACCGATGTGTCAACCTGACCCACAAACCAAATAAATAATGATACTAAAATGGTAATTAAAAGCGGTGAGGAATAAACAAAGGTTGATTTTATGGCAACTGCTCCCTTTGCTATATTCGGTTTAATCAAGAAACATAAAAATGCTGACACAACTAAAACGAGGGCAAAGGCATGACGAAATGTAATAAACAAACCAAGATTGATGATTTGAGTAATAAAGTAGTACATAAGTACCGCTACTGCGATAAAATAACCCTTTAAAACTTTTTCGTAAAGTTTATTTTCCATTCGTCACACCCACCTCCTAATTTTATAGTTTATATAATTTGAGATACAAATTCTTTCTTGTTTTTGATTGCCTCTGAAAGCAACTTTCTTGCAGTTTGGTTTTCTCTAAATGTCTCTGCAATACCAATTTTATATTCAAGACTTATATTTTTATATTCATCACGCTCATTAAGTCTCAAACTAAATAATCTTAAAATATCCTCAACTGTAATATAATCCGAGTTTTTGACCAAAATCACAAAACTTCCATTACCGTTATAAATAAAATCGGCATCTGCCTTTCCAAATGATTCTTTTAGGAAAGCTGTGAAAATTTTAATTATATCATCACCAACCTGACGGTTATACTCGGCATTGATATGCATTAGATTTGAAATATCAACCACAGCATATACTGTTCCATCGTCCAAAAGTTTCTTTTCCATAGATTTTAGATATTTATCAAAATACGCACGGTTATTAAATTCAGTAAGATGGTCTGTATAGAAAATGTAGTTAATAATGTCTCCTATTCTTCCTAAAACAATCGCGCCGCCGCAGCAGATGAATATAAGGAAGAAAAATGCGATTATTGTATAAAGTGTTACATTAATGCTTGGTTTTACCGATGCAGAAGACAAAACAGAAATATAACTTGCGCCAAGATATTGATTGTACTCATCGTTTGTCTTCATTGTTGAGTCGTAAAGAGTAGATAAATCTAAAATTAATGAATTGATTTCCTCATCAATTTCAGTCTTGATTTTATCATAGTTAGAATCATAAATTTCGGTACATGTTTTGTTTGACGATAAACACTCACCATTATTGCATTTGCCTGTACAGGCTGAGAATGTGTCGATAATATAGTGCGAATACGCAGTATCTATAGTTAGATATTCCTTACTTTCGTTGTGGTCTCTCCAACTATAAATTAATTCATCATAGGTGACCGTTTGGTCGCCGGGTGCTACTTCGAGAAGGTTCTTATCATGTACCGTATCGAGAATATATTCATATGTAATATTGGTGTTGCCCGACTCTCTCATTTTTTCTACATAAGCATTTATAACATCAACAGTATCCTTTATAATGCTTTCTTCTTTTGCATTTTTAATGCTGTTATTATCAATTCTTGTTGTATAATCCGATACCAAAACAACCTTATTTTTAGTTATTTGATATTTATATATTTTGGAGAATAAAGATGAAAGTCTAACGCTTCTTAAATAATTGAAATCATCGGCTAAATCGCTAAAAGAAACTCCGGTACCAGTTGCTCTGTAGTATGGATTCTGCTCCATTCTTTGATATAAGGTAGAAAGTGTTTCTTCAACACCTGTATCAATTAATTCTACCAATTCAATATAGTCATAGTTTTCTCTTTCTATGTTATCAATAACATTATTTGCAGGCGCAACATTAACATATTTCTGGCTAAACTCTGCGAAGTAAACATCAAGAGCTTCATCAAGAATTGTTCGAGCAAAAACCGCACCCTCATTGTTGGTTGCTGTGAAGGAAACAATATATGTACTAGGCTCGTAAATATACTCCTCACCTTCTTCAAGTTTTGCCTCTTTTTGCGCAACCTTATCTGCATCGGGGAGCGGAATTATTGAAACCCTGGAAATTAAACTATCTACTGAATAAATACCTGTCAGTCCCATTCTTTCAACAACCTTAGACATAACGGCGGATGATTTAATTTCACTAACGTCAAGCTTAGAACCTGTTGGCGTAAGACCTTGTTCAGCTGCAGGATCATTATAATGAATAACCTCCGAAGCTACGTATGTATTAGATGATTTAAGTTTAAAATTAATAGCATAGGTAGCAATTAGGCAGAAAACCACAATAATTGGCAAAAGCTTTTTTAAATATCGGAAAATTTGAAAATTGTTCATTTATTTACCTTCCTATATGGTTCTATACTTTAAATTTAGGAAACTTTTTAGAGATTGAAATTGCTATTAAAGCGGCATAGGTTAACAAAGCAAAGGCTGCAACCGTTTTTAGCTCACTAAAAAGAGATGTTCCCGAAATACTAACCGCAACACACTGATTCATTGTATAGTTAGAATACTCTCTCCCTGCTCTAATAGCCTCTGCGGTAAAGTTATCAATACTCTTATCAATTGACTCTATCAGCGCATCTGCCTGAGCGGTTGACGAAGTATTCATATTGGCTGACTTTATTTTTTCAATAACTAGTTCATTATCCATAATCTCTTTATTATTTGAAGCAACATTATCGCTAAAGTTGGTTGCTAATACAGATAACTCATCAACACCTACTTTAGTTCTACCCATATAGTATTTTCCGCTTCCGTCCCAAGTTGGAACCAAAACAACCCTTGTCATTTCCTCTGAATACATATCAATAGCATCATTGCAAAGAGTGAAGGATACATAATTTTTTTGCTTATCAAAATCTGTATTTTTGTTTTGATAAGCAAGTCTGTCTATATAACTTGACTTATCCTTTGCTATGCCGTGCTGCAAAATTAAAGACTTTAAATTTTGTTCAATTTGAGTTTCCTTAAACTGAAAAACCTTACCTGCTATAGAATTAAATGTTGTATTATTTTCAGTAACGAAACTAGAACCCTTTTCTGCCATTCCGTACAGGTAATTTAAAACAGAAGTGGTTTCTTTATTGAAATAACTTACGATGTCCATATACTCCATTTTAGTAAAGTCGGGCTTTTGTTCTTGCTCGGTCAGACTAAAATTGTCGGTATATTTCTCTATGTAATAATCCTTATAAGCACTTGCAATCAAGGCAATTACATTTTCAGAGTTCAGGTGTTCTGTATGCTTAGAAGCATTATATTCTACAACGAATTCAGTAGAAATATGATAATTTGACTTGTCATTCACATCACCTTGAACATATGGGTAAACCGAGAGACAGTCCTTTAATTCTTTAACAGTAACCTCCTCTAATGAACCTTTTTCAATGGCTTTTTCAATAACCTCATCACAAATAATCTCAGACATATTATATCTTGTTCCGTTTGAATTCTGAGCAAGTGAAGCTTCGGAATAATTAAGAGAAATTACCGCAGAGACAAACTGTTTTGATTTAATATGATTCAATACGCCAAATACTACTGTGAATAGCACCAAAGAAATTAAAACTCCGACCTGTAAAAACTTTGTCTCTTTTAATATTTTTACAAACGTAACTTTGGTAACATTTTTAGAGCGCAAATATATTGTCAAAGTTCCAACTATCAGCAATATCCCCACTATTAAAATGGGTATTTTTTGTAAAATTGATATAAGCATACATAGTCTCCTTTTAGTTATTAGAATTTATTAATGTCTACAATAACAATTTCGGGTTGATTATTGATTCTGAATAAATTAGTATTTTCAAGGCCTGCATTGACAATAAGAGGTCTTCCCTGAACATCGTACCTGCCGTAAACATAACAACCATTTCTTGCGGGTAATATTCCACCTTCGGTTGTATATAACGGGCCGATAAACGGTATTTTTAATAATCCGCCATGTGTATGTCCCGCAAGCATCAAATCACCCCATGTATCAGGTTTATATTTCTCGAAAACTATTGGTTCGTGAATTGCCATAATTTTAAGGTTATTTTCATTTTGATAAATAAAATCATTATAACTATCACCCGCATAGGACCAAAAAGATGAGGGATTTGATGTGAGAACACCGTAAATATCAACAGTTGTTGAGCCTATTGTTATGGTATCTTGACTATTTTTAAGAACCTTTACTCCCACATCTTCAAGATTTTTTGCAAAATCATCGGTTATTTCTAAAAGTTTTTTCGGCTCGCGATTAGAATCATTAAATCCAAATTTTTTATCCAAATTTTCCTGTGTTAACGGACCATCATAATTCTTTTCAACCTCATTATTTCCATATATAAAATATGAAGGGGCTACATTTGCCAATGTTTTACAAAGATTTATAACGTCATCATCAGAGCTTATTTGTGAATCGACCATATCGCCAGTATAGATGATTACATCAGGTTTAAGTTTTCCAATTCGGTCAACAAGTTTACTATCGTTCACAAAAGATGAATTATGTAAATCTGAAATTTGAATGATCCTTATTTTATTATTGACTTTTAGGCTGCTGACACAATAAAAGGTTTCCTTAAATTTTTGATTTTCAAGATAATTGTATCCAACCACAGCTACAGATGCGGCCAATATAACAAAAATCATGCTAAATATAAAAAGAATCACAGCCCATGCTTTCTTTTTGGGGCGTTTATATTTTTCCATAATATAAAACTTCCTTTCCTTATTTTTTCGAAACCCTTTTATAAAGATTACTCGTAGCCAAGGCAACGTCACTCCAATTATATTTGCTTAAGATAAAATCAGCGACCCCGACCTTAATATTTTCAACTTTTTTCTCATCATCACACAAAATTTGTAATTTTTCAGTCAAATCCAAAACGTTGCTTTTTTCGAAATGGATTGCTTTATCTTCTGTAACTAACGTATTTTCAGGAATATCGGAACACAAAACTGCATTTCCATACGCTAACGCTTCCAAAAGACTTAAAGACATACCCTCGATATCCGAAGGAACGACAACAATATACGCGTTGCTGTATATCTCTTTAAGCAAATCACCAGAAATAAATCCTGTAAATATAATATTGGAATTGTCAGCTGCCATTTGTTTCAAAGAAGCAACATATTCATCTGTATCGCTTGTGTCACCTGCAATAACAAGTTTTTTATCTGTTTTTATATTGTTATATGCTTCTATAAGATAATGAAGTCCCTTTTCAGCAGTAAGTCTTGATACTGTGCAAATATATTCACCGCTTGACAAACCGTATAATTCTGTTATTTTATTTGCCTGTTTTATTGTTGGCTTATCTATTCCGTTATTTATAAGTACGGTTTCGCGATTATAGGTTTCTTTAAAATATGCTTTGGCGCTCTCGCTTAAAACAATAATTTCATCGGCGCATTTCACCATTACTTTTTCGCCGAATTTTATGTATTTAGAGGCAAAGGAGCCACTCCATTTTTCTCTTTGCCAATCAAGTCCGTGAACGGTTGCAACACAGCGTTTACCAAAAATTTTGGGAATCCACATTGCAGCACAAGGACCCTCTGCGTGAAAATGCAAAACATCAAAGTTTGAAAAGGTTGCAATTATTGCCGCCGTAAATGACGAGATCATAGCCGAAATTCCTCGTGCCTCTATCGTCCATGCTTTTTTAAGGGTTACGCCTCGATATTTGTTATCGACAACCATATCAACATATTCATTTTCAATCTTATCCGATGAACGATTGTAGCAAGTAACATCAACACCTGCTTCTGCTAACAATGGACATAAACATGTTAAAACATTTTCTATTCCACCGCGTCTTGACGGAACAACCTTGTGACCTATCATTGCGACCTTCATCAATTTTTCTCCTCTCTAAAAGAGATTATCTTCCTGTTGCACTAAGCATAACAATGGGTGTTTTAAGCATTATTAATATATCACCCGGAAAAGTTCTGTTTTGTATGTAATCTAAATCCATTTCAACCCACTGTTCAAAAGGAATATCGTTTCTGTTTTTGCTAATTTGCCAAGTGCATGTTATACCCGGTGTAACATGCAATCTCAATTTTTGATAGTCGGTATAATACTCAACCTCTCTAGGTAGGGGCGGTCTTGGTCCTACCAAGGTCATATCACCCTTAAACACATTGAAAAACTGCATGAGTTCATCTAAAGAAAGTTTTCTTAGTATCTTTCCAACTCTTGTAATTCTTGGGTCATCTTTTATCTTGAAAACAGGACCTTCCATTTCGTTTTTATCTTTAAGTTCTTCTAAAAGTTGTTCTGCATTGGGTCGCATAGTACGAAATTTATACATATTAAATTCCTTACCGTGTCTGCCCACTCTTTTTTGCTTGAAGAAGGGACCTGCGGTTGGATCATCAATACATATTACAATAGCTATAATAACCATTAGTGGAAGAAAACCGAGTAAAATCAGAGTTGCAAAAAAAATATCAAAAAGTCTTTTCTTTTTCCAATACGATGAATATGATTTTTCAATTAAAGCCTCTAATTTTATTCTGGTTTTTTCGTCAACTTTTTCGGTATCGAGGTATGACACATATATTCCTTCTTTCAATCTTTCCTAAAATTTATAAGCGTATTGTATTCTACTCTACGCCATTTTGAATAATAAAATTTCTCAAAATTAGGCCTACAACCGTCTATTAGAGATTCGCCGTCCTCCAAATATCCCGGATGAAAGACTATTTCAATGTTTTTGTTATGTTGCATATAACGTGGCAATAATTTATTAATTTTATCTTCTGAAAGCTGACCGGAAAACAAAATCCCCATAACTGCAGCCGATTTGATATTAGACTTTTTAAATTCTTTTCGATTTACGAAATTCAAAAATTTAAGCAACCACTGTTTAGCAAGTCCAACGGAACTAAATTTAAAATATAATGACGGAGATTTTATATACGGCAAAATCGGTTCGTTAGGAATTCTTAAATATTCCACAGCAACATTTTCTTCTGTTATCACACGCATAAGCGTCTTAAAAACCAAGGGTATCATATGTGTATGCTGATGGCTGTCTATCAAAATGGGAGTTTTTTTGCCCATTTTATTTTTCCAAAAATCAATTTGTGCCTTAATCTCATTGTAAATTTGTTTTTCAAGTAAATTTCTATTACCAAAAATAGAAATAAATAAAAGTCCGATAAATGAATACTTGAAAGAACCATTCCTCGCAACAAGCAGACTAACATCTTCTTTTTTTGATAAAGGATATCCTTCAATTAGATTTAAGTGTAACGATAATTTAATATTTTTTTCGAAAATAAGCTCCGAAAAATCCGATGCATTACCGTTAGGCAAAATGCTAATTTTGTTTAGAACACCATTTTTAAGACATTCTTCTATGCGGGTATTACTCAATTTTGATATACCATAATCATCCGCACAAAAATATATCATTTAAAACCTACCTCTAATCACCTAATTTAATAACAATTACATTTTCTAATATTTGAATTGAATTCTTATCGGGCCAATTGCTTAAACTGTCTTCGTCTATTTTGCTCATTAGTTTTTGTTTTTCTTCACCCGAAAGGAATTTATATTCTTTGCCGCAATAATCGTTTAATGCACTGCACAAAACGCTTTGTCCGACTATTTCATCATCAGATCTTATAATGTATCCATCGGTAGTGCCTGTCATATCGGGCGGTAAATTTGAACTGTACGCATCGCTGTTATCCAATTTGCCAATCACTAAAATACTGTTACAATCGTCACTGCCATCTATTTGCTCTATTCTGTCAGCAATTCGGTTTAGAGTACCAATGGATTTTTCGTACGAAATATTAAGTTTATGATAACTTACGTTAGCAATAATTATGTAATTGAAAATCAAAACTGCAGATATTACTAAAACAGACCAAGATTTAATTGATTGGAAACTTGTCTTTTCAAAATCAACTTTTTCATAAATAAGTATGAAAAGCAAATAAAAACACAAAAATCCCATTTTCATCAAATTATGATAATCTATGGTGCTGTTTATAAAACAAAGCACATTTGCCCCAATCGGCAACAAAATCACCAAAACGGCAACAAACGAAAACTTTAATACCCCGATTTTATTTTTAATTATATAAGTTACATACCAAATAACGGAAGTAATAAAAATAATTACATTTATAAGACTGAATACGTTTATACCATTAGAAAGATCAAAGAAATAACCGAAAAATGACTCTCTGATTACATAAATCGAGGCAAAAATATCGATTCCTGCAAACGATGCGGCATCTCCAAAGCCCTGATAATCCAAAAGTGTTGTTTTGGTGAGTTTTAAAAGTATTATTAAAACTAAATAATATAACAGCATTCCAGCTGTCCCGACAGTTAAATACTTACCAATGCAAAGAAACAGTTCTTTAATTTTAGTGTCCTTTGATAATGCTTTAATTATCAAGAAACAAAGCAGAAGCGTTATTGTAACAGTTATGTAAGCTTGATAAATTCCAACAGATAATGCAATTAAAATTACTGAAATTAAATATTTAGGTTTTTCTCGTGTTAAAAACAAAGCAGCTAAAATGGCAAAGAAAAAAGAAATCGAATAAGCATCTGCGACATAGTTATACATCATAACAGATGTAACCGTTGGGAATGAAACAACTGTAGCGCCTATAAGACAAGCCGTTATAGTTTTCTTAACCTTGAAAATTTCAACAATTGCAACTGCACTAATCGCGTGAAAAAATATAGCCATAAGACCCGTAACCCAGGGCAAATCATAAAACGAACTTATACCCGAAGCCACAGGCAAAAACCATCTTCCCATTGAAAGCATATTTTGCGCATCATATCTGAAAACAAGCGAATCCCAATTTGGAAGCCAATTTGTAATTTTATAAAGGTGTGTAACCAAACCTATAACAACAGCCGATATAAAACAGATCTTCCACTGTGGTAAAATATTCTTTTTAAATTTACTTATTATATTTTCCGGCAAAATTACCACTCCAACCATTTAAACTTATGCAAAAATTTTCCATAAAGTTTATTATACATTTTAACGCCGATTATTCGCTTTATACTCGTTGTCCTTTTTGTAATCTTTGATGTCCACGAAGCTGAATAATGATGAATTGAATAGGTATTTTTCGTAATCGTCTTTTTTCCTGTATAATAATCCATCGGACAAAGATACTCGTTTGGCAAAAAGGTTATATCCATAAATGTTTGATTTGTGTTATTTATATCCATACCAAGTCGTTTAAGTGCTTGTGTATTTCTATCAGGACAGGGCGTTAAGTCATAACTGCCGTCAGGCAGAAGAAAAGGAATATTATCATAGTCTTTCAATAATTCGAAAACTACTTTATTGCACTTTTCTGCACCAAAGCCTAATCCCGTTGCGATAATACCTTTTTCATCAAACCCCATAAAACCTTTTGTTAAAAGCAAATCATCAATGGGTTTTATAAGTTCAACATCAGTATCAAGATAAATTCCGCCATTATCATAAATTATTTTGAGCCTTGCATAATCACTGACAAACGCCCACTTGCCTGCCTCGTATGCTTCAAGCATATAGCGGTTTTGTGTTAAATCAAAATTATTTTCATTCCAACAAATAATTTCATAATCCGGACAATATTTTTTCCAACTCTTTATACATTTTTTTGCTGTTTTCGGAATTTTACCTTTACCAAACCAACAATAGTGAATCACCTTAGGAATACTCATACTTTATTCCTCCAGAGTGTCAGTAAATTTTTAAATGTTTCTCTAAAGAAAACAAAATTAACCGCAATATATAAAGGCACAATCCAAAGTGTATGAATTATTCCTTTTATTAAAAGATTACCAAAAGAAAGGCCACTAAAACTATCTACAAAAAATACTGCCATTATAAATGCAAAAACAGCCCCGTTAACAAGCCATAACTTATACGTATTAAATACTCCTCTTTCGAGTATTTTTTTATTTGCATAATAAATGATCACCACGCCTCTATATATAAGCGCAACAATGGTACCGATAATAGCGCCGCAAATTCCCCATTTAATAATTGCCAAAACAGAAACTGTAATATTAATTATCATTTCAAAAATGGCGTGTGAACGTGTTTCCTCAAATTTACCGGAATACTCAATAACATGGTTTAAAGGTAATTTTCCGTTTGCCAAAAGGCTCATTAAAACAAATAAGATAACTAAATAAACATTTGTATAATTAGTGTCGTTTATACCCTTGGTATATATTTGTATAAGAGGCAAAAGGAACACTGCCATTAAAGTATAAATTATAAAGGTTGCCATTATATAAAAGGTTTCATAAACGTTATAAACCTTAAGAAACTTTTCTCGATTAACATGGAACATTTGGCCCAGAGCGAAGCTAAATCCTGAAATGATGCTTGTGATAAAGGTTTGAACCTGGGAAAAAAACATATTGTATATGGTATAAATACTAACAACCTTAAAATCACATAAAAAAGAAAGAAGCAAAATGTCGGTATTGTTGAAAACCATACCAGAAACCTGATGAACTAAAACAGATTTTCTTTGTGAAATAG
This sequence comes from Acutalibacteraceae bacterium, assembly GCA_036307305.1. Classification (GTDB taxonomy): domain Bacteria; phylum Bacillota; class Clostridia; order Oscillospirales; family Acutalibacteraceae; genus SIG607. The sequence continues at coordinate 96,219 of JAXJXV010000002.1, forward strand.
CCTCGTAATCAGGCTCTGCCTTAACATTAAGCCATTTGTATCGACGTTTTGCATTGATATACACATATACAAGTTGCAGAAGTGATAAAACACAATATACAAGTTGTATAAGTATTAAACTATCAGTTAATACAAGCACCAATATTTTTCCGATGTTTGACAACAACTGTAAAACGGTTTCGGAATTAGTTATAATATATTTTCTGCCATCAACCTCTAAAAGTATTCTGTATTTAGCTTGTACAAAATAACTGAACAAAGCAGGAAGAGCAGTTAATATAATTATTCCAAAAACTACGCCTTTTTGTATATTTGTTGGAATAAAGAACTCATATAAACAGGCAAATACAAGAACAATAGCTAAATAAAGAAATCCTATTTTTACATAATATTTGTTAGTGGCTGAAACAACTGAGCTTACTTTACCGTGATTATTCTCGGCTACGGGCTTATACAGCGCTTGAGTGGTCGCAAGTCCAATACCAGATTCAAGCAAAAACATATATGCAAAAATCTGTTTTATGGTAGATAATACACCATTGACCTCTGAACCGAAATTCTCCAAATAAAGTCTTGGAAGAAGAAAACTAAGAACAATCAGAATAACTTGATACACTATGCCAGATAACAAATTATATTTAATTCTGTTATCTTTTTTTGTCATTCTGTTCACCACGTTTCAATTTAGACTTTATTTTCAATATAATCTTGGGTTGCGTTTTCTTTGTGTATTATTTTGGCGGGATTTCCAATTACTATGCTGTGAGCAGGAACATCGAAATTAACAAAGGTTAAAGGTGCTATAAGCACATCTTCCCCTATCTTTACATTGCCAACAATAACCGAGTTGGTGCCTACCCAACAGTTACCCTCAATCGTTGGAGCGCCTTTTCTTTCGCCACGGTTTTCATAACCTATGGTAACACCGGTTGATATATTGACATTTTTACCGATTTTAGCTTCAGGATTTATAATAACCCTACCACTGTGACCAATATAAAAACCTTCATCAATTTGCGTTCTTGCAGGTATCTGTATATACGTCTTATACGATAATAGTTTAAGTTTTACCGTATAATAAAGTTTTAACGGCTTAAAACGGGTAGCATTTGCTTTTCTGAAAAGTGCAATATACTTAATTTCTACGGGTCTTAACAATCTTTTTACAAGACTTTCACCTTTTTCACCATAGTATCTGTATAAATCTTTTGAAAACTGTTTGTTCATTTTCTTCTCCAAAGCATTATATGGCTTTATTTATGTAATCTATTGCAAATTTTTCAGCCATTGTCTCGGAAAGCGCTTTTGAATAGTACCAGCCTTGAATATAATCACAATTACTGTTTGTAACAAGTTTGTTTTGTTCATCTGTTTCGACGCCTTCGCATACAACCTTCAAGTTGAGATAGTGTGCTAAAGAAACAATTCCCATAAGGAGTTTTTTACCTTTTTCGGTTCTCGCCAAAAGAAGAATTTCTCGGTCAATTTTAACAACGTCAATAGGATATTCGCAAAGACTTACAAGCGAAGTATAACCGCTTCCGATATCATCAAGCGCTATGCGAAATCCTAATTTTTTAATTTCAATAATATTAAACATTGCAATAACCAAATTGTTTTCAAGTGAATCCTCTGTAATTTCAATTATGAGTTTACTTCTGTCAAAATCGTATTTATTGGCTATATTTTTAATTTTATCTGCAAAACCTTTTTCTGATATTGTAATTCTTGTAAGGTTACAGGACAGCGACACATCACAGAGCTTTGAATCTTTCCACTGCGATAGTTTTTGACACACCTTTTCAAACATGTAGTAGTCAAATCTTGTAATAAGTCCTGATTTTTCCATTATTCCGATGTATGTGCCCGGAAAAACGACCTCTCCCGAGGCGTTTTCCCAACGTGACAATGTTTCTGCAGAAGCGATTTTATTATCTTTACTATCAACAATAAATTGAAGATACATTTTGAATTCTTGATTATCAAATCCTTTTTTTATGTTCCTCAAAAGTTTTCTTTCGCTTAAATGGGTTTTTTCTCTGATGTAATTATTTTTAAAAAAATTACCGATTTTATTGCTCATCTAAGTTTTACCTCACTCTTAAATTACTGTGTTTTAAAAATAAAAAGCTACAACAATAAAAAGTCTACAACAAAGACTTTATATCATTGCAGCTGGACTGGCATAGTATAAACCTTAGCCTCTTTGCTTTGCGTCGCCGACTTTCGTCGGTTTTGCTAAATGTCTACGCAATTTAGTATATTACAATGATTGGTCTTTGTCAAGAATTTTGGGCTTTTGCAAAAACCCACAAAGTATCGGATATGTTATCATCTGTATCTGAAAGTTTGTATACACTTAAAAGCACACTCTTACCGTTATTCTTCTTGAACATAATTCTGGGGATTTTACCATCCATAAGTTGATGTGTGAGCGCTTCATAGTTTAAGAAACTCATAACCGCACGGTGATAATCAGGGTCAACAGATTCAATAACGAAATTAGAGAACAGTTGCGAAAAATGTTCTTCATTTTCGTTATATTGCAAGTAAGCGGGCATCAAGATGCGTCTTACCTTATCGGTATCAAGAGACACACGGTATATTCCATTATAATTTTCTTTCAAAATAGAAAGCATTGTATCAATCTCGTGTATTCCTGTTTTCAGCTGAACATATTCCTTTTCGGAGGTTTCGGTAGCGGCACGCTGTTTATTTTGATAATATTCAGCCTTCTCCTCATACATTCTGACTTCCGCTTCTTTTACTAACTTTTCCGTATCTGTATTTTGTGCTCTGAACGACATACCAACCGCAACATGATATTTTTTGGTTAACAGTTGCTCTTTAAACACTTCTATATTTTGATTCACAATGTCCTTTTCAACATTTTGGCAGAACACCAAAAATTCGTCTCCGCCCATTCGGTAAACCTTGTGGCTGTAGAAAACCTCTTTTAAGGTGTTGGCGATATATATAAGCATTTCATCGCCCGCTGCGTGACCGTATTTGTTGTTTATAACATGCAGTTCGTTAACATCAACATATATGCAAGAAAAGCTCGTTCCTTGTTCTTTGTCGAAAGTTATCAAATCATTTTTATATGCTACACGGTTAAGCGCTCCTGTGAGCGAATCGGTTGTTGCTACGAGTTGAGTTTTATTAAGATAGTTCTTATTGTAAAGAGCCATTGAAAAACAAGCCGAAATTTTTTCTGCCAATATTCTAAAGTGACTTGCAAACTTGGCATTAACAGCCGCCAAAATCGTTATGTGATTAGAATTGTTTATGGTTGCAGAAAATGAAATATCTTTTATTTTGAGTTGCTTTAACAGATTATAAAAACGAGGATTGGTTTGATATAAAGCCTTGTTTGGTTTTATACACAACACGTTCACGGTTGCTTTGCTTATATTGTATTGATCTGTCGCATATCTAAATAGCTCTGTCTTGAAATAATTTATATCATCTTCTACCCAAAAATTGCCTTTAGTTCCATGCAAAAGATAACTATAATCTTCTCCATAACTATCAAAGAAAACTACCGACCTTGCACCCGCAAAATCCGAAACGAGTTTTAGTGCATCGGTAATGTTATTCTGATTTCCTGAAATTTCCAAAAGAATTTTTCTAACATCTGAAGCACATGTTACTATTCCGTTTTCGTGTTTTTCACCTGTCATTATAGCTGAAACATATAGAATGATTATGACAAGCATAATGGCGAACACTAAAAACAAAACATTTGTTAATTCTCGCACCTGGGCAAAAACCTGATCTTCATATCTTACCATAGCAATAACTAGATTGAGGTCTTCGATGGTTGAATAATGCATATAAACGTTTTCATCTTTGTATGCCGATGCAAATGACACAAAACCTTTTTCTGTGGCCATTATTTGCTCATATGAGTATCCTTTATTGTAGTCACGTTCTTTTAAGAAAGATATGTTGCCAAGTTCTCTATGTATATTGTCAATAATTAAGTCGCCCGTATCTTTATGATAAACGAAAAGTTGGGCATTAATGTTTTTGGCCATTTCGTTATATCTGGCGCCGATTTTGTCAAGTTGAATAACACCGTACAAAATACCAACCGTTTTATCGCCTGACTTTATCGGAACAGCGCTTCTTACAATTTCCTTGCCGCGTGTTGTAATATCGCTTACCCTTGAACTTATATATACGCCTTTATTAGCTTCCTCTTCAAACGAAATATACTCTGATACATCCATAACACCGGATTTTGTAACAAAGGTATTGTCTTGGTTTAAGATTCCAATATTTTCAATAAGTCCGATTGGCTTAAAGGACTCAAACATAATGTCATAGCGTTCTTCTTCACTATAGAGTGTTGCGGCAAAGTTTGCCATCGTAGCAAGATTTTCGCGGTCTGATACCAACTGAAGCGTAATATCATCCTTAATCTGTTTTGTTTGGGAATGAAGATTTTCATACGCTTCTTCTTCCGCGTTGATATAAAGAGACGCTACCATAGTAAGAAAAACCACGCATAGTAAAAAAGCAGTAATAACAGTATAAGAAATGTTGTGGCGTCTATGTTTCTTTTTATCATGTTTTATAGCCATTTCCCCACCCCTAAAATCACAAAATTCGGCATATATGTATAATTAATTATATAATAACACATTATTTAAAAATTTGCAATACATAATGTTAGTACTTAATTTTTAGATAAGCCGCAAAATTGTAACTTTAATTGAAATTTGTTAAATTATGGAGAACACTATTCTCGGGGAAAATGTCAAGAGAACACCATAAATTTTTTTGAAAATCGTGTCGAAATATGTTATAATCTAATTAAAAATGGAGGTAAACATAATGGAACACGAGATTAAGTCTACTTATTTAAAAAAATTTCTTACGGAAATTCAATATAATAACAGAAATCCTAAAGATACAAAAGCCATCGAATTATTAAATGATATTTCGACAAATCCAGAAAGAGTATTAGAACCCGGGTGTATTTTGTATAGAAGTAGAATTATAAAAAATGGAGATAAAATCTTTGGGGAATCGCCTTTTTGGGGATTTGATGAAAAAGGAAGTTTTGTTCCGCCTAAAAGGGCTACTAGAGATATGCGTGCAAACTATAGATACATACCATATTTGTATTGTAGCAATCATCCATATATATCAATTGTTGAAATCAGACCTCGTTTGGGTTCTTGTTTAAGTATGGCTTCACTTGTAGTTACAGAAAAAATCAGGCTTTTAGATTTGACGATGAAAAATGTAACAGCAAAAATGACCGAAGCCAAAAAGAATCTATTTGAAGATTTGTCTTATTTATACTCTAAACCAATAACAGAAGATGATGATATTTTAGATTATATTCCCACACAATTCATCGCTGAATTTGCTAAAAATATAGGGTACGACGGCATAGCATATAAAAGTTCCTTAACGCCGGAATATGATGCTGATAAAACAGGAAATTTTGATAGATTCAATATAGTGATTTTTAATTATAAAAAATGCAAAGTGGTATCTTCCAATAAAATTTGTGTTAAAAGTTCTTTCTTAGAATGTGAACAAGTGGATTTAGGTGAAAATAAACTTGATGTTAGAGGTTATGTACAGGAAAAATTAGAAGAAATCATTGGCATACAAGAAACTTATATAAACAAAAACTAAATATTAGAGCCCACCGATAATTCGGTGGGCTTTGTTGTTTACGCCGTCTTTTTCTTTTTTGTAGGCTTTTCAGGTTCAATAAGATGCTTGTTGAGTTCTATATATTCAACAACCTGTGCATAGGCATCCTGGAACTTGAATACAACTTCGATATCTCCGCCCTCGTGCACGAAAATTTCTTCTACGAGTTCGGTAAGCAAAGGTCTTGTCAGACTTTCGATATTACCGTACTTTTTGAAACGTGCCACAAACTCGTTCTCTTCGGTAATACCGTCTTGGAACTGCTCTGCAGATTTGTTAAGTGAGGCGATTTTTTCGTCAGCAATCCTCAGTCTTTCATTAAGCCGTTCCTTTAACATCTGATATTCATCCACTGTGATGACACCGCTTTTCCAGTCGGGATAAAGGTCGGTAATCATAGACACAAGTTTTTCACGTTCAGAAACCTGTGATTTCAGTGCCTTCTCAATATGACTTGATTCCTTTTTTCGTGCGGAATTATTATTGATTTGAGTGAGCAGTTCGCTCATTGTTGTTGCCGTATTAATCATATTTTGAATTGTCAAAAGCACTGCCTGCTCTAACTTATCAATGCGGATAGTGTGATTTGTACACGCTGATTTTTTAAGCTTCCTTGCTGTTACACAGCGATAGTAATGATACGTACCGTATGTGTGTTGATTGGTCTTTTTATTCATCACACGCTTACAGTCGGCACACCGCACAAGCCCAGAAAATAAATCAACGTTTTTCTTTTTGGGGCTCTTGCGAATACTCTTGTTAAATAGTGCCTGTGCATTGTCAAAGGTCTCTTGGCTAATGATTGGCTCGTGAGTACCTTCAACAATAATCCACTCATCCTTAGGAATTGCGCGACACTGCTTAATCTTATAACTGTAGGTTGTGTTCCTTCCTTGGACCATATCACCAACATACATTCGGTTTTGCAAAATTCGGCGCACCGAACTATCAGGCCATAGACCGTCATTGCTTCTGCCACAGGGATGCCTGTAATTGAAGCCTTTTTGTTTTTTATACATTGATGGGTTGGGTATGCCCATTTCATTAAGGTCTTTTGTGATGCCAATGATACTCTCACCCCCAATAAATCGCTCGAAAATCATTCGAACAATTGGTGCAGTTTCCTCATCAATGATAAGATGATGATTATCGTCCGGGTCCTTTAGATATCCGTATGTGGGGAAAGAACCAATAAACTTACCCTGCTGACGTCTGAGGTTCAGCGTTCCTCGCACGTTAACGGACGTGTTTGCCGCCAGAGATTCATTCATAATATTGGTGACACCAACCTTCACCAAATCGTTAAATGAGTTTATACCTCTGATACCGATATCAATCTGGTTGTTAATTGCAATAAAGCGAACCCCAAGTTTTACGAAAATCTTATCAAGATAGATACCGCCCTCGGTGTGGTTTCGAGAAAAACGCGAAAGGTCTTTAACCAAAACACAGTTTACCTTGTGGGCATAAATATCGTCCATCATTCTGTTAAAGTCAGGACGATCAAAATTTGTACCGCTGTAGCCGTCATCCACATATATATCATAAATTTCCATATCGGGATAACGCTTAACATATTCTTTTAAAATTTCTCGTTGCGACGCAATCGAGTTACTCTCCGATTCCGTACCGTCATCACGGGACAGACGAAGATAAAGAGCAGTCTTCCAAACCTTTTTTGGTACGGAGGACTGCTCTAAAATATCTGCATATTTAGAATTTGCCATAAAGCATAAGCCTCCATATTTTTTAATATGAAGGTATGGCCGTTTTTTTACACAACCGTAGTATACCATACCTTCGACTTTAAATCAACCCAAATTTGTTTGGTAATTTGCTCCAGACGAAAATACTGAACCGAGAGCATCAGTAAAAGTTCGGTTTCCGCCGAAACTCACCTTCACTCTCACATCGCCGACTTTAAAAAGATAAGGGTTTTTAATTTGCTCAAAATAGTCATTCATTTTCTCAGGCACAGATTTCTCTGCGTCTATCTTCACATCATGCAAATCAACAAGGCTATCTTTAGAACAATCGGCAATGGCAACATTTCTTAACATAATTAAATCAAAAGAATCTAACATAACTTGCCATTCCTTTCATAAGATATTTTTTACCTTGCGAAAAACATTTATACAGCATTTACCAATTGTTCAACGACTTCTTATTAACAAAAATTCGTCTTTCGACAAATCCCGTGCCCATTCTTCCTGCGCTGCGAATTTCTTCAAATGTTTCTCGACTTTGCAATTTGAATAACTCCTTCATTATTTTCAAATCAAATCTGCCGCCAACAGATTCGACCAATTAATTCTGTGAAATTATCTTTTCATTAGATATTGCTCAACAGATATTGCGCATCTAGCATCATAAGTTCATCCACCTGTCGAATACAATCCTCATAGGTATTAACCTCACGATCTAAAATCTCACGCATTTTAGCCTCATACTCTTTTTGAACCATGCGATATACACCTCCTATGCAATTTTTAATTACTTTATAGAGCATACACCTTTATGGCGGATCAAGATTGTATACTTAATTGTTTATTTGTGTTGCCACCCGTCTTCTGTGTCATTGAAGGCGGACAGCAAGTTAAGGGATATTTTCGTCCACAAGAATTTTTACAAATCCTGTATGTGGTTAATCCTGTGGACGAAAATCTAAATTAGCAGTCTAAACTACTATCATTTGCTATCTTCGTGAAAACGCTTTTTTAATTCACTAGCACTAACAGATGAAATAACTATGCTTTCATCATTAAGCAAGATAATCGAACGAGTTTCATCATCATCATCTGTTACATCATAGACCTCCGCAGAAGTTCTATCACAGCCATGCTTAAGCATGATTCTTCTAACCTTATCGGCATCGCTCGAAATAATAGCGCTGATTTTATTAGTATTTACGAACGCGCCGTTACCAATATTTATAAATTTAGCCATATGCGTTCTCCTTTCTTCTAAAATTTTTTATATTGCATATCCTGCTTCACGGGTCAATGAAGCAAGATACATTTATAAGGATTTTCGTCCACAAGAATTTTTACAAATCCCCGTATGCGCTTAGTTCTGTGAACGAAAATCCAAGTTAGCAGTCTAAACTACTATTTATCGTAATCTTCGTGAATACGTTTGTTTAATGCATTAGCACTAACAGAGGAAATAATCATGGTTTCATCACTAAGCACGAGAACCGAACGAGTTTCAGCATCAGCCGTTACATCATAGACCTCCACAGAACTTCTATCATAACCATGCTTAAGCATGACCTTTCTAACCTTATCAGCATCGCCCGAAATAATACATCTGATCTTATCAATATTTACGAGCGCACCTTTACCAACATTTAAAAATTTAGCCATTTGCGTTCTCCTTCTTTTTAGAATTTTTTATATTACATACGGGGAGGCCTCGCTTCATATCGTATAAATAAGTCCACTTGCCGTGCTTAAAGTCATGCATACTCGCAACTTTAATGGAGATATTATTTGCTCTCAGGAATTCGGGTTTAACATTTTTAACCCATCCTGTTATTTTGGGCAGTAATTTTTTCTCAACAACATTTCGGCCGGGACCGATAAACATTAAAGTCCTTGTGACCTGAATTAATTTGTTACACTTTCTATAAAAGTCGTCGTAATTATGCGTTCCGCATTCTACCTCGTAGAATGTATAACCCCAATGGTCTTTAGTGATAACATCCGGAATACAGCTTTCGTCGTCTTTAAGTTTTATTCGGTTCGCCTTACGATCAGTAGATACCAATTCAAATCCGCCACGATTTTCCAAAATGTTCTTTACTTCTTCAACCATATATCCGTGAGCATAACTGGAATGGGCCGACAAAATTTTCTCCATCTCCGATTCAGGCGGATCTTTCAAAAATCTTTTCATAAAAAGCATTCTGCCAACGTCCGTAAGTTCCAAAATATTAAAGGTACGAATTCCGGTTGAAATGCTTATGGTTTTAAAAGCATTAATAGCCACTAATTGTTTTATTGCTCTATAAATTGAATCTTTGCTATAACATTGCATTTCTTTTTCAATTAAAAATCGAACAACATAATCCTTGATTTCTGCTTCTTTGGAAAAACCATTTGAAACAATAATGTAGAAGACCTTCCACATTAACGGTGAGATTTTATCTTCAATCTCTTTGACCATTACAGTAATAGTTCCTGCCCGTTCACTATTCTTTTTAAATTCATCTTCTTGCCTTTGGAGCGATTCTAAAAATTCATCTTCATAACTCTTGAACATATTGAATTTCCTTTCATATAAAAAAGTATTTGTGAACTATCCGCTGACCCGTACGGTTAATTCGTATTTAAATATCGGCAACCTGAATGTAACCGTTCAAGAAAACATTAGGGTTCGATACATTTAAATAAACTTTTCGGTTCTCCAATCCTAAGAGTTCGCAATTAAATGTAACAATGTTTTTTGAAGAATTACATCAAGTTTGATATTTATTTACAAACAACTCAGTTCTCCACGCTGAATTGATTTGCAGTATTAATATGGAATACGCTTTTTTCTCATTTCAAGAAAACTTAAATTCCAATATCTTTTTAAGCCACTTCGGTTGACCAATCCGAATTGACTTACGAGTGCAATTTCATAAATTTAAGATGTTCATTTCAAGAAAACTATATTTTTGAAAAAATGTTTTTTGGCGCAAAAATCTTTGAATTCTATTGGCGAAAATAACTCTAAAAAAGAAAAAACAACACCCAATTTCAGTTCTTTTTTAAATCTAAAAAGTTCTGAAAAATGAATGTTGTTTTTAGCACATCAAAAAGTTAAGAACCCTTTATTTATCGTGGGTTTTGGGCTTTTTGTATATCATATTTTGGCTCATTACTGCTATATCATATTTTGGTTCATACCCTATAAACTAATTGCGGTTCATATTCTGGTCCATTTATTAAAAAATCAAATTGGTTCATATTTAAGTCCATATAGTAAAAATTTTAAATTTTCCTCTATAAACAAAAAGACAGCAAGAAAATCTTGCCATCTTTTTTTCATATATTAATCGAGTTTTTTGTTTTATTTAAAATCATTTTGAATTATTTATTCTTATCTTTTTAAAACTATCTTCTAGTTGCAGCCAACATTCGTCTGTAAAAATCACTCACATTATCATCTTGTTCATTTTTTACAGCATTTTCGTCTACAACTTTTTGTGGAGCTTCCTCTTTACGAATTGTTGGTTGAGAAGATTCTGCCGGCTTTACTTCATTTTTCCGAACACTCGGTATTGGAGTCGGTTCTAATTTTACGTCCTCTTTCTGAACATTCGGTGCCGTATTCGGCTTGGGTGGTTCTTCTTTTTTCTCAATTTGTTGACTCTTTACTGGCGGAGCCGATACAACTTTTTCTTCCTTTTTCTCAACAGGCTGATTTTTAATCTGTGGTTCTGATGCGATCGTCTCGATTTTCTTTGGCACAGGAGGTTCATAAAAAGCTTTATCAAATGCCTCGTTTACTATTCTGTTTATGTCCAATTTTCTCAATCTATTACAAGCCTCTGTTACATAGGGCGCCGATGAGCAAATAAGTATTTCCTCAAAAATCTTTTTAATTGCCATGTCATAGGCATCACATAATTTTTGATATTTATTTGCTGCTCCATTATATTTTTGTTCGCTCTTAAGCATCCGGTCTTCAAATGTAGAAATAATGTTTCTTATTATCCGAGCACGTTCATCCTTCGGGGGCTTGGATACTCGTTTGTTCTTTGCTATATGCTTACGAATAATATCTTTAATACTTGACGTAATTTGTTTCGGACCAAACGACTCTACCAATTCAATAGCATACCTATCAGTGATTAGTAACCTACTGTTTATGGTTTGCGGGTTCTCAACCTTTTTGCTGCCGCAAGGAATCTTAGCAATTTTCTTATCTTGCTCTGCGATCAGAATTTCGTTCACAACTCGGTTAAACTCGCCATCACGCAGTGAATTCTTCCAAGCGATTAAGTCTAAATCTTTAGTATGCGATAATACAAAATGAATGGATTTTCTTTTTACCAAAATATCACCTCTTATTAATTAATTTTATTAAACTCATGCGCCGCATTACTTAAAATTGTACGATACGATTTATGCATCTTTCTAAACTTCTCTGGAGAGTCCACAAGCTCTGCTTTACGCTTTTTAATAGATAACGACGCATTATCAAGTATTTCCTTAATGTGACCATTATCTATATGTTCCTTTTTAGGAATAACAAAATTTTTGTTAATGCACCGTCTGATTTCTTGCTTAACACAAGCAGTAAATCTACCTTTTTCGAACCCTAAAACCTCTTTGCATTCTTTCACTAATTCATCATCAAGTTCGATTTTAGTGTGCATTTCACAAACTTCGTCATTAATTTCAAAGGACATTGGGATCTCAGCAACCCTGCCGCGCACAGCCCTTTTTAAAATTTTGGTCACGAGTTCACCGAATGTTTTTGGAGAAACAGAGTTTTTAAATGCAATGATGTCCGTATCTTTTTTGGTTAATACTAAGTGGAACTTCATTTCGTTCACCTCACTTTCTGAATACAATATAAGGAACTTAAAATATCTTTTTCAAGAAAACTTAAATTTTCGCTCAGAAAAACAAAAAAGGCACCTATCTTTCGATAAGTGCCTTAAACTATTCGTAAGTCTTAGTGATTATCACTTACCGTAAAAATTTGCTTTGCCGCCAATTCTTATGATATGTGATAACACATATACCCCGCCTATTCAAAATAAAGCAAAATATTAAGTTGGTGACCAAAGTATACTACTTTGGCACTTGTTTGTCAAGATTTATAATTAGCTTATTAGTATTTTCGCTCCGGGCGCCAGAAAAAGCCCCTTTTCGGATAAGTGATTGAGTCCTTGAAAAATATATCGCTCAATAAAAAAGTCGGCACTATTGATTTAGTGCCGATAATTATTATGCCTATAATTTAATTTTAGTCATTGAGATTTATTCGGTGAAGAATTCTGCGGGCGACAATTCAAGGTAGTCGCAGATTGCCAAGAACATACACATAGATGGTAAAATCTCATTGGTTATAATTTTATCTATATAGACTTTTGATTGACCGAGATCCTCGCTAACTTGTTCAGCCGAAAGTTGCTTAAGAACTAAAAGTTCTGCTATTCTTTTTCCAATAAAAGATTCGTGCATCGTAGGGCACCTCCAAATTTATCTTATAAATTTTTATTGACGAAAATATTTTCTCTGTGCGAGAGGTTCTGGTTTGGCAGCATACGCTGCTCAGGCTTTCAATCAGTTTTTTGTGAACGAGAATTTTAAATGTACGGCACATCAGATACCGCACCTGCTTCAACGATATGCTCGGTCACATTTTCGTACACAATTAATCTTTTCTTGAAACCTGTGATTTTAATTATTATATATAGTATAATTGATCGAAGCCGTTGGATGGTGAAGCACGAAGCAGTTATCGCTTAATCGAGAATTTTCGTTAACAACCTTTGCCGCCTCTCCTGAATCATCTGACGCGAAAGATTATTTTATGTACGAGAATAGTTTACCATATTTCAGTCGATACTTCAATTATTTTGACTTCTAAATTACTAAACCTTGGTTTTTCGCTCACATTATGGCGCAAAGTCGCACTTGGGCTCAGTGAACCTCTTTGTGAGAAAAGGGATTGGAACCTTAAGTTCGTGTTTGATGATGAACGAGCACTTATATAAGTTTATTGACGAAAAAGGCTCTCAACATCTGATGCTGCACGAGAATGGTTTGTGAACGAAAATTGAGTGACAACGTGAAAAGAGGCGCGGTGAATCCCGCGTGATTCTATTAACGAAAATTCACTGCCTCTGGTTGACAGATGATATGTTTGGACAAAATCAAGTTGCTCGGCTATTCCACATATAAGTTTTTAGATGGTTGAGAACAGTTCATATTTAACAACACACTTTTTTCTTCTGCTCGGTGACAAGAACAAGGTTGTCTTTGAGCGAGAGACATTATTTAGGCAAGGGCTACCTTGCGTTCTTATTGGAATTATTTCTGTGTTAGTGTCTTTTTTGTATGATGAATAACTCTCGTTTGCCGATGAAATTTATAGATTCTTTTAGATTAATTGAAGATTAATTTTAGGGAAAACTATCGTTTTTAAATGACTCGGCACTGTCGTTTTGAGAGAATAAATGATTATCATTTTGGGTGATTGATTCACTTACATTTCGAGATTTTTTTGAGATGACTTTCATTTGGTGATTTTAAAATGACCATCCCTTTGGGATGCTCAGATTGCTCCCCCTCTTGTCAACCTCAAAATGTCAAACATCTTCTTGTCATATATAACAGAAAGTATGACACTCAAAATCTCAAAATTATAGTTTAATAATAAAAAGAGAGTGCCATTTTTCTGCTTCAAAAATGATAATTATTTCAAAACAAAAAGTACCGCAGAAAAACTCTCGAACTCTTATCATAACTAAATGTAAATCAATCTCTTAAGTTTTACTTTTGAATCATCTAATTAATGAAAATTAAGCTTATTTACGAAAAATCCATCATATTTTGACTTTTAGATTAAAAAATATAAGGATTCTACAGGATACAACCCCGATAAGATATTTTTTTCAAAAATTAACCTTAAAGGGAGAAAAGAGAATTGCAAAACTGGTTAACGTTTTCGGGAGGTTTCGCCTTACCTCCGACTTCAAGTAAATTGCGGTTAAATCGTATCATATTTTGCCGCATACAGTTATATTTCCATCCAGTTCATATTCTGCCTCACTTCTCTTTATAATAATTCCTATAAGTATAGGAGAACGCAAGGACGGAAGAGAATCATATATAAGTCCATACTTAAACAACACACATCGGTTCATATTTAACAGCATATTATTCCAACGGAGCTATATCATATTAAGAGCCATTGTCTATAAAGGGTATTGTTCATATTCTGCATCATACCGTTACGTGATGTGAAGGTCATATTTAGAGCCATATCAATCTTAAATGGCGAGTTCATATTATTATCCATACATGCAGTTGAGGTCTGTATCACATTTTGGTACAGGCCTTTTTTGTCTTTAAAACTGATTACTTATTCTTTTTACCTCTGCGCTGATAGTCTGCGTTAATGTCTTCGCTCCAATCTGCGCTAAGCGGTGCGCTTGCTCTGATATTGCAAACCGCCTTTGCAACCGACTCATAAAGAATATGAGTACCCTCACCGTCGGCTTTGTAGTTCACTGCTCGGTCAGCACCTATACCGTAACGGGATGCTGTTTCAACCGCATCAATGTTGGCACCGATGAAAAGAAACTCCCAGCCGTATTTTTCTTTTTGGCGCTCAATCATCTTTTTGACCTGTTCGCTTGTATATCGGTGGCTTGCATTTTCCTGACCGTCGGTTGTGATTACAAACATTGTATGCTCAGGTACATCCTCAGGACGAGCATACTTGTGTATGTTACCAATATGATGAATTGCACTACCAATAGCATCAATTAGTGCTGTGCAACCACGAACTGTGTAATCGTTGTAGGTCATCTTTGGAATGTCGCCGAGCTTTACTCGGTCGTGCAGAACTTCACTCTCATCATCAAAAAGCACAGTCGATACATAGCAACCGCCGTCTTGTTTCTTCTGCTTTTCAATCATCGAGTTAAAACCGCCGATTGTGTCACTTTCAAGCCCTGACATAGAACCACTTCTGTCCAAAATAAATACGAGTTCAGTAATGTTGTTTTTCATAATAGAAAACCTCTCTTTCATTTGATGTCACCATTGTACACCAACAAAAGAGAGGTTAGGTCGCCCGTCAAGCGACAAATTTCTAATAATTTTATACTCCAAAAAAGCCCTTTTTAAATTTAATATCGAAGAAATCTTTTGCTTCTTCCAAATTCATTACAACCCACTCACGAGAAGTATGTGCTTCGAGAGTTTCAGGCAATTCCTTAATAAGTCTTGCAGCATCATAGGTTTGTCCGGCATGATATCTCAGTTCATTGCTCTTCGGTATAACCATAAAAGATTTTCTACTCGTTTTCCAAGCATTCCTAATAGTTTTTATAGCATATTTACCTGTCACCTGTTCGCTGAAATAATTTTCAAGTGAGAGCGTTTTAATATACTTTGGAGTTGATTCTGCAAACTGATTAATTATATCTACAATAATTTCAGAAGAGAACTTTAAAATATCAGGAGCACTTTCTGTTTCTTCTGCTCGTAATTGCTCAATTAAATCGGGTATAACCTCTAGCATTCTTCTTAAATACTCTCTGTAAAAAGCTGTACCGATTTTTTGTTGGACGTTACGAACAACATTGCTTTTCATAACTTCTGTATTTGTAAGTCCTGCTTCAACACGACATATTACTGTTCGACGGATAACTTCAGGTGCTACTGCTTTTACATCTTCATTTGCACTGATAACCACAGCTGAGTAATTGATTAGATGTTCACTTACACCAAAATCATCATTTTTAATTGTTTCGATGGCATGTTGATTAAAGCGATTATTTGTTAAGTCATCAACAATTATCGGGGCCCCCTGTACCGTCCTTTTAAGAGCCTCTATACTTGAACGAGTAAAGTCTGGTGCGGAAACTTTAGGCTTTTGACCTATCATCATCTTTAACAATGTTTCTAAGAAACTTGTTTTACCAGCTTTACTTTGACCATATACTAATCCGAAAACTGGATAAGGTAATTTGTTTTGATCGAAACGCGCCGCCATATCGCGCATAGTTGCCATAAAAGGAGAACAGAAAAACCAATTTGCAAATTCAAAATAGCGATACTGCATTCCTTCATAATCACCATGGAATTTTTTATATCCTTCCATATAACTAATGAATAAATTCACATCGTGCTTTATTTCTTCATTAGTAGGATGCAAATCCACCTCGGCTCCGTTTAAACTAACAGTTTGTTTAAACGCATCTATTGCCAGTTGTGGATACTCACTGCGTAGTTCTTTTTCTCTTACACTTTCATCTTTGATATGTCGTCGTAGTTTAATAAAAGTTTCCGGACTTAATAGTATCTTACCTGTCTTCTTTTCAGCTTTCGGTACTATAGGTGTTAACGTCTTTGCTAAATTTTGAGTATCTAAAATAAAATTGATTTCTTCATTATTATCTTTATTTATCTCTAATGCTAACACTTTTTGTACTTTAACAGTTTCGGCAATGGGTAGATTATCTATGTTGTCAGTTATATTAGCAATATCAATAGCCTTATATGTAATTTCATCCGTGCTATTCTCTTTAAGAGAATCAAAAACATCCTTATACCACTCATATGCCTGTTCGCCGTCGATATAGCAAATATTTTCCCTTTGTCTACCACCAAAAGCATTAAAAGACATATTAGCAGAACCCATTACAACTCGTTTTCTGCCGTCGTTAGCTTCCAATAAATAAATTTTCTCATGAGAAATCTGCTTTCTAGCAACATAGAATTTTGCGTTTCCGCTATCAATTTTATCAAGCAAATTTATCTTAGATTTACTTGCTTTCTCACGCATTTTCTCAATTAGGTTATTTTGATAAGCTAATATTCCACTCATATTATAAGAAATTACACTTTCGCATCCAAAGATAACCTCTGAATATTCAAACATATCAAGTAATTTATAAACAAAATTTATACCAGAAGAAAACGTGATGGCATAAAGTTTATCGAATCCATCGAACAATTCTTTCCACTCAATAGATTCAGCTCCTATATACTCCATCTTAACAACATCAAGTTTATTACTACTATCAAAATGTTCTTGAACTTCATCTGTATCAAACAGAGATAAATTATAATCATCATTATTTTTTATTGCCATACTGAATCTCCAATCAGCCTGAAATTGTTTATTAGGTTGCTATATGTTAATTTTACATCATTAACTGTCCCATAAAACGGACGTTGCTCGGATGTTTATGATTTATTTGGTATTTTTAGTCCACTCGGCTTCTTTGAACCCAACAAGCACAAAATCATCGCCGATGAGTAAAGGTCTCTTAACAAGCATACCGTCCGTTGCAAGAAGTTTTAGCATTTCTTCCTCGCTCATTTCGGGGAGTTTGTTTTTAAGGTCTAATGATTTATAAAGCAGACCGCTTGTATTAAAAAACTTCTTTATCGGCAATCCGTTTTTATTATACCATTCGGTCAATTCTTCAAATGTGGGATTGTCAAGTTTAATGTCCCTTAACTCATATTCGATTTTATTATCATCCAGCCACTTCTTTGCTCTTTGGCAGGTGGTGCATTTTGGATAGCAGATAAATTTTAACATAGCAATCTCCTTATTGGGTAACTTCAATTAAAAAACTAACGGGACGGAAACCGTCATTGCAGGAAATCATTGCGGATTTTGGATTCTTCATCCATCCGTCATAGAAATCCTCGCCACCGTGAGCAAGTGTCATTACAAACGGCGAAACACTCTCCCACGCACTATCACAAAATCCTTCAGGCTTTTGCCATCCGTCGCATATAAACACTTGTCCTTCTTGTAAGTCGCAAGCGTGTTCTATGGGGTTTTCATATTTTTCAATTAAATCGTCATACCGTGCTTTTCGCATTACTGTTATTTTAATTTTATTCATATACTTTCCCTCTGTTTTTCAATATAAACATTCCATAAATTACCGCAATAACCGAGATAACGGCGGACGTAATAATTTGCTGTGTGTTCGTAATATCAACGGCAAAGGCGCTAAGCGAATTGATAACGGCGTGGGCAATAATCGGTGCCCACAAGCTTTTAGTTTTATAGAACAAAGCCACAAACAGAAAGCCTATTGCAATAGCCGATACAACCTGACAGATATTAGGTAAAAGCTCTGCACCGCTACCATTTATAAGGTTCACAAAATGTCCAATGCCAAAGGTTATGCTTGAAACGATAATTGCAGATTTTAAATTGTTTTCCGCCATTGCCTTAAACAAGAAACCACGAAAAATAATCTCTTCCAAAAATCCCACAAGCAACATACTGAGAATATAAAAAACAGTTATGTACCACTTGTAATTTACCGTAACGCCGAACCATAGATTGCAGGACGCAATGACGATTAGCGGAATATAGTATAGTAGTCTTTTAGGGCTAATTTCTGCTCTGCAAAGACCAAACTCACGGAATAAGTCGTTCTTTTTCATCCAAATAAGAGCAACCGCCGTCATAGCGCCAAGAAAAATGACGGTTATGCTTTTTTCTATATTCACAAGCCTTGACAACTCATCGGCACAGCTTGCGCCAATCACATAACTGATAATCCAAGTAAGTGCAAACCTGATTTTGCTTTTTTCATATAGATTTTTCACTCGAACCTACGCCTTTCTCATATCTCTTTATTAGCTTAATAATGCGGGGACGGTTATATCTTTGCATAATAACAAACATAAGGTCGAAGCCTGCAGATAAAACCGATGTGATGATAAAAACAGGCAGTGAACCGAACCAAACGGCTGAAGCAATCGGCAAAAAGCTAAAGACAACTATTGTTTCGTGCACAATCTCCGATTGGCACATCGCCTGGGCGATTTCATCCCACGAATGCTCGCCCGAGTCAAAAAGCGATTTATCATAGGTCGGCATTTTACCTTTCCAGTTCTTCACTTTGAGTTTGTTGTATAAACTCAACTCGGTTTTGCCGACCTTAAACCATTTTTTGTTATAATCCACTTTATTGTGTAGTAATGCATTTATAACCTCGCCCACGAGCAAACGCATACAAAAATGGTAAGCTATTGTTCCAAAGGTTATTGCCAACGTGAGCAGAATATCATTTGTGATTTTAATATGCAACAGAGTGCAAAGCACTGTTAACAGCAAGGATAGAATTGCTATGATTTTCATTGTCTTTGCCATAAAATTATCCTTTATACATAAAACATTCTTCATCATGCGAGTTAATAACGCCGATTGCCTGCAGATAAGAATAAATAATGGTACTGCCTACAAATTTCATTCCACGCCTTACGAGGTCAGCCGACAGAACATCCGATAAAGGTGATGTCGTCTTGTCCACTTCTATAATCTGCTGTTCACCCGTAAAATCTTTCAGATATTCACGGAAACTGCCGTATTCTTTTTGAATTCCTAAAAAGATTTTCGCATTATTTACCGCCGCCCGAATTTTCAGTTTATTGCGGATTATATCCTTATTGTTTTGAAGCTCGGCGATTTTATTGCCGTCATAATTAGCAATTTTTTCGGCATCAAAGCCGTCAAAGGCTTTGCGGAAAGCCTCACGTTTGTTGAGCACACATTCCCAGGAAAGCCCTGCCTGAAAGGATTCGAGAATCAGCATTTCAAATAAATATTGCTCATCAAAATTCGGCACACCCCACTCTTCATCGTGGTATTGTATGTATATGGGATTTTTCGGGTTGCACCATTTACATCGTTTTAGTTCACTCATTTTATGCTCCAAAACTATTTTTTGCACTTCTTATCGGTCAGTTCAAAACTGACATCAATCAAAAAAGATAAGGTTTCTTCACTGACAGTTCCGTCAAGCAACACAGATATCCAACAGGTTTTTGACATATGATATGCTGGAAAAATTCCTTTTTCCTGTAAAAAAGAACCCATCATAATCGGGTCAATTTTAAGATTGATAACGTCAACCTTTTCTTCTCCCGAAAGCCCAAACACCCTTGGCGAAACATTCAGAATAATACCATACCACTTGCGGGTATCGCTATGACGCAAAACGGCAGAGTTATACTTATCGTTAAAGGGGTAATCGGGTTCGGTTCCATATCTTTCTTTGCACAGGCCCAAAACAAATTCACGGTTCATATTAAGCCCCCAGTAGGCTTTGGTCAAAGGCAAATAGTGCCTCGTTGATTTCAAAGATATTGTAATTGCCACGGCTTATAAAGTATTCGATTATAATATCGAATTTGTTGCTGTGAGAAAGCGCAAATCCTGCCTTTTTGAGCATATCCTCGGTTTCTTCAAGGGAAAGTTCAAGCGAGATCGCAAAAGCGATTGCGGTGGGCTTGCTCGGCTTATAATGCACATCACTGCGAATTTTCGAGAACAGTTTGCGGTCTATATTCGCTTTCTTATAACACTCTGCATCAGTCATACCTTTTTCATCAATCTTGCGGAGAAGCATCTGCGAAAAACTCTCGTCAATCTGCTTGAGTTTGGCATCAAGGTCTTCCTCATCAACCATAGCCTTGCATTCACACAAGTCAAAGAATTCAGGTTGTGCCGAGCCAATCATTACGCTTTGACAAGGATAGTTCATACGGCTACTCTCACGGCGATAGTCGGTATGTTCGTCCACATAATTATCGTCTATGTATTCGGCAATATCCGAGAATAACTTCTCGCTGATTTTATACGCCGCCTTATCAAATATGACGATATAGACCTTCATCTCATTTTCGAGAAGAAAGTCGCTGATAACATCTATAGCAACCTTTAACGCTTGGTCTTTAGGGTATCCGTACACGCCCGAAGAGATAAGCGGAAAAGCCACAGATTCACAGTTATATGCCTTTGCAAGTACCAAAGACTCACGATAGCAAGACTCAAGCAAAGCCTTTTCGCCGTGCTTTCCATCCTCATAAATTGGACCAACAGTATGTATTACATACTTTGCGGGTAGATTATATCCACTTGTAATCTTTGCCATGCCTGTCTTGCAACCGCCGAGAGTTTTACATTCAACAAGCAACTCCGGCCCTGCGGCATAGTGAATCGCACCGTCAACACCGCCACCACCTAAAAGCGATTCGTTGGCAGCATTAACAATGGCATCAACCGTCATTTTCGTTATATCATTTCTTACAATTTCTAATGGCATAGCTAGCTTCCTCTGTTTATGTTTCTTCCAACTTCTCAGTGATAGACAAATCAATATAGCAATCTTTTTCTTTAAAGCTACGTCTTAAATAATCATGCCCACCATCAACAGCACAGGCACCACACTTACACTCAACATAATTATGGCGATCTGTTGATTCAATAATATCACCACACAACTTACACTGAATGGCATTTTTAATAATTTTTCGCATATTGAACCTCCTCGATACGCGAATATATATAAGATAATATTTCAAGTATGTTTTCTAAAAATCAAATAAACCATTATGCTGATACAATAAATATCTAACAAAATATTTGTGTATAAAAGGTTATATTATTCATCTTCTCCACTAAGATTCTTTAGACGTTTACGCACTTTGTTTTGCGCAAATGCAAGATGCATTAACAAATTTTCAACTATATTTTCTCCCTTTTCATAGTCAATTTTATCATATTCACCAGAAAATAAGTGCTTTCCCATATTAAACCACCACGCTATATCATCTTGCATCTGCTTTATAACTGCAGTAAAAGCTACAAATACATCTTGTGGAATATATGATTGATGAATGAGATTTTCATTTTTTAGCAGTATGATTAGTTCACCATATCTTTTCAAGTATTCTCTAAATTTTTCGCATTCTTTTTCACGCGCTACTCCTTCATTATGCTTCAAATAGTAAAGCAAATCATGTTCAAGTGGAATAAGTTCAGCTGTTATTGATTCTATTTTTTCATAAAACCTCATTTCTCGCTCTAACAATATTTCGTAAGCCCGTGTTGTCCGTTCTAATTTGTTTTTGAATTTCTCAATATTCTTTTCAAAGGATGACTCTATTCCAGTTTCAAAAAACTTGATAAATAACTTTTTAAAAACGGTTAGAATTCCTATAAGTACGACAGACCCTCCACCTACGGCCAAAATCAAATCACTTAACCAATCCGGCATATATAACACCTCATTTCAATCCTGATTTATACATCAATTCTTCAATAATTGCCCTATATTTCAATACATGAGGTTTAATGTCACCTTGCGTACAATTATACCAAATCTTATGTGCTGAGTAGTTTCCTAAATCTTTAAATAAAGCCATATCCTTTTTGGTATTTGAAGACAAAGCTAAGGTGATATTTTGCTCAGCATTTTTAATTATTTTATCAAGAGTTACATGATAGTTCCCATTCATAATATCTGATTCGATACCTGCCTTTTGATACGACAATACCAATAAACTTTCAAGTAATCTTCTCATAATAACTGCTGTGCAATCAAAGAGATTATTTTCATAACTCGCATTAATTTGTTTGCAAAGAGATTGAACATTTGAGGGTAATGAACAGAATAAAGCATCGGGAAGCACAGTGCCTAGTTGTTCAACCGTTACATTATCCTCTTCATTCCAATGTTTCACATCATATATCCACTGTTCTATTGTGGAACGCCAATCCGACCAATTGTTCGATTTGTTCATCATAAGAGCAGAATCCTCGCGCAAATCATCTAAAACCATGTTCTCACTCCATCCTTGCGAATATAAAGCTTGAACATAATCGTGTAACAAATCATCTGCACGTTGCGAATTCCAATATGAAAATTTATAATTACCCTTGTTTTTAAGATGGTAAATCTCTTGTTCTACCGGAGTGCGAGATTTATTGTAGGCAATGCCGCCTATCTTATTTAAAAACGTATCAACAGATTCTTTTGTCAAACATCCTTTTTCGTCATATTTAAAATAGTTAGATACTCCAATATCTATACACTCTAATAATAACTCATAAGGATATTGTCTGACTATTTGAGAAATATCTGCCTTGCCTATATCGTTCAAAGAGTATGGGGAGATCCTTTCATTTATAATTGTTTCTATTTTCTTTCGTGCCATTTTTTCCTCTTTATCAATTATATCAATATTCCGTTACAATGATCTATTTCGTGTTGAATGATTTGCGCGGGCCATCCGGTAAAGGTTTTGATGCGAGTTTGGAATTCAGCAGTTTGCCATTGAACTTTAATGGTTTTATAGCGTTTGCACGGACGGGGGCCACCGAGAAGAGAAAGACACCCTTCCTCTGCATCATAAGGTCCTGATTTTTTGATAATTTCAGGGTTAAACATCGTCATATATGTACCCTCATTATCAAATACAATAATGCGCTTGCGTACACCAATCATATTCGCCGCCATACCAACACAACCATCCTTGTTTGCAATAAGCGTGTCCAACAAATCCTGTGCCACCTGCAAATCTTCTTTTGTCGCTAGCTCCGACTTTCCTGCAAGAAAAATCGGATCGTGTATTACTTCCTTAACCATAATTATCCATTATTTCCCTACGTAATCCTTAATTTCAGCAATAAATTCATTAGCATACTGCTTTGTTGTGTATTTTCCCACACCATAAATCTTTAAAAATTCCTCATTTGTTAAAGGCTTTTGGGCTGCCATATGCATTAATGGATAGTTTGGCAATATTCTAAATGGCATAACACCTTTTTCTTCAGCAATTTTGTTACGCACTGCTTTTAAACGATTATATAAATCTACATCATAATCATCTGGCTCTTTTTTGTTTGCCTTTCGAGTTTCTTTATCTTTTCCGCAAATGTTAAGAATTGCATAAAACGCTCTAACCACTTCACCTTTATTACAAACACTATCTTCAGGTAAAATCTCGCCTGTTGTAGGGTCTATTCCTTCTGCTAATGCTGAAATAATATCTATAGCTCTATTTGCTTCCATATTGCCCTCCCGCACTTTGTTATCCTATTCCAAAAAATCTCTCGAAGAAAGTTAACAACTTATCAATGATATTTTTCTTCTTTTCGTCGTGATTGCCTCCGCCAAAACGTGACATTGGAGGCATCAGCTTATCAATATCAGTTCCGGTGGTTTTAACAGCACCATCTCGGAAAGCGTTTTCAATGAATTTACGAGTTTCTTCAGGCTTTAAGTTTTCTTCTGTAATGATAGCAACAAGCTGCTTTTCTTTTTCTTCCGCAACATAGTTTCGCCATTCAATCATTACATCGGATACATCGTTAATACCGGCAATAAAGTTTTCAATAAGAGCTTTTTTACTACGCAATTCCGGACTGGCATCAATAGCTTTTTGAATAGTAATTAAAACTTCCTTATCATCACAATGAGAATCGTGATATTTCTTAACAAGCATAAGGATATAATCAATATTGATTTCAATTTGTTTGATAAGTTCGATTTCAAAAACAATATCGTCAGTTATATCTTCTTTTTCTCCGCCGGGTTTACGATTTTGCCATTCATCACGCAGATCCTGATATCTACCGAGATAATCTTGGAAATCTCGGTCGGATAGTATTTCTGCACCTGCAAATTCATCAAAAGAAGATAACAGGTTACGCATACGTAAAATAGCACCAAAAAGAACAATAAATTCTTTTTGATTGCGTTCTCCGGTAATTCTTTCTTCCGCAAGTGGGAACTTCTCGGTTAAATCGTCAATCATATCTACATATCCGGGATGATATTTACCGTCGTTGTCCTCATATCCAAAATAGTAATCTTTATATCCGCGCATGAGAACAATGCCACCTGCCTCTTTATCACCAAAGAGCGATATAGCATCATCTGTGCGCTTTTGCAGATTGCGAAAGCACACAATATTACCGAATGTTTTTATTGAATTTAAAATTCGGTTAGTACGAGAATACGCCTGAATTAAACCGTGCATCTTAAGATTCTTGTCTACCCAAAGAGTGTTGAGGGTAGTGGCGTCAAAACCAGTAAGGAACATATTTACTACAATAAGCAAATCAAGTTCCTTGTTCTTCATACGAAGCGAAACATCTTTATAATAGTTTTGGAATTTATCCGAAGAGGTATCATAATTCGTATGGAAGGTAGCGTTGTAATCGCCAATTGCAGTTTCGAGGAAATCGCGAGAAGTTGCATCAAGAGCGCTTGTATCCTCAGAGTTTTCCTCATCCAAAATTCCATCGGATTCTTCCTCATTAGCACCATAACTGTATATGACTGCTATCTTAAGTTTCTTTGTGGGATCCTCTTCCATCTGTTTCTTAAACTCTTCATAATAAAGCTTAGCGGCATCAACAGAGGAAACAGCAAAGATAGAGTTAAAACCACTAATTCGCTGTTTGCGTTTAATTTCTTCAATTGCTTGTTTGCCATTTGCAGAAGCAACTTCGGCAATGTTCTGCAAAACATTATAAGAATAGGTTTTATCTCCGCGGTAAGTTTTTTGGTCAAAACGATTTAATATGTACTCTGTTACAAGACGAATACGTTCGGGAGCCAAAAACGCTTTTTCGCGGTTAATATCCCAAACTTCCTTATCATCAATGTCAGGCTCCATATCCATTGTCTTTATGTAATCAACACGGAATGGGAGAACATTTTTATCGTTAATAGCATCAACAATGGTATAGGTATGGAGTTTATCGCCAAAGGCCTGTTCAGTAGTGCGAAGTGTAGGCTTTTTGCTAACGCCTGCATTGGCAGCAAATATGGGCGTACCTGTAAAGCCAAACAAATGATATTTCTTGAAGAATTTAGTTATTGCAAGGTGCATATCACCAAACTGGCTGCGGTGACATTCATCAAAGATAATAACCACACGCTTATCGAAAACAGTATGTCCGGCATTCTTCTTAATGAATGTAGCTAATTTCTGAATAGTGGTAATAATAATTTTCGCGTTATCACTTTCAAGCTGTTTTTTGAGAACCGCAGTAGAGGTGTTGCTGTTGGCAGCGCCTTTTTCAAAGCGGTCGTATTCCTTCATCGTCTGGTAATCAAGGTCTTTTCTGTCCACCACAAATAGCACCTTGTCTATATATTCCAGACGAGATGCAAGCTGTGCAGTTTTAAATGATGTAAGCGTTTTACCGCTACCGGTGGTATGCCAAATATATCCACCACCTGCAATAGTGCCGAACTTTTTATAGTTGTTTGCAATTTCAATACGATTGATAATGCGTTCAGTTGCAACAATCTGATAAGGGCGCATTACAAGAAGCATATTCTCGGCAGTAAAAACGCAGTATCGAGTTAATATATTTAGTATTGTGTGCTTAGAGAAAAAGGTTTTAGTAAAGTCAACAAGGTCAGGTATAATGCGGTTGTTTGCATCAGCCCAAAAAGAAGTGAATTCAAAACTATTGCTCGTTTTTGACTTTTTCACCTTGCCGGTATTACTGTCTTTAATATGATTAAAGCGAGTTGTATTAGAGTAATATTTCGTATTTGTTCCATTGGAAATTACGAATATTTGAACATACTCATAGAGCCCTGATGCTGCCCAAAAACTATCGCGCTGATAACGGTTAATTTGATTGAACGCTTCACGAATCGGTACGCCACGACGTTTAAGTTCAATATGGATAAGAGGTAATCCGTTAACCAAAATGGTAACATCATAACGGTTGTCGTGATTTGCACCATCATCGGTGGAAACTGTGTACTGATTGATGACCTGAAGGGAGTTATTATGAATATCCCTTTTGTCTATCAGCATAATGTTTTTGCTTGACCCATCATCACGCTTTAATACTTGAACGTGGTCCTCTTGAATCAAACGTGTTTTCTCCACGATACTGTTATTGGTGTTAGCAATAACTTCACTGAAAAAGCGGTTCCATTCATCATCGCTAAACTCATAGTTGTTAAGTTCAGAAAGTTTTTTACGCAGATTCAGAATGAGGTCCGCTTCTTTATGTATGGTAAGCCTTTCGTAGTTCATCTCACGAAGCAAACGGATAAACTCCGCTTCTAATTGAGCCTCGCTTTGATATGCTTCAGAACGCTTGTCCTGCGGCTTATATTCAGTTACAACGGTACTCTCGCTCGACTGAGCCACAATATTAAAATAACTCATTAGAATACCTCCTTTATATCTTTAAATACTTTATTTTGCAAAATCGACTGATTCCAGCACTCCGTTTACAGCTTGAAACAACTCCAATTGATCATTTAACTGCTCAATGCGTTTTAATCCATGCATCAAGTTGTTACGAATTCTATGAATAACCAAAAGACAACCGCATCGCATATCATCGCTCTTTTGTTCCATAAAATCTTCCATTAAGTGTAGCTCTTCCGCCCTACTCATTCGAGCATTGCCGGGATGTAACCCTGTTTCCACATAATCAGGTATAACTTGTCCAAACCATGAGCGTCTCTTGTTTAGTACGTTTGCTAACTCTAACATCTCCTCTTTTTTGATGTTAAGCGAAGAAGAGATTGACTTTATTTTTGTCGGGTTACAAAGATTTTGACATTGGTAGCGCTCAAAGCAGTTCCAAAGAATTGTAAATTTGCCTATTTCCATTATCAATTCATCATTTAATTTAAATCCGTTAATAACCATAAATAACACCGTTACCCCTACTTAATATGATGCCCAAACAAATCACGGAAATCAATGACATTACGCAAGGTGATATTCTTCATCTCAGTATATTTGCTGTTTTTTTCTATATCAGACAAACTTGAATTCATTACCAAAATAATCATAAGCAATGTGTATGTTGCTAAATAGCAATAATAATTCATCGCATATCTTTTGGGTGTTGTTTTGCTGCTTTTGGTTGATGACATAGATGAGCCATGAAGAGAGTCATTCCTCAAAGAATAGATTATGCCAGATAATAATAAATGAATTTTAAAGCTATTTGTTATATTTAATTTTGTTCCATCAATATTTATGGAATCGGAATTAAATATTTTTCTATAAAGCAATCCAGGATCTCTATTAGCGGTATCTGGTCCATATTTAGTTTTAATCGCGTCCACAATATTTTTTCTGTACGTATCGTTCCTATTGTTAGAATTGTCAGTAGTAACTCTACGATATGCTTTGTTAGTAGGATTTAAACCACATAAACATTTATACAGATACATTGTTGCACTAACAGGTACTGCAGAGAACAACGCCTTCATCAAATCACTAATATCAGAATTCTGATTTATTAAAAATACTAAATCGTCTGCAAATTTCTTGAAACAAGTCGTTATTTTCGATGATGAATATATGGTGCTACTATAGTAATCTAGTGCTGAAAAAACAAAATTAAACGCAAAATTTGGATGATAAGGCATTACGTCTATACTATCAATAAAATGGGAAATTGCTCTGTTATAATTATTATCCATATCCGCCCACAACTTCATAACAGAAAAAGGTTGTCTGCCATATTGGTCAATAAAATCCTTGCACCTTTTTTCGTAATTCTTCTCAGCTTCAAAAGGTGTCCCATTAGGCCAATTATTGATATAATCAATTCGTTTATTTACATAATCAGACATAGTTTGTAACTCCTCAAAAGAGTTTTAAAACTCTTCAATATTTATTTTGCAATGGCAATTACCGCGACTATAATTGATACAATAGATGCAACGGATGTGAATATACCAAACAAAAGATTTTTGTCTTCGATTTTTTTAACCTCAATTGATGCCATTCGAAACATACGTGACAAAAGAAACGAGACAAATGCATAGGTACCCAAAAGAACATTTTGGATAAAAGAAAAATCGGGTATGGTTTTAATAACAAATTGCAACGGTATGTATGCAACAACAAATATAGCAAACCATGTTGTTAACACCTTTGCTAACCAAAAGAATAACTCAATAAAGATTCTTAACAACCCAAAAGTTGCCGAATCTCCCTGTATAAGATCTTTTGAAACAAAAAGAAACTTAAAAATTATTTTCAAACGATTGAAGAAAACAAGTATTCGCTTTTTAAGACCTTTTTCATCCGAGTAGTCCTTATATCCCATTGCTACTCGGAATTGTTTTTGTTCTTCCTCTTCCCGTTGTTTAGCTTTTTGTTCTTTATTTTCCTCGGCTGCAATTAGCGCATTTGTGATGATCTTTTGCATTTCATCCGCCGATAAAGACTCCGGCAAAACGATATTCACATTATTACTAGATGCTCTGTTTTTGTTCTTCTTGTTCTTTTTTGCCATTGGCAATACTCCTTAGTCTTTAAAATCCAGTCGTGACATTGTCGTTGATGATGTCGCGGATATCGCAATATTTTTCCAATCGTTCAGCAGCTTGTCTTTGTTTTTTAACACCCACTCAACTGCTATTTTTTGATTCTTTTTGGGTAAGTTTCCGGCGAGAATATTGCCGTTAGCAATCTCAATTGAAATGTTGTGCTCGCCATATTCTGCATGAACGTGAGGTGTCGAGTGGTTTTGTTCGTTAGTTCTTATGGAGAATTTTATGCCATTCTCATTACCAACCCGACCTCTAATTTCATATATTTCAAACACACAATCTAAAAACGAGGTAATATCACGAGGATATTGTAGTTTAGTAATTAAATATTGCATATCTTATACCAAATTAAAACGTCAGCAACTTATCGCGATAATATTCATACTGTTTTTTGCGATTTTCGATTTCATTTGAAATGCTTCGAATCAACATATCGAATTCAATGTCATATTTTTCAATCTGTGCCACAATTTTTTCTTGTGAATTAGTTGATGGTATAGGTAGTTCTATTTTTCCTATGTCATCTTTGTTGATTTTTATTGGCACAGCATTAAGCAGAGTGCGTTTTCGTAATTCTTTTGCCCCAACCATGCTTTCTATAACATATTTCAAATATTTACTAATAACTATGTTTTGATTTGGTCTAATTAAAGCAAGCGTAACATAATAAGCCAAATCTTCTTGTTTATCTAATACGGCGCATTTGCCGATAGATCCTATTCGAGTCATAAACACATCTCCGATTTGTGGTTTGACCTTATATTTATCATAATCAACTTTCGAGATGTATTTAGTTGTGTTAAAGATATCATTTATATTTTCAACACTAATGAACTTAACACCTGAATCTGTATAATGCGGTGTCTGATGTGTTCCATCACATATAAACGCAATATCGCCTAATTTGAAAATGTTAGCAGAGTCAACCGACATTAGTTTGTTTTTATAATGTTCATATTGCTTTTTTCTTGCTTCAAGTTCGGCTTTGAGTTCTGATATTAGCTCATCTGTTTTTTCGGTGAGTTCATCCAAAATTCGCACAATTTCTTCTTGTACGGGTAATGGAGGAACAGGTATAGCAATCCCCCTCACAATATCGGCATTCAAATTTTGAACCGCACCGCCAAAAGAAGCCTTTTTAGCCATTTCTCTTTGTATTAATGATGAACTTAGAATATGGTACAAGAAATCCGGAGACAGAAGTTCTTGGAAGCCGCTAATTGAAAGCCAACCGTCGTGAATGCAACCATCTATCTGCAATATATAAGGTCTTCCAAAGCTCATTGAATTTGAAAGAATAAAATCTCCTTTATATACTTTTCTTGACTTTTGAGCACCCTCTTCAGTTATATATTCTTCAGTAGAAGTAACATATTTAGCGCCGGTGCTCACATCGCCAATTTTTATCCAGGGAACACCATTTTCTTTAGAAGTAATATAACTCTTTATAGGACGCGGAGAGGCGCCTCTTACTATTTGACATATCGCACCAAGAGTCTTTTGCTCAACACCATTGGGACAAAGTTCCACTAGTAATTGTTCAATTTTTGTCATCACTTCGTTCTCCAAATCACAATTTTACTTGATTTAATATTTTATTCAAAACATTACATTTAGTCATTTCTTCAAATGTTTTATCAATACGTTGCAAATTATCATTGAGTTTGACCTTTTCAGAATAATCCTTCGCCAATTTTTTGAATACATCCAATGGCATAACCTCTTGCACATTTCTTTTGTTTAAAAGGTCCAAGGCTATTTGCTGTTTATACATTGATCGCAGTAAGTCACTATACTGTCTTACAAACCGGCTAGAAAGTTCTGCTTCTTTCCCTTTAAATATAATAGATATTTCTGAGGAAAACTTTTCGAGTTTTTCACATTTAATTAAAAACACATTTTGCTCAGATTGCTCTAATGGGTGGCCGATAACAGAATTCATTTCAGCTAAGTACGCATTATTGGTAAGCCAACTAAAAGGCAAATCAACAACTTCACATAAATTATCATCATTTATGATATGCAAACGATTTTCCGAATACATATGAAATAAATCACAAATCAGACTATACTTATCAATTCTTCTTTCAAACAGCTTGTGTTTATTACTCAATTTAATTTGTTTTTTTGTTTGAAAGATAGCAAATAAAGCAATAAGTATCGTTATCACAGAAAGCCATGTATCTGGATCTTTTATAAAGTCACGCATTTATCTTTAGTCTCCTTGAGTTTAATAGGATTTATTCGTATAAACAATCAATGTTTAAAAAACTCCTCTTGAGCTTCATATGCTTCTGCCTTGGAATCTTCGTAAGCTTGAGCTTGTCTCTCTGCAGAAATATTAAAAATTGAATCCATGACATCTTTCGTTGCGCAATCGGGTAGATCATCATATTTAACCTTTGATAACAGACGACTATAAAAATCAAGCACATCATCGTCACCTAAAATCCAACCAACTTGATTATTATTGACTGCATTGCAAATATCTTCTATTTGTGATTCAGTCCAACCGCTATGCTTGCTCATCATTGCAATAATTCCATGTGTGCTTACAAAATTATGACTGCTATTAAGTTTTTCAATCAATTCTTGTTTTTCTTGTTCGGTCTGTAATTGTATGTCCTTAAAATGTTCATTTAAAAATGGTACTAGATTAGTATAGAAGTGAATTGTTGAGTTCTTTTTTTGCTTCCATTCATTATTCAAAAACGGGTTAAGTGTATCGTCAAAAAATTCAGATCTGTAATCCTTATCGGAACTTATTAAATATAAATCTTCTTCATTAGGAACTGTTGCAAGTAAACACTCCCAGTTAATTGCATCGCCGTATTTATTGTCTTTGCCGGGAGGATTTCCTATGCGATATCGCGTATATGCTTTTTCTACATAATCATCACATTCAATCAAACCTGAAGCATCAAAAAAATCACGAATCGTTGTATCTGCTGGAAGATTCTGATTTTGCATATCTACCTTAATTTTTTTATACCAAGCTTTGTGTCGCTTGATCAAATCGGAATAATCCGAATTGAACTTCTCATATTCATCATATTCCTTGCAAAAAGCAGGATATTGAATTGCTTTAATTTCAAAAGACTTAAAAGCATCTTTGAGTTTTGCTTCTCTGTTTCTAATAACTTCATCATATACCTGCTTTGGTATAAATAGTTTTATATCTTGTCCTATAATTTCTTTTAATTTGCCAAATTGGGCTAAATCATCATTGGTAAAATGATAAAGAGAAAGCCATATATTAGAATCGATAAATAGGTTTTTCATTTATTATCCTTCAATCTCCTTGATAATTCTATCAATTGCCTCGCGTGATTCTTGTTGGCTGGCAACAATCTTAGCAAGATTTGCGTTCAGTTCTTCAATATTTATAACTTCTCGAGTATCTTCTTGCTCAACATAAGTTGAAACCGAAAGGTTATAGTTTTCCTTTGCAATTTCACTGTTAGGTACAAGCTTTGTAAAATAATCTACTGTTTTGCGCTCAACGTATGCTGATTCAATTTTTGCAAGGTTTTCTTCAGTAAGTTTATTATTGTTGGTAACCTTAACAAACTCGTTTGATGCGTCAATAAACAACACGTTATTATCCGACTTTGATTTCTTGAGCACCATAATACAAGTTGCAATGGTAGCACCAAAGAAAAGGTTTACAGGCATTTGAATAATGGCATCAATAAAGTTGTTTTCAATTAAATATTTGCGAATCTTTTGCTCTGCACCGCCACGATACATGATGCCAGGGAAGCATACAATCGCTGCAGTACCGTTGCCCGCAAGCCAAGAGAGTGAATGCATAATAAATGCAAAGTCGGCTTTCGAGCGTGGTGCTAACACACCAGCAGGAGCATAACGAGGGTCGTTGATAAGTGTTATGTCATCGTCACCAGCCCAAGGAATTGAATAAGGCGGATTTGATACGATAACCTCAAACGGTTCATCGTCCCAATGTGCTGCATCAGTTAAAGTATCACCGTGAGCAATGTTGAACTTGTCCGGCTCAATATCGTGCAAGAACATATTGATTCTGCAAAGGTTATAAGTAGTGATATTAATTTCCTGCCCGAAGAATCCTTGACGGATATTTTCTTTACCAAGAATCTTAGCTGCTTTCAAAAGAAGGGAACCAGAACCACAAGCAGGGTCATACACCTTATTAACTTCTTTTTTACCAACTGTAGCAAGACGGGTAAGGAGCTCGGATACCTCTTGAGGTGTAAAGAACTCGCCGCCTTTTTTGCCGGCATTGGAAGCATACATACTCATAAGGTATTCGTATGCATCGCCGAAAGCATCAATGGTACTATCCTGATAATTGCCGAGCTTCATATCTGCAACAGTATCAAGAAGTTTGACCAGCTTTTCGTTGCGCTTTGCCACGGTGGGGCCAAGCTTATTTGAGTTTACATCAAAATCATCGAACAAACCTTTGAAATCGTCTTCACTTGCCGTTCCTTGAGCAGAGTTTTCAATATTTCTGAATACACGCTCAAGTGTTTCGTTTAGATTTTCATCCTTAGCAGCATTCTTTCTGACATTACAAAAAAGTTCACTGGGTAGAATAAAGAAACCTTTAGACTGCACAAGTCCTTCACGAGCAACCTCTGCGGCTTCATCCGAAAGTTTAGCATAGTCAAAAGAAGTATCACCAGCTTCGTGTTCACCACGATTTATGTAATCGGTAATATTATCAGAAATATAGCGGTAAAACATTGTGCCGAGAACATACTGTTTAAAGTCCCAAGCATCGACACCACCTGCATGAACAAGGTCAGTGGCCGCATTCCATATCATTTTGTGGAGCTCTGCACGCTCCTGCTCTTTTCTCATATCAGCCATTGGCTTGTTCCTCCTTAAAACTAATAGCAGTATTAAAGCATCTAACCGAAAATGTTACCGGATCACTTGTTGATAATCTTTTAAGTTCGAGATGAAAACTTTGTACATAAAATACACCTGCTGTGTTTTGCATTTCAAGCTCAAAATCGATTTTTAACACATCGTCATTGCTTTTTGGATTTTTAAATTGAAATCCAATTGTTTCATTGATGTAGATTGCTGTTATCTCGGTAAGAAGTTTTACATCGTTTCCGTTTATCTTCGTAGATATTACCTTAGGATTCAATACAATATCTTCACCTACGTTTTGAAGGTCTACTACCAAACATTCATCAACAACACTATTTGTTTCTTCGCATATTTCTTCCTGAACATATATATCGTTATATTTGTTAATTTTTCGTCTTATGCCAGTAGCTTCAACTAAGTTGAAATATCCTATTTTTTGACGTAATTGCTGATTCATAATTCTTTTATTTGTACGATTGGCATTTTCGTTTTGCCATAGGGCCACTACTGCTAAAACGATGGTTCCAAAATAAGCCATATATCCGTACCAAAAGTCCGGATTATCAAAAATGTTAATGTTACCAATTAGATAAACAACCAAAATTATAATCAGCGGCAGAACCAATGTGAAACTACCAATCAGAATAATCCATTTGTTTTTCATTTTACATCCCATCAAAATTTAATTTGCACCTTTTACATTTGACTATATCCGTTCTTTAAGCCTATCAATCGCCATTTGGACGTCTAAAGTGTGGAATCCGAGATATACGGTTGCCATTCTTTCGGCATTTGCAATGGTATAAATCTCTTTACTACTTTCGCCTGTGTAATAACGCCAATAGCGGTAGGTGTAGCCTGACCAATACATAATTTCGTTATGATATGTGGTTCCGGCTTTTTTGAGACCGCCAACTTCATCGTTAAGTTCTTCAAGGATATATTCCTCTCCGGCCCACTGCAGACGGTCATAGGTTTCGTCTAGAGCTGCAGCGGTTTTACTATTCATAAACTTCTCAATAAAGTCTTTACAGTCGTATCCATTTTTAAGTGCTAATTCGAACAATCTGCCTTGTATATCACAAAGTCCAAATTGTTGGTTATTAAGTTCGGTCATATTATTCACCGGCTTTCAATATTTCATCAAAGAAACGTCCTTCACGGCGGTACTGACGGCAGATTTCATCTGCCAAAGCAATACCTTTTGAACGGTTATCTTCACTCTCAATTCTTAATGTCTCACGATCAGCATCAGTTAATGCTTTTTCTTCAACAATCGTAATTTGCTTACAAGCCTTTTCGGTAAGCGCTACATACTGTTTACCAAGTTTAAGAGCCGAAAGACTATGGATGAGTGCCTCATCAGTAATCTCACCCTTAAAGAAACGGTCAAGTACAACAAACATTCTGTCATTAGCAATAAATCCGATTAACATATCGCATCCATCTGCCATTTCTGCAATGCGATTATAGATAGCCGTACCTTTGACGGAATCCATTTTGCCACGGTTGTAAGCAACAAGAAGTGCCCAGTCGATGCCGACCTCGATATCAAGAATTTTTAGTCCAGACAAATCAACCTTAACTGTGTATAGTTTGGCATCGGGATAATTGCAAATTAAAGTAAGAGGCTGTGCCATTTCGGTTCCCATATAGAATCCTTTACCAAAGTCACAATGCTCACGACTTGACGGTGCAATATCACCAATAATACCGGATTTGGAACCGTGATACAGAGTTACAACTTCATCAGAAGTAATAATGCTATTACCCTCAAACTGAGCATAGTCAATTTTATTGTCAGCACACAGGCGTTTTATATTGCCAAGAGCAATCTGAGACGGTGTTCGATGTCCCTTCTCCCAGCGATTAACCGTAGCAAAGCTAACCCCCAGTTTATCTGCGAGTTCGGTTTGGCTAAGATTCAATCTTGAGCGTATATCTTTGATAATGTCGGAGCTTTTCATAGCGACCTCCTGTGATATAACATTTATACATCGTTATTATAACACATACTCTATTTTTAATCAATAGATTTTTGATACAAGTATTATATTTTTTGTTTAACGATGTTATAAATAAGAAATCTCGGCTGAATTAGCCGAGATTATGGTTATAGTGAAGTTGTATTTATAATTTGCTTTTCTTTCTTTATGGCGTAGTCTAGGGCGATTTTGGTGCCGCTTTTGCGGGTGGTTGGGGCGTTCGGTTCATCGTAGTAGACGATGCAATAGTGGCTATTATCTATCATCTCGTAGTTACGCTCTACGTATGCGGCTCTGCCGGAGCCGATGATGTGTTCAGGATAGTATGTCTCCTCGTAGCTTTCTAAAAGATAGTTTATATATTGCTCGTTTATATCCGGATATTCTGCTCGTACATAGACTCTCTTTATGTGCGGGTATTTTTCTTTTATTTCGGTCACAAGTTCAAGGCACAAACTATTAAATCGGCTCTTGCTCCCGAAAAGAAATGTGTCGACTTTTTCGTCCGCAATCAGTTTCTCAATTATTTCAATAAGTTTTGATTTTAATTCCTCGGTTTCCTTTATCGTTCTATGACCGAAAAAGCAACAAGTATTTTCAATCAATATACTCACCTCACGCATAATTTACCAAATAAACAGTAAAAAATATTATTCAGTGTCCTATTGGGATATATGCGTTATTTTAACATATCCGAATGGGATATACAATAATATTAGCAAAAATTATGAGGTGAATGCTATGGGTATTGATTATATTTCTATCGGTAATCGTATAAAAGAAATTCGTACAGCAAAAGGTTGGACACAAGCTAAACTTGCAGAAGAATCAGGAGTAGAACCTTCTAACATTTCTCATATTGAGCGAGCTGCAACTAAACTCAGCTTGCCAACACTCGTTAATATTGCGAATGCTCTTGGTGTTACTCTTGACGAAATTGCATATGGTAGTTTAGTTAAAAGCTCGCATGTTTCAATTAAGATGATCGATGAAATTCTTGCTGATTGTTCTCCTGATGAATTAAAATCTATTGCTGAAGTAATTAGAACAACAAAATCAGTATTGAAAAACAAATAATCTATTAACGAAAAAACGCTCTGCCGCGGCAGAGCGTTTTGCTATTATATGGGGTTAGTTTACCTTTAAAATATTTATCTTTTCTTTTTTGAGTAGATATGCAAATGCACTGAGTGAAACAACACTATCAAAGGCATTTCCGATACCGAAAAGTAATGCAATTCCTATGAGTGACGGTGTCCATATTCCTGTTAAATAAAGAATGAATGCAATCCCATAATAAACTGTATTAGTCACAACTGACTCAAAAAGCATATAGTTAGTTTTGCCGAGTCCATAGAATATTGAGTCAAATACATTTTGGAGGGCGTACAACACATAAAAACCGACAAGAACAAGCACAAGTTCAAACAATTTATCCACATCGGTAAACTGTAAGACATTTACCATAAATGGTTTCCAAAGAGGTATGCTGATAAACCAAAGAGCAGAGATAATTGCTGTAAGTCCAAAATATCCAAGGCTGTTTTTGCGGATATTATCTTTATCAGTGGCGGTTTCTTGCTTTATGAGTTCACCGAGTTGCAGAACGGGTAAAAGCAGCCAACCCCAAATAAAGTTATTTGCTACCCAATAGGTGCCCTGTTCACCTACAACATTAACCATTCGGGAAATCATAACCATATAAGCAACATTGCGAACGAGTGATTCGATACCGGAAATGCCGCCAATTTTAATAAACTCTTTAGCCCATATAAAACTCAGTTTTGCTTTTTCAAATACATTAACCTTTTCTTTTGCAAGAAGTAAAAGTGATATGCAGAGTAAAACAATATTAACGATAATATTTGAATATCCAATACCATTTATACCAAGGTTTAGAGATATGGGCAACGTTGATACAAGGAACGTATCACAAACTAGGCTGAGTACAAGTCTTGCAAAGGTTAAGATATAAAGATATTTGCTTTTGTTTATGGTGACAAGTGCTACGAGTGTAAATTGTGTAAGAATCAAAAATATGTTAGCGACACTTTCAATGCGGATATATGTAGTCGAAGCATCAATAATACTTGCATCAGTAGCCATTAGCGACAAAAGCGGATTTGTAAAGCAGATGATTACAGCAGATAAAATAAGATAAATGCCGAGTGCCATTAACATTCCTGTTTTTACTCGGTTAGTGAATTCTTTTTTATCATTCACCACCTTGCCAATGAAATAAAAGAGTGGCAGAATAATTGCCTCGTTTATGATTTCATAGAGCAGATTCACCCACGATAATTGCCCGGCGATTGAGAAAGAATATTCACCGGGCAAAGAGCCGAGAAAAAACACTCGCACAGTTGTGTACACTGTGGGTGCAAGACCTAAAACGAGGAGTGCAAAATAGAGTTTGTAGTTGATGTTTGATAATGACAGTTTGATTTTGGAAAACATATTGTTTTCCCCCTTTTCTTAATATTTGTAAAAGGCGACAAAAAAAGACGTCTGCACAAAAATCGCAGACGTCAAAATATAACATGGGCCCATATGCTATAGACGACCACGACCAGAAGTGCATTTGCCGGATAGTACCACACCTGCCAAGCATGTGGTAGTTATCCCGTAGCTTAAAGTCACAGTTTACATTTTAATTATAGCAACGATAAATAAGAAAGTCAATTGTTAGTATAGCTTTCTATCGCTTTTGAAACGAATTCTGCCGTACCGTCACCGTTTTTATCGATGTTAGTTTTGAATCGTTCATCAGCGACATACATTTGACCGAGCCCTGAAAGAATTTCTTTGGTGCAAGTGTAGTAATTTTCGGTAATATAGTTTTGTAGTTCTTTTACAAGTGCCTGAGTTTCATCCGAGTCAGCGGTGTGTCCGTTATTCATACACTCGGTAAATTTGGCGAAGACGGCATTAAGTCCATCATTTACCTCTTGCCACTTATCTTTGCTATAATCGGTGGTTTTTTCTGCGTGTTCTTTATAGGCTTCTGTTTTTCCCCAACGCTCTTTTGCCTCTTTTTCATACTGCTTTCGTGCGGTTTCATAATCGTTGTTATCAAACGCTGTCATTGTAACCTTTCCTTTCGTGGCACCGTCCAAAGCATCGATAATTCTCTCTAATCGTTCCTTTTTTAACTCTAAGAGTTTTCGTTGCTCGGCGAGTGCTTTTTGCTTGTCATAATCGGGAGATGATAATATCTCTAAAATGCTTTTAAGCGAGAAGTCAAGTTCGCGATAAAATAGTATCTCTTGCATACGCAGGAGAGAATTTTCGTCATAAAACCTATAGCCGTTTTGTGCGTCCACAAAGGCGGGTTTTAAGAGTCCTATTTCATCATAATAGTGCAGTGTGCGCACACTGACACCTGTAAGTTTTGCAAACTCTTTTATCTGCATTTTCACAATAATCACCTCTCATTTGACAGTATAAGGTATTACGTTACGTCAGAGTCAAGCGTTTTATTTCACAATATCATACGGCCAGTCGATGATGCCGCCGAACTCTTTTACATTGGTGTAGCCAAGTTTTACGAGTTCTTCGGATGCGATTTTACTTCTTCTACCGCTACGGCAGTAGACTAATATCAGTTGCTCTTTGTCGGGCAGTTCTTTTTCGGCACGGTCTTTAATTTCGTATTCGGGGATTAAAATTGCGTTTTCGATATGCCCCTCGGCAAATTCTTCCTCGGTGCGGGCATCGATAATTATATAATCCTTTTCGGTGTCCATAATAGTTTTTGCTTGCTCGGCGGTAATCTGTTCGTAGGTCGAAACTTTTCCATTTTCGCCATCACAAGCGGTCATTCCAAATAATGATAGAGATATTAAAAGCATTATAATCAATCCTTTAACTTTTTTCATAGTATTTGCACCTCGACCGTATTATATCATTTTTAAGCCAACTGTTACCCAATAGTTTTAAAACTTCGAACTATTATATTTATTTAAAAAATGCCATAATAAGTGTACCCGCGACCATTAAAAGTAAGCCAAGAAAGGCTTTTTTCGAGAGTTTTTCTCGGAACACCAGATAAGAAAAGGCAACGGTTACCACGATGCTGAGCTTATCAATGGGAACGACAACGCTGACCATTCCGTGCGCAATAGCGTGATAGTAGCATAGCCACGATGCGCCTGTTGCGATGCCCGAAAGAGAGATAAACAAAAGCTCCTTTTTATCGATGGTCTTAAGCCCTTTTTGCTTGCCCCTTGCAAAGACAATGACCCACGCCATTATAAGCACAACAGCGGTGCGGATAGCAGTTCCGAGGTTTGATTCAACACCCGATATACCAACTTTTGCAAGTATTGATGTCAGTGCAGCAAAAACGGCGGCAAGGACGGCATAGACCATCCACGAGCGCCCCTGCGCATGCTGTTCGGTCTTTTTCTTTTCTACCATCAAAAAGATGCCGACGCCGAGTATGGCGGTAGCAGTGAGCTTTATCAAAAGGTTTGAGGTCTCGCCAAAGCAGATGAACGCCAAAAGAACTGTAAGTATGGTGCTGGATTTATCAATAGGAACCACCTTGTTGATATCACCTATGGAAAGTGCCTTAAAATAACAGATCCACGATGCACCTGTGGCAAGTCCCGACAGAACGAGGAACAGAAACGACGAGGGTTTTATATCGGTTATTGTTCCGAATGATCCCGCAACAAATACCATGATCCACGAAAAAACGAGGACAACAATGGTGCGTAAAGCCGTTGCAAGATCGGAATCGGTTTTTTTAATACCGCATTTTGCGAGAATCGAGGTCAGTCCCGCAAAAACGGCAGAAAGAATCGCTGTAATAATCCAAAGCATATTTATTCCCCGTTTAACAAATTTATCCATTACATATTCTACCATATTTCGACAATCAAAACAATATTTAAAGCAAAAACTGCATATACTTTTTTGATTTGGAAAGAATATCTAATACAATATTAACGGAGGTAAGTTTATGTTTAAACACGAAAAAATGCTCTTTCATCCAGTAGCAGTAGAGAAATCCAATCCGCAGTATGCGGCACTTTTGCAGGAACAGCTTGGCGGAGGTAACGGTGAGCTTAAGGCGGCTATGCAGTATATGTCGCAGAGTTTTAGAATCAAAGACCCTGAAATCAAGGATTTATTTCTTGACATTGCCGCCGAGGAACTTGGTCATATGGAGATGGTGGCGCAGACCATCAACCTATTAAATGGACACGATGTTGATGCCGAAAAGGTGCCGTCAGGCGAGATTCAGTCTCATGTGCTTTTAGGTCTTAACCCCGGACTTATCAACGCATCGGGCTACTCTTGGACGGGCGACTATGTAACGGTTACGGGCGATTTATGTGCTGATTTGCTTAGCAATATCGCATCCGAACAACGTGCAAAGGTGGTTTACGAATATCTTTACCGTCAGATTGACGATAAAAAGGTGCGTGAGACCATCGACTTCCTTTTAAACCGTGAGGAAGCGCATAATCAGATGTTCAGAGATGCATTTAATAAGGTGCAGAACTCTGGCTCTAACAGAGATTTCGGCACAACAAAGGCCGCTAAAATGTATTTTTCTATGTCAGACCCAGGTCCTAACGCTTTTGCCACTAACGATACAAAGCCTGTTTCTTTTGATAAGTAACCAAAAAGCCGATGAGGAATCGCAAGATTTCCCATCGGCTTTTCTTATAACTATGTTTATTTACAGTCTTTACAAGAGTATTCGGGGACGGTGCGCTCGTTGATGACCGATTCATAAAGCCGCCATCCGCCTGCAAGGTTATAGCAGTCGTACCCGTTGCCTATAAGAATACGGCAAGCAAGGTAGGAACGAAGCCCCGAATGGCAATGAACATATACGGGTTTGTCTTTCGGAATTTCATCAATACGCTCACGCAGTTCATCAAGCGGGATATTGACAAAACCGTCAATTTTACCATTCATCACCTCAAACGGTGTACGGGTGTCGAGTAAGAAAACACTACCGTCACGGGCAAGATTTTCAACATCATGCCAGAAGAACTGCTTGAGCTTTCCGCTGACGATATTTTCAGCAACGAAGCCGAGCATATTGACGGGGTCTTTCGCACTGCCGAAAGGCGGTGCATAGCAAAGTTCAAGGGTTGTAAGGTCGGTGATTTTAGCACCGAAACGGATAGCGGTGGCAAGCACGTCCATACGCTTGTCCACGCCGTCAAAACCGACGATCTGCGCACCGATGATTTTAAGCGTTTTCTTATCCCAAAGCGCTTTTATTGACATCTGTGCGGCACCCGGGTAATAGGTGGCATGGGATGCCGAATAAGTGTAGGTCTTATCGTAATCAATACCTGCCGCAGTAGCCGACTTTTCATTAAGACCTGTGGTGGCAACGGTCATATCAAAGAGTTTTAAAACTGCCGAACCTTGCGTTCCTGTATAAACGCTCTCGTATCCTGCGATATTATCGGCGGCAATTCTGCCTTGCTTGTTGGCAGGCCCTGCAAGAGGAATAAAGGCGGGTTTCTTTGTTATAAAATCCTCAACCTCAACTGCATCACCGACAGCATAAATATTCGGTATATTGGTATGCATTTTGTTGTTTACAACAATGCTACCGCGTTGGTTGAGTTCTATTCCTGCATCTTTTGCGATATCGGTTTCAGGACGGACACCGACAGACATAATAATCATATCGGCGGTAATTTCGCCGTTTTGCAAGATAACGGTATTTCCGTTTATAGACTTTACACCGTTATTAAGGTGCAAATAAATTCCTTTGGATTTAATATAGCGGTGAACGTCTGCCGCCATATCAAAGTCGAGGGGTGCTATCAGATGGTCGGCAAGTTCTACGATTGCAACCTTTAGCCCTGCTTCGACCAAATTTTCCGCCATCTCGACACCGATATATCCGC
Source organism: Acutalibacteraceae bacterium (assembly GCA_036307305.1). Classification (GTDB taxonomy): domain Bacteria; phylum Bacillota; class Clostridia; order Oscillospirales; family Acutalibacteraceae; genus SIG607. The sequence goes on from JAXJXV010000002.1 coordinate 139,469, forward strand.
CGCCGATCACCACGGCCGAGCGCGGTTTTGCGGTATTAATATAATTTTTAATTTTTAAGGTATCGGGAATGTTACGAAGTGTGAAAACATTGCTACCGTCAGCACCTTCAATATTCGGTCTTATCGGTTCAGCACCCATAGACAAAATAAGGTTATCATAAGGTTCTTCATAGGTTTCGCCTGTACGAAAATTTTTGACGGTTACAGTTTTGGTATTGGGGCTTATCTTAACCGCCTCGCTTAAGACTCTAACGTCAATATTAAAACGTGCCTTAAAGCTTTCGGGCGTTTGGAGAGTCAAATCCTCGCGGTCAGTGATGACACCGCCGATATAATACGGCAGACCGCAGTTGGCAAAGGACACATATTCGCCACGCTCTAAAATAATAATTTCGGCTTTTTCATCCAGTCTGCGAAGTCGCGCCGCTGCCGTTGCACCACCTGCAACACCGCCTATGATAATGGTTTTCATTTGTGTGTCCTCCTAAAATTTAGTTTATATTTACTTTACTTTTTCTATTGTCCGTTTTTACTGGACTTGTTCATTTCTGCGACACTTTCGTTTATTAAACGAATTTAACTGCCGTTCCGTAGACAATTACCTCGGCTGCACCCTGCATAATAGCAGAAGATGCGTAGCGAATATTAACCACCGCATCTGCACCGAGTTCTTCGGCCTCTGCAACCATTCTCTTGGTAGCAAGAGCACGAGCCTCGTTCATCATTTCGTTGTAGGATTTAAGTTCACCGCCGACTAAGGTTTTGAAACTTTGGGAGATATCCTTTCCAATATGTTTAGATTGGATTGTGCTGCCTTTTACAAGGCCTAACATTTCTAATTCTTTTCCGTTAATATAATCAGTATTTACTAAGATCATCTTCTTCACCCTTCTTTATTTCGTTTATTCTTTCTATGCAAACCTTGAGCATAACAGCAGAAAGAACAAGTGGAATAATGCCCAAAAGCCATTTCCATATGCCATCTAACAGTGCTATTAATATGCCAAAGTAAACAACATAATATAAGACCATTATTATCGAAACAATAATTGGCGCGATCAGTTTTTTCTTATGTTCTATCAATTTTCACTCTACCTTTCTGTTTATTCATTTCTATTTTACTCCACACGCATCATACGGTAGCCAACACCGATATGTGTTTGAATATACTGCGGAGAGTTGGGTGCGGATTCTATTTTCTTTCTGAGTGTTGCCATAAAAACACGGAGTGATGCTACATCATTATCCCAACTGCTTCCCCAAACCTTTTGTGTAATGAAAGTGTGTGTTAATACTTTGCCTATGTTTTGAGCCAATAAACAAAGCAACTTATATTCAATAGGGGTTAAATGTAGTTCGGTATCCTCTAAATATGCACAACCTGCCGCAAAATCAATCTTTAATTTTCCGTTAATAAAAACTGACTCATTCGCTTCTCCGTTAGCCATCATTACGGCAAGTCTTCTTCCTGTCACTCGAATTCTTGCTAAAAGTTCCTCAACGGAGAAGGGCTTTGTTAGGTAATCATCTGCGCCATTATCAAGTGCCTCAATTTTATCTGCATCTTCGCTTCGAGCACTGATAACAATAATAGGCACATTTGACCATGTGCGTATTTTCTTTATAACATCAACGCCATCAATATCGGGCAATCCGAGATCAAGTAAAATAATATCCGGATTATAGGTGGATGCCTGTCTAACGGCATCTTCTCCCGTTTCGGCAACTATATATTTATAATCGTGTGCTTTTAATGTGGTGGTCATAAGGTTTCTAACCGAACTATCATCTTCCACAATTAATATTTGTAGTTTATTCATCTATTTTTACCTCTCCTAACGGTAGCGTGAAAGTAAAGTTGCATCCTTGTGGTTGGTTATCTGTCAAGGTCAGTTCGCCGCCATGCGCACCGATAATTGACTTACAAAGAGCGAGACCTAAACCAAGACTGCGGCAGCTGTCTGCTATTCTATTATCTCCGGTATAGAACATCTCGAACACATAAGGTTTTATGTTGTCCGGAATTCCGTTTCCGTTATCAATAACACTAATTGATGCATAGCCGTTTTTCTTTTCTGTAATGACCTTGATTTCAGATCCTAACGGAGTATATTTAATCGCATTATCTATAAGGTTTATTAACACCTGAACAATGAGTTTAGCATCTGCATTTGCAAGAAGCAATTCATCCTTATGAATAACGGATATTTTGTGTTCTGTACTTTTTCGACCTATATGGCGAAGAGCTTCTTCGGTTATTTCATCAACAAGCTCTATAGACTTGTTAAAGTTCATTCTACCTTCTTCAATTCGGGTAACCGAAAGCAGATTTTCCACAAGACTTATAAGCCATTCGGAATCATCAAAGATGTCAGTATATATTTGCATCTTTGTGTCTTCATCTAATTTATCTTTGTTTGACAGTAAATTTCCCGCGTTTCCTGATATAGAAGTGAGAGGTGTGCGTAAGTCATGGGAAATTGCTCGTAGAAGATTTGCCCTTAGTTGTTCATTTTTTGCTAAAACAGCCGTTTGTTCTTTTTCTTTTGCATTTCTTCTGTTATCCATTGCCAAGGCACATTCACCGAGTATGGAGAGCAGTATACTATTTTCAAATGCATCAAGAGGCTTTCCTTTTATGCGTATTCCGATAACACCGTATATATTATTGTTAATACGAATCGAGAAATAAACACATTTTGCCTTGCTGTAAACATTTGTAGATGCACCTGCTCGGTGCTTGTTAAGATATACCCACTCAGCAGTATTTCTCTCTGTTGTAGTGAATAAATCTTCTAAATTATCCGATTGGGCGGAGTATAAAGAGCCTTTTGTCAGTTTTCCATCCCTTACCGAATACATAACAACCGACCGATTTAAAAGCTTCATTATCTGTGTCGCAGTAATATTTATGATATCTTCATCATTTTGAGCTTTCTGCAACAATTGGTTAGTATCCAAAAGCACCTTTGTTCTAAAGGCTGCCTGAGCAGACAGTTTTGCATGTGACTTTAGTTTTGAGGCTAATGTTCCGGTTATAACAGATGCCACAAGCATTATAGCAAAGGTCACAGGATATCCCGAATCATACGCATGGAAGGTTAATCGCGGCTCTGTAAAGAAAAAGTTGAAGAGCATAACGCTCACAAGTGAACCGATAATACCGCAGGTGTATCCCTTAGTAAAGAGAGATGTTAAAAGTACACCGAGAATATATACTGTGATAATATTGGAATCGGTAAATCCAAAACTGTAAAAACTAAGACCTAATATAGTTGCGATTGCAAGAATTAAAACGGTAATAAGTATGTCCTTTGGATACGGTATTAAGCTTCTAAATAATGAATGGGAACTCGGTCTGTATTTCGAGTTTATAATATTGTCGGGGATAATATGTATATCTAAATTCGGTGCAATTTCAGTCAGTTTATCGGTTAAAGTCGGCCTGTTCCAAAAATGACGCCTTTTAATATTGCTTCGCCCGATTACTATTTTTGTTACACCGGATATTCGGGCATACTCTGCGATTTGAAAGGACACGTCCTCACCGTAAGCCGTTGCAATGTCTGCGCCTAATTGTTCGGCAAGACGGATATGGTCTTGCAATCGGTTTTTATTTTCCTCGTCTAACTTATCAGAATCGGGAGTTTGCACATAAAGCGCAGTAAAACTGCCACCAAAGGCGGAAGCCATAGTAGCAGCAGTTTTTACTATTTTAGCATTGGAAGGAGAAGCAGATAGACAGACAAGGATGTGTTCTTGTGCATTAGAACCGCTTGTAATATTTGAATTTTTCATCCGCTTCACCAACCTTTTAATATTTTCACTAATTATAACATATTATTTCAAAATATTCTACTGCTTTTATACGGCTTCATCGGTCAAGGGTTCTTCTATTTCTATATCATTGCTGTCATAGAGCATAATTCGTGTGCCTTCATGCTTACTTCTAAATCGTCGAATTTCTTCTGTTATTTCTTCATCTGTCAGTTCCTCGGTGAGCATAACACAAGAAGGTTCTTTATTTTCGTTTTCCTTCTCAATAGCTTTTCGGTTTTCATCCAAAAACTTATCCAGTCTTGCCATAAGAAAATATCCGAATACAAAGACTCCAAGAACAGCTAATGCTAATACGATATCTCTCCAAACCTCCACTATGCTCACCTCCTAACAATTCTATTGACTACGGTTATATGTGGAAGCACTTTTGTAACGCTTTATCCTCTCCAATAACGAGCAATGTCTTGTTTTCAAATAAAAGTGTGTCCGGTGTAACCGCAACATTCGTCTTTCCGTTCTGCTTTACACCGATAATGTTTATATTGTATTTTTTACGAATATCAATTTCTCCGACTGATTTTCCTATCCAGCCCTTTGGAACTGCTACTTCGAATATTGAATGTGCTTCGTCAAGTTCGATATAATCAAGAATGTGGTCGGAGCTATAACGGATGGCTGCCCATTTTGCTACCTGTTTTTCGGGATATACAACCTCATCCGCACCGTTGCGAAGGAGGAATTTTGCCTGTCCGTCACGCTCAGCGCGGGAAACAACCATTTTTGCACCCAACTCTTTTAAAGAATAGGTGGTTTCAAGTGAACTTTGGAAGTTGCCACCGATAGCAACAATACATACATCGTAATTATCAATACCGAGTGTACTCAAAAATTCCTCGTTGGTACTGTCGCCAATTTGTGCATTGGTTACGATATCCATAGCATCATTTACACGGTCTTCATTATGGTCAACGCCCATTACCTGATGTCCAAGCTGATTGAGTTGCAACGCTATATGTTTGCCGAAGTTTCCAAGTCCTATCAATAATACAGATTTCATAATTCATTCTCCTTTAACCCACTGTGATTCTTTCTTGGGGAAGTTTTGATAATTTTTTACCCGTCCCCGAAAGTGCCGCATAAATCAGTGTCAAACCGCCGACTCTTCCAAAGAACATCAGTATCATAAGTACACCTTGTGACAGTACGCCAAGCTGAGATGTAATACCCAAGGTTAAACCGACTGTACCGATAGCAGATGCCGTTTCATAAAGGCAGGTGCTGAACGGTAGCCTTTCCGCTACACTAATTATGACAGCACCGCTAAAAAATAGCGTTATGTACATCATAAGTATCGTTGCCGCATTTCTCACCACATTGTTATCTACTCTGCGCTTAAATATCTGTGTATCTTCTTTGCGACGGAAAGTGGATAAGGCATTAGCAAGAAGCACCGCAAAGGTTGTTGTTTTCATACCGCCTGCTGTAGATCCGGGAGAACCACCAATCAACATTAGAATGATGATAATTGCCTGACTTGCGCCTGTCATTGCTGTTAAATTTGCTGTGTTAAACCCTGCTGTTCTTGGTGTTACCGATTGAAACAATGAACTAAATATTCTTTCTTGCATCGGCATATTGTTAAAGTCAACAAAGAAAAAGAATAAGGCAGGAATTAGAATCAAAAGAAATGTAGTAACAAGAATAACCTTACTTTGCATACGGTAACGCTTGAAATGATATTTATTTGTTGCGATATCCTCCCAAGTTAGAAAACCGATACCGCCGATTATAATTAATGCCATCACTGTAATATTGATTATAGGATTTGTGGAATATGAAGTGAGCGATGAATATTTCGCACCTTCTGTTCCCATTATGTCAAATCCAGCATTACAAAAGGCAGAAATAGAATGGAAGAAGGACATCCAAATGCCTTTTGCACCGAAATCATGGATAAATGTTGGCATCATAACCAGAGCGCCGAGCAGTTCTAAAATAAATGTTACCTTTAATACAAATCCGGTCAACCTAACAATTCCACCAACTTTAGGAGCTGCTATGGCTTCTTGCATTGTACTGCGTTGCATTAATGTTATTTTCTTGCCGGATAACAACGCAAAGGAAACCGCTATTGTTATAACCCCTAAGCCGCCTATTTGTATAAGTATAAGAATAATGCTTTGACCAAACACCGACCAATAGGTTGCGGTATCCTGAACTACAAGCCCTGTAACGCACACTGCCGAGGTTGAGGTGAATAATGCTTCATTAAACGGTGTTACGACACCGCTCTTTGTAGATATAGGGAGCATCAGTAATAACGCACCCACAAGTATGACGCCTGCAAAGCCGAGTATGATGATTTGAAACGAGGTTAGACCCCTCTTTTTATGTGTCAGATCAGCCATAACGCATCTCCTTATTCTCTTTATCTATCATAATTATATTATTTTGCGTTTTAAGATGGTGTTATGGCATTAGTTTTCGCATTAAGATTGTATAAAGAAAATGGAGTTGACCGTTAAGGTCAACTCCACATAATTTACATAAAACTATATTTGAATTATTCAGCTTTTTTGCTGTCAAGGAATTTATACACAAGTGCTGCAAGAACACCACCAACCAAAGGTGCTACCAAGAACACCCAAACATTTGCAAGAGCATCGCCGCCAACAAACAAAGCGGGACCGAAGCTACGAGCAGGGTTAACGGAAGTTCCGGTGAAGGAAATACCAAGGATATGTACGAGAGTTAAGGTCAAACCTATTACAATGCCTGAAACAGCGCTATTCTCTATCTTAGAAGTAACACCAAGAATTGCAATAACAAAAACAAAGGTAAGAATAATTTCGATTAAAATGGATAATGCAATATTACCCTCATAAAGAGCGTTAGCACCAAGTCCGCTTTCCTTACCGACAAATGCCATCAGCACGGCTGCACCTGCTGTTGCACCTGCAAACTGAGCAATCAAGTAACCGATAAAGTCTTTTACCGAGAGTTTACCACTAACCAACATTGCAATTGATACGGCAGGGTTGATATGGCATCCTGAAATGTTGCCGATAGAGTAAGCCATAGCAACAATAACCAGACCGAAAGCAAGAGCAGTTAACAGATATCCTGTTCCGTTTTCAGCCGAGCAACCGACAACTGCGGCAGTTCCACAAGCAAAAAAGACTAACACGAAAGTTCCAATAAATTCTGCTGTACATTTTTTGAGTAAATTCATAAATCTTTTCCTCCCATATTAATTTATTTGGGTTTTGCTATTTATATTGTATATTACAAGCAACAAAATTTCAAGAATAACTGAATTTTGCTAAAGAATAAATTGTAAGATAAAATAAACATAAGTTGAAGTATATCCTTAATTGTTGTATAATAAACACATAGGAGGTTTTCTTAATGAAAATACAGTTTATAGGAGCAATCCACGAAGTTACAGGAAGCTGTACTCTCTTGGAAATAAATAATAGATACTTTTTGGTTGATTGCGGAATGGAGCAAGGAAAGGATGTTTTCCAAAATATCAGTCTGCCGATTGCCGCAAATCAAATTGATTCCGTTTTCTTGACACACGCACATATTGACCATTCCGGTATGCTGCCGAAGTTATATAAAGATGGCTTCAAAGGAAAAATTTATGCAACCGATGTAACCTGCGATTTATGTGACATTATGTTGCGTGATTCCGCACACATTCAGGAAACCGAAGCAAAATGGCGTTCCAGAAAAGCAGAACGAGCAGGTCTTGAAACATATGAGCCTGTATATGATATGCAGGATGCCATTGGAGCCATTTCACTATTTCGCAGATGCAATTATGGTGAGATAATATATCCGGCTGAAGGTATTGAGTTACGCTTTACAGATATTGGTCATCTTCTCGGCTCAGCTTGTATCGAACTTTGGCTGACCGAAGGTACTGTGCATAAAAAGATTGTATTTAGCGGCGATGTCGGTAATACCAATCAACGCATTATCAGAGATCCGCAACAAGTTGCAGAAACAGATTATCTTGTAATCGAATCTACCTACGGTAATCGTCTGCATAGTGCTGACCGAAGCAATGTAATTTTTGAACTTGCAGGATATATTCAAAAAGCGTTAGATCGTGGTGGCAACGTTGTTATACCTTCGTTTGCTGTCGGTCGTACACAGGAAATGCTGTATGCTATTCGTGAAATTAAGCAAAATGGACTTGTAAAAGAACATGAACATTTTCCCGTTTATGTTGACAGTCCCCTTGCCGCAGAAGCAACTGCAATCTTTATGCAATGCAATCCCGTTTGTTTTGATGAAGAAACTCTTGCTCTAATTAAGCAAGGCATTAACCCTATCTGGTTTGACGATATCCGTATGTCTATGACATCTGAGGAATCAAAACAAATCAACTTTAACAATGAGCCCAAAGTCATTATTTCTGCAAGCGGAATGTGTGAAGCCGGTCGTATCCGTCATCATTTAAAGCACAACTTATGGAAAGAAAATAACATTATTCTTTTTGTTGGTTATCAGGCAGAAGGTTCTCTCGGTCGAATACTGTTAAACGGCGAAAAAAGTGTAACCCTTTTCGGTGAAGAAATTTCGGTGAATGCGGAAATCTGCTCACTCCACGGAACAAGCGGTCACGCAGATCAAGCAGGTTTGCTTTCTTGGATAGAGGGATACGAAACAAAACCCGAGCTTATCTTTGTGAATCACGGAAGTGAAGATTCCTGCGAGGATTTTAAAGATTTGCTCATTCAAAAAGGTTATCGCGCCGAAGCACCATTCAGCGGAACCGAGTACGATTTAGCCACGGGAAGAATGACAATTTATACCGAAGGTAAACCCATTGACCGAGTGATAACCTACAAGGGCAATACTCGTGCTGATATAATTTTCAATGAGCTTGTCGCAACAGCCGAAAAACTATTGACTATTGCTAAAGGGCGCCGTGGCATGACAAATAAAGAAAACGCAAGACTGACTTCTCAAATTCGAGAACTTTGCGAAAAATATAAAGATTAGAAAAGAGGTAATCCAATGAGGATATGTGTATATGGAGCAGCATCACCAACAATCGATAAGGAATATATTGATTTGGTTGAAAAAATGGGACAAGAAATGGCAAACCGTGGACATTCACTTGTGTTTGGCGGCGGCGGTAACAGTCTGATGGGTGCCGCAGCAAGAGGTGTTAAATCCGGCGGAGGTTACATTTTAGGTGTTATTCCTAAATTCTTCGATGAAGAAAAAGTTGAGGCTATATGTGATTTCTGTGACGAGCTTATACAACCTGATACAATGCGTCAGCGTAAACAGTTGATGGAAGATAATGCAGATGCATTTATTATAGTTCCGGGTGGTATCGGAACATATGAGGAGTTCTTTGAAATCCTAACGCTTAAACAATTATGCCGACACAATAAACCGATTGCTCTTTATAATATAATGGGATATTACGATGATATAAATTATGCAATGGAACAAGCTATGAAGAAAAACTTTATTCGTGATAATTGTAAAGAACTATATTATGTAACGGATAAACTTGATGATTTGCTTCGTTATGTTGAAACTCCGGTTAATAAAATAAGAACGGTCAAGGAATTAAAAGACGGTTAATGTTCGACTATTTGCTTTCTTAGAAAAAACGATAGAAGTATTAATTCATTTTGCTTTTTTGATTGTGTAGTAAATTTTACGAACCTTTTTTCATTAAGTAGCAAAAACCTCTCTGCTGAATTTCGGCAGAGAGGTTTACTCTATTTTGATGTTATAAAATATTTTCTTTACAATATCTTATATTCTTTGTTTCATCAAACTGTGTTTGCTGCAATAGATATACAGAAATCCACTGCCACGAAAATTCAGTGTCGTTTCGGCATTAATGATGACTGCAAGTACCAGGCGTGAAATAATTAAAGGAATAAGCAAGGCTTTTCGTGCTGCCATGCGTTTACAGTTCGGCTTTGAAAGTAAAAAAGGAGAATTATAAACAGCATAAAAGCGCCGCATTTCTACGACGCCTTTGCTTTATAATAAGTTTCTTTTATTGAAGTAGAACTAAAATATCCCTTTGTTATACTTTATCATTGCCTTGAAGCTAATTAGCAAGCCTACAATGATGCCGGCAATAAGGATTCCTGTTCCAATTAATGTGAATACCTCGTTGTCTGTGCAGAGTGTCACAGCAGACAAGCCGCTGAATACAATTATAGCGGCACCGATAATGATAGTCCCAAGACCAACCATCCGGCCAAAAGGAATCCGGTCTTCTTCAGATACTCTGCTTCTGTGATAAGAGTGTAACGATGATATATTGCCTTTAATATTTGAAATACCAAGAACAATACATACAACGCCAACTAAAGCTGTTACAATAAATGCAGGCATAATAATCCTCCTTTTTCTATCTATTGAATTTCGCTTTTTTTGAAAAATCGAATGGAGAGGAGCCACGAAAGGATATAAACACCGACTCCAACAATAGACATAACGATTAAGATCGTGTTTGGGCGGATTTCTGCCTGTAAATCACTTCTGAAAAAGCTGGATGCCAAAACACTTGCTCCGCAGACCATACCGATCATCAAATAATAAGCAGTTCGTCCTTTTTCAACACCCAGCTTGAATATAAATGGCAGAGAGATTGACGATGTTAGCGTGGCCATAATCAGCATCATCAGCATAAGCACGATAAAATCATTCCATACAAAATCTCCGCTAACAACCGTCTTGATGCCCTGTGCTATTCCCATCACAACAAGCATAGCAATCTGAGAAAGTAAACCTATCAGATATTTTGCAGAAACAAGCTGCGCTTTTGTATATGGCATTGTACCACTATACTGCATCCATCGACTTCTCTCATCATATCCAAGTAAGTTAACCGGAATCATCCCACACAGCAAACAAGGATAGAAAACGAAGAACATATTGCCTTTACTAGCAAGAGAAAGTGCAGTAAAAGCAACGGCGATAATGATATACGATTTGCAATACTTCTTCATCATATACCAGTCTTTGAGCAACAATCCCTTCATATCATTTCGTCTCCTTTACCATAAATACAAACAGTTCCTCAATGCTGATAGGACTGACATTTATGTTTGAAGGAATGGCACTTCTCTGTACCATCAGCTCAACTCCGTAAGGATTCTCTTTCTTATACTTGATTGCACAGGAGGGAATACTTTGGAGTTCCTCGGCAGTGCAGTGAACAAGTCCATATTCAGAAAGCAATTGATCTTTCTCCTCGCAAAGCAGCAGCTTTCCTTTATGAAGGAATGCCACATAGTCACACAGCTTCTCAAGGTCGCTGACGATATGGGATGAAATGAGAATGGAGTGGTTTTCATCCCTCGTAAAGTCGCTGAGCATCTCCACCACTTCATCACGAACCACAGGGTCAAGACCCGATGTTGCCTCGTCCAGAATGAGCAATTTTGCGTTGTGAGATAAAGCTATGGTAATGCCAAGCTTCATCTTCATACCACGGGAAAACTCCTTGAACTGCTTTTTGTCCGGCAGTGCAAGTTTCTGTACTAAGCGAGCATATTCCGCATCATCCCAATTGCGGAATGTGTTTTTCATCACGTTTCCAACCTGCTTTACCGTAAGGCATTCCGGAATACCGACTTCGTCCATTACAACGCCGATATCTTCTTTTGTGAGTTCAATACTATCCGTGTTGTCTTTCCCAAGGATAATAATGCTTCCGCTGTCCTTGTGGATCATATCGAGAATGAGCTTTATCGTGGTGCTTTTGCCGGCACCGTTTTCACCAATAAGGCCCATAATACATCCGCTTGGCAAGGTAAGGTTCAAATTGTCCAGCTTGAAGCCGGGATATGATTTTGTTAGGTTTTTAATTTCAAGTGCGTTCATCCTTGTTCCTCCAGACTGAAATTAACCATTTCAATGATATCATTTTTGCTCAAATTACAGGAAGCGGCGAGTCTAACGATCTCGTCCATATGTTCTTCGATCTTCTTCAAATTTTCTTCCCGAAGCAGTTCCACATTCTTTGGGGCAACATAGCACCCCTTGCCGGGAAGCGTATAGATAAAGCCATCCTTTTCAAGTTCCTCATATGCTCGTTTCGTGGTAATAAAGCTGATACGAAGGTCTTTTGCAAGCCCACGAATAGATGGCAGCATATCATCTTCTCGGAGTACTCCGCTGATAATCTGGCTTTTGATCTGAGAATATATCTGGTCATAGATCGGGGCTCCGCTTTTATTATCAATCAGTATGTTCACGTCATCACCTCTGTTTATACTGTGTATATCTATTATATACAGTTATTGTATGTGTGTCAAGAACTACTATAAAAGTTCACAGAAAAGTCAAAGGTGCCGCATTGCTACGACACCTTTATATAAATTTTTCTCTTATATTTTTTGTTTCATCAAACCGTGTTTGTTGCAATAGATATAGAGATTCCCACTGCCACGAATGTTTAATCGTGTTTCAGCATTGCCTTCGGGATAGAATTTTACGAATTGCACTCTGTCTGATGTTAAATAGGCTACAAAAGAAATATAATGCTCTTTTGTCATATCATGATTAACTGTAATAAAGTGTTCATCTTCTACTTTTTCTATAGTTATTTGGTGGTTCTCGTCAGTATCCTCCGCCTCAAGAGGCGGTAAGGTAATTCCGTGGCAGCTTATAACTGCATCTCCCACCGAACGGACAATATTATTACAAACAGGGCAAACATAGAATTTCGAGCGCAATATATTGGACGATATATTTTTATTGATAACGGTATCACCAGTCATCAATTCCATCACCGAAACAGATAAAGCATTGGCAAGCGGTTCGATCAAACTAATATCGGGCAGACCCTTTGCGGTTTCCCATTTAGATACTGCTTTACTGCTCACACCAAGAACCTCTGCAAGTTCTGTTTGGGTGAGTCCTTTTTTCTCTCGTAAAGTTTTTATTGTTATACCGGTTACGTATGTATCCATTTATGCTCACTCCTTTACGAAATTATTATAATACTCTGGGATAAAAATCACAACCTACGTTGCGTTGAAACCCCTTGCCGAAGATACACAGGGTTGCAATATTACCCCATTTGTAGTAAAATGAAGTTACGGTGAAAACCGAATTTAATTTTTGGAGAATGCTGTTTGAAAAGAAACAACACATTGGAGATTGTAGCATAACCGAGAGGTTTGCTATGATTCCGCAAAACCTCTCATAAGATTGCTTCGTCACAATATATTGGAGGTAAAATTAAAATGAACAATTTGACGATACGTTTGGAAACAGAAAAAGACTACAGAGCAGTAGAAGAACTTACCCGTGAGGCGTTTTGGAACGTCTATAAACCCGGTGCAGACGAACATTATTACGTACATCAGATGCGAAATCACCCCGACTTCATACCTGAACTTGCATTTGTGCTTGAACTTGACGGCAAGATTGTCGGCAACATTATGTACACAAGGGCTTGGCTTGAGGACGAGAACGGTGAGCGCAAGGAGATACTCTCCTTCGGACCGCTTTGCGTTGCACCTGAGTATCAGAGGCAGAAGCTCGGCAAAATGCTGATTGAGCATTCCTTTGAGGTAGCTCGCAAGATGGGCTATGATGTCAACATTAACTTCGGCAATCCGGGTAACTATGTCAGCCGTGGGTTCGTGAGCTGTAAAAAGAAGAATGTAAGTTTTGTAGTGGACGGTAACTTCCCAACAGCACTTCTTGTCTGTGAACTTATTCCCGGTGCGCTTGACGGCAAAAAATGGATGTATATCCCCAGTACCGCCGCCGATTGCTGTGAGGATACCGCCGCAGCCCAGGCATTCGACGCCACTTTCCCACCAAAGGAAAAGAAGTGGATGCCGAGTCAAGAGGAGTTCTATATCTATAGCCATTCTTCGGTAGTCCGATAAACGTAAAAAACGCCGCTGAGGAGTTTCGATTCCTCAGCGGTTGCTTTATCTTTTCTTATAAATTACAAGTTCAGGATTTTCGCCGTTTTCTTCATAGGTACAAACAAGTAAGAAATCCATATTTGCGGCGATACCGAAACAGCGATCACCGCCGAATTCACATTCAAGCTGATTGCCGAGATATGTTGCATTATCATCAAGAAATTTGACGGTTTGACCGTTTGGGAGGCGGTATTCAAGGTTAATGTATCCGCCCACGAGCGCATTAAGTTTTTCAACTTTTGGCATTCCTTCAATATGTAACTCATTAAATTCATTGATAAGTTGTTGCTTGAATTCTTCGAACTTTTCTGCACCGCCGAGGTATTTATACTGTTTCCAATAATCAAGTTTAGGTAACATATCCTTCATATACGCACGAGCCTGCTCTGAAGGAAAGTGCTCATTTGCCATATTCTGCACGCAGACCTCTATTAAATCGTCCATATTATGATACATATATTCACCGTCTGCATAGCACCATTTGCAGTATTCTTCATTGAAAAAGCCGTCTTTTTCGCGACTTGTATTAGAATCTTCAAGAGGCATACCGCAACATTGACAAATTAGTTTTTGCGGAGAGCCGAGAAGCGTATTGATAGATACATCAAATAGTTTTGATAACAGTTTTAAAGTTTCAGTATTCGGTGTAGTTTCACCGTTTTCCCAACGAGAAACCGCCTGACGGGTTACGAATACTTTTTCCGCAAGTTCGTCCTGTGACATGCCTTTTTTCGTTCTCAGTTCGAGAATAATATCTTTAGTTTCCATAAATTATCACCTCGCATTTATTATACTGTGGTCCATAATCATAAACAAGCAACTCGCTGTTGCTGTGAGTTCGGCATTTTGGAATTTGACAACTTAACCATAGTATTTGTCTATTCCGCCAAAACCGACAATCAACTTTCCACCACGAGTCTTTTTAATAAAACTTTCAAGACGTTTTTTAAATTCATCAGGGCGTTTTCTTGCTGCATCAATGTAAGCAATGCGAATGCGTTTGTATGGCTCGGATAATTTCGCATAGTTTTCCCACGCAACAACGTCTGCTTTTATGGCATCAACGATATCATCAGGAAAAATATACGGTGTACGAATCAAAGGCAATACACTATCTCTTATGCTTGGATGAAGCATCCCCTGTCTTTCAAGCCAAATCAGTCTTTCTATATTCGGGCGTGAATACGGACTACCTTTCTTTCTCGGTGTGAATCGTTGTGCACGGTGCATAGGGTCTATATGTTTAATGGTGCTATCTATCCAACCAAAGCAAAGCGCTTCTTCTACTGCATCGTTATAGGAAAGTGCTTTATCACCTGATTCCTTCATTGGAAATACAAACCATATTTCGCTCTCCGTTTCAAAGTGTTCAGCAAGCCACTTTCGCCATATATCTCGTTCACTTGTGTAAAATGTTTTCATTCTTTTTTTCTATAAATTGAAATTTGCTCAATTGTTATCAGCAATCCATTTCTTTGACCAATCAAACAAAGTTTCTGACATCAAGTTAAAATCTACCATTCCGCCATTTTTCAAATTAAGAAATGTATCAACGATAACCCTTTCATCATTTGAAACAATATTCCGCAATTCACTTTGATGTTTTATGTATTTGCCTGTTCGCTTGAAAGCAATTGCCTGTACAACAAAAGAAGCCGATTTATATAACCCTCTTAAAATATCGTCGCTCTTTTCGTGGAGCATATTGTGAACGCAGCCATGATAGATGTTGCAGGCACCGATTTTGATTGCTCGGTTCACGGCACTGTCGTCAACAATAGCCATCACCTCGTCAAGGCTTCCCTTGATGGGTGTGGTGTCATAGCAAAATTGGAACAAGTCCGACGGCTCCCAATTCATAATTTCCTTTTTTCCTGAAAGAAAACCGCAAATCAGTTCCCTATGCGACATGGTGTCCAGCATGTCATTATAAGTTTGAATGTCCATAGCATACAATTCATCCAAAATAACAACAATATCAATGTCGCTTGTGTCACGAGCTTCGCCACGACCATAACTGCCTTGCAAGCCGACAAACCACACACGGTTTTCGAATGTAAGATTTAACTTTTGTAAAAAGTCATTCATCCAAGCAGTAATATCTATCATCTTAATCACCTCGTCAAATTCTTATTTATCTGTGAGCCTTAAAATCAATTCCTGCTTTTCTTGCTTGACTGCATAAGTCCTTTGTCTGCAATTTATATTCCTTGCCATCTTTGATAAAATACGTTCCGCATTGTCTGAATTCAAAGGACACATTTTTACGGACACATTGTTCTCTGATATCAAGTGCCCATGAATAATCAAACGATCTTGCATTCGTATCCGACTCACCGCCGACTACTACGAGTTCAACACCGTCAAGATATGGTTCAATGTTTATTCTTTCAAGCAACGGTTGGGCGGTAATACATTTGTGCTTTATCGGTAGTGACCGAAAGACCGACAATTTTTTATCTGCATTCTTTTGATTTTCAATGGTGCAACACACAACAACATTCTCATATCCATCGCCCCAATCGTCAGGAATACAATCTGCAAATCTTTCGATTCGTTTGGTTAGAAAAAGGAATGTACAATCCTGTCGCTCTTTTATCATAGACCAACATTCTTCTCGCCACTTATCTGCTTCTTCAATTAAAAAATCTGTTGAAAAGCAAAGATATACTAACCCTGCTTTCATTTTGTAATTCCCATTTTTTAACTTCTCGGTTGGTTTATAAAAATCTTTTGTTTTGACAATGTCGTTTGTGTTAACACCTCGATTAGCATCGCCTTTATGGATATAGCAATGCAAGCAACCTTCACTGCATTTTTTACAACCTCGCCATGGATTCCACATAGCCATAACAAACATTTCTCCAAATTCTTGATTTGCGAATTCATTATACCACAACCTAAAGTTAAACGCCACTATAATCTAATATTTTAATCACCACATAACTGCTCCGCCGTTGAGGAGACCGGCGTGTCTGGGGTTGAACATCAGGTTGCAAGAGAGAGCAATTAGGAATACAAGTGCGATAAAGCAACCATTGACGATGAGTATTTTTGACATTTTATCCTTTGTTGCTTTATCGGTGAATATTACATAGTAGATAAAACCGACAATAGCACAAAAAATAAGAGAAAATCCGAAAGGTCGGCGCCAATAGATAGCGTAAAACACGCCCCACAGGCAGACAGCGGTCAGTATAAGGTAGACAAGAAAACGCACCGCTTTTGATTTTGCATCTACAAGGACGAGAACTGCGGGGATATACAACATTGAAAGTGCGAATCTCATTACAATGGCATCGTCAAGATAGATAAATATGTAACCGGTCATTATTCCTGCTACAAGTTCGATTAGGTATGTACAAACCATACAACTATTACTGCGGCACACGGTAGATTACCTCGCTTTCAATTAGATTTCGGCAGGTCTTATCGGGAAAGAACGGTATGTATTTAGTGATTTGCTTTTGGGTGATTCGGTTTTCGTTAATATAATCGGATATGAGTTTGCGTTTATACTCGTCAAGGGTTTCGGTATCTATACCGTTCATAAGTTCCAAGAAGCATAGGACAGATGCGTTATGTTTATCAATTTTCGTTCTTGGTTTACGGAGAGCAATTTGATAATTGCCTAACTTGACCTTGTGTAAATCTCGGCTCTCCATATTGGTATATATTTCGATGGTGGCAGGTTTGAGTTTTGATATACCAAGTTCGTATTGCAGATAACTACCTGAATAGAATCCGAAAACATTTTCATCATCTTTTATAAACTTCTTATCAATTACTTTTTTAGGATTAAAGTGTGCAACCCCAAACGGAGTTGTTTTTGGTATGTAGTAAATACCTGAATCAAATTTAACAAGTTTTCCGTCCTGACATAACTTTCGCAAATCTCTGCTGATTTGTTGTGGACACCAATTATTAAATTTAATTTCTGAAAATAATATCGGCTTGTTATAACCAAACTCCGATAACAGTGATTCGTATAGATTCATATAATTCCTCCTTTTTGTGTTAATGAAATGAAGATTAACACCTAATTTCATTAACAGTTTTTTCGACAATTTTTTGCATTAGAAAATTCTTAAAAAGTGCTCGGAACCCCCTTAAATACTGGATTTGTGTGTAGAAAAAGACCATACCCTCGTGTGTTGGGTATGGTCTTATTTTAACATCATCAGGTGCCATAGCAGCACCCATATTATTCTGGTCGGTAACACCTAAATCTTGAATTTTTCCAATACAGGCGGCATTTATAATAGGTCCATTTCCCTCTTTTGAAAGTACCATTGCACCTGCTCCCGTTACAGTCCACTGTGCTGTGGGAGTTCGTTGACTTCCGTATTCGAGAGGAAAGCGATATTGTCTTTCGGCCGCGCAAAAATGCGAGGAAGCGCTACTGACGCAATGCTCTGCAAAACCGCTTTCAATCATCATACTATTTATAATGAGTGACAGAGCCATTGTGGAACAGGCTCCGTATACGCCGAGAAACGGAATACCGAAGTCTCTTATTCCAAAGGAGGTACCTATACACTGATTCAACAGGTCACCTGCGCAGACTGCATTTATATCTGACGGGTTTAGTTTTGCTCTCTGCAAGGCGTTGGAAACAGCAATTTTCTGAAGCTCACTTTCCGCCTTTTCATAAGAGTCCTCCCCAAACAGACTGTCATCACTCACGTAATCGAAGTATTTTCCAAAGGGGCCTTGTCCCTCTTTTTTACCTGCAACAGAGCCATATCCTGTTATTTTAGGTTTGATTTCAAATAAAATAGATTGTTTTCCAATTTTTTTAGCCATAAAAAATCCCTCTGCAAAAGTAGTCAAAACTATTTTTTGCAAAGGGAATATTAATTATTCACTAAAACTTCTCGGTGCTTCCTAAAACGTTAAACAAATCAGTAAAAAGAGCATCACGGTTAATTTTATGAACGTATCTGATTAAACGTCTTGTGTGATTAAATGCATATTCCTTATCATATTCGGGAATAGGACTTGGAATAAGTCTGTCAGCCATAAATCTGTTATTTGTGTTCAGCAGCCAACCAATTGCCGTCACGTCCCATATTATTCTTGTCCACGCTTTACCGTATGCATAGCTTTCTGCCTCTTCCACGGTGTTTTTATAAAGATAATCGCAAAGCGGATTTTTGCCTTTAAGCCAATGCTCAAGCTCGTATTTACTGGTAGCAAACTCGCTTACGACACCACTGCATGGAAGCTGTACAAGTGGTACACCGCATCCGAACAACACTCTCGCACCTGCTATATCCTGAGTCATATTGAACTCACTGGCTGGTTTTATCGTTTGAAGCGAGTGACCGCCAAGCCACACAATCACACAGTTTTCCGTCATATTTTTATTCTTTATAACTGCCGAAGCAACATTTGTTATAGCGCCGATAGCCACTATATATAGGGGATTTTCGGGCGAATAGTTTTCTGCAAGATTTGCCATAAAATTTGCAGCATCAGAATCAACGGGTGTAATTTCATCTGTCAAATAAGACTCTGAGCCTTTAAAAACCTTGTCAGAAAAATCATTTTTATTCATAAGAGTTAGGAGCTTTAAAATTTCATCATAGCTTTTGCGCATACCGTCAGCCGCGCTTTCCGACCTGCCGTTTAAAAACGGCGCAGCGCAAATACCCTTGACGTTAAATTTTTGAGGATTCAAAAGCATATAGCTTATTGCAAACTGGTCGTCGATTTCGTTATATGCATCGGTATCGAGAACTATATCTATTTTGCCCTGTGGTACAGAAAGATTTTTTAAATACTGACTGATTTCCATAAAATAACACTCCTTGTTTTTTCCGTTTATTAGAGTGTAACACAAAAACTAACCAATTTCCACTATTAATAATAACATCAGCCCCGAAAATACAATACCTTTTTTAACAATTACACCTTTTTCTGAATAGTCCTGTTTATAATCATACGCTTTAATTCGTCACTAAGTCGGCTGAAGTATTCGGAGTATCCACCAACTCTGACCACAAGATTTTTATACAAATCAGGATTTTTAAAAGCTTCCTCCAGCATTTCTTTATTCACACAAGTAATTTGCATCTGTGTACCGCCAAGCTCCATATATGATATAATCAACGATTTTAATATTTCATCATTAAAATCAGGATTAATATTAAAGTTCAGTACCGGCACACCTAACGCCTTTTTTAAATCAAGTGAAGTTACACTTTTAAGAAGTGCAGTGGGTCCCTTGGTATCCTTTGCAAAAATCGCACCAAGAGAATCACAAAGCGGCATTCCTTTTTTTCTTCCGTCAGGTGTCGGTCCAATTTTTTTGCCCGCCTCAACCTGTGACATAAACTGTATAGAAGCAGGTATAAAGCCTTGACCGAAATAGGCTTTCTTTCCTTCAAGCATAGAAAAAACATCTGATGAAAGCTTATTCGAAAAAGCATTAACTGCTTCATCATCTATGCCATAACAATTACTGTGGTTCCTTAGTTTTTTAACAAAGGAATCTTCCTCCAAAGCAAGTTTTGTTAAAAATTCTTTTTTTGTATATTTTTTCTCTTCAAAAACCAAATCTCTTACTGCAAGTAATGAATCTATAACATTTATAAGACCCGCAAAATTTATAATACTCCATTGATATCTTGCACCACCATTATTAAAATCAAGTCCGTTTTCAATGCAGTCATCCACAAGCAAGGTTCGCATAGGCAAAGGATTATACTCTGCTCTTCTTCTCTGAGAACAAGCGATTTCTTTAGTAATCCAATTAACCGTTTCGTTTACATCACTGATATAAAGGTTATAAAACTCATTAAAATCAACAGATTTTTCAAGGTTATTTTTAAGACATTTTTCAAAAATAAGCAATAGATTTATACCTGCGTCAAGAGAACCTACGTTTGAAAAACCCGAAAACATTGATTCGGTGCATCCTCCGCCGCAAAATCTATTTATATCATCATCTCTAACATTAAATTTGTCTTTAAGTCGTCTGATAAGTGACGGATTGTAAAAAGCCGGTTGTCCTGTTTCTCCCCTCACAAGACTGAATGCTTTTCCCCAAATTTCATCAGGTGTATCTTTATCCACAAACAATTCTATCATAGGACGACGTCTGCCCTTTGCTGCCTCAAGACATTGTATAGTAAGCGGATTATATAGCCTTGAAAGTGCCATAGAATAGCCATTATTAAGGTCTAAATTTTCGAACATATTAGCAAGAATAGGAACAATATTTTCACCCTCATAATATGGCATAAGTCCATCAGCTATACATCCCAAATTATCACAGCCATCAAGGTATAAGACAAAATTCCAGCATACCACAGCCTCATAAATATCTTCCGCAGGATACATAGGAACCTTCTTAAGAGCCGTTATAAGTTTTTCATCCGCGTTAACGCTAATAAGATAAGAAACACACCTTTCAGCAAAAATCCTTATACCTTCAAGAAGTACTTTAAGTCCATCTCGTAAATCTTCATCCACAATTTTTTTGATACGTTCATAATACGAGAAAAAGCCCTCTTTTAATACTCGTTCATAATGCGGTATAGAGTGAGTATACATATTTCCTCCCACTGCATGTTCATAGGGTACCGAAGAGTAATCTTTAAAAAAAACAGAAGCAATTTCATTCCTTGTTTGTTCTTCAAGGTCCGATAAATCAACTGTCATATTGTTCATATAATTTACGGTCTGCATTACTCCGGAAGGATAAAGAGGTTTACCACTAAATTCGGGCAACTCTACCATTTCATAAAATTTACGAAGAGCTACCGCCTTACGATAAAAAAGTCCTCTTGAAGCATTTAAAAGTTCGTTTGCAATTTCTTTGCTCTTATTCATTTTTATCACCCTGTTTTATTTTAATAAACTCAGACAAAAAAACATATTGAAAAACAATAACATTATATGGTAAAATAATAACTAAGAGGTGTTTATATGCGTTATGAAATTTTTTCAGATTCTAATAACCCTATACTAAATATTATATCCATTGGCTATACTCAAAACCCACAAATTTCAAGGTATGGCCCCTCTTTCAGAGAACAATATATAATTCATTATTGTATTTCAGGAAAAGGTTATTTCAATAATACTCCCATAATAAAAGGACAGGGTTTTTTAATAACTCCTGATATGTTTCAGGAATATCATCCCGATACAAATACTCCTTGGGAATTTATATGGATAATATCCGAAGATAAACGTATACATGATATCTTCAGCAAATTTAATGCAGATAGTAATACTATGGTTTTTAATTTTTTCCATTTTGAAAAGCTATATGATATAAAGAATTTTCTTATCAATTCAAAAAAGAATATATATTCTTCATATCTTTTACTTGAAATGTTTTTATCAATACTCAACGACAGCCTCAATCCTTTAAACAACAAAGAAATTTACAACAGTTCTATATATTTCAAAGCAGCCATCAATTATATCAACACCAATATTAACGCATCGGTTAAGGAGCTTACTATTTTTTTAGGAATCAGTCAACCATATCTATATAAAATATTTAAAGAAAAAACAGATCTTTCACCCAAACAGTATATAATAAACCAAAAACTAAAAAAATCAAAAAAACTGCTGACAGACAGCGACCTTTCAATCACACAAATAGCAACCTCTATGGGATATGGTGATGTGCTTGATTTTTCTAAATTCTTTTCCAAAAGAATAGGCTGCTCCCCTCAGCAATTTCGCAAAAACAGAATTAGACCATTCTGATTTTTTTAATATCAGTTTAAAAAACAGCAGACACTTCAATTCAAGGTGTCTGCTGTTTAACATCATATTACATATTATTTTTTGATTCTTTTTTAAACGTTTTTAAATATGCTATCAGGAAAATAATAATCACAAGGCTTATAAGAGAAATCACTTGCTGCGCATATACGGTTATACCGAATATATGAAGACCTTTTCTTTGTATAAGAGAAACCAAAGGACTTACCGCAAGAGTAGCCAGAAAACCTGCCAGACCCGAAGCTGCCTGACTTATTGCAAGAGTATCTGCTCGTTTTTCTACAGGAGAATAATCAAAAACCATATTCATAAGCGAACTGTTGACACCTGCAATGGCTATTCCGTGGAATATGTAAAAAATAACCATCATTATTTTAGCATTAGAAGCAGTAGTTAAAATAAAGCAAACAAACTGTAATATCAGGAAATAAAAGCATTTCTGAAGCATCACAGCAAAAGAATTTTTGTCTGCATATCTTCCCCAAGGCTTTGAAGCCAATGCTCTCACAACACTGGTACACACAGACATAATAGACATAAACGTAAGGCTTAATCCTAATTCGTTTAACTGATACGTACTGTAAAACGGAACCGATACGTAGTTAGCAACATTGTAAACCACAACAACAGCCGTCACCTTTAGAATTTGCTTATCATTTAAAATATCTCGTAGGTTCTCTTTAAGACGCTTACCTGTATTTTCAACAACTTCTTTTTCATCTGTAAGCAACAAGGCAACCGTATGAAGCACAGTAAGAGCGAAAATCACAACAGCCGCTATTATAAAGGCTGTTTTTACTTTTCCCTGTTCAATATAGTGGTCTACAACCGCGCTCATAACAAGTGAGAAAACCATACCTATAATAAGAGAAACTATTTCCTTATTAGCAGTGAAGATTCCTCTTTGCGAGTCATCAATATGTGACATCAGCCAGTTGATTTTTTTAGGGTGGGCTATATTATAAATGAGATATGCAAGAACGATACATATAATAAATGCAACAGTTTTTACATTATCAGAAGCTCTAGACAGCGGTATTATATACAATAGCATAAACAGCACTTGATTTATAATACTCAGCAAAACAACAAGCCGTTTCGAGTTTCTGTTGCCTATGGTTATAGATATCAACTGAAAAAGACAGCCAAGAGATATTATAGAAGAAAGTATACCTGTAAGACTGTCTGAAATACCAAGTTGTTTAGTTAATGTGGCAAGGAACGAATTTGAAACCAAAACAGAAATAAGATATTCAAAAGCGGCTTCAAGTATATACATAAATTTGTTCTTTTTTTCACTGTTTGATTTTATGTAATGCATATAATCAACCCCTATCACAGCATTTAATATAGCACACATAGTTTTATATTTCAAGCCAAAAAGCACCTATTTCAAGCCAAAAAGCACCGAATAAACGTACCTGACGATATTTCGGTAATAGGAATAGATAATATTGTTACAGGTCAGTACGTGGATACAACCCTCACAACCATAGACACCTACCCCGAAGAAATTTGTGAAGTTGCTTGGAATTTACTTTTGAAGAAGATGAAAAATCCGTATTACAAAAGCACACAAAACATTGAAATTGTGGCAAAACTGATTGTTCGAGAAAGTGTAAAAAGCACACGAAATTGATGGACAATACAGAACGGATAAAAAAAGCTTGACCGTTTGGTCAAGCCTTTTTCGTTAAAACAATGTTGTTATCCAATACACAACCCCATAAATCACGCTTGCAATTGTGCCGTACACAATAACAGGTCCTGCGATTTTGAACATATTAGCACCAACACCGAGGACAAAGCCCTCTGATGCTGTCAATTTAGGACTCACCATTTTTGAAAAAAATATTTACATTAAATCGGTGATGCAGTATAATAAAATAAAAGACACTAAAAAAGGGGCGTAACAATTATGTGGAAACAAAAAATAGGTATTTCTATTGGGAATGATTATAATATCCCAACTGTCGATGTAGTTAAAATGGTAAAGAGAGTTGGATTTGACGCAATCTCTCCTGTTTGGAAAACGAATGGTGATTTATTTGAAATCGTAAAGGCCGCAAAGGAAAGCGGATTATGTATCCAGTCGCTGCACGCACCTTTTGGGAAAGCTGCAGATATGTGGAGCAATGACGCTGCTTTATATGCACCTGCAAAAGCTGAATTACTGTCTGCCTTAGATGCTTGTGTGCAATTTAATATTCCTGTTTTGGTTGTTCATACTTGGATAGGCTTTGATTACATATTCGATGCTATGTCATTAGACTATAGAAATTTTGACGAAATTGTATCTTATGCCGAAAAGTACAGTATAAAAATTGCCTTTGAAAACACAGAGGGAGAAGAATATCTTTTTGCATTAATGGAGCATTTTAAAAATACTGATACTGTTGGCTTCTGTTGGGATTCGGGACATGAAATGTGCTATAATCACTCACAGGACTTATTGTCAAAATATGGGGACCATCTTATTATGACACACATTAATGACAATCTTGGAATCAGCAGGTTCGACGGAAAAACTTTTTGGACAGATGATCTGCATTTACTTCCCTTTGATGGCATTTCCGATTGGAATTATAACATTGACCGACTTAAAAAATCTCAGCATATGGATATCTTGAATTTTGAATTAAATATAAATTCTAAACCTGAGCGACATGAAAACGATGCTTACGGACAAATGACCCTTGAACAATATTTTACCGAAGCATATAAAAGAGCGTGCAAAATAGCATATAAATATTCTAAATAACATTAAAGGCTTGACCAATTGGTCAAGCCTTTTTCATTACAACAACGTCGTTATCCAATAAACAACCCCATAAATAACACTAGCGATAGTTCCATAAACGATTACAGGTCCTGCGATTTTGAACATATTAGCGCCAACGCCGAGGACAAATCCTTCTTTTTTGAACTCTATCGCCGGTGAAACCACTGAATTTGCAAAGCCTGTTATTGGCACCAACGTACCTGCTCCTGCAACCTTTGCAATATTGTCGAATACCTTAAGACCGGTCAGCAGAGCCGCTAAAAATATCAGCGTTACCGAAGCTAACATTCTTGAGTTTTCTTCTCCTATATTTAATTTCTGATATATCTGAAAAAATGCTTCGCCTAACGAACAAATAAATCCACCAAACAAAAACGCCATAATACAGTTTTTCAAATGCTTTGACGGTGGGGATGCTTTTTTCACCATTTGGGAATAATCTTTTGAACTTATATCCATAATAAAAAACTCCTTTGCTTATATTTTAAGCAAAAGAGTTTTTATTATACTAACGTTTTAGAATTTCTCCTATCACAGCGCCGATATATTCAGCCATTCTAGAAGCGCCCAAATCATTAGGATGACAGCCGTCTGCTGTATAATCCATTCTGTCGCCACCGACAAAAAACGCATTACCATCAATAAAATAAATGTTTTTATCTCCGTTTTCACGCGCAGTCAGGTAGTTTTTCATAATTACGTCCTTGCGAACAAGAGCCTTTTCTTCTGTATGCGTTTTTGCATCGGGCTTTGTCACAAAAATAATAGGAAGCTCAGGCTTTGCTTTTCTGATAATTTCATAAAACGCGTAATGGGTATTTTTTAAATGTTGGACATCCGGCGCGTTATGGTCATAGTCTAAAACAAACACTGACATATCTATACCCGCAAAATATTCCGCGAGAGTAGATTCACCCTTAGCACTGCCCGAAAAGCCAAAATTCAGAATATCCGTATTAAGCATTCTGCCGATTCTGTTTACGTACGTAGTACCTGGGCGAGAAGCGGCAAAGCCGTGGGTTATGGAAGAACCGTAGAAAGCTACAGGCTTTTCATACTTATATGGATAGGGTTCTTTTAAAGTTGCTTTTTCTTCAAGAGCAACTTCCAAATCAATAACGTGATTACCTATAGGAAAGTAAATTGTAATACAGCGCACAGCGTTGTCATCAAAATACTTAATACCCTCATATCCGTCAAAACCGTCTTTTGCAGGATAATAACTGCCTTTATAAGTATCGGTGCCGTCCTCGTCAACATAAATATCAAAGCCTGTTTCGGCGAGACGTGTTACGTGGGGACTCGGTAACACGTGACGATTAAACTTAGCTCTTATACCAACGCATTTAGAATCAGTGCAAAAACGTACTCTGACCCCTGTACTGCAGACAGCATGTGCTTTTATACCTGGCGCCTTTTCCGCAATTTCTGCAGGAACACGTCTGTAACCCTCGCTTAAATCCGCAAGTCCGTAAATTTTAAATGGTGCTTTTTTCACGTTATAAAACTTAAGGTTTTCGTCCTTTATATCAAGACCTTCACGTGCATAGCCGCTCCATATTTCTCCTATTTCAACCTGCATGATTATAGTTCCTTTGCTATTTCCTTTATATAGCTTCTGAATTCTTCACCGATTTCCTTATGATTAAGGGCAATCTCTACGTTAGCTTTCATAATACCAAGCTTATTTCCCATATCATAACGAATTCCTGTAAAGTCAACGCCTACCATACCCTCTTTTGCTGCAATTTCACGCATGGCATCGGTAAGCTGAAGTTCTCCACCTGCACCATAAGGTATACAGGAAAGAATCTCGAATATATCGGGGGTAAGTACGCATCTGCCAAGGATAGCAAAGTTTGAGAAAATTTCCTCTTCCTTAGGCTTTTCAATCATATCAGAAACGCTGTAAACGTTTTCTTCAAGTTTATCAACCTTTAGAGAACAATATTTCTTAACAAGCTCGGTAGGAACCTCTTTTATACAAACAGCGCATTTTGAATATTTCTCAGTTGCGCAACAAAGCTGTGCTATAGCAGGGTCCTCACCGATAATAACGTCGTCGCCGTAAAGCACCGCAAAGGGTTCGTTACCAACGAATTCCTTTGCCTGAAGCACGGCGTGTCCAAGCCCCTTTGTTTCCTTTTGGCGAATATAATAAATATTAGCAAGAGATGCAAGAGCTGCAAGTTCATCAGCCACTTCGCCTTTCCCATGCTTTCTCAAATGGTCCTCAAGCTCATAAGAGTGGTCAAAATGGTCTTCAATAACACCTTTACCACGGTTAGTAATAATTAAAATATCAGTTATACCTGCTTTAACAGCCTCTTCAACGATATACTGAATAGCAGGTTTATCCACAATATTCAGCATTTCCTTAGGGCAGGATTTTGACGCAGGTAAAACTCTTGTTCCAAGACCTGCGGCCGGAATAATAGCTTTTCTGATTTTCATCAAATCACCTCTTTAAGTCATTATACCATAATCAAAGCTTTTTTTCAATAAAAAAGCACAGTTACCTGTGCTTTCTTATTTTTTCATCGTTCTTCTCGGAAATAGTTAAGTCCCAAGCTTTCAGGCGGCTGATTCTTTTTACGGCTTCTCATACTTGTAAAAATAAGAACGACTATTGTTACGATATACGGAAGCATTTTAAAAAGTTCTTTACCCGCAAAGCTGACGCCAGTAATATAGCTACTTGCAATATACAAAGCGCCGAAAACAAGAGAACCAAATATAGCAAGGTTAGGCTTCCACACAGTAAAGATTACAAGCGCAACAGCAAGCCAACCAATATCGTCAATAACGTATTCCCAGTTACCGTTAAGATAGTCCATTATAAAGGACAGACCGCCAAATCCCGCAATACCGCATCCTATACAGGTAGCCCCGTATCTGTAGCGTACAACGTTAATACCTGCCGCGTCGGCTGTTGCAGGGTTTTCACCAACTGCGCGCAAATGGAGTCCAAGACGTGTTTTATTAAGTATAAGAGTGGTCACTATTGCAACGATAATTGCAAGATAAACAAGTATACCGTGTGACAGAAAAACTCTGCCAAACCAACCGAGCTTATCGGCAATAGGTAAATGAGCTTTAAAATACAAAGCGCCTCTGATATACTCACTGCCCGTTTTATCAATCATATAGTCGGAAATACCAACGCCAAGGGTGGTAAGCGCAAGACCTGTAACGTTTTGATTTGCTCTCAGTGTTACCGTAAGGAAGCTGAAAATAAGTCCCATAAGAGCACCGCCGATAAAGGTGGCTACCATAGGAATTATAACAGCCAAAACGGGATTTTCTCCACCGCCGACAAAGTTTTTCAAATAAAGATACTCAGCAAAACAGCCACAGGAAGCACCGACACACATTACACCCGGAAGACCAAGATTAAGGTGTCCTGATTTTTCGGTAATGGTCTCGCCCGTAGAGCCGAAAAGAAGCGTCATACCAAGTCTTATAGCACTAACTATAAAAGCAACCATCAATCTTCCTCCTTTGCTTGTTTTGTTAAGACAATCTTATAACGAAGGAAAAATTCGCAACCGATTACAAAGAGAAGTATAATACCCGTTACGATATCTGAAATCGTACTGGGGATTCTGAAATCGGTGGAAACCTGCTGTGTTCCTCTGTCAAGGAATACAATAAGGAAAGACGTAAATATCATAAATACAGGATTGAATTTCGCAAGCCACGAAACCATAATTGCCGTAAAGCCTCTCCCATCAACAGTGGTAGTGCTTATGGTATGATTAGTGCCTCCAACAAGCAACAGTCCCGCAATTCCGCAAATAGCACCCGACACAACAAGGGTACGGATAATAACCTTTTTAACTCCGATACCGATATATTTTGCGGTATTTTCACTTTCACCCACAACGGAAATCTCATATCCCTGTTTAGAATATTTAAGATAAATATAACTAACTACTGTTAGAACAGCCACAATAATTATATTAAGCAAAAACTGATATTTTCCTATAACAGGCAGACCATACTGAGGCATAGGGGTAAGTACACCCGAACCGTCTTTAACGAAAACCTTTAAGAAGTATGCTACAAGCTGAATTGCAACATAGTTCATCATAAGGGTGAACAGCGTTTCATTAGTGTTCCATACAGCCTTGAATATTGCAGGAAGCACCGCCCATATAATACCTGCAAGAATACTTGCGGCAACCATTACTAAAATCAGTACGCCAAGCGGCATTTTATCGCCCAAAAACATCATTACGGCAACGGTTGCTAAACCGCCAACCAAAACCTGTCCCTCTGCACCGCAGTTCCAAAAGCGCATCTTAAACGCAGGAGTAACGGCAAGAGATATACAAAGAAGTATCGCTACGCCCTGAAGCATATTCCATATTCTTCTTTCAGTACCGAACACGCCCTGTACCATTGAGCCGTAAACTGCAAAAGGATTCTCACCTGTTAGAAGCATTATAATGACACCCGACAAAACAAGGGCTAAGGTGATAGCCGCTGCGCGAATCAGAACGCCGTAATACCACGGAAGAGCATCTCTGCCTCGGTTAACAATATGGAAAAGTGGAGTTTTTATTTTCTGAACTTTATTATCCATTATTCTTCCTCCCCTTTTGCTTCATTATCAGCAGTAACAGACTTTGTCATAAGAACGCCGATTTCATCCTTTTTAGCAGTTCTGCCGTCCACGATACCCGTTACCTTACCGCCGTTTATTACCATAATTCTATCGCACAGTTCCATAAGAACGTCAAGGTCCTCACCCACGAAAATTACAGCTACTCCCCTGTCCTTTTGTTCGTTAAGGAGATTATATATGGTGTATGATGCATTGACGTCAAGACCTCTTACAGGGTATGCCGCCATCAGTACCGACGGCGCCGCAGCAATCTCTCGTCCTACAAGCACCTTTTGTACGTTACCGCCCGAAAGCTGTCGTACAGGTGTAGTAGCGCCCGGAGTAGCAACGTTAAGGTCGTGTATTATACGCTGAGCAAGGTCTTTGGGACCTTTTCTCTGCAAAAAAGCAGATTTGCCTTTGGAGTAGCTTCTCAGCATCATATTATCAATAATATCCATATTTCCAACAAGGCCCATACCAAGTCGGTCCTCAGGAACGAAGGAAAGTCTTACACCCAAATCTCTTATCTGAATAGGGGTTTTATTCCTTAAATTTTCTTTTTCGTTGGTTTTCGGGTCAATGTATGTAACATCACCTTCAGACAACTGATGTAAACCAGCTATTGCTTCAAGCAGTTCACGCTGTCCGCTACCCGCAATACCTGCAATACCAAGAATCTCACCGCTTTTGGCAGTAAATGAAATATTATCGAGTATCGGTCTACCCTCTTCATTGAAGCTTTTTACACCCGAAACAACAAGACGGTCGGTACAGTCTTTAGGCTCACTTCTGTTAATATTAAGGGAGATTTTTTCACCCATCATAAGCTCTGTAAGCTCTGCTTCGTTGCTTTCGCTTGTGTTTACAGTACCAACGTGTTCGCCCTTTCTGAGAACGGCAACACGGTCAGAAAGAGAAAGAACCTCATGCATTTTATGTGTAATTATGATTATAGACTTTCCGTCCTCACGCATTCTGCGAAGAACTGCAAAAAGCTTTTCCGTTTCCTGAGGAGTAAGCACCGCAGTCGGCTCATCAAGAATAAGTATATCAGCGCCGCGATAAAGCACCTTTATGATTTCAACGGTCTGCTTTTCGGAAACCGACATATCGTGAACCTTTTTATCGGGGTCAATAATAAATCCGTAACGCTGTGTTATTTCTATAACCTTTTTGGATACATCTGAAAGCTTATAGGGTTTACCGTCATTAATACCAAGCGCGATATTTTCAGTAGCAGAAAAAACGTTAACCAGTTTAAAATGCTGATGAATCATACCTATTTTATAATCAAATGCATCCTTGGGAGAGCGTATAACGACCTCCTGCGAGTCAACGAAAATCTGTCCTTCGTCGGGGAAATAAATACCCGCAACCATATTCATAAGAGTAGTTTTACCGCTTCCATTCTCGCCAAGAATTGCGAGAATTTCACCCTCTCTTACGTCCAAGTCGCAGTTTTTGTTAGCCACAACCTTACCGAAGGTCTTGGTTATACCACGACATTCAAGTTTAATTCTGTCAGCCAATTCGGCACCTCCAAGCATAATTTACTTGCATAAAACACAAAAACATTTGAGGTTTATGAAAATAAATCAATTAAAATCACGTATAGGCGGAGCTTGAAACCCCGCCTATACAAAAACTGAATACTTTAATTAGAACTTCTCGTTAAGGAGAGTAATACCATCGATACGAAGGTCAAAGTAAGGAGCAGACATAAGCTTAGATTCATTGAAGATACCGTTTTCGATAACTTCCTTATCCTCTACCTTATGACTTGCAAGAGCAACGCCGCCTACAGTAAAGTTCTTAGTATCAAATACGTTAACAGTACCGTTCTTGAGGCCTTCGGTAGCAGTCTTGATAGCATCAGCAGTACCTGCAGCAGCAGCCTTTTCATTGACGTCGGTAAGAACTACAGAACCCTGTTCAAGTCCGCCGCACCAGTCAGTGTCAATAGCTTTGCCTTCCTGAACGCACTTAATCATATACTCATAGTAAGGAGCCCAGTTGATTCTGGAAGATACGATAAAGGTGTTGGGACAAGCAGCAACGGTAGAACCGTTATAAGATACGTTGGGAACGCCAGCAGCTTCACAAGCAGAAGGAGCGCCCATAGAGTCAGCGTGCTGAGAAATAAGAACGCAACCCTTAGCGATAAGAGCTTCAGCAGCATTCTTCTCTTCAGGAGCATCATACCAAGAACCTGTGAACTGTACTTCCATTGTTACAGAAGGACATACAGATTTAGCACCGAGATAGAAAGAAGTGTAACCTGAAATAACTTCAGCATAGGTGAAAGCGCCAACGTAACCCATTTTAGCTTCGTCAGCAGTAATTTTACCTGCAGTAATCATCTCGTTGAGCTTAAGACCTGCAGCAATACCTGCAAGGTAACGGCCCTGATAGATAGAAGCAAATGCGTTGTGATAGTTTGCAAGACCCTCAGTATGAGCCTTTGTACCTGTAGCATGGCAGAACTGAACGTCAGTAAACTCTTTTGCAGCCTTAATCATAAAGTCTTCGTGACCGAAAGAGTTAGCGAAGATAACGTCACAACCCTGGTCAACAAGGTCAGCAGCTGCCTGATAACATTCGTCGCCCTCAGGAATGTTGGTCATAATAATAACCTGACTATCCTTAAGACCGAGAGTCTTCTTAACTTCATCAACACCGTTAAGGAAGTTAAGGTCGTAGGTAGATTTTTCGTCATGGAGACAGATAAAACCTACTTTGAAATCTTCGGCAGAATTTCCGCCGCCGCAAGCCGCTAAGCCAAAAATCATAGCAACTGCAAGAAGAAGTGCGAGTAACTTTTTCATTTTGTTTTCCTCCTCGCCCAATAGGGCATTTTTTTATAAAAACCGCAACTTTATTGTTGGCGGAATTTAACAGAATCGTCAGTCATACTGTCAACTATAGCAAGAGATTCAACCCTTACGCCGCTTTTTCTAAGCGCATCGCCACCGCCCTGAAAACCTTTTTCAATAGCAATAGCTACGCCCTGTGTTGTACCGCCCGCTTGTCCTACAATATCCATAAGTCCGTTAAGAGCATTACCGATTGCAAGGAAGTCGTCAATTATAAGAATTTTTTCGCCCTTATGCAAATGCTCTTTGCTTACAACCACCTGATAAACCTCTCTGTGAGTATACGACTCAACCTTTGAAGAATACACATCCGCGAGAATGTTGGTGGTTTTATTTTTTTTAGCAAAAACAACCGGCACATGCATATAAGCGGCAGCAGCCACAGCTATAGCAATACCGGAAGCTTCTATAGTAAGAATTTTATCAATTTCGGTATCAGCATAAAGACGTGAGATTTCCTCACCCATAGACATAAGAAAATCTACGTCAAGCTGATGATTTAAAAAAGAGGAAACCTTAAGAATATTTCCGGGATAAACCTGTCCCTCAGCAAGAATCTTTTCTTCTAAAGCCTTCATAAAATTCCCTCCTGTACCCTGATTTTGATAAAATTATTTTATCATTATGCACGAAAATTGTCAATAGTCGACAGCAATCTTTTATTATTTAATAAGAACTTTTTTCGCTGACTGTAAGGTTTTGTTAGCAATACTCATTGCGCTTTTTCTTCCGCTTCCTCCGCCTTCGGCTACCACCACGAAAGCAAGAGGAAGATTTTCATCCTTACAAAAACCTATAAACAGTGAGTTTTCTTTGTTGTCACCCACCTCGGCAGTACCCGTTTTTCCGCAAACGTCGAGGGTGCCGAAGGTTGCCTTGCCGTAATTATCACTCACCGCAAAATCCATTAACAAAGCAAGTTTTTCTGCCGTTTCTCCGCTTATCATTCTAACGGTTTTAGGCTGTGCCTTATAAGTGATTTTGCCTGACGAATTTCTGATGCAGTGAACGAAATACGGTTCCTTATATTCACCGCCGTTTGCTATAGCGCTTACCATACAAAGATACTGAACGGGATTCATAAGGTTCGTATACTGTCCTATGCCCGACCAACCGAAATCTATATTTCTTGCATCTTTAACGTTATACGAGGACTTTGCACAAGCAATATTATCAATATAAAAGGTTTTATTAAAGCCCATCATTTCAGCATATCTTGTCATTGTGCTTTTTCCAAGTGATAATGCAGTATTCGAGAAGAATGAATTACAGGAATGAGAAAAAGCTCTTTCAAGAGAAACGGTTTTATGCTTACCCATACAGGAAAGCGTCTCACCCTCAATCACCGTACCGTAATTACAAAGCTGTGTGTTGCTGTACGCCTGCTGACCTAAGGTTTCTATTGCTGCGGCGGCAGTAACTATTTTAAAAGTAGAACCCGGTGTATAGGAAGAAGAAATAAATCTGTTTACGAACACACTGCCAAGCTCTCCGTTTTTAGCCTTTTCGTACTGTTTAATATCCATTATATCATAGGTGGGGGTACTTACCATACACAACACTTCACCAGTTTTGTAGTTACATACGCCTACGCAACCTGCAGAATCTCCCAACGCTTTCATAGCCGCAATACTCAGCTGACTGCTTATCGTAAGCTCTGCATCATTACCCTTACCAGACTGTGTGTACACGCCGTTGATTACAGAATACCCCACAAGCTTATCCCGCCAGGAATTAGTTACCCCCGTACTGACAAAGCCTTCGTGGTCACCTGCAACGTGAATGGTTGCTTTACGGATATCGCTGTTCTCGTTATATACTCTTACCGAATCCTGAGTGTCAGATATCAAAACGTCGTCTCTATCGGTTATTTTACCCGCATTAGATAACTGTCCGGATTTATAAATATGAGGATTAGTCTGATAAAAAGCCCAGTTCTCACCATTTTTAAAAAAGCGGAACACAAAAAGAGAAATTAAAAATACAAACAGCAAAGCAACGGCATACATACTTCTTTTACGTATTTTTCTTTTATTCATCACTTCGCCTTCTTTCAGATAAAATCACATTTTCGTTTCTCACCGCAGCTCTGAAAAAAGCCATAAGCATTATACAGGAAATAAGAGATGAGCCGCCGTTACTTATAAAGGGTAAAGTGACACCTGTAAAGGGCAGCATATCAAGAGAGCCGAAAACGTTAAGGGAAGCCTGTACAAGCAGCATTACAGACGCGGCGCAACAGGTTACCGAATAATAATTACTCGATGACACAGACAAAGCTTTAGCAGCATATAACGCAAGAACCACAAAGAAGAACAACGCGCAAAGTCCTATTATAAGACCCCATTCCTCCACAACAAGACCGAAAACGATATCGGTATCGTACGACGCCACCTTGACAAGCGTTCCATTTCCTGCGCCCACACCGAAAAAGCCTCCCGAAGCCGCGCTTATCATCGTTCTTGTTTGCTGATAACCGCTGTCTGCAGCGTGTTCAAAGGCCTTTGAGAAAGAAAACAGTCTTTTTGCAACGTAAGGAAAAAACAGCGCAACTGCACCGCCGCCCACAACTGCCGCACCGCCAAATATAGCAAGTAGTTTATAACTGCAAAAACGAATAAACAGCAAGGCAGCAAGTGTAACGCCGTAAATCAGCGCAGTACCGAAGTCACTTAAATATGCAAGTGTGCCAAGGCAGAACAGGGAAAACGCCACGAAAGGCGCCGCGTCCCTTTTATTCGTAAGTTTCTCGGCGCTTGTTCCCGTTATAAAAACGAGAATAACCTTTATCAGTTCTGACGGCTGAAAGGAAAAACCCGCTATTTTAAGCCAGTTCTGTGCGCCGTTATACACAACGCCGAAAACCATATTAACGCAGAAAAAAGCCACTCCGATAATAAGCGCTATGAACTTAAAATTAATAGCTCTTTTAGGTATATCTATGAATTTTGCAAGAAGAACCGAGGCAATAACACCAACCGCCAGACAAATCAGTTGTTTATACATTGTTATAGACGTGTTATGAGCCACCACCGTAAAACCGAGCGTCACCATAAACATTACGGGAATTTCAAGAAAAGCGGCAAGGAAACGGGTGGCTAACATATACACCCACTGTCCTGCCATAATAGCACCGAAAGAAATTAAAATAGCCAACTTTTTTTCAGGATAGGCAAATATAAGTGTAAAAAGCATAAAAAGCTGTATAAGATTAAGACAGGCAAAACAAACAGCCTTTTTACCCGTATCGTTACCAGAAGCTTTTGCGCCGTTTCGTTTCATTCTCACAGAAAATTCTCTGTCCCCTAAGGAAATAAGGTCGTCGGGAG
Source organism: Acutalibacteraceae bacterium (assembly GCA_036307305.1). Lineage (GTDB taxonomy): Bacteria > Bacillota > Clostridia > Oscillospirales > Acutalibacteraceae > SIG607. The sequence continues at coordinate 175,534 of JAXJXV010000002.1, forward strand.
ATATATTGGTTTCCTTTTTTATCGTCTTTCGGTTTATAAGAACCTTGTGCTTGTCCACAGGACGTACCCACATATAATTATTTGAAACCGACAAAACAAGATGACGTGGCTTAACTTCATCAAGTACAATATCGCATTGCTTATCAGAGCCTATAAGATACTCTCCGCTTTCAATAGGAATTTCTTTCATTTCATCGGTAAGTATAAATAGTTTATAAGGTTTAACACGCTTTTTCAGAAGTCCGTAAGCACAAATAGCCGTCAAAACAACCGAAAGAACGGGAAGCAGATATCTTATAATAGTAGTAAAAGCGTTTATATAATGTTCCGTTTCCCACACGTCCTTTCATTTTTTATTATTATACTACACTTTTCCCTTTTTCACAAGAGCAAAAGAAAATACGCAGTATCCCTTTAAAAGCAATACTGCGCATTTTTTTAAAAGCATATTTTCATTTCAAAGCACTTCTTATCATTCTTTGCTATACTTATATAACTTTCGTTGTTACGTTCGTATCGCTCACATTTAAGCGTTTCACCCTCCGTACATTCTCCTGTATAATGCACCTCTATTACCGTTGGGTCGTTCTTGCACAGTTCATCAACACTAAAGGTATCCATTGCCATTCTGATATACTCCACGTTATTGACGTGTCGTGACATATCAATATGCTGACTGCGTACGGTAAGCTCATACCTGTTTATAAAACTGTCAGGGAAAAGGAATTTCTCAAATTCAAGCTCCTTTGTATCTTTATTTTCACCCACAGGAAAACAGGTGTCGTTAAGTTTTCTTACGCGGTGAGTATCCTTATCAAGTATACAAAGCTCCTGACAGGCTTTTGCAAGAAGCTCGTTGTGTAAAGAATATATTTCGGTAATAACCTTAACTCTTAATTTAGAATCGTCAGTACTTATAGCTCTGACAATAACCTCTTCATTCCAAAGCGGTTTTCTTAATATCTCAAGTCTTGTTTTTGTAACCGCCCAATAAGCGTTACTTTTTTCACCAAGACCTTTATTGCCCACACCCTCGTTATCAAAACCCTCTATCATGGCGTTCTGCAACAGATAAAAAAACTGATAATTTCCAAGACGAACGGTATAATCGCTATGCTCAGCGCCTATAACAAAATTCTTTTCATAAACCATACAACAACCTTCTTTCATATAAATTATACCTTCTTAAAAATAATTTGCAAGTTTTTTAAAAAAGTGTTGACAAAATTATAAAAATGTGTATAATTAAATTTAGAATAATTCTAATTCTTGATTTTGGAGGTGCGTATGGCTACAAAACAGCGTTCACTTATTCTTGATATAGTTAAGAATATGGACGGTCATTTATCGGCAGATGAAATATATATTCTTGCCAGAGAATCTATGCCCGGTATTGCTCTCGCCACAGTATATAATAATCTTAACGCACTATACAACACAGGAGAGATTGGAAAGGTTAAAATTGCAGACTCAGCCGATTTATACGACCGCTCACCTATCCTCCACGACCACCTTATATGTAAAAATTGCAAAACAGTTACTGATTTCAATATTCCCGATATGAAATCTCATATTGAAAACTGTATTAACGATACTATACTTTCATATAATCTTAATATTGATTATATTTGTAAAAAATGCAGAAAATGATATTGTCATTAATCGAGTAATCGGTTATAATAAATTAAAAATCAATTTAAAAGGAGATACAATTTATGGAACTTAAAGGAACAAAAACAGAAAAAAACTTACAGGCAGCCTTCGCAGGTGAATCTCAGGCAAGAAACAAGTATACCTATTTTGCTTCTGTTGCTAAGAAAGAAGGCTACGAGCAGATTGCAGCTCTCTTCTTAAAGACAGCCGAAAACGAAAAAGAACACGCTAAAATGTGGTTTAAAGAGCTTGGCGGTCTTGGTGACACTGCTGCAAATCTTCTTGCCGCCGCAGAAGGTGAAAACTATGAATGGACCGATATGTACGATACCTTCGCTAAGGAAGCTGAAGAAGAAGGCTTTACCGCTCTTGCTTACAAATTCAGAGCTGTAGCCGCTATTGAAAAGGCTCACGAAGAAAGATACCGCGCTCTTCTTAAGAACGTTGAAACAAAAGCCGTATTTGAAAAGAGCAGCGTTACCGTTTGGGAATGCCGTAACTGCGGTCATATCGTAGTTGGTCTTAAAGCTCCAAAGGTATGTCCTGTTTGCGCTCATCCCGAATCTTACTTCGAAGTAAGAAACGAAAATTATTAATCGAAAGATTTTTAATACTACCCAACAATTTAATATTACCCGTAAAGAAAAACGGTTTTAACAACCGTTTTTCTTTTTTTCCAATTCATAAATATGTACAAAAAAATTGTCGAATTTGACTTTATTTTTATATGTTAACTCATTGACATATATAATGAAATATTATATAATAAGACCATAACAATTTTAAAAGCTTTTTGCAACTGACGGATAAGCGGTTTACCGCGTGGAAGCATTAAGTATTTTGTATGTCGACCGTCTGGGCAGTTCCGCATTTTTACGGGACTGCCTTGTTTTGTATAAAAGCAGATAGGAGAAAGCTTATGAAAAAAGTCGGTATTCTTATGGGAAGCGACAGCGACCTTCCTGTTGTATCCAAGGCCATGGATACTTTAAAGGAACTAGGCGTTCCCTTTGAGGTTCACGTTTATTCTGCACACCGCACTCCCGTACAGGTAAGAGAGTTTACAGAAAATGCAAGAGCCAACGGTTTCGGTGCCATTATATGCGCCGCAGGTAAAGCCGCACATCTTGCAGGTGCTGTTGCCGCCGCTACTACTTTGCCTGTTATTGGCATACCTGTTAAGTCTTCTACTCTTGACGGACTTGACGCCCTTTTGTCCACAGTACAGATGCCCGCAGGAATTCCCGTTGCTACCGTTGCTATTGACGGTGCTGCAAACGCCGCTCTTCTCGCCGCTCAGATTATCGCTGTTGGCGACAGTGAACTTTCACATAAGCTTGACAAGCAAAGAGCAGATGCAGCAGCAAAGGTACTCGAAAAGGACGAGGCTATAAGCAAACAGTATAATTAAACGACCTTTCTCCGATTAACAGTCGGAGATTTCGTTGTTTTTAAAAGTATAAAAAATCAAACAAAATACCGCCGATTTTTAAGAAAACGGCAGAATGGAGTATAGTTATGAATAACAGTTTCAGCGAAAGTTACAAGGCAGCAGGTGTTGATATCACAGCAGGTTATAAGTCTGTTGAGCTTATGAAAAAGCATATTAACCGCACAAAAAACGAAGGTTGTCTTGATGATGTAGGAGGTTTTGGCGGATGCTTCGGTCTTGACCTTACAGGAATCAGTGAGCCTGTTCTTGTCAGCGGTACCGACGGCGTTGGCACAAAAATCAAACTTGCAATGCTTCTTGATAAGCACGACACAATCGGCATTGACTGTGTTGCTATGTGCGCTAACGATATTATTTGTTGCGGTGCAAAGCCTCTTTTCTTCCTTGACTATATTGCTTGCGGCAAAAACTTCCCCGAAAAAATTGCTGATATAGTTGGCGGTGTGGCTGAAGGCTGTGTACAGGCAGGCTGCGCTCTTATCGGCGGCGAAACCGCAGAGCATCCTGGTCTTATGCCTGAAGACGACTACGACCTTGCAGGATATTGCACAGGCGTTGTAGATAAATCAAAAATCCTTGACAAAAACTCCGTTAAAGAAGGCGACGTTATTATTGCTCTTGCTTCAACAGGCGTACACTCAAACGGTTTTTCTCTGGTAAGACGCGTATTTGATATAGAAAACGCTGACCTTACTGCTCCTATTGAAGAGCTTGGCGGCAAAGGTCTTGGCGAAACCCTTTTAACACCTACCAAGATTTACGTTAAGAGTATGCTTTCTCTTATGAAAGAAATCAACGTTAAAACCGTATCCCACATTACAGGCGGCGGATTTTATGAGAATATTCCAAGAAGTCTTCCCGATGGCTTCGGCGCTAAGATTAAAAAGAGCGACGTTAAAATTCTCCCAATCTTCAAATACATAGAAAAGGTTGGAAATATCCCCGAAAGAGATATGTTCAACACCTTTAATATGGGCGTAGGTATGATTGCCGTTGTTAGCAAGGAAGATGCCGAAAAGGCAGTAGAAATCCTTAAAGCTAACGGTGAGGACGCATACGTACTCGGAGAAATCGTTAAGAGCGAAAAAGAGGTAGAATTATGGTAAAGGCCCGTATAGCTGTTCTTGTTTCGGGCGGCGGCACTAATTTACAGGCTCTTATCGACGCTCAAAAAAGCGGTATTATAAAAAGCGGTGAAATAACCCTCGTTATTTCAAACAAAAAAGACGCTTATGCTCTTACCCGCGCTCAAAACGCAGGTATTGCTACCGCTGTTATTGAAAAAAAAGGTAACGAACATTTTGAAGAAGATATAATAAACGCGCTGGAGGAAAATAAAACCGATATTATCGTTCTTGCAGGTTTTATGTGTATTCTCAGCGAAAGCTTTACGTCAAAATACGAAAACCGTATTCTCAACGTTCACCCCTCCCTTATTCCGTCTTTTTGCGGCGAAGGCTTTTACGGACTCCGTGTTCACGAAGCGGCATTAAGCTACGGCGTAAAGGTTACGGGCGCTACCGTTCATTTTGTTAACGAAATACCCGACGGCGGAAAAATCATTCTACAAAAAGCAGTAGAAATCGAGGATGGCGACACCCCCGAAATTTTACAGAAAAGAGTTATGGAACAGGCTGAATGGATTATTCTTCCAAAAGCCGTTGAGCTTGTCAGCAAAACCTATGCAAAGGAGTAAAAACTATGAGCAACATTTTTAACTTAGAAGAATTACTTAAAAACAATTCCTACCCCGGCAGAGGTATCGTCATCGGTAAATCTGCTGATTCCAAAAGTGCACTTATTGCTTATTTCATTATGGGCAGAAGTGAAAACAGTCGTAACCGTATTTTCGAGGAGTTCGAAAACGGTATGCGCACAAAAGCTTTTGACGAGAGTAAGCTTATTGACCCAAGCCTTATAATTTATAACCCTTATCTTGCCTACGGTGATATTGATATCATTACAAACGGCGACCAGACAAACACCATATACGACTTTGTTGTTAACGATGCAAGTGACCCATTTGCATTTGAAACTGCTCTTAATACAAGAGAATTTGAGCCTGATGCTCCTAATTTCACTCCAAGAATTTCAGGTATCTGCTATTATGATTTTGATAATGCCGACTTTACCTATAAGATGTCAATTCTTAAAAGCGCTGACGGTAATCCTGAGGTTTGTCAGAGATACGCTTATTCCTATTCTCCCCTTTCTGCAAAGGGACACTTCATTCACACCTACAAGTGTGACGGCAACCCTATCCCCTCTTTCTACGGTGAGCCTGAAGCAGTTGTGCTTCCCAATACCGCAAAGGAACTTGCAGATATGATATGGTCAAGCCTCAACGAAGATAATAAGGTATCCCTTTTCGTTCGTCAGGTTTCTCTTGAAAACGGCGAAGCAACCAACATCATAATTAATAAAAACAAATAATCGGAGGCATATTATGAAAGAATTTGAACTCAAATACGGCTGTAACCCTAATCAGAAGCCTGCTAAAATCTTTATGCATGACGGCAGTGAGCTTCCTATTGAAATATTAAACGGCAGACCCGGCTATATCAACTTCCTTGATGCATTCAATTCCTGGCAGCTTGTAAAAGAGCTTAAAGAAGCTCTCGGTATGCCTGCCGTTACTTCCTTCAAGCACGTCAGCCCTACCTCTGCGGCTATCGGTCTTCCCCTTTCCGATAAGCTTAAGAAGGCTTGTTTCGTAGACGATATCGAAGGTCTTGACGACTCTGCCCTTGCCTGTGCTTATGCAAGAGCAAGAGGTACTGACAGAATGTGTTCCTTTGGCGACTGGGTAGCGCTGAGCGACGTTTGTGACGTTACCACCGCTCTTATGATTAAGAGAGAGGTTAGCGACGGCGTTATTGCCCCCGGTTACGAGCCTGAAGCACTCGAAATCCTTAAATCCAAAAGAAAGGGTACTTATAACATTGTAAAAATCGACCCTGATTTCGTTCCTGCTCCTGTTGAACACAAACAGGTTTACGGTATTACCTTTGAACAGGGCAGAAATGAATTCAAGATTAACAAAGAGCTTCTTTCCAATATCGTAACCGACAAAAAGGATATGCCTGAGAGTGCTATCCGTGACCTTATAATCTCTCTTATCACCCTTAAATACACCCAGTCCAATTCCGTTTGCTTTGCCGTAGACGGACAGGCTATCGGTGTAGGCGCAGGTCAGCAGTCCCGTGTTCACTGTACACGTCTTGCAGGCGGTAAGGCTGATACCTGGTTCTTGCGTCAGCACGATAAGGTATTAAATCTTCCTTTCAAGGATACCCTTGGCAGACCTGACAGAGATAACGTTATCGACGGATACATTAATCAGAACGAAGAAGACGTTTGCGCAGACGGCAACTGGCAGAAATACTTTACCGTTCAGCCTGAGCGTTTCACTATGGAAGAACAAAGAGCTTATCTTGATACCATAAGCGGTGTTGCGCTTGGCAGTGATGCCTTCTTCCCATTTGACGATAATATTGAACGCGCTAAGAAAAGCGGTGTTTCCTATATTGCAGAACCAGGCGGCTCAATAAGAGACGACGTCGTTATTGACTGCTGTAACAAATACGGCATTTCAATGGCATTTACAGGAATGAGACTTTTCCACCACTAATTTAAAGGAGAAAATTATGAAAGTAGCTGTTATAGGTAGCGGCGGAAGAGAGCATACAATAATCAAAAAGCTTAGCGAAAGCAAGGAAATCACACAGCTTTACGCTATCCCCGGAAACGGCGGTATGAGTGAGGCCACTCTCGTTCCCATTCCCGTTACAGATATTGAAAAAATATGCGAATTTGCAAAAAATGAAAAAATCGACTATGTTGTAGTTGCACCCGACGACCCGTTGGTTGCAGGTATGGTGGATGCTTTAAACAAAGTAGGTATCGACTGCTTCGGTCCCGAAGAAAAAGCCGCCATTATCGAAGGCAGTAAGGTATTTTCTAAAGACCTTATGAAAAAATACGGAATACCAACTGCCGCTTACGGTGTATACGGTGATATGGAAAAGGCTCTTGAATACGTCAAGACCGCTCCCCTGCCCACCGTTATAAAGGCTGACGGACTGGCTCTCGGCAAAGGCGTAATTATTGCCGAAACAAGAGAGGATGCCGTAAATGCCGTTCACTCAATTATGGAAGACAAAATCTTCGGTGCTTCGGGCAACAATATAGTTATTGAAGAATTCTTAACGGGTCCCGAGGTTTCGGTTCTTGCATTCACCGACGGAAAAACGATTATTCCTATGGTATCTGCTATGGACCATAAACGCGCAAAGGATGGCGACAAGGGTCTTAACACAGGCGGTATGGGAACGGTTGCTCCTAATCCCTACTATACCGAAGACGTAGCTAAAATATGTATGGACGAAATTTTTATACCTACAATTCGCGCTATGGAAAAAGAAGGCAGAACCTTTAAGGGTTGTTTGTTCTTCGGTCTTATGATTACCGAAAACGGACCAAAGGTAATTGAATATAACTGCCGTTTCGGTGACCCCGAAACTCAGGTTGTGCTTCCTCTTCTTGAAAGCGACCTGTTCACCGTTATGAAAGCTTGTACCAACGGTACGTTAGATAAGTGTCAGGTTAAATTCAAGGACGAAGCTGCTTGTTGTGTTGTTATGGCAAGTAACGGATACCCTGAAAAATATCAGAGTGGATATCCTATTACCGTTGACAGTGATATTGAAGCCACCGTTATTTACGCAGGTGCAAAGAAGGACGGCGAAAGCATCCTCTCAGCTGGTGGCAGAGTGCTTGGTGTTACTGCCGTTGCTTCCGACCTTAAAGCTGCTATTGAAAAGGCTTATGAGGAAACGAAAAAGGTTCACTTTGAAAATGCCTACAAACGAAACGACATTGGTGCAAAAGCACTTAAAGCATTAAATTAATTAGGATGGTTTGATTATGGTTTACCGTATTTATGTAGAAAAAAAGAAAGGTCTTGCAGGTGAAGCCGATTCCCTTTTGGGCGATATCCGTTCTTTCCTTGGTATCAAGACTGTTAACAGCGTTAGAGTTATCAATCGCTATGATGTGGAAAACATTGAGGAAGAGCTTTTTAAACAGTGCATCAACACCGTTTTCTCTGAGCCTCAGCTCGATGATACTTTTGACCAGTTGGCTTATGATAAGGATGCATTTGTTTTTGCTGTAGAATACCTCCCGGGTCAGTTTGACCAGAGAGCCGATTCTGCTGCTCAGTGTATTCAGATTATATCTAAAGCCGACCGTCCTGACGTACGTACCGCAAAGGTTTATATTATTGAAGGCAGTCTTAGCGACGAAGAAAAAAATGCTATCAAGAAGCATCTTATTAACCCTGTTGAGAGCAGAGAGGCTTCCCTTACTGCTGTAGCAACACTTAAGAGAGAATACGACATTCCCACAACTGTTGTTACCCTTGACGGCTTTAACGCTCTTGACGAAAACGGTCTTATGGAATTCCTTAAAAAGCACGGTCTTGCTATGGACCTTGATGACCTTAAATTCTGTCAGAGCTACTTTAGAAGCGAGGACAGAGACCCTACCATCACCGAAATCAAGATGATAGATACATACTGGTCTGACCACTGCCGTCACACCACCTTCCTCACAACTATTGACAGTGTAAAATTTGAGGATGAGCTTTTGCAGAAGGCTTATGACGAATATATTGAAGTAAGAAAAGAGCTTAACAGAACAAAGCCGATTAATCTTATGGATATCGGCACAATTGCCGCTAAATATCTCAAAAAGCAGGGTAAGCTTGACCGCCTTGACGAGTCTGAGGAAATCAACGCTTGTACCGTTAAGATTGACGTTACCATTGACGGCAAAAAAGAGCCTTGGCTTCTTCTCTTTAAAAACGAAACTCATAATCATCCTACCGAAATTGAGCCTTTCGGCGGCGCCGCTACCTGTATAGGCGGTGCAATCAGAGACCCTCTTTCAGGCAGAAGCTACGTATACGCCGCTATGCGTGTTACAGGCGCTGGCAATCCTCTTGCAAGTCGTAAAGACACTATGGAAGGTAAGCTTCCTCAGAGAAAAATCGTTACCACTGCCGCTGCAGGCTACAGCTCCTACGGTAACCAAATTGGTCTTGCAACCGGTCAGGTTGATGAAATCTACCACGACGGCTATACTGCAAAGCGTATGGAAATCGGCGCTGTTGTAGGCGCTGCCCCCGAAGAAAACGTAAGACGTGAAGTTCCAAACGACGGCGACATTATTATTCTTCTAGGCGGAAGAACAGGCCGTGACGGTTGCGGCGGTGCTACAGGCTCTTCAAAATCTCACACCGTTGAATCTCTTGAGAGCTGCGGTGCTGAGGTACAGAAGGGTAATGCACCGGAAGAAAGAAAATTACAGCGTCTTTTCAGAAGAAAGGATGCAACCCGTCTTATCAAGCGTTGTAACGACTTCGGTGCAGGCGGTGTTTCCGTTGCTATCGGTGAACTTGCTGACGGTATTGAAATAAATCTTAACGCCGTTCCTAAAAAATACGACGGTCTTGACGGAACTGAACTTGCTATCAGTGAGTCTCAGGAAAGAATGGCTGTTGTAGTTGAAAAAGAAAACGTTGATAAATTTATTGCTCTTGCAAATGAAGAAAACCTTGAGGCTACCGTCGTTGCTACAGTAAAAGCTGAGCCAAGACTCGTTATGTACTGGAACGGTAAGGATATCGTTAATATCAGCAGAGAATTCCTTAACTCCAACGGTGCTGAAAAGCATATTGATATTGCTCCTGCTAAAATTGAAAATTTCGATAAAGAAATTACAGGCAGCTTTAAAGAAAATTACGAAAAAATTGCAACAGACCTTAATATATGTTCTAAACGCGGTCTTAGTGAGCGTTTTGACTCTACCATCGGCGCCAACACGGTGCTTATGCCTTTCGGCGGAAAATATCAGCAGACACCTATTCAGGCTATGGTACACAAGGTTTCCGTTGAGAAACAGCATACCGACACCTGTTCTCTTATGGCCTGGGGCTACAACCCATTCATAACCGAGAAGAGTCCCTATCACGGCGCATATATGGCGGTGGTTGAATCCGTTTGTAAGCTTATTGCTACAGGCGCTTCCTTTAATGAAGTTTATCTTACCTTCCAGGAATATTTCGAGCGTCCCTCTAAGGATGCTAAGCGTTGGGGTAAGCCTCTCGCCGCATTGCTTGGCGCATTCAAGGCGCAGAAAGAGCTTGGCATTGCCGCCATCGGCGGTAAGGACTCAATGAGCGGTACCTTTGAGCATATTGACGTTCCCCCTACCCTCGTTTCATTTGCAGTAACCACCGAGCCTGTTTCTAACATCGTTTCTCCTGAATTCAAAAAGGCAGGAAGCAAGGTTGTACTTCTCACCTGTGATTTTGATGAAAACGGACTTCCTGTTACCGATTCACTTATTAAGCTTTTCGCTACGGTTCACAGCCTTGTTCAAGACGGTAAGGCAAAAGCCATTTACACCCCCACTATAGGCGGTATTGCCGAAGCTGTTATGAAAATGGCTATTGGTAACAAGATTGGCTTTAAGTACGCTGACGATATGACGGTTGACGATATCTTTAGTTATAACTACGCTTCATTTATCGTTGAGCTAAGCGATGATACCCAAATCGGCAAAACTATTGGTTATACTACCAAGGAAGCTAAGCTTGTTCTCGGCAGTGAAGAAATTGACCTTAACACTCTTCAGAACAGCTACGAAGAGGTACTTGAAAAGGTTTATCCCTGTAACATTGACCATAAAACAGCTAATCCCGACAAATTCTCATTCTCTGTAAGTGAGTATAAGAAGCCTAAGTTCACCGTTGCTAAACCTAAGGTACTTATTCCTGTATTCCCAGGTACTAACTGCGAATACGATACTGCTAAGTCGCTTCTCACCGCAGGGGCAGAGCCTGAAATCTTCGTTATCAACAACCTTTCTGCTCAGAGTGTGGCAGAGTCCGTTGATACCTTTGCAAAGAAGATGAAGGACGCTCAGATAGTATTCATCCCAGGCGGTTTCTCAGGTGGTGACGAGCCTGACGGTTCAGGTAAATTCATTACTGCATTCTTCAGAAATCCTGCTATTAAAGAACAGGTAAACGAGCTTCTTAAAAACCGCGACGGTCTTATGGCAGGTATCTGTAACGGCTTCCAGGCTCTCATAAAGCTCGGTCTTGTTCCCTTTGGAGAGATTATTGACACCGATGAAACCTGTCCTACACTTACCTACAACACTATAGGCAGACATCAGTCCCGTCTTGTTCAGACAAGAATTGCTTCCAATAAGTCTCCTTGGCTTATGGAAACCAAGGTTGACGATATCTACACCGTTGCAATTTCTCATGGTGAGGGACGTTTCCTTGTAAGTGACGAACTTGCGGCTAAACTTGCCGCAAACGGTCAGATTGCTACTCAGTACGTTGACCTTAGCGGTAACCCAACCAGTGATATCCGCTTTAATCCCAACAATTCCTGCTTTGCTATTGAGGGTATTACAAGTCCTGACGGCAGAGTTATCGGTAAGATGGGACACAGCGAAAGAATCGGCGACGGACTTTATAAAAACGTTGACGGAAAATACGATATGGGTATGTTCCGCAGCGCTGTCAAATACTTTAAATAAGAGGTGTGCTTTATGAAAAGCGATATTGAAATTGCTCAGGAAGTTGAACTTCGCCCTATAACTGAAATTGCTAAAACTGCAGGTATTCCTGATGAAAAGTTAGAGCAATACGGCAAGTACAAAGCCAAAATCGACCTTTCTCTTTTAAAGGATGAAAGCAAGGAAAACGGAAAGCTTATTCTTGTTACAGCTATCAACCCCACCCCTGCGGGTGAGGGTAAAACCACCACTACTATAGGTCTTGCAGATGCTATGCGTGCTACAGGCAGAAAGGTTATGGTTGCTCTTCGTGAGCCATCTCTTGGCCCTGTTTTCGGTGTTAAAGGCGGTGCCGCAGGCGGTGGATACGCTCAGGTTGTTCCTATGGAGGATATTAATCTTCACTTCACAGGCGACTTCCACGCAATAGGCGCGGCAAACAATCTTCTCGCCGCTATGCTTGACAACCATATTCATCAGGGCAACACTTTAGGCATTGACGTAAGACGTATTACCTGGAAGAGATGTGTTGATATGAACGACCGTCAGCTTCGCTTTGTAACAGACGGTCTTGGTGGTAAGGTAAACGGCGTTCCCAGAGAGGACGGCTTTGACATCACCGTTGCAAGTGAAATTATGGCAGTTCTCTGTCTGTCAAACTCCATTACCGATTTAAAGGAAAGACTCTCTAAAATAATCGTTGGCTACACCTATGACGATAAGCCTGTTACCGCAGGTCAACTTAACGCTCATGGGGCAATGACTGCGCTTCTTAAGGACGCATTAAAGCCAAACCTCGTTCAGACTCTTGAGGGTACCCCTGCCCTTGTTCATGGCGGACCTTTTGCTAATATAGCTCACGGCTGTAACTCTATAATTGCTACTAAGATGGCAATGAAGCTCGGCGACTACGCTATTACAGAGGCGGGCTTCGGCGCTGACCTCGGCGCTGAAAAGTTCCTTGATATCAAGTGCCGTTTCGGTGGCTTAAAACCAAGCGCAGTCGTACTCGTTGCAACAATTCGCGCCCTTAAGATGAACGGCGGTGTTGCTAAAACCGACCTTAAGGAAGAAAACCTTGAAGCTCTCCAAAAAGGTATGCCGAACCTTATGCGTCACGCTTCCAACATTAAGAACGTTTATAAACTGCCCTGTGTTGTTGCTGTTAACCGCTTCCCCACCGATACCGATGCCGAGGTTCAGCTTGTTATTGATAGCTGCGCACAGCTTGGAATCAAGGCTATCTGCTCAAAGGTTTGCGCAGAGGGTTCAAAGGGCGGTATAGAACTTGCAGAAGAAGTTGCCCGTCTTTGCGAACAGGACAACGACTTTACCTTCTGCTACGAGGACAGCCTTTCTATTGAAGATAAAATCCGCGCTATCGTTACCAAGATTTACGGCGGTGACAACGTAATATTCGCTCCTGCCGCTAAAAAGGAAATTGCAAAGCTAACCGAACTCGGCTTTTCAAATATGCCCGTTTGTATGGCTAAAACCCAGTACAGTTTCTCTGACGATATGACAAAACTCGGCGCTCCCACAGGCTTTGACATTACCGTTCGTAATATCAAGGTTAGCGCAGGTGCAGGTTTCATAGTTGCTCTTACTGGTGATATTATGACAATGCCAGGACTTCCAAAGGTTCCTGCCGCAGAAAAAATCGACGTAGATGAAAACGGCGTAATAAGCGGTCTGTTCTGATTTATATTAAACTTCAAACCCCTGAAATCTAAGATTTCAGGGGTTTTCTTTATGGATTTTTAAACAATCCTATATTCAGTGGATTATACGTCCACAAAACAAAAAGAGCGCCTAATATAAAAAGAATTACAATAGCTATCACATTTGAGTTTTCAGGTACGTTAAAAATACATTTTGAAATAATTTCGGTGAGCAAAAAGGTTATTATAACCGAAACAACGAATATACCGATATTAATAACAGGCATGTCTGTTTTACCCACTATACCCGATACGGTATAAAAGGTCACCACTATAAAAACCATAGCTATTATAAGGGAGATTGTTCTTGCAAGCAAAAATTTCGGGTCACTTTTTCTTCTTAAAAGCCATTCGAAAATACTAAAGATTAAAACAGGTATAAACAACAGTTTTAAATGCTCCCACGTGCTTTCATTAACTGCAGAAAAATATCCCGCTATTTTATTTTCACCACTCCACTCGTATACAAAATGAAGCAATACGCCAAGCGCTACAGAGAAAATTATTCCGCCGATTAACCAAATCTTTTTATTAAACAAAAACGGCACCCTCTTTCTAAAAAGAGTATATGCCGTTTTTCTTAAAATTATTTATTTGTAAAAATTATATTGGACTGCATTCTCATAGCTTCCATTACAGCGCATACCGTATGGGCAAGTTCCTGCATTTCCTTATATTCATACTTGGTTTCCTGAGGCTCTGTTATATATCTGTAAAAATCCTTAGCCTCATAGCTCATAAGCTCTTCCTTGGTCATTTCGCCTACAAGCTGTTCTTCTTTTGAGTCCAAAGTAATATAGATGTCGTCATACTTTGAAATATGCCCTACGGAGATTTTTCCATTATCGCCAAGTATTTCACTCGGATAATCACTCTGACAGGTTTTAGAGGAAATTATATTAACGATTTTATCGCTGTAAGTGAATATTGCCGAAACCGTACCGTCGCTTCCGTTATCCAAAAAGGATGCTTGTGTATATATGGTATCGGGAACTCCAAAAAGGTCGATGGCGGGATAAACGCAGTAAATACCTAAATCCATCAAAGTGCCTGTAGCAAAAGCGGGATTAAATATATTAGGGTTATTACCAAGTAAATAATCCTTATATTTGCTTGAAAGCTGACAAAATTCAAAACGGCAATTACTGATTTTACCTATTCTATCAACGGCGTTCTTTAAAATACGTCTTGCGGGAAGATGCATACCTATAATTGCTTCCATAAAAACGACGTTATTTTTTTTCGCCTCGTTTGCAAGAATCAAAAATTCTTCTTCGGTTGTTACAATAGGCTTTTCAACTATTATATGCTTACCTGCTCTGACCATCTTCATAGACTGCTCAAAATGACAGGAATTGGGACTGGCAATATAAACGGCGTCGATATTTTCGTCAAGTGCTAATTTATCAAGGTCATCAAATACACGGGCGGTCTTCCCTATTTCCTTTAAAAATTCTTCTCCGCGCTCAGCGGTTCTTGAATAAACAGCCTCAAGGGTAAAACAATCATCAATAAGGTCAAGTCCGCCAATAAACGAACTGGTTATCCAGCTTGTTCCGATAGTAGCAATACGTAACATTCTATTACTCCTTTTAAAATTTTAAAGCCGACATTTTCTGTCGGCTTTACTGTTTATTTTTTCTTTGCTTTTAATTTGTTTTTCCAAACAACCCAAAGAGGTGTGGAAACAAATATAGAAGAAATACAGCCTGAAATAAGACCGAATACCATAGGAATAGCAAACGTACGAAGTGAAGTAAGACCGAAAAGCTCAGCAACTACGATAATTGTAATTACGGCAATTACTGTAGTAGATGTAGTAACTATATTTCTTGCAAGTACGTCACCAAGACTCTTATTTACAACGTCATAAAGCTTCATATCTGCATTATACTTCTTATTCTCTCTTACAGAGTCGTAAACAACGATTGTATCGTTGAGTGAGTAACCAAGAATAGTAAGAACAACGGCAATATAGTTCATATCAATCTGCAAACGGAAAACTACACAGGCGACAAAGGAAACAGCAACGTCAAGAACGAGCGCGGCAAGTGCAGTAAGCGCTGCGGTAACACCGCCGATTTTCTTAAATCTGATTCCTACATAAACAACCACAAGTATAGCAACTACCAAAACAGCAGCAAGAGCCTTTAGGAAGAAAGAGGTTGCCAAGGTAGCGTTTACAGAAGTAGAGCTGTAAAGAGCTATATTA
Organism: Acutalibacteraceae bacterium; assembly: GCA_036307305.1. Classification (GTDB taxonomy): domain Bacteria; phylum Bacillota; class Clostridia; order Oscillospirales; family Acutalibacteraceae; genus SIG607. The sequence continues at coordinate 191,171 of JAXJXV010000002.1, forward strand.
TTATCAGGATATTTTTCCTGAAGCTTTGTAGCAAGTGATTCCTGATTATCGGTTGTTACAGCCTCGTTCTTAGCAAGTGTAACGGTAAAGGTATATGTATTACCGGCTATTGAAGAACCTTTTGAAACTGTAGAATCCATACCGAAGGTTTCGGTAACGATTGCCTTTACATCATCTGCGCTGATATCAGCTACAGTATCGGAATAAGTATAATCGTAAGTGATTACGGTACCGCCCTTAAAGTTGGTATCCAGCTTTACACCAAAAAGAATACCGATAACTATACCAACAAGAGCAAGTGCAGCGTAGGCTATAAGCACCCATTTAAGAGGCTTGTTAAAATCAAAATTCTTAGTCATTGTTCTTACCTCCATAAAGCCAGGGCTTACGTAAGCACTTAAACTGAGATACGCTTCTGAGCATAAGCTTTGAGCAAACAACACCCATTAAGAGATTGAAAATAACACCTATTAAAAGGGTATATCCGAAGGAGTAAATGGAACCTGCAATAGATGCGCCGAAAATGAGAGAGAACAGCTTATAAATAATGAATCCCTTTGTTCCGAAGGCACCCATAAGCACGAAAGCAACTATAAGAATTGTTACGTTACCGTCAATAATAGCGCTGAGTGAATTCTGAAGACCCGAATCAATAGAGCCGTCAATTGTCTTGCCGTTTTTGAATTCCTGTTTGATACGTTCAGCGGCAATAACGTTACAGTCAACACCCACACCGATAGAAAGGATAATACCCGCAATACCTGGGATTGTAAGGGTGAAGCTGTTTATACCCGGGAAGAAGCCTGAAATAGCGGCGATAGAACCTGCCAACTGTCCAAGTAGAGCAATAGCTGCAACAACACCGTTTGCGCGGTAACGGATTATCATAAGAATACAGATAACACCGAAAGCGATGGAACCTGCAATTACCATTACTCTGAGAGCATTTTCACCAAGAGAAGGAGAAACGATAGACAGCTTACTGTCATCAACACTCAGTGCAAAAGGAAGTGAACCTGCATTAATTTTATCAGCAAGGTCCTCAGCCTCTTGTGCATCAGCCATACCTGTTATAATAGCGCTTCCGCCTGTAATCTGCTCATTAACGGTAGGCGCGGTAATAACGTTTCCGTCCATAGAAATTGCTATCTGTCCATTACTGGAAGCAAGTTCTTTTGTAGCGCTGGAGAAAAGTTCGGAAGCTGTACTGTCAAGTTCAAGAGCAACTATGTAACCGTTCGTTTCATCGTAAGCAGGAGTAGCCTTAGTTACGTGGTCGCCTTTAAAAATAACGGTATCAGCGCTGTAGGTTGAACCCTTACAGAATGTAAGCTCTGCAGTTTCACCAAGGGAAGCTACAGCTGCCGCAGGGTCCATACTGGTGTCGTCAGATTCCCATGGAAAACGAACAACTATCTGATGGTTTTCCTTATCAGCATAAATTTCATAATCGGTGATGTTCTGACTAACCATTCTGGTATCAATAATCGTTTTAGCTGCATCCATATCGTCATCGGTAATTTCCGACTCAGCAATATCAGGAGTAAATACAGCCTCCACACCGCCGCGGATATCAATACCCCAACGAATGTCCTTTGCACCCTTAACGTAAACGTTACGGGTATCGCCATGCCAACTTTCAATACCAAAGAAAGCGGTATAGGTCAGAAGAAGTATAAGCGCAAGTACAATAAAAAACGTACTTTTACGAGCTCTTTTAATCTTCATTACAAGTCCTCCACTTTTAAAATTTCTAATATATTAATTATATGATTTTTTCTTCAAAAAGTCAAATAATTTATACCCGAAGAATATTAAATTTCTTTTAACAATTTTTCAAGAACAGCATAGCGTACGGAAATACAAAGCACACGTGATGCTTTTCTTATTTCATCTACAGGTGGGAAAGAAGGGGCAATTCGTATATTGCTGTCCTTCTCATCAATTCCATAGGGATAGGTTGCGCCAACCTTAGTAAGAATCATACCTGCACCTGCGCAAAGTTCCTCTACCCTTTTTGCACAGCCCTCCATCACGTTAAGGCTGATAAAGTATCCTCCCTTTGGTCTGTTCCAATCAGCTATTTCAAGACCTTCAAGCTCAGCCTCAAGCTCGGATAATACGCTGTCGAACTTAGGACGCAAAATCTGAGCGTGTTCCTTCATATGAGCCTTTACGTCGTCAACCGTTCTGAACATTCTTGCATGGCGAAGCTGATTTAGTTTATCAGGACCGATTGTCTGAAACTGCATTCTGCTTTTAAGCACCTCAACGTTATTGGGACTGGCTCCCTGCGCCGCAACACCTGCGCCTGGGAATGTGATTTTTGAAGTTGAAGTAAACATAATAACAAGGTCTGGATTTCCTGCTTTTACACACTCGTCGTAAATGTTTAAAAGCTCATCGCCGTCGTCATACAAATCGTGAATAGCGTAAGCGTTATCCCAGAAAATTCTGAAATCCTTTGCAGCAGGTTTCATATTAGCAAGACGTTTAACAACCTCATCGCTATAGGTAATGCCCTCAGGATTTGAATATTTAGGCACACACCACATACCCTTAACACTTTGGTCCTTTATAAGCTCTTCTATTTTGTCCATATCAGGTCCGTCGGCTTTATTTGCAACGGGAATCATTTTAATTCCGAAATGCTCTGTAATAGCAAAATGACGGTCGTATCCGGGAACGGGACAAATAAACTTAATCTCACCCTGTTTACACCAAGGCTCACCGCCAAGACCGTGAGTCATTGCCTGAGCAACGGTATCGTACATCATATTAAGAGAAGAGTTACCGCCTACGATAATCTGAGACGGTAAAAGACCGAGAATTCCAGCGAATAGTTCCTTTAGCTCAACAAGTCCGTCAAGACCGCCGTAGTTTCTGCAATCCACACCGTCCTTATTTTTAAAGCCAAGGTCGTTGCCTACCAAATCAAAAATACGCTTACTTAAATCCATCTGGTCAGCACCGGGTTTTCCTCTTGACATATCAAGATGAAGACCTAAGGTAGTTAGCGCGGCATATTCCTTTTTTACCGTTTCGAACTCTGCTTCAAGTTCGCTTTTTGACATTTTTAAATAACTGTTCATTAGAGTACCCCCATTGTATATCTATATTAATATACTATATGAGAGAAAGTTTTTCAAGTAAAACTAATCAAATTATTTGAATTTTTGCATAAAAAATCACCTACAGCTCTTCTGTAGGTGATTTTAAGAAATTATTAATATTTACCTGCTATATCGTTTTCGGGATAAACAGCCTTAATGGTTCCCGTTCCATCCTCTTCATAGCCAAAGAACATCTGACTGTTAAGAGCGTCGGTCTGATAAATCTTAACGGAATCAAAAACCGCCTCGTAACGTTTTTCATCGGTGTTCTTGTTATAAACCACACCATAAGACGGGCTTCCCATACCACATTCAATGAGAGCAAAAAGTGCGCCACAGTTTACCGATGGCATTGTGTTCTCATCATACTTGTAGGAAAGGAAACGTTTACCGTCAATAGCAAAATCCATACAGGTATCATCCCAGTAACAAGTATAAATATGGAAATCATCAGCAAGAGTACCGCCATTCTTTACGGTATCAAACTTATATTTCTTGTTATTCAGACTGCTACCATTGTAACGTGAATCACCGTCAAGTGAGTTATGACCGTTACCTGAAGAATTAATACCGTCAGCCTTATAAAGATTGTACCAATGGTGAACGTTACTTGCAAAAGTAGTCTCATTACCAAAGTTTTCAAGTATATCCATTTCTGTCATAGCAGAGTGGCTGACAACACTACCCCATCTTCTTATAGCCTTGCTGTTGGTATTGGTAATACCGTTGCACCAGATACCTGTACATGCAGGGGATTTTGCAAGTTTTGCTCTGACTTCAATATAACCGTAACGATAAGTCATACCGTACATTGTAGTCATATCAGCAGCAACAAAGTCAACGTCGTTTGCTAACATTGTACCGATATGAACGGCGCCGTCAGCGGTATAGATAAGATTATTACCTACTGCACTTTCAAGGTCACATCTGCCGCGCCAGTCAGTATAGTACGTAGTACCGCCAAGACTTGAAGCGCCTGTCGTCTTATTGGTGTAACGATAACTGCCCCAATATTTTCCGTTGATTTTGGAAGCCTCAAATTCCTCGTTAAAGTTTAATGTATAAACGTTTTCTTCCTTAGCGTCATATCTACCGTTAATGGTATATCCATCGCTGAAGCTTATATAATTTTTAGTTTTGTCAGCTTCCTTAACGATATTGACAAACTCTAAAATTGCGCGATAGGTAGCGAGAGTGCTTCCGCCTTTAATAACTACCTTTTTACCAACAACCTTTATTACGTAGTTGTCGTCCTCAACGGTAACGTCTTTACTTGCGGCGCGTTCTGTATCGCCAACTATAATTTCATATTCTTCCTCAAGGTCGCGTTCCTCGGCAATTTTAATGCTGTAACCGAATTTAGCCATATATTCGGCATAAAGCTCAGCCTGTCTGCCTACAACGTAGGACACCTGACGGGGAAGCACGATTACGTAACGGCCGATGTCGATATCATTTATTTTGTTTACGGTATCGCCCATTTCCTTTACCTGCGGAGCATAGATGAACTGATAGCTGTCATAAAGCTGACTCCAATCCTCAGCATTCTCGCAGAAAGTAGCCATAAACCATTCAACAGCGGCAGTAATCATTTCATCGTTAAAGGCAAAAATAACGATTTTCTTACCACTAACCTTTATAATAAAGTCCTTTGCGCTGTTTACACGGTTGTCAAGGAGAGTCTGTTTTGCCTCGATTGATGCGGCGCGGTTGGTTTCGCCGATAAGAATTTCGTAAAAATCATCGGAATCCTCAAAAGCGCTGTCCTTAGCAACGGTAACGTCACAATCAAAGCTTCTTTTTACCTTTGCGCGAAGGTCTCTGACACCGTTCTGAACAACAGTATTAGAGTTTTCACCTCTGGTAATAATGTATCTAAACGAACCTTCCTCATCAACGGGAGCGATAAATTTTGCAGTCTGTGTGCTACAGCCAGAAAAGACGGAAAGCAACATAAATACTGCAAGTAAAATAGTTATAATTCTTTTAATATTCATCATTTACTTCCCCCTTTCTTAAGCTTTCTTTTTCTTTTTAACAATAATCAGAACAACCACTGCCGCGGCAATAACAACAACAGCTATAGCCACAGGAATTATAATGCCGAGAACGGAGTTGTTTATTATTGTTGCGTTTTTCTTGAGAGTTGAGTCTACGATAGTAGAAATATCTACGCCATCAGCAGAAGTAACATCTTCAAGCAATTCACCTGTTGACAAATCTCTCATCGCCGGTACGTATTCGGTGAAAGGTACGGGAGCTGAAATCTGTGCATCGGGACTAACGTGAGTGAACACTACGTCGTCAATAAAGAGTTCGCAGTAACCCGGTGTCTGAACGGCTACGTAAGGCTCAATAGCAGTAAACGTATAGCTTACCTCGTGCCACTGTCCGTCCACAAGATCTTTAATTGCAACAACGGGATAATAGTCACCGAAGGTTGCCCAAGCAAATATAGGACTGTTATTACAAACAATCTTTACAGCGCCGTCGGTCTGTAGATAAGACGGCATCTTAACCTTAAAGGTTACGGTGTATTTTTCACCTGCAACTATCTGCTGAGCAGAAGTAAGAAGCAATGCATTCTCAAAGTAATGAGTTTTACCAAGTCTGTGAAGTGAATATCTTCCGCTTGTTACGTTGTCTCTTGAGTTACCCTTAGCAAGTGCATCGTACAGCTCGTAGTCGTAGTCAAGAATTGAATAACCGGGTATAGAATTAATAACAGGAGCGTAATAGGTTTCGAAATCCTGAATTGTCTTAAGTCTTATAAAACGTGCTACAATGTTAACTTCTTTATCATCATAGAACTTCATATCCTCAAGAGCAACGTACTTACCGTCACTGCCCATTACGAAATAACCAAGGAACTGATGGTTATCGTACTTAGGATTCTTGGGCAACTGCGAAGCGTAGCTTTCGCCCGGCTTACCAAGAACGTATTCAGGAATATTAAGACAACCGCTGTTATCTACGAAGTAACCCATTACCCCTTCCTCAAGCTCGGTAACGCTTATATCGTCAAGGTAGTAAAGACCTTCGTTACCTACGGAGAAAGTAATAAATAAGGAGTTCTTATAAGAAGCGGTTATTTTCTTACCGCTGCACACAAAGGTACCTGTGTGCCATACGCCTACCTTTTCATCAAGGCTTACAAAGTACTGACTTGCTAATCTATCGCCAGCCCATAGGTTGTTTTCAGCAGAGGCTGAAGCGGCAACTCTCAAAGGCTCCTGTCCGTGCTTTTCAATATAATATTTAAAGGTGATTAAATAATTCTTATTTGCGTCAATTCTCTGAACGGTGCTTCCGTTCTTTATAAGATGACCGCCGCCGCCTGGGTTAAGGTCAGGTCTCGTTACTGTAGAACGGTCAAGCTTCATAACGTAATCGCCCGAATAAGCAAAAGGAACCTTCACAACCTCACAGTCAGACCTCATATAAGGACCTGTACTTTCAATCTGATACGGTACGTTATAATCTTCATAGTCATAAACGTTTGTTTTAGAAACGTCATAACCTGCATAAGCATAAATTATTTCATTACCGTTAAATTTAGTTACACTTAGAGGCTGTGTACATTCTTTATCAGTATACCAGCCATTGAATACATAACCGAATTTTTCGGGATTAGAGGGATAACTAATTGCTCCGCCAACGGTACCTTTTACAACGGTATTGCCTGTATCGTTGTTGTTAGCAAATACTGCAACAGGACCTGTAGCTTCTCTTACCAACAGATTATCAATATAAATATCAGCAGATTGATTTTCAAGATTATGCGCAAAGGTTACACACAAGAACAGCGCATTTCCATAGTCGAGGTTAGAACCGGTTTTTATAGCGGTGGTACAGGTTATATAACCCTCATTAGATGTAGACTTGGAATATGAAGTCTTAGAAAGCGCAGGCCAAACCAGTTTACCCCAAACGTTATTGTAAGCTGCAGTAGTAAACTGAACGTAATATCCAAGAGTAGCATTCTCTGCCTTTACATCATAGGTAATAATATATACCGTATCATCTTTAAGACCTGTCTTTGCAAGAGCTTGGAAGTCAGGAGAATTATACCGGTCTCTCATATAAAGGTCTTTGCCCTGAGATGAAAGACCGTAATAGTCATCACCATTATAATGGATTTTAAGTGCATAGTTATCACCGTTACCAACACCCTTTTCATTTACAACCGCCATAGTACGACCGAATGCCAAGCCAGCCTCGGTAGTATACGGATAATCGTATGCAAAGGTAATAGGCTCCATAGCATACGCCAGTAAAGGCTCGTAGCCGAAAACGGTTTCAGTAAAAGCTGCACCAAAGTTTGCATCGGCATACCAATCAAAAGAAGATAACACCTCATCTGCATTGGCTAAGGTATGAGGAAGTGCCGAATTAGTAGTGCCAGTATAAATCTCATTCTTGATACCGTGGCTGTATACAACATACGATTCACTGGGTTTTACAGGGGTAAATACGAAATCATCAAAATAAATTACAGCATCACTGTTTTCCTTCATATTTACGTTCACATACATTGATTTGCCGTCAGACTTAAAATCAGTGGTGATTACTGCTTTTGCCTCATGCCACTGTCCATCTAACTCTTTTGCTGTAATAGTATACACACCGCCAACGTTCTGATATGTATTCATATTACCCCAAATATTATTGGAATTTCCTGAGCCAAAAGTAACATTAACGTTCTTATAAAGAGTTTCTACATAATACTTATAGGTAACAACATAGGTAGTATTGTTGGTTAGCTTAACATCCTCAAGAATGGTAGCCGCATCCCACTGATTATGTCTTGTGGGAGCATAATAGGTTTCAGGGTCATTGGGGTCAAGCATCATATCTGCATCCCAAGTGTATTTAAGTGAATGTCCGCTTGAGCCGTAAGTAATTTTATCTTCAAGGTAGCACATTCTACCGAAATACAGATAGTTTGACTTATAAACGGCATCAACCTTTATTGTCTCTCCGTTTTCCTGAATAGGTCCTTTTTCATCACGAAGCTCTTGTTTGACGATTATTTCTTCCCACTTATGACTCTCGTAGTTTTCAAAGTCCTCCGTAGCGATGGGAGAAGGGTCAATCCACTTTGAGTATAGAGTTTTGTTTGCGTAAGGATACGTTTTGCTCGTATATTCTTCGGTATAAGAAGCGGTTGTAAACCAACCTGCAAACCACTTTTCATCGTTACTTGGAGCTATGGGATAAGCAATTATATCTCCAGGCATACCCGTTGCGGTTTCTGTTTCACCTGTAATCGTATTGGTAAAGGTAATGGTTACAGGAGCTTTAAAACGAGCATATAGAACGGTAATACCTGTCTCCATTTTAAAGTTGGAGACAACCTTGCTTTCATCGTTACGTTCTTCAGCAGAATACCAACCCTCAAAGGTGTGTTCTGGATTTTCAGGTGTGATTACAGGAAGCTCAACCTCAAGATTAATATCCTTAAACACAATTTCAGTTTTACCGTGAAGTTCATCCTTAAAGATAACTATACCCTCATCTTCAGGAATAGTAGATACCTTTACGTTATCAATCTGAATTTTCGCGCCGGGCATAAGCAAAGCATAAAAAGCTAATGCGTTATCACTACCGCCGAAATCAGCAGGTGTAGTAAATACAAATTTAAGTGTATGCCAACCGCTGTTTACGTCGTACTCTTTGGTACCCTCAGAGCTTGTCGTACTGTATACGGTAGCATCCTTTTCAGCCTTTACAACGGTGTAGAGCTTTACGCCCATAGAGTCAACGCCGTTAGAGTTACCCTCTGCCTTGTTGTCCCAAGAGCCGTAGCCCATATAAAGCTCGGAAGCCGCGCCATCTACACTTGGAGCTGAGGTCATATTAACCTCCATCTCCACGTAATAGGTAGTAGACTCTTCAAGACGGTATACGCCGTCATTGTTATTAAGACGGTAACCGCCTGAGGTAGCCCAAGTCTGCTGAGTACTTTCGTTATGGGTGTAAAGTACCTTGCCGTGCTGAGCATCGCCGTCAATAACGTCCCAAGTCCAACCCATAACACCCATATTATCGCCACCGCGAGTCATATTAAGGCTGTCAGCAGCAACAGATTTGTCGGTAACAGGATTTTCTGACGTTTCAAAACCGTATACAACCGGTGTGTCAAAGACTTCTTCCTTTCCAATAACCGAGTCATCACTTCCGCCTGTTAACGCGGAAATGATAACGGGATTAGCAAACAGCGCTGTCAAAAGCAAAGCGGCTGCGCAAAGGACAGATATAACTTTGACAAGAGAATTATTTTTAATATTCATTTTTCATCCTCCGTCAAATAATTAGATATTGCTCTTAAGATACTCTACAGAGCGATTAATAGAATCCGAATAAATCACAAATTCCTGACCGTCAACCTCAACGATAAGATAAGCCTTTACGAGAAGCTCTTTAGAATCGTCAAGCTCGAAATCGGTTACGTAGGTTGAGAATACGAGGCTGTAGTAGTCGGTACCCTCTATTTCGCTGTAATCCCAACACTTATCAAGATTTGTGTTCACGCCGTTTGTAAGGAACTGCTTATTCTTAGCATTCGTAATGTTAATATCGCCCTTATAAACGCCACCCTTTGCATAAAGGTTGCCGTTAGCGTAGATAAAGCCTCTTTCCTTAACGGTGTAATCGGTGCCGTCAATACAAATTTCTGCGCCTGTCTTGGTATCGTACGTAAACATATATCTGATAGCCTGACAGCCTGCAGTCTGCTCGGCAGACTCTGTAAGACACGCGCCGCCAAGAACGTCAATAAGGTCATTACCTGCTTTATCCTTAAGTTCTTTAACGGTAAAGTTTTTAAGCTCAAGATTAGCAGCGTCGTCTTCATCCTTTATAAATGCGTAAAGAATCTTATTAACTGAAGTCAGTTCATCGTCGTAGCCTACGCTGTCCTCAACAAGAGCGTACATATCTGTTGTAAGAAGAACAGTTCCCGTATGCCATACGTTAAGCTCTTTAGAAGAATCGAATGCAAAAATGTTCTTGTTCTTTCCTTCAACAAAAGTAGTGAAGTTCTTCTGTGCATCGGTATACTTAAAGGCTAAGCCGCATTTAGCTGAAAGCTGACCCTTTATCATATACTCAAAATTAATTTTATAGGTTGTATTGTTATTAATATTTTCGCTTACTACGTAAGTATCAACTGCATCAACGGGAATATAATCGTCACGGGTTACTTCAAGGCTGATAATATTGATATGTGCCTTTGCATAACCTGCGTATTCAATAGCAAGATAGTTGTTAATTACGTATTCCTTACCGTCAACGGTAATTTTAAAGGTATTATAAATTTCATTATAATTTTCACCGTTTGCCTCAGGTACGGTAATTGTCGCAGTACCCTCAAGAATTTCTCCCTCAGTTCCCGCAGCAACAGACAAATCAACGAGCTTATCTGCATCAAGCCAAATATTTTTAGTAGGCTGACCTGAAGCCATAGTACCTGCTACAGCCTTAAGATTGTTATCGCCATAATCTGCTGTTCCTGTAAAGCTATTTTTCTGAACAACAATCTTTACTTCATAAGTATGGCCGGGGGCAAGTTCAAATGGTGTTCCGTCTTCCTTTAAAGGAACGAAAATGCCGGGATTTTCGTTGCGAACTGCCATTGTATCGGTATAGGTGCCGTTGTATGCAATATTCTCAGGCCATGAGAACAACTGAGGTCCCCAAGGAGATGATGAAGCATTAGACCAGTTAGGATAGAAAACACGGTTTCCTCTGCTATAACCTGCATCGAAAGTAATGGGAGAAGCAGTCCAGGTCTTAGAATTATCAAGTCTGTCGTAACTATATTCGTCCTGTTTATCGGTCATATAACCAACGTATTCAGGACTGAAATCAAACTTATAATGGTCATCAAGAGCCTCGTCCCAATCAACAGGTTCTACTTCGGGAACGTAGTCGTCTCTTATAACTTCAACATTTATGAAGTTAATTACAGGTCCCTGCCAACTGTTAAGATAGAAGTACAGGTAGTTGTAAAGAGTGTAATCGGTACCATTATAATTAAGCTTATAGGTGTTGGTGAGAGAATCGTAGTTTTGGTCACTAACGTCCGGAGTTTTTATCTGTACGCTTCCCTCGATAATCTGACCTTCTTTAGCTTTAGTGTAACTTGCTATGGTCTGCATTGAATAGCAAAGCTTATTTGCATAAATCCTCTGACTATCGCTTATAAAGGCGTTTTCAACTGCACCTGTGGAAACGGCGCCTACATTAACCTGAAGCTGAGGATTATCACCGTCTTTGCTGATAGAGTCAAGACGGAACTTAATATTTACGGTATATGTATGACCAGGGGCAAGTTCCAGGGGAGTGCCGTCATCCATTAAAGGCATATAGTACGCAGGGTTGGTTCCTGTCCAGAACTTAGCAGTCGGAACCTCTTCCCCGTCAATATCAATGGTGTTTTTGTTAACGTATACCTGTGTACCCCAGTTATTCTGCATTGAAGCTGCAGTTACAGTTGAAAATACGGGGAACACCTGTCTGTCACCTCTGCCGTAACCTGCATCAACAGTAAGAGGAGTCGTGGTGTAATTAATGGAAGAATCAAGCTTACTGGCTGTGATAATGTCAGTATAATTTCCCTGTTTGCTCATATCAAAGCTGTAATATGCAGGAGATGCTTCATCCCAGTTAACCTCTTCAATTTCAGGTACGTAATCATCGCTTACAACCTTAAGCTCGGAGATGTTAATGATTGTAGGGTCGTTACGGTCTAAGGCAATAAAGAAGTAATTATACAAGGTAACGTCGAAAGCTTCGGTTGAATTATAAGAACCGCTTACGTTTACCGTATATGAATTCTGCTGTGCGTTGTAGGTATATCCTTCGCCCTGTGCAGCAGGAGTCGTAAAGGTAACTGTTTTGGTACCGCCTGAGGTCTTTGCCTTAAGGTCGTCTACTACGGCGCAGTAAGGTCTGCTCAAATACGAGGTTTCGCCAAAAGCTGTAATTGGAGAATATTTACCTCTGTAATTCAAATCCATCTGAGTACCTGCAAGTATACCACCGCCAACTAAGAAAGCTTTAGCGTCATACCAATTATCACCTACGGCACCGCTTGAATGTATATCTTCAAGAGTGTAAGTAATGGTAACGGTATAAGTATGACCGGGGGCAAGTTCCAAAGGCTGACCGTCCTCCTTAATAGGAACGATAACAACCTGATTTCCTGTGGTAATTTCCATTGTATCCACACCGTCAACCGCTTTATAACCAATACTGTTACCACTCCAGTTATTTGCATAGTTAACGTAAGGATAAAAAGGCTGTATTGCTACGCCGTCTCCACCGCCCAAAGAATTAACGGTAAGAGCCGAAGCGCTTTCCTGTCCTTTTACGGGATGAACATAAGAATATATATCATCCTCAGCAAAGCTGAAAGAATAATAATCAAGATAATCAGGCTCTGTAGCGCTTACCAGATTAACAGGTAAAACAAGAGCAGAAACAAGCATTATTAAGCTCAGCATTAATGCAACCGTTTTTTTCATAAAAAACTCTCCTTAACATAAATTTTTACAGGCAAAATACACTTCGCCACTTTCACATTGTTATTATAACTTATATGATTTTTTTTAGCAAGAAACTTTTTATCAAATTTATGGACAAAAAAGTTCAATTTTTATTTTTCATTGCATTTTTTCACACATCAGCGTTGACAAAATATTCACTATAGAGTAGTATATATTTGTGCTCAATTTAGCAAAAATGTACTATTCTTCACTACTTTTAGTGCAATTTCGCCTATTGCGCGAAAAACCGATTTTGTATTTCATATAAAATTTGTGGAAAAATTTTGAAATCATTTTGCTTTACAGGAGGAATATTATATGTTTTATGAAAAGAAATCCAGAAACCTCGAATATATGGCGCTGGGAACCCTTGTGCAACCGTCGTATATACATTTTCACAATGAGGTTGAAATGATTATAAATATGGGCAGAGGCGCAGATGCAAACGTCTTCATAAATACAAAGAAATACTCACTGTCTAATTATATGGATGCAATTATAATTACACCCGGACAGATTCATTCCTTTGAAACTTTACACAAAGGTCTTTTCTTTGCCTTTATATTCCCCGCAGAGTATATTCCTCGTCTTCAGAACGTGCTGACAAATCAATGTCCCGAAAATCCCTTTTTAAATATCCGCGATATTGGCGCAGAAGAAGTTTTAATGGACTTCTGGTCCAGAAACGGTCAGCTTCCTGCGGATATAAAGCATCTTCGCACCTCTCTGCTTGTAGGCTATCTTAACATTCTTATGTCTTATATTTACCTTAATCTTAACTTCGTTGATGCCAACAACAACTCTGATATCGTCAAAAAGGTTATTGTTTATCTTACGGAAAATTATACTGAAGCTATTTCTCTTACAGACCTGTCAGAAAAATTCAATCTTCCCAGTTCTTTAATTTCAAAACAATTCAACGCTTCTACGGGTATTACCGTCCCTTCTTTTCTTAACTGGCTTCGCGTTTCAAAGGCTGCCGAAATGTTAGCGACCACTTCTTACACCGCCACTGTAATTTCCAACGCGGTGGGTTTCCGCACAATCAGAAATTTCAATCGTTCTTTTGCCGAATTTTACGGTATAACCCCATCTCAGTACCGCAAAACACACATATAAGGTGACAAAAAATGTATTATGAAAAGAAAACGCAAAAAACCATTTTGCATGTTATCGGCGCACTTTCAGGGCCTAAGCTACATTTACACAATGAAATTGAATTAATAATAAATATGAGCCCTGACTCTAAAGCAAATATTTACATAAACTCAACAAAATACGAGCTTAATTTTAACGACGCAGTTTTAATTATGCCGGGACAGATTCACACTTCAGAAAATTTAAGTGATGGGCTGTATATGCTTTTCTCCTTTCGTCCTGAGCATATTCCCCATCTCACAAAATTCCTGACGAACAAGGTTCCCGAAAATCCCATTTTTAATCTCCATGACACCGACACTCACCATATCATTTATGAATTTTGGAATATGCACGACCAAGTGATGTATATGGAACCGCATATAATAGAGTCTCTTATCATTGGATATATGAACGTTCTTATGTCACAGCTATGCTACAAAATAAACTTTGTAGATATAGGTAGTGAATTTAACTTATGCAATGAAATAATTAATTACATTTCGGAAAATTATGACAATAATGTCACTTTAAAGGATATTTCCGATTTCACCAAAACTCCGCATACGGTAGTATCCAAAACCTTTAATTCCTCCACAGGAATGACAATACCCTCATTCCTTAACTGGATACGTATTTCCAATGCGGCTGAACGTCTTGTATCCTCAAAAGAAAATATTACTGATATTGCTATCTCGGTAGGCTTCAGCACTATACGAAGCTTTAATAGAAGTTTTTTAGATATTTATAGCGTAACACCGTCGGTTTACAGAAAGCAACATTCAACCACAAAATAAATCATTAGCCGTAAAGACTATACTAAATTAAAAAACGGGCGGAATTGTTTTCCGCCCGTTTTATTTTATACTATTTTTACTGTACGTTTAATAAATAATGAGCAAAGCGCGAGAAAGGAAGTGTTATCTTTCCGTTTTCGGCTTTCAGTTCTTCTCCTGTTTCTGCATTAACAACGGTTTTACCGTCAAAGCCTGTAATTGTAACCTCACCCTGTTCTCTACCATCCGCATTAGCAATAAAGAGCAACCATTTTCCGTCAGCAGAAAATCCACTGATTTTAATATTATGGTTATCGCTTATAAAATACGGATTGTTGAAGTATGGATGCCAAACGGCATTATCCATATCAAAGGCATCAACGATTTTCCAGATACCCGACATAAACTGAAGAGGTCCGCCGATATCGTTAGGTCTTGGTAATATACCGTGAAGAAGTGAGAACACAAGAGCATCCTCAAAATTCCATATAGGTCTGTTTTCATAAACGATAAACTCGGTTGGTATACCGAAGTTTCTACCTGCATGGGAAGCCCTTAAGTATCCGTCTGGCATTTCATCAATACCCTCTTTAACAAGATTGTACTGAATATATTCACCCATCCATAAAGAATGTGCAAAGCTAAGCACACCGCCGTTCACACAGTCGGAAATATGACAGTTGATTACCTTTCCTCTTGAATCAAAAACCTCATAAAGACGCTTGAACATATCTCTTATGGGGAACATTCTATAGGTAACCTGATGAACGCCGTTACTGTCGGTATAACCGCAACCGTGAGCGCCGTTTCCACAGGCTCTGGTCATTGCCGTACCATCAAGATAAACACCGTCGAAGCCGTATTCGTCCACAAGATTTTCAAGACCGTCAACAAACTTATCTGCAATACTGCTGCAATAGCAAACGGGATACTCTCTCTGGGCAGGGAATCTGTACCACTGTACGCTGCGACAGGTATCTTCTTCTCTGAGCAATGCATATTCCTCAGCATTATCTACGAATGCATCAGCCATTGTTGAAATCTCATATCCAAAATATGGCATAACCTTTATTGAACGCTTATGACATTCGCTTATTATAGTTTTAAGCTGATGCTCGGTACGTGTAGTAAGCTTCCAGTAGTTCTGCACATTATTCCATTTTTCGTGAAGAACGAGAGTAGTAACTCCAAGACGCTGCATTCTGTCATAACCGCTTTCGGTATCGCCCTCAACAACGGGATTTGCAAGGAAATCTATATAATCTCCCTCAATTTTCTTAAAGCAGTCAATATGAAGAAGCTTTTCCTTATATGGATTTGCAGGGAACGGCTTAACAGGAGAAGCCTGAAAAGCAATTCTATAGCTCATACAGGGATATTTATACTGACCGAATTTGGCGTTACAGGCCTCCCAAGCCTCAGGCTGACTGTCAAGCAGTCTCATACGAAGCGCCACACCGTCTTTTTCTTCAACGAACTGATAGTATTTATCCTTGCTTTCAGGCTGCCAGTTTTCTGAAGACTCGCAGTATGTAAACAGACCCTTATCGTCATTACCAACGTATACTATAGAGGCGAACTCAAGGTCCATATTCTTTTCATTAAGATAAGAGCTACTTGCGAACTTGTCCATATCACCCGTATTACCCTCATCATCGGGATGCACCTTATTAGGAGAAATATGGTAAAGCTTTGCTATTTCCTCTTTAAACGGAATTTCAATCCAGAAGTAGTCAAGCTGTGTGGGGGTGCTTTCCTTTGACTCAAGACCGAAAAGCTGAGGCACTGTATAGCCCTTAGGCATAAGCTTTACGTCAACGGTAGCAAGACCGTCAAATTCGATTTTAATACAGGTATTTACAATAAACGCGTCGCTCTGCGCCGTTGTGTAAATAGTAGTGCTTTTATCGTCGCCCTTTGTCAAAAAGCAATCAATATCACGCCAAACAACAGGATGTCCGTTTTCACCTGCAACTATACGAATAGGACTCGAAAGAAGCTCCTCATCCTGAGATATAACAGAAGAAAACAAAAGGCTGTTTTCCACCTTGTAGGTTCTGCCCCAAAGGCTCGTAACCACGCCGCCGTCAATTTCCTCTGCCTTTACAGGAGTCCAAGGAGACGGCACGCCGTTTTTAAATACTTTATCGGACATAATAATCCTCCTTATATTTTCTAACACTATTTTACACTAAAAAAGTCGGTTTTGTAAAGTGAAATTACGAAAACGAAAACGGCAACCGCCTTTCACTGCACTCATGAACGGTAGATTGCCGTTTATACTATTTTTCGATTTTGTAACCCAGTGACATTATAAGCTTAATTGTTTCTATAGCTGTTTTACGGTCATATTCCTTTTCGCTTTCGCTAAGCTGTTCATACGGCACAAGACATGGCGTGGTTTTTTTACTGTCGTCACGTACTTCTCCGTACTTCCAGCCTTCATCAATTCTGCCCTTTGACCAGTTTTCATGGACGTTTTCGGCAATTTTTTCGGTCAGCTCAGTCAGTTCATCGGGAAGAACAACTTTGCTTAAATCTATGGGATTCGGTTTATACACAAAATCACTCACTTTCAACTCTTTTTGCCAATAACATCTTCTATTTCCTTACCTGTAAGGCGGTTTTTCTCCATAAGCTTATTTACAAGAGCGTCTATCTTATCTCTGTTATCGGAGATTATTCTTACCGTTTCACTCAGTTGTTCTTCAAGTAGCTTATTTACAACCTCTTTTGCCTTATCGGTCATAACAGCGTTATTATACACGGCAAGGCCGTAATCCTCAGTCATACCATAGGAACAAACAATGTTTGTTGCTGTTTCGGTAGCAGAAATAAGGTCGCCGTATGCGCCTGTAGACAGGCCGTTTTCTTCGCCGTAATAAACCATTTCAGCAGCACGTCCGCCAAGAGCAACTTTAACTCTGCCAAGCAAATCGTTTTTAGTAAAAAGTCCCTTACCCTCATCAACCGTAGGCATCATATATCCGCCGTGATTACCTCTTGCAACGATGGTAAGATAAGACGGTGTGTTGCCGTTATACCAGCTAAGCAGCGCGTGACCCGCTTCGTGTCTTGCGACACGCTCAAGCTCGTCACTGTTCCACTTTTTAACCTCGCCGCTGTTAAAGGTTTCAAAAGCATCCTCGAATACCTTGTCGTCAACAGTTGCGCTACCGCTTCTCACAGCACTGCGCAAAGCAAGTTCAATAACAGAATCAAGGAGCGCAAGACTCATTCCCGTGGACCTTATAGCAATATTTTCTATAATATCATCGGAAATATTCAGCGCTTTATTTTTTTCTCTTCTGAGCCTTAAATATTTTATACGGTCTTCCTTATCGGGAAGGTCAACGTATATAGTTCTGTCAAATCTTCTCAGCAAAGCAGAATCAAGACTTCTCTTACTACCCGGTTGTACGTCAAAGTTAGTTGCCGCAAGTACGAAAACGGGCTTTGTGGGGTCGCTTGAAAATCCGTCCATTTCGGTAAGAAAGGCTGTAAGAACTTCTTCCCTAACGGCATCATTTTCTGCGCCCGTACGCTCTTTTGCAATCGTTTCTATTTCATCAACGAATAAAACAGACGGCGCATACTGACGGGCTGTTTTGAAAAGATTATGCGCGTACTGAGGACTTTCGCCTATATGGCTTTTTAGGAATCGGTTGCCCTCTGTGGCAATATACGTAACACCCGACTCACTTGCCATAGCTTTAGCAAGCATAGTTTTACCCGTACCAGGAGGACCGTAAAGCAGTACGCCTCTTGGCGCTTTAAGGCCCGTACCCATATATTTAGCAGGATTTTTCAAATACTCAACAAAATATTTAAGCTCGGTTTTTGCGTCCTCGGCACCGATAACCTGTTCAAATTTAACCTTAGGCTTTGATACTGCACTTAACACGTTCTTCGTATCCTCTGCCTTTACGGCGGTCATACTCTTAAGGTCAAACAGCTTTATAGTGGCTGTTTCGCCATCGTCTGACACAGTCTGCAGGGTTTCAAAGGTAATAACCTTATTGGACTTTGCAAGGGACTGCATACATTTTTGCTGATAAAGAGCAAGTGCAATTTCCTTTAAGGCACTGACTACACGTACAGGCTTTTTATAAAGACACAAAACGTCTCTTGCGCCCTGACGGATAAAGGAAATCTCCTCTTCATCAGAAAGCTCCTCATCCTGCCGTTCAATTATATAAACAGGTACGTCATTCTTATTATCTCTCATAAAGATAAAGAAATCTCTGCCGTCAGAATCAATATCCTCAACGTTAAGAATGTTTTTGCCGTCCCCTTTGACACCGCATTTTATATCTATGAGAGCAAAATCAATTTTATTATCCTTTAAAAGCCCGATTGCCGTTTTGGTATCGTCTGCGCCAAACACATCAATGGTATCAAGAATATTTTTATAAAGCTCAACCGTTTCCTTATCTGAGAATACAAGCATCTTGGATTTCGTTTCGCCCTTAAACAAGGTCTTAACCTCATCCTCTGCCCTATCGAAATCCAAAACTATATCAATTTCCTTAAGTTCTTTAATATTATGAACGGTTTTGTCGGAATCGATAAGTCTTAACAATTCATAAAGTTCGTTATTAAAGAAGGTCTCGCTTCGGCTTCTTATGGTTCTTGCATCCGCAACTGCGCCCTCGGCAAAAAGTAAAGCTGAGTATACGTTTTCCTCCGCCTTGATATTAATATCGGTAACCTTTTTGATTTTCTCGCAGTTTCTTTCTATTTCATTTTTAGCAATATTCAAAAGGCTGTGAGCGCTTATATGGTTAAACATAGCAACGTTTCCCGAAGCAAAGCGTGAGCATATAGCACCTGGGAACAAGGGGTTGCCCGTTTCAGCATTAACGTCCTTTTGAAGCGCGTTAATAATAACCTTTCTTGAAACACCAGACAAGTCATCCATTTCCTCATAGAGCTGTTTACCTGCATTGGTGGTCATTATTATGATAACGTTTGAAAAGGACACTTCCGTATCGGTGAAATTATCTCTCAGTCTTCCTGCATCAAGCATCTGCAAAAACAGGTGAATTATGCACATATGAGCCTTTTCTATTTCATCGAAAAGAACCACGCATCTTGGATTTTTCTCTACAAATTCAGTTACGTTACCCGGTTTACCGTTTTTATAAACCTTATCAGAACCGCAGAATTCAAGATTTGCTTCCTTATCCGAGTATTCACTCATATCAAATCTCTTAAAAGGAAGTTCAAGATATTTGGCGATGGATTCGGCAAGGAAGGTTTTACCAACCCCCGGAGGTCCTGCGAACAGAAAGGTTGCGCTTGGACGTTTTCTTGTGTCCCCCGTAATTTCAAGCATACGTGACTGGAAATAACCTGCCGCAAAGGTATTTACCGCATTATCCTGGCCGAACACGTCGGAAAGAAGATTGCCTCTAAGCTTCTTGGTGTCTGCTACAGCCTTTGCAATAGCATCGGTTGCATTATGAATCAAATCCTCTATATTATCAACAAACGGGAAATCGTCATCAAACAAATTTTCAATATCATCATCGAAGGGAGATTCCATATCGTCTTCATCTTCAACTTTAACCTCAGGTTTTCCCTGAGTGTTTTTCTTTTGCTGATGCTCTTCGAATTCCTGAGCGTTCTGATTAATAATCTCAGAGGCTCTTTTTACAGCCCTTTTGAAATCCTCGTCGGATATAGAAGATGTTTGCTCGTCTTTTAGAGCGCAATGCTCCATAGCCATTTTTATAGTATCGGTAGGCTCGTCGAAAATAGCAATAAGCAAATCGTCAATACGCATTTTTTTAGTACCGTTAGCGCAAAAGAGCTTTTCAACGTTTTTGAGTTTGCTGTTTATGTAAAGCTCGTCATAAACCACGTTGCCTTTTCCGTACTGAATATACTCCATCATATAAAATTTAGCTTTATTCAGGTTATCAAAATATTTATTAAGTATTGTTCTGGCATAAGTCAGCTCGGTAACCAGACCGTCAGTCTTATTTTCAATAACCTTATCTATGGTTGCCGCAATAATCATTTCAGCCGTTACAGTGCGATATTTTTTCTGCTGAATTTTATATGCTTTCGCATATATTTCACACAAAAGCACACTTTTCTTCACTTCTGACATATCATTTCCCCCACTATTTCCATAAGTTGCCCAGCTTTTCAGCCAACTCATTATCCTTTAAATATTTAACGTCGTTAATAAGCTTTATATTCATATCCTGTGCTCTCTGGATAAAATATTTTCCCGCCTGTGTATTCTTGGGTATGGAAGTAGCTATCAACACTTTTTTAGCATATTTCCCGCCGAAACGAGTTGCTACTGTATTAAGCTTATAAAGTTCCTCCGCTTCAACACCGCCGTTTTTACAGGAAACAAACACAGGCACTGCGCCGCGCATCATAATAATATCAATCTCATTTTCAGTGTCGTAAATATTTTCCCTGCAATCGTCGTGAAAATTTCCGTCCCAATCAATGAGAACGCCGTTAACTATATCGTTATACGTACTTTCGCCCTTGTTCTTGATACCCAGAGCGGTGACGTAGATTTTCATTTCAAGGGCTTGTCCCGCTTTTGTAAGACATCGCATAATCTGAGGATTTTTAAATCCTATGGTAATCGAAGCTTCATCTTCGTCAAAACGGGTAAGCAGTCCTTTATTCAAAAGATATTTGATTATGCCTTTAACGCTCACATAAGAGCTGTGATTCTTTTGAAGCTGTTCCTTGACTTTTGCAATATTAGCTACCGCTGTGAGCCTGTCCTCGCTTTTAATTCCGACTTTATAAACTGCTTCAAAAACCCCTATCTGCACATTCCACAGCCTTGCATTTCCCTTACAAACGTTCCATATAAGCCCTATATCGTTTATAAAGTCTTTATCAAGTCTCCATTTATAAGTATCATCACTCCATACGTCACCGTAAAGCACGTCTCCGCCGTAAATAAGTATATTCTCATCAACGCTTAAAACGGGCATTTCGTCGTATACTGTTTTTCCGTCACCGTCACAGTCACATATTGTATTATTGCTTATATTAAAACGGTGAAACTTAATATCCTTGGTTTTTCGGTTTCTTTCATAAACGATGCCGAAAGCCATTAAAGCTATTTCGTCACCGCCTGTAACTCCAAAAACGCAGTCATCATAGGTATTTACAATTTCCTGAAGCACACTGACAGCACTGTCAAGGCTATCCTTTTTAATGGTTCTGCTCAAAAATTCAATATTCTTTTCACCGCGCGAGTCAAAAAGCTTTTTATATCTGACTATTTTATTATCTATAGCCTTTTTGTCTCTGCCTATATAAATAACCCTGTCAGGCACGTTTGTAAGACAGGCGCATATATTTTCAATAGAAACGTCATTAAAGAATTCTATATAGGTCAAAACTTCCACCCCTATATCACAGCGCTTTATTGTTATAAATATATCATAATTTCTTATTTTTTACAACAAAAAAATACAAAAACCACCCAAACTTGAAGTTTGGGTGGTTTCAATTTAAAGCTTCATTACTCAATAACGATTGGGTCGAGAATGATTTCTGCTGTACCTCTATCCTGATACTGTTCGCCTGCGCCTTTCTTTACGATAACGCAGTCAAGAAGAGTGCCGCCAACAAGCTCAGAGAAAGCGTCGTTTTCTCCGCCGTAACCAACGTGAGTTGCGCCGTAGTATTTAGCCATCTTTTCACCGTCGCCGTCGTAAGCAGCGCCAACGCTGAGACCCTTAATGTCTTTGATAGACTTAATCTTTTCTTTCATTGTCTCATTGCCTTTTTTGATGCAAACAACATACTGGTCAGTGCCGTCAAGAACAAGAGATTCTGCTTCACTGCTATTGTCGAGCTCATCGCCTTCGTCGTCAACACCTGTAACGATAGACGGTTTGCTTGAAGGATTTGATGAATCGTTTCCGTCTGTACCGCCACAAGCAACAAGTACAAAAATCATACAGAAAGCAAGAAGCAATGCTAAAAGTTTTTTCATAGTGTTACACCTCATTAAATTATTTGTGTTCATTATATAATAAAAATACTTAAAATTCAAGAAAAATTTTAAATTCTTGCAACGCCTGTTTTTCTTGCCGCTTCAGCTACCTTTTCAGCAACGGTTTTACCGATTCTCTCATCAAAAGCAAATGGCATAATATATTCTTCATTAAGCTCGTCGTCACTAACAAGAGAAGCAATAGCAAGAGAAGCCGCCATCTGCATTTCCTCGTTAATATCGGAAGCGCGAACGTCAAGTGCGCCTCTGAATATACCTGGGAATGCCATAACGTTATTTATCTGATTTGGGAAGTCGGAGCGTCCCGTACCAACAACACGGGCGCCTGCGGCTTTAGCGAGGTCAGGCATAATTTCAGGAACGGGGTTTGCCATTGGGAATACAATAGCGTCACTGTTCATTGACTTAATCATTTCCTCATTCACAACACCTGGGGCAGAAACGCCGATAAATACGTCTGCGCCTTTCATAGCGTCAGCTAAGGTACCTGTCATTTTTTCTCTGTTGGTAACCTTACTCATTTGAGCCTGAGCAGGATTAAGCTGACTGTCGCCCTCAACGATAATACCAAAGCGGTCAACCATGGTAAGATTTTTAACGCCAAGCTTTAACAGATGCTTACCTATAGCAATACCTGCACTTCCCGCGCCGTTTATTACGCACTTAATCTCGCCTATTTCTTTTTTTGTAAGACGAAGCGCGTTAAGAAGAGCCGCGCCCACAACAACGGCAGTACCGTGCTGGTCGTCGTGGAAAACAGGGATATCACAAAGCTCTTTAAGCTTTCTTTCTATTTCAAAGCAACGGGGAGCCGCAATATCCTCAAGGTTTATACCGCCGAAGGAACCCGAAATAAGATAAATAGTTCTTACTATTTCATCAACGTCCTTACTTCTTATGCAAAGAGGAAATGCATCTACGTCTGCAAATTCCTTAAAAAGTACGCATTTACCCTCCATAACGGGCATACCAGCTTCAGGACCGATATCACCAAGACCTAAAACTGCAGTGCCGTCGGTAATTACAGCGACCATATTCCATCTGCGAGTAAGTTCAAAGGATTTATCATAATCCTTATTGATTTCAAGACAGGGTTCTGCTACACCAGGGGTATAAGCCACGGACAACTGTTCCTTGTTGGTAACGGGTGTGCGGGACACAACCTCAATCTTACCCTTCCACTCGTAATGCTGTTTTAATGCTTTTTCCTTAATATCCATTTTTATCACCTTAATTATATGAGCTTTCTGTTGACTCGTCGAATTTAATGTCGCCTAAATAATCAACAGGATTAAGACCTACATAGTTGCACATATCAAACATTTCCTTAACGGTGTTGATATTAACGTCAATGCCATTTTCGAGTCTGTCTGCTTTTGCAAAAATTTCCTTTTCACCGTGAGTGTATATTCTTGTCTGTCCCTCGCTCTTAGGAGACTCACGAAGCTCTCTGAGGAAGGTAGAAAGATGCTCTTTTATGGCGGCAGGGTCACCGAATACCTTGGGGTCAATAGCAATAAAGCCGTGACAGGTGCCGCCCTTTCCGCCTATGTGAGTATGGTTAGAAGTAAGACCCATAGAAATGATTGAACAGAAAATCTCGCAAAACATACCGTATCCGTAACCCTTATGGCTACCCGTCTGCTCTGTTTCTCCGCCAAGCGGCATAATACCTCCGCCGTTTTTAGCCACGATATTTTTAAGAACGTCACTCGCATCGCTTGAGCCTTTACCCTTTGAGTCAAGCGCCCAACCCTCAGGAAGAGGTTTTGAAAGCTTATTATAAATTTCAAGTTTACCTCTCGTTACAACCGTAGTAGAAGCATCAAAGAAGAAATCATACGGCTCAGCAGGCATAGCAACGGCTATAGGGTTACTGCCCAGCATAGCAAGTCTGCCAAAGGTTGGTACCATTATAGCCTCACTGTTGGTCATAGCCATACCTATAAGACCTGCATCACAGGCCATTTTAGCATAATAACCCGCAATACCGAAGTGGTTGGAATTACGAACGGTTACAATAGCCATACCAGTTTTCTTAGCCTTTTCAATAGCAATATTCATAGCCTTATGGGAAATAAGCTGTCCCATACCGTCATTACCTTCAATAACGGCAGAAACGGGTGTTTCAAAAACCACTTCAGGTTTTGAATCAATATTAATAAGCCCCTTTTCAATACCCTTATGATAACGGGCAAGTCTTTGCATACCGTGAGATTCAATTCCATAAAGGTCGGAAAGAAGAAGCACGTCGGTAATAATACGGCTTTCATCCTCTTTAAAGCCGAATTTGTTGAAGCAGTCTATACAGAACTTTTCAAGCTCCTTATAGCTGTATCTTATGTAATTTGACATACTGGTCACCCCATTATATTTTAGTATCTACATTATATCATCACTTTCATAATATTGCTATATATTTTTTCCAAAAATTATCACACACTTTTTTAGTGAAAATGCAAAGAAAAATAAGAAAGTTTTTTCTTGCTTTTATTTCACCCATATGGTAAAATCCTTAGGGTGATAGAAGTGATTAAAGTTATATTTGATATGGACGGTACGTTACTGGACACACAGACTATATACATACCCGCTTGGGAAGAAGCAGGTAAAAAACAAGGCTTTACAGGTATGGGTGATAATGTAAAATACGTTTGCGGCACTAATAACGATGGTAGCGGTAAATTTCTGAGAGAAAACTTCCCCACCCTTGACATTCCGCTTTTCAGAAAGCACTATGAAGAATACGTAAACGAGCATCTCGTTGTCCGTTATAAAAAAGGCGTAAAGGAAACCCTTGATTTCTTAAAAGAAAACGGAGTTGAGATGGCAGTTGCTTCGGGTACCGATAAAGTAAGAGCCTCCGCAAGACTTAACGCTGTAAACTGTATGGATTATTTTAAGGTAACAGTTTTCGGCGATGAAATTGAAAACGGAAAACCCGCGCCCGATATTTTCCTGAAAACAGCCGCGCTTATGGGTGCTAAGCCCGAAGAATGTATAATCTTCGAGGACTCAGGTAACGGTATCCGCGCCGCTAACAATGCGGGTATCCGCTGTATAGGAATCCCCGACGTTGTAGAATTCAACAGTGAAATAAAATCAATGCTACTGGCAGAATACAATTCAATGGACGAGTCCATCGAGCTTTTAAAAGAACTGATTAAATAAAATGGCTCCCTTGGAAAACAAAAGGAATGGTTATGTGTATTTTATATCCGTACCAAAGACACCACGCCCTAATCCCTAATCCCTAATCCCTATTCCCTATTCCCTATTCCCTAAAAAAGACGGCATCAGCCGTCTTTTTTTACTTGCATTCCGTCGTGTTTTATTTCGTAATTATCCTTTAAAATCAAATCCTCAATAAATACAAACTCATACCCCTCGTCTTTCAGGCATTTGAGGATATTGGGTAACGCTTCGGGTGTATGGTCGGCATCGTTGTGGAAAAGTACAATACTGCCGTTTTTAACCTTGCTTGTAACCCTGTTGCAAATACTTTCAGG
>JAXJXV010000003.1:0-50829 GCA_036307305.1 Acutalibacteraceae bacterium
GCAAATCAAAAAAATGTGCGATACCGTAGTATGGATTGAACATGGAGTTGTTCAGAAAATCGGCGGTAAAGAAGTTTGCGATGAGTATGTTAAGTTTATGGGTTTATAATTAAGGAGCTTGAAAATGAATCTTATTAATAAATTTTATATTAAGTTTAAAAATAATAAAATTCGAGTTATTAGGAAAAATAATACTTTGCATATTATCAACAATACGGAAGTACATGGTTTTGTTTTATTTCCTATGTTACAATTCGGTAAAAATCACAAAAACGTATGTATGAATTTTAGAGGAGAAGTTATTAAGGGCAATGGTGCTGTTTTACAAATGCTTAACTTGTCACGCGAGATTAAAGCTGAAACTTCTTTCAATTCTTCATCTGTTTATAATAAAGAATGTAGTAATATGCTTTTTGCTATTAAGATTAATCGTCAGTCGGAGGTTGTTGTTACTGCAGCAGATATATTTTTTTCAAATACTTCTAACAATATATTTGATGATATATTCCATAACATTTTAGACAGTGGAAACGATACTTTAATTGTTACCCCAAGTTATCCCACGGAAGAAAATAAGTATTTTGGCGGTTTTGTTCATTCACGTGTTAAGGCATATCAGGATTTTGGAATTAAATTCGACCTTATATGTGCTCATCAATACCCTAATACCTGCAATTATGAGTTTGAGGGTATCAAAGTGACCAGAACTGATTTTTTTGGTTTGCGTCAATTACTTACTAAGAAAAAGTATAAAACAATTCTGCTTCATTTTTTCGATGATAAATATGCACAAGTTTTAGATGCATGTGATATTTCAAATACTAATCTATATTTTTGGGTTCATGGTCCTGAAACTCTTTATTGGGATTGGTCCAAAATGACTGATAATTATTTCACTCCCGAAACTGAGTTGTCGCAAGAATATATTGATAAATTTAAAAATAACGACAAACTTATTAATCGTTATAATAATTACAAAAATGTTCACTGGGTGTTTGTGTCTGAATGGATAAAAAAACACAGTGAAGAACTTATTGGTATTAAGTTTAACAATAGCATAGTAATACCCAATTTTATAGATGAAAACAACTTCGATTTCGTTGAAAAAAATCCGGAATTACGTAAAAAAATATTTTTTGTACGACGCTTTGAAAATATAAGCAAATATGCTATTGATATAAATGTCAGAACTATTCTTGAACTTAGCCGCAGGGATTGCTTTAATAATTTAGAGTTTAATATTTATGGTACAGGTGAAAATTATGATACTTTAATTGCAC
The DNA here is from genome assembly GCA_036307305.1 of Acutalibacteraceae bacterium. Classification (GTDB taxonomy): domain Bacteria; phylum Bacillota; class Clostridia; order Oscillospirales; family Acutalibacteraceae; genus SIG607. The sequence goes on from JAXJXV010000003.1 coordinate 1,281, forward strand.
CTATAAAAGATTTTCCTAATGTTCATCTTTATCAGAAATTTTTAAATCATAGTGAAATTTCTGAGGTTCATAAACATAACGGTATTGGCCTTTTTGCTACAAGATATGATGCACAAGGGGTATCTATGTGTGAAGCCGCTATGTCTGGTCTTGCAATCGTATCTTCACAAAATGATGCAATTGCAGAATTTTTACCTAGTGAATTGGGAATTCTTTGTGATACTGAAGATTATTTGCTTTATGCTGACCTAATTGAAAAAATGTATAATGATGAAGAATATTTCATTCAGGTATCAAAAGCATGTCATAAAAAAGTTTTTGATAAGTGTAGTTTTGAAAAAACCATTAAACGTGAAATTGAGATGATACAATCTGTGGAAGATTATCATTCTATTTCAATAATGCCAAATATTAAAACATCTGAAAAGCTGCTCAGTATTATTATTCCATCATATAATGTTTCTGATTATCTTTATCATGGTGTTTATACCATGCTCGAACATCGAAATGGCAACAAAATTGAAGTTATTATAGTTAACGATGGTTCTAAAGATAATACAGTTATTGTTGCAGAAGAATTATTAAATCGTTATTCTGACAACACTATAAAAATTTTGGATAAAGACAATGGTGGACATGGTTCCACAATTAATGAAGGACTTAAACTATGCAGCGGTAAGTATATTAGAATAATCGATGGCGATGATTGGGTAAATTCAGAGGAAATGGCTAATCTAATAGATATTCTTGAATGTGAAAATGCAGATATTGTCGTTACGGATTATTCTGAAGATATTGCTACTGTAAATAAATTAGAATTGCGTAAGCTCTATGGCTTTATGTTGCCTGGTAAAAAATATATTTTTGATGACTTGTGCTACAATGGCTATGGCTTTGAAAAATGGGGTCCAATTCTTGCAACTTCTAGCTTCAAAAGAGAGGTAATAGTAGACTCGTTTAAACTTACTGAAAAAAGCTTTTATATTGATATGGAATTTGATGCTTTTTCTATTGAAAAAGCGAAAAATATTGTGTATTATCCGTTAGATATATATCGCTATTTTATTGGACGTATTGACCAATCAATCAGCAAAAATTCTTACAAAAATAATTACAAGCAGCATGAAAATGTGATTTTTAATTTGATAAATTACTATTATAATTCAAATATATCTGTTGCTAAAAAATCCTATATTTTAACAAAACTGATAATACCAATGATAACTGCTCATTATGTTGTTGTTATACAGTACTGGAAATCCGGTAAAAAATATATAGCTTTTGAAAAACGGTTATCTGCATACCCTGAGATTTATAACCATCATTTGTTAGCCACCAAAATGAAAAAAATTCATAGAAAAACAGGTGGTATTCTAATTAGATTTGATAGTATTATAAAATCTATAGTTCGTAAACTTGTGTCATGGGGGTAGCGTTGTGTGAATAAATCTTATGTTAAGTATCTTATAATCGGCGCTGGTATTTCAGGGCTTACTTTTGCAAATTACTGCAGTGGTGATTATTTAATTGTTGAAAAAGAAACCGAAGTTGGTGGGTATTGCCGTACTATAAAATCAGGAGAATTTGTTTGGGATTATGCAGGTCATTTCTTTCATTTCAACACTGATGAATTTAAAAATAAATTTTTAAATCAGATGCCTGTCGAAGATATTATCTATAATGAAAAATGCACAAAAATCGTGCATAAAGATAGATTTATCGATTTTCCTTTTCAGACAAACATTCATCAACTTGAAAAGGAAGAATTCATTGACTGCCTTTATGACCTTTTTCAAAAGGAAGAAAAAGAACGTTATGATAACTTTCTGGACATGCTTTACGGAAAATTTGGAAAATCAATTGTCGACAAGTTTTTGAAGCCATATAATGAAAAGTTATATGCTATTGACTTAAAAGAACTTGATGTAGATGCTATGGGTCGATTTTTTCCTTATGCTGATAAGGAAGCTATTATTCGTAATATGAAAAATAGCAAGGTTAATTCATACAATGCTTCTTTCTTATATCCTAAAAACGGTGCCGGAAGTTTTATTGATATTTTATACAGTTCTATTGATAAGAATAAAGTGCTTCTAGAAACTGAGGTTGTAAGCATTGACTTTAATAACAAGACAGCTTCATTATCTGATGGCACAACTGTTTTTTATGAGTATTTGATTAACACTTCGCCACTAAATAAATTTCTTTCTTTATCACAAGGATATGAGGCTCTTATTGATGAAATGTCTTATAATAAGGTTTTGGTGTTCAATCTTGGATTTAATAAAAAAAGTGAGCTTTGTCAAAAAGAACATTGGCTTTATGTTGCCGACAAAGAATGTAATTTTTATCGATGCGGTTTTTATAATAATATTTTAGGACAAGAAAACTTAAGTATGTACATTGAAATAGGATACAGTAAAAATGCAACTGTAACTAAAGAGGATATTGATGAGCAATTAAAACTCACTTTGCAAAACCTTAATAATCTTGGTATTACAGATGCTGAAACAAAACTTGTTGATTATTCTGTAATTATGATGGACCCTGCTTATGTTCATATAAGCACTGAAACTAATAAAAAAATAGATTTGCTAAAAGAAGAGTTTTCTGAAATTAATGTATATACTATCGGACGTTATGGTGCATGGATATACAATTCTATGGAAGATTCTATGTTAAAAGCAAAGGAATTGGCTGAAAAAATCGGTTAAGTGACGAGGTAATATAAATGAAAATTAAGGTTATGAGTATATTCGGGACACGTCCTGAAGCTATCAAAATGGCTCCGCTTGTTAAGGAGCTTGAGAGCAGGGAAGAAATCGAAAGCATCGTTTGTGTTACCGCACAGCATAGAGAAATGCTCGACCAGGTTCTTGATACCTTTGATATCAAACCTGACTTCGACCTTGATATTATGAAACAGGGCCAGACCTTAAGTGATATTACTACTCGCGCTCTTATCGGTGTAGACGGAGTTATTAAAGAAGCAAAGCCCGATATCGTTCTCGTGCATGGTGATACTACCACCACTTTCGCCGGTGGACTTGCAGCGTTTTATAATCAGGTTGCTATCGGTCACGTTGAAGCCGGTCTTCGCACCTACAATAAGTACTCTCCTTACCCCGAAGAAATGAATCGTCAGATGGTTGACTGTATGACTGATATGTATTTTGCACCAACTGAGCTTTCAAGGTCTAATCTGCTTAAAGAGAATATTGACGACAGTAAAATATATATAACCGGTAACACTGCTATTGATGCTATGAGCACAACTGTTGATGAAAATTATTCTCATCCTGAGCTTGAGTGGCTTGATGGCGATAAGATGATTCTTCTTACCGCACATAGAAGAGAAAATCTTGGTGAACCTATGAGAAATATTTTCAGAGGCATTAGAAGGGTTCTTGATGAGGTTGAGGGAATAAAAGTTATTTATCCTATTCACAAAAATCCTCTTGTACGTCAGGCTGCTGATGAAATATTCGGTGATTGTGACCGTGTTAAATTAATTGAACCTCTAGAAGTATTTGATTTCCATAATTTCCAAAATCTTTCACATATAATACTTACCGATAGCGGCGGAATTCAGGAAGAGGCACCGTCTCTCGGAAAGCCAGTACTTGTACTTCGTGACACAACCGAGCGTCCTGAAGGTATTGATGCAGGTACACTCAAGCTTGTAGGTACTGATTCTGAAACGATTTATAAAGAAACTATGAGACTGCTCACTGATAAAGCTGAGTATGAAAGAATGAGTAAAGCATCAAATCCCTATGGTGATGGTTTTGCAAGTAAGCGTATCGTTGATGCAATTATCGAAAAATTCAGTAAATAAAATTAAATCTGTGCTACGATTATGTAGCACAGATTTCTTTTTCTTTTAAAAGTATGAAATTATATAGTTTATCAAGATTTTCATCACTGTATTCTATTTCTGCAGAAAACATCCTTGCTGTATCATAAATATCTCCGCCGATTGCAAAAATTATTGCTACGCACAGAGTACATAACATAATATCGTAGGAACTTAAATGTCTGTAAATAAAATATGAAATTAAATTATCAGCAAAATTTACGTTTGTTATATTAACTGTTTTTATATTGCTACATACGTTTTTTAATTTAGTTATACAGTTTTTCCAACTTTCATCAAGTATTTCAAAATTTATAAGCAAATCATAGAGTTCGGATTGTTTAATATCAGGCAATATATTTATGTAGTTGTTAAAAGATTGGCGTAACATTTCATCCCTGTTAACAAAATAATCTGATTCATCTGCATCTGAAAAGACATTTGAATTATCGTCAGCAATTTGTACTAATTCAAATGGATTATCAATAATTAATTTAGCTGCTGCTTCACAGCATAATCCTATACCAATTTCAAGCCTCGTATTGTAATAATTTTTATATCTTGGATGGTCTGTGCAAATCTGACACAAATGCTCTTCGCCGTAATTTTTAATTATTTCACATAGATTGTCTTTGTCTAGTAAAGGACAACGCTCTTTTTCTGCAAGTCTGAAATGAGGTACAGGTTTAAAATCGATGTGTCGTACTATTTCAAATTTATCCTTATAAAAATCAAGAGTATTCTCATCAACATCAATTTCCCATCCAATACAACAGTTGTTTTTGCATTTATCAGCAATACATTTGAATTTTTTGTAATAAGAAGGCGCAAATGTTTTCATAATTATTCCTTTTTCTTGTAAATTTCATAATAATATGTTATCATATTTTTATGATATTTCAAGGAGATTTTTTATGCCTTTTTTACCTATTACCAAAAATGAAATGCTATCTCTTGGCTGGGATAGACCTGATTTTGTTCTTGTTACAGGAGATGCTTATGTTGACCACCCATCATTTGGAACTGCTGTAATTTCTCGTGTACTCGAGAATGCGGGCTATAATGTTTGTATTCTACCTCAACCAAGAAACGATGATGATTATAATAGATTTGGTAAACCGCTGCTTGGATTTTTAGTAAACGGCGGTAATATTGACTCAATGGTTGCGCATTATACTGCTGCAAAAAAGAAAAGAAGTGATGATGCTTATACTGCAGGAGGTAAAGCCGGAGCGCGTCCTGACAGAGCGGTTATTGTATACTGTAAAAATATACGCCGCATATTCGGAGATGTGTTTATTGCTATAGGCGGAATCGAAGCTTCTCTTCGTCGTTTTGCTCATTATGATTATTGGGATAATGCGGTTAGACCGTCTATTTTAATTGACAGCACTGCTGATTTGCTGATGTACGGTATGGGCGAGAAACATATTGTAGAAATTGCAGATAGATTGAGAAATGGTGAGAGTGCGGATACACTTACAAATATTTTAGGTACGTGTTACGCTGTTGATACTAAAAACTACAATCCAATGCCTGTAAAAGAATGTCCAAGCTTTAAAGAGGTGTCTGCAGATGATGATAACGGTAAAAAGAAGTATGCTGTTGCAACAAGAATTCAGCAAAACGAGCATGATGCAATAAGAGGGAAGTCCGTCATTCAGCGTCACGGAAATAAAATTGTTGTGCAAAATCCTCCAATGCCTCCTCTTAGTCAACATGAAATGGATAAAGTGTATTCACTGCCGTATATGAGAGATTTCCACCCATCCTATAAGGCTTTAGGCGGTGTTCCTGGTATTGAAGAGGTTAAATTTTCGATTATTCACAACAGAGGCTGTTTTGGCGCCTGTAATTTTTGCTCACTGGCTTATCATCAAGGTAGAACAGTTTCTTGTCGCAGTCATAATTCAGTTATTGATGAAGCTAAAAAAATCACAGAAATGCCTGATTTTAAAGGTTATATTCACGATGTTGGAGGACCTACTGCAAATTTCCGCGCTTCTTCCTGCGATGCCCAACTTAAAAACGGCGTGTGTGCTGATAAAAAATGCCTGGCACCCACAATGTGTCCTGCGGTAAAGGTAGACCATAGTGATTATCTTGAGCTATTAAGAAAACTCAGGAATTTACCAAAAGTTAAAAAGGTGTTTATTCGTTCAGGTATTAGATTTGATTATCTTATTGCAGATAAAGATGAAAGCTTTTTTAAAGAGCTTGTTAATCATCACATCAGCGGACAGTTAAAAGTTGCACCTGAGCATTGTTCAAATAATGTTCTTTCTATGATGGGTAAGCCTAAAATAGAAGTATTTGAAAGCTTTAAGAAGCGTTTTTATGAGCTTACTCAAAGTGCGGGTAAAAAACAGTTTTTGGTTCCTTATCTTATGTCATCACATCCGGGAAGCACTATAAATGATGCAATCGAGCTTTCATTATTTTTAAAAAAAGAGGGACTCAGACCTGAACAGGTGCAGGATTTTTATCCTACCCCGGGTACAGTTTCTACTTGTATGTATTATACGGGTCTTGACCCTTTTACAATGAAAGAAGTGTATGTGCCGCGTACAGCACAACAAAAAGCTGAGCAGAGGGCTTTGCTTCAGTATTTTAAACCTGAAAACAGAGATATTGTTCGAAAAGCTCTTATAAAAGCTGGTAGAACCGACCTTATCGGTGATTCAAAAAATTGCCTTGTTCCAAACGATAATGGATATATCAATAAAAACAAAAATAACAAATTCAAGAATAAGAAAAAGAGAAGGTATTAAGGTAAAGTATGTTTAATTTTTTTGTGGATGAGAGCAAAGTTGTAAATAACGGATACATTATTGATGGTAATGATTATAATCATATTGTAAATGTTCTCAGAATGAAAATTAATGATGAAATATTGGTTTCAGTGTGCGGTAAGAGCGACCTTTGTAAAATTTCTTCTATTAGCGGTAACGATATATTTGCCGAAATTATTGAAGAAAACCATAACTGCGCAGAATTGCCTGTAAATATAGTTTTGTTTCAGGGTCTTCCTAAAAGTGACAAAATGGAGCTTATTATACAGAAAACCGTCGAACTTGGCGTTTCTAAAATCTATCCTGTTGAAATGAAAAACTGCGTTGTAAGGCTTGATGAGAAGAAAAAGGTTTCAAAGGTGACTCGTTGGCAAGCAATAGCAGAAAGCGCCGCCAAGCAAAGTAAACGAAATGTAATTCCTCAGGTGTGTGAGGTTATTTCTTATAAAAATATGCTGCAAATTGCCAAGGATTTAGATTTGTTTTTAGTTCCCTATGAAAATTTTAATGGCATGGCTTCTTTAACGGAAGCGTTAGATTTAATTAAAAAGGGAACGTCTGTAGGGATATTAATCGGTCCTGAGGGTGGCTTCGATTTAAAGGAAATTGAGGCTGTAATTAACAGTGGCGGTAAAACTGTTTCTCTTGGCAAACGAATTTTACGCACCGAAACGGCTGCTATTGTCAGCGCTTCTGCTTTAATGCTTTATATTGAGTCAAAATTAGGCGGTGAATAAATTTGATTAATCTCCCAATACAGTTTGAAGAACGTATGAAAAAGCTTTTAAAGGACGATTTTGAGGATTTTGTTAATTCGCTTCAAGACAAACCTGTAAAGGCATTTAGAGTTAACACTGAAAAAATATCCGTAAAAGACTTTCAAAAGATAAATATATTCTCAAAGGATAAAATTGCTTACGTGGAAAACGGTTTTTATACCGATTATGATAAAATTGGCAATCACCCGTATCATCATGCTGGTATGATATACGTGCAAGAACCAGCCGCTATGGCGCCTGTCGAAGCTATTGAGATAGATAAAAAATGGAATGTACTTGATATGTGCGCAGCCCCAGGCGGTAAAAGCTCACAAATACGAAACAAGCTTGATTATAACAGTGTTCTTGTTAGCAACGAAATCGTGTCTAATCGTTGCAAGGTATTAACTGGTAATATTGAAAGGTTAGGCTTTAAAAACTGCATCACTACCTGTATGGATACTAAACGCCTTGCCTGTGTGTTTGAAAATTGCTTTGATATGGTTTTGGTTGACGCGCCTTGCTCTGGCGAAGGTATGTTCAGAAAAGAACAGGCTGCTATTGATTGTTGGAGTGAGGAAAATGTTATATCATGTGCAAAGCGACAAGCTAATATTTTGGACGATGCAGCTACTTGTCTGAAAAAAGGTGGATATATAGTATATTCTACTTGTACTTATTCTCTTGAAGAAAATGAAATGGTTATTGATGCTTTTTTGCAAAAATATTCAAATTTCGAACTTGTTCCTGTTAATGAAAAGTTGAATAACTTTAGTGTAGATGGTTTATTTTTTGACGGCTGTAAAACCGAAAACATTAACTTCTGTAAAAGATTTTATCCGCATAAAAATAGGGGAGAGGGGCAATTTGTAGCAATACTGCATAATACTGAAAAATCTGAAAATTTTATTGTTAAATCAATTAATAAAGTAAAAGCTGATAAAATGGTTTATGAATTCCTTGACAGTGTACTGACCTATTATGATAAAGAGTCTGTATTTATGTACAATAATAACCCTGTATATTATAGCGGAAATTTCAATGTCCATAACCTTTCATCTTTTTCTTTTGGTGTAAATATAGGTGAAATAAAGAAAAATTATATATTGCCTCATCACCAGTTTTTTATGTCATTGGGAAACCGTTTTAAAAATAAAATCGAACTTACAGTTGATAGTGATGAACTTGCAAAATATTTACATGGAGAAGCATTCCAAACGAATGCACCTGACGGATGGGCTGTTGTCACTGTAAACGGATGTACTGTCGGCGGCGTAAAGGTATCGGGTTCAGTTGCTAAAAATCATTATCCTAAAGGACTCAGAACGTTATAAATTTCTTGACAAAATTATCTTTGCAATTTATAATATCTAATGTTCTTATAATATGGAGACGTATCGAAGTGGTCATAACGGGGCTGACTCGAAATCAGTTAGGGAGCAATCCCCCGCGAGTTCGAATCTCGCCGTCTCCGCCAAAGAATAACCGTCATTCTGATACAACGGAATGGCGGTTATTTTATACCCAAAATCGGTTTTTAAAGAATTTTTCGGGAGAGAAATTTGTAAATTCACAGTTTTATCCTATTTCAAATCGTTAAAAGGCAGATAATCGTTGAATTACAGAAGAAAATATGCTATATTATAGATAAAGAGGTGATATTATAAGGTTTAATACCCACAACAGAACACCAAAAATCGAAACTAAAAAGTCTGTTAAGATTATGCTTACGATCAGTTTTGGTTTGATAATTTCGTTATTTCTTTTTATGTCCATCGTATGTTCCTTGTATATAGATAGCGTTATGCCTGCCATTGTGATACTTACTCCTGTATTGGTGCTTGCAATGCTATTTGCAATATCAGAAAAGGACATGGAGAAAGCTTTTGTTGAAATCGTTGACGATGTGGTTTCCGTTACAGATTACTATTTCGGTGTCAAAAAAGAAAAAACGTTTTCGATGTGCGATATTGAAACCGCAGAAATTCTGATTGGTTATTCAATTCGAGTGCGCGGCTACCGATACAGTAATGCTGGCTGTACTTACATTGTTTTTAGAGGCAATGGCGGCAAATATATGTTTAAGGTTATATGTGTTCCCGAAACAAAGGAATTTTTCGGCAAATATCTTAATTAACCGCAATTGTTTGCACCCCCTAAAATGACTTTGCACCCCCTAATCTCAAAAGAGGGTGCATTTGTATCAAAATTAGGGTCAGTATTCAAGAACAACCGTAATCTTCGGATTGCGGTTGTTTTCATTTTGTGATTCAATATTAATCGTTGCATTTTCTTGTATTTTATGTTAAAATACCTGTAAATATTGTTCTGGGAGATATTGAATTGCACAATAATAAGTGGATCAAATTACGACACAAATTTTTTCGAAACTTTCTAATTCTATTTCTTTATCCTTATACAGTTCTTAAATATGGTATTCGTATTAATAAATTCAAGGAACAGGAAAATAGACCATATCTGATTTTATATAATCATCAAACTGCTTTTGACCAGTTTTTTGTTGGTATGTCAATCAAAGGTCCTGTTTACTATTTAGCTTCTGAAGATATCTTTTCTCTTGGTTTCGTTTCGTCTATAATTAAATTTCTGGTTGAACCGATACCGATAAAAAAGCAAACTCTTGATATTGGTGCGATAAAATCTTGCATCAAAGTAGTTAAAGAGGGCGGAACTCTTGCTATCGCTCCTGAAGGTAACAGAACATTCAGCGGAAAAACCGAATACATAAATCCTGCAATTGCTTCATTGGTAAAAAAACTTAACGTTCCCGTCTTGCTTTATAGAATAGAAGGTGGTTACGGCATTCATCCACGATGGAGTGACGTTGTAAGAAAAGGCAGAATGACTGCCGGTGTATATGATGTCATTAACCCTGAGGAATACGAAAATTTAAGTAAAGAGGAATTATTTAACAGAATTTATAGAGGTCTTTATGTTAATGAAGCTAACTCAGCAAATATTTACAAACATAAGCGAAGAGCCGAATTCTTAGAGAGAGCTATATATATATGCCCAAACTGTGATTTTTCTACATTCTATAGCAATAACAATGCTCTTGAATGTAAAAAGTGCAAAAGAAAGATTTTATATAATGAAGATACTTCATTAGTTGGAGACGGATTTAAGCTACCTTTTCCTTATATATCTCAGTGGTACGATTATCAAAAAGAATTTGTTAACAATACCGATTTAAAACCGTATTTTTCCAGTGCAATTTACAATGAAAAAATATCACTTTATAGAGTTATACCTTGCAAGAAAAAGTTAAAGCTAAAAAAGGATACAGATATTTCTCTTTACGGTAATCGTATTGTGATTAACAAATCACAAGATGATGAAATTGTATTTAAGTTTGATGAAATATCTGCTCTTACAATTCTTGGTAAAAATAAGTTAGACATTTATTTTGAAAATAATATCTATCAGTTAAAAGGTGATAAACGCTTTAATGCACTTAAATATGTGCATATATTTAATCGTTATAAAAATACTTGTTTGGAGGATAAAAATGGAAAGTTTTTGGGGCTCTGATGTGTGGGGGACTGTTAATTTAGTAGGCTCCTTACTTTTAAGCTTAATAATTGCCAACGCCTTGAAAAAGGGTATAAAATTTTTGAGAGTATCTCTTATTCCAACTTCTGTTCTTGCAGGTATTATTCTTCTGACCGCAGCCGGTATATACGATTTAGCGACTGGTAAGGTATTATTTGAAACGGTAGCCTTTAACGGCGTAGGTTATAAAAATTTAGAAATGATTACTTATCACACCTTAGCTCTTGGATTTATTGCATCTACTTTGAAATCCACTAAAAATAAATTTACTAAAAAACGTGCCGTAGAAATTTTTAATACAGGTGTTACTACCGTTTCAACGTATTTACTACAAGCTATCGTTGGTATGGCTATTACTCTTATTGCAGCGTTGTTTATAAAAGGCTTCTTCTCAGTTGCGGGAATTTTGTTGCCTTTGGGTTATGGACAGGGCAGTGGTCAGGCTCTTAACTATGGTAATATTTATGAAACTGAATTCGGATTCGAGGGTGGAAAAAGCTTCGGTCTTACAATTGCCGCTTTGGGCTTTTTAAGTGCAAGTATCGGTGGCGTTTTTCATTTAAATATTCTTAAAAAGAAAAAAATTATTAAGGCGTACGGCAATGAAGAACATAGTGTAAATAGTGACAATATAGAAGGCAAAAACGAAATTCCAATGCAGGGAAGTATAGATAAAATTACCGTTCAGGTCTGCTTTACTTTCATTGCTTACTTGGTCACTTTTTTGCTTATGTGGTTGCTTGGAAACATCCTTCCCGGTATGCGTTCTGTTATTTTTGGATTTAATTTCCTTATAGGTGTTCTTTCTGCAACACTAGTTAAAGTTATTCTTAATTTATTTAAGAAAAAGAAAATTGTAGAAAAAGAATATATTAACGATTTCCTCATGACACGAATCAGTAATTTCTTTTTTGATATTATGGTAGTTGCAGGCATTGCGGCTATCAGACTTGGAATTCTCGGTAAATACTGGGGTATTATGACAATATTGGGAATTGTCGGTTTGGTAATAACTTATTTATATAATTTGTTTGTTGCAAAGGTTTTATTTAAGGAATATACCAACGAACAATTTTTAATGATGTATGGTATGCTTACTGGAACGGCTAGTACAGGCACAATTCTTCTAAGAGAAATTGACGGTGAATTTAAGACACCTGCCGCAGATAATATGGTATATCAGAATTTTCCAGCAATTCTTCTCGGCTTTCCGATTATGCTTCTTGCTACCGTTGCGCCTGCAAAACCCTATCTGACGTTATTACTGCTTTCTCTGTTTTTCATTGTTATGAATATGATTTTGTTTAGAAATTTAATTTTTAAACGTAGAAAGAAATAATTTTTAAGACACACATTTCGAAATGTGTGTCTTGTTTTATATAATATCCTTTAAAAATTGACCTGTTGTACGTCTTCGCAATGATAACAGCATTACAATAATACTGAAAATTGCAAATACTAAAAAAGAAAAATTACCGCCAAGTAGAATAGTTGGCTTTTGAGTCAAATTTGAAAAAACGGCGTTTTTAATCGGGAATACGTATGTTAGTAATCTTAGGACTGAACAAGAAATCAGAACACTTATAAACCTCCAAATCATTATTTTATAGAAGGAAATACCAATGTTTATTGTTATTCCTTTTATTTGTAGCATTACGCAAATGCCTCCCCAGGACAGAACGGCGCACACAATATAAATATTACTCGTTTCTATAACACCGTTGGTTACCTCAAAAATACAGATAAGTATTTGGGATATTTTTTCACCGAAAAAATTCGAAATCAGCGTTTTAAGGGCAAAAAACAAAATTACGTAGCAGCATATATTAAAAACCGTTACAGCAGATTTTTTGACAGATTTATCAATTTCATCTGATAATGAAAAATCCTTTGTCTTTCTTAGCGATACTTTTGTGCCTTTCGAAATTAAAAATATAATAATGTTAGAAAATAATAGCGCTGCGTACATATATATGCCTAATAATTTGCTTTCGAAAAGCAGTTCACCAACGAATGAAATTATAAAAGGGGGACCGGCGCAAATCATTGACGGAAGGATACGCTGCGCATCTTTTTTCGATATCATATTTTCTTGCACTGCACTGCTAATCAATACTGCTCCCACGGGATAACCTGCTATTTGTGATATTATAAAAAATAATGGTACAGAAAGTTTGTGATTTACTGATGTTATTGCACCGCTATTTATAATTAATGTAGTAACAAAGCATATAGGTAATAACGACGGAATCAAATTTTCCGAGCATATATGTATTCCCGTTATTACTGAATTACGAACGTTTTGATTATCTGATATTATAATAATTATCATCAATATACTTGCTATTAAAAATATTATTTTTTTCAAAATTTTCACCCCTATAATATTATGAATTATGTTATACATATTTTCATAGAATAAAAAAGAAATGGGGGTTTTTATGAAAAAATTAGAATCAATAAGCAGTTATATTTCCGATGGCAGACTGTGTGATAACAGAATAGAAATATTTGGCCGTTCCTCGCTGGTTGTTGAGGGCTGTTACGGAATTAAGGAATATAGTGATGAGGTGATTCAGATTAATTTATCAAAATTGACTTTAGTAGTTGTGGGCAGCTCTCTGGAAATCTCCCGTATGGCAGAAGAAATCATAACTATAAAGGGCAAAATTATCAGTCTTGAATTTGAGGGATAAAAAGATGAACATTAATAAACTGTATTTATTTGTGATAGGTTCTGTTCGAATAAGAATAACAGGGGAATACTGCGAAAGATTATTAAACATTCTTGCGGCTAATAATATTACGTTTCATAATCTCAAAAAACAAAATGATGGTTTTGAAATAACGATTCACAAAGCTGATTTTAAAAAGGTGCGTCAGCTAAGAAAACACACGGGAGTTAAGGTGAAAATACTCAAAAAAATTGGCGTAACTTTTATTGTTTCAAAATATCGATTCAGATACGGTATAGCAGTTGGAATAACCATATTTTTTCTCTTATTGAATTTTATGTCAAATCGGTTATGGATAATAAAGATAAACGGAAATGATACGGTAAAAGATATAGAAATTATTGAAACCGTCAAGCAGTTGGGTGTTTATGAAGGAATTTTAATGAAAAATATTGATGTTGATAATTTGAAACAAAAGCTGGTATCTTCACGTAACGATATAGCTTGGGCATCTATGAATAGACAGGGAAGTGTTCTTGAAGTAAACGTAACGGAAATTGGTAAAAAGAAGGATAATCAACAACCCTGTAACTTAAAATCTGAGTATGACGCGATTATAAGAAAAGTTGACGTGCAGGCCGGAACTGTATCTGTAAAAATAGGCGATACAGTTACTAAGGGACAGTTATTGGTTTCAGGTATTGTTGATTACGGTAACGGAAGTGAGTTTACCGTATCAAAGGGTAGGATTATCGGGCAATCAAAAAGCTGTGTTACTGAAAAAATAGGTTTCAAAAATGAAATTAAAACAGCCAACGGAAATAATAAAAAAAGACGTGTTCTGAATGTATTGGGATTACAAATCCCTTTTTTCTTAGGCACTATTAAGGGAAATTACGAAATTCAGCACACAAACAGCGAAATAAATTTATTTGGTGGTAAAATACCAATCAGCATAACAGAATACGAATTTGTAGGAATTAATGTTTATTATGAGGATATTGACAAAGAGAAAGCTATTAATATTATTAAAAACAAAATTAATGAAAGATATGAAACAGATGATAAGCAGATAGTAGCCTTCAGTGATGAAAAAATCATCAGCAATGCTGAAGGATATGTTTATTCGGCTACGATTGATTTTTTAACAGATATTGCAGTGATTGATAAAATAAATTTAGAAATGCAGGAAAAATAAAACAAAAAAATGTAGAAATTACAAGTAAAATATGGTATTATAAATTAAAGAAATAATTAGGAGAATCAAATTGTTTACAAGAACTATAAATATTGAACGTGTGGAAGATATTGTTAACTTATTTGGGGATTTGGACGGTAATATCAAAAAAATAAGCAAAGAATTTAACGTTCAAATTACTCAGCATTCAAGCTTCGTGTCGGTATCAGGTGAACCAGATAATGTTATGAAAGCTGAGCGTCTTATAAATACGCTTATGTTTCTTATCTCTAAAGGCGAGGTAATTAACGACCAGAATTTTAATTATTCACTTGCTCTTGTTAGAAAGAATGCAGAGGCCTCTATATCTGAGGTGACGGATGCCGAGTGTATCTGTATAACTGCAAAGGGTAAACCCGTAAAAGCTAAAACGTCCGGTCAATCCAAATATTTAAAAGCTATACAAAGCAATACTATTACCATAGGTGTCGGCCCTGCCGGAACCGGAAAAACCTATCTTGCCGTTGCCATGGCAGTCAAGGCATTCAGAAGTCACCAAATAAGCAAAATTATTCTTACCCGCCCTGCAGTTGAAGCGGGTGAAAAGCTGGGATTTTTACCCGGTGACCTTCAGCAAAAAGTAGACCCGTATTTAAGACCTTTATATGATGCTCTTTTTGAAATGATGGGAGCCGAGAGTTTTCAAAAGTGTCAGGAACGCGGTGATATTGAAGTTGTGCCTTTGGCCTATATGAGAGGAAGAACTTTAGATGACAGCTTTATTATATTGGATGAAGCTCAGAATACCACCAGTGAACAAATGAAAATGTTTTTAACCAGACTTGGCTTTAATTCCAAAGCCATAGTAACGGGTGATATAACACAGACTGACCTGCCTGATGGAAAAAAATCGGGGTTAAAAGAGGTTATGACAATTCTCAAAAACATTGATGACATTGCTATAATTAAGCTTAGCGACCGCGATATAGTAAGACACAGTCTTGTGCAAAAGATTATAAATGCATACGAAAGATATGAAAAAAAGAGGGAAGAAAATGAAAAACACAAAGGTTAATATATTTGATAAGCAAAAAGCACACGTTTTACCTACGGGAACCAGATTACTTGTAAGACGCGCCTGTAACGCAACCCTGCAGTTTGAGAAATTTGAAGGCAGAGTCGAGATAGACGTCACTTTCGTAGATGACAAGAAAATTAAAGAAATGAACAAGGCTTACAGAAATATAGATTCATCTACTGACGTGCTTTCTTTTCCTCTTGGTGAGAACGGTGTCTATGACATCAATCCCGAAACTCAGGCATTTCAGCTTGGCGATATAGTTATATCTACTGAACACGCTTTTTCACAGGCTGACCTTTACGGTCATTCAATACAGCGAGAAATCGCTTTTTTGACCGTTCATTCTATGCTTCACTTATTAGGTTATGACCACGAAAATCATGGGATTGAGGAAACTCTTATGTTTGAAAAGCAAGAAGAAATTCTTACCGAGCTTGGTCTGGGTATAGTTAAATAGGTGTAGTTATGAATGAGAATACTAAATCTGCCTTTATTGCTATTCTTGGTAGGGCGAATGTTGGAAAATCTTCGTTGCTTAATGCTATTATCGGACAAAAGGTAGCTATTGTTTCGGACAAGCCGCAAACTACTCGCACTCGTATAATGGGCGTTTACACAAAGGATGAAAATCAGCTTGTTTTTGTGGATACACCTGGTTTTCACCGTCCTCATAACCTGTTGGGCGAACAGATGATTAAGGCTGTGGATAGTGGTATGAGTGATGTTGATGCCGCATTGCTTGTTGTTGACGCAGCTCCTAAGTTTAAATCCGATTCAGAGGAAATTCCACCTGCTGAACAGGCGCTGATTGACGAGATAACCAAGCGAAAGCTAAAAGCGATTCTCGTTATTAATAAAATTGATGTCCTTGAAAACAAGGAAGATATTTTGAAAATTATTGAGCTTTACAACAAGGCACATAACTTTGAAGCCGTTATTCCGCTTTCTGCTAAGACAAAAGACGGTGTCAATATTCTTGTGGACGAATGTATTAAATATACAGTTAATGCTCCTCACTATTTCGATTCTCAGGATGTAACCGACCAAACTGACGAGGTTATGATTTGCGAAATTATCAGAGAAAAGATGCTTCATAAGTTGCAGAAAGAAATACCTCACGGAGTAGCGGTTTGCATCGACAGATTTTTTGAAAAAGACAGCGCAGACGGGGAACCTATTTTGAATATTGATGCTACCATATATTGCGAAAAAGAATCCCATAAAGGAATTATCATAGGTAAAAATGGTTCGATGCTTAAGAAAATCGGTACGTTTTCCAGAATAGAAATTGAGAAATTTTATGGTATTAAGGCTGTTCTGAGACTTTGGGTAAAGGTAAAAGAAGACTGGCGAAATCGTCAGGGAATTATACATACCTTCGGATTGGATTAATATTCCGTTAATATTGCTCATCCTTGCAGGAAAAACTTATTGTGGAGGTTGAGCTTATGAACGAACTTGATAAAAAATGGAAAGATTTTACCTTAAGCGGTAAAATCACTGATTATCTTGATTATTGCAGTGTAAAGGAAGGAAACGGTTTTGAACAAAACAAAACAGTTGCTGTCCAGCGATGCGCTGGTGGTAAAAGAAATGAATGTAGGTGAGAATGATAAGCTTCTTACCTTATTAACACGCGATTATGGGATTATCAGAGCTTTTTCTTCCGGTTCCAAAAAAATCGGCAATAAAAAACTTTCTTCTTCAACCTTGCTTTCTTATGCAAATTTTTCATTTGTTAAAGTAGGGGATACATATAAAATTTTTGAAGCAGTGCCTATTGATAGCTTCTTTGAAGTAGGCGCTGATATCGTGTATCTTTCAGTTGCACAGTATTTTTGTGAGTTGGCTTCGGTGGTTTCTCCCATTGAAAACGAAGCAAATGATTTTCTTCGTTTGTTTCTGAATTCTCTTCACTATCTCACACGCACTTCAAAAAATCCATTTATGGTTAAGGCGGTTACTGAACTGAGAGTTGCTGTGATGTCAGGCTATATGCCATCTCTTATTGCTTGTGAAGAATGTGCGTTATACGAAGATGATATTATGTATTTCAGCATTGGTTCAGGTAAGCTTTTTTGCAAAAAATGTATTAACGATAAAAATTCCGTACCTATTGACCGCACCGTTTTAAGCGCGATGCGGCATATTGTTTTTTCTGAATTTGAAAAAATTTATAGCTTTGAAATACCTGATGATAAATCTAAATATTTATCTGACGTAACAGAGAGATACATCGCCTTTCAAACTGAGCATAATTTTAAAACCCTTGATTTTTTAAAACAGATTATTTAAGGAATTGATTTTGTGAAACTGAAAAAAAGATATTATAAAAATTTAGAGCTTGATAAAATACTTGAATTACTGGCTATGGAAACAACCGTTGCCCAGTCGTCAGAAATGGCTTTGGCTCTTACTCCTAAACATAATATTAATGATGTAAAAAAACTTCTTGACGAAACCCAAGAAGCTTACACTATGACAGCTAAGTTTTCTGCGCCGTCTTTTGGTAGAATTGAAAACGTCAGTCCTATTGTATCAAGAGCTGTTGCAGGAAGCGTACTGACTATCCCTGATTTTCTTAAAATTTCAGAGGCACTCAGAGTTATCAGAAGTGTGAAAGGTTGGCGTGAAAATTTTTCATCAGAGGAATACTTTGCTCTTGATGAATATTTTAACGTGCTGTTTCCTAACAGATACTTTGAGGACAAAATTAATTTTATAATTAAAAGCGAGGACGAAATCAACGATAACGCTTCTCAAACTCTTTCTGAAATCAGAAGAAAAATGAAATCTATTTCCCTAAACATAAGAAATAGATTTGATAAATTAATTAAAGACAGCTCTACTAACCGTTATTTACAGGATGGAATTATTACACAGCGTGACGGCAGATATGTTGTTCCTGTAAAATCTGAGCATAGAGGCGAAGTTCCGGGACTGGTACACGATACCTCCTCTACAGGTGCAACACTGTTTGTAGAGCCAATGGCAGTAGTAGAACTTAATAACGAGCTTCGGGTATTAGCTATTAAAGAAAAAACTGAAATTGACAGGATTCTTATGCAGTTATCTGCAGAACTGGCTGATTTTGCTTCAACGGTTCTTTCTTCTTATAACAGCATCGTATATCTTAATCTTGTGTTTGCTAAAGCCAGTCTTGCTTACAAAATGAAAGCAACGGTACCAATGCTTAATGACAGCGGTAAAATTCATCTTAAAAACGCAAGGCATCCGCTTATTGATAAAAACATTATCGTACCCGTTACCGTTTCCTTAGGAATAGATTACGATTCATTGATTATAACCGGACCCAACACAGGCGGTAAAACTGTAACGCTTAAGACTGTGGGCTTATTGACGTTGATGACTATGTGCGGATTGATGATTCCTGTTGACGATAACAGCAGTGTTTCTATATTTGAAAACATACTTGTAGATATTGGTGACGAACAAAGTATTGAGCAGTCTTTGTCTACTTTTTCTTCGCATATGGTTAATATAATTAGTATTTTAGAAAAAGCTGACGATAAATCTCTTGTATTACTTGACGAGCTTGGCGGTGGTACCGACCCTGTAGAAGGCGCAGCTTTGGCTAAAGCAATTCTTCATAATTTGTATTTGAGTGGCGCAAAAATACTTGCTACTACTCATTATGCTGAATTAAAGGCGTACGCTCTTGATACTAAGGGCGTAGAAAATGCCTGTTTCGAGTTTGACGTGGAATCACTAAAGCCCACGTACAGACTATTGGTAGGTATACCGGGTAAATCAAATGCATTTGATATTGCTAAGGCGCTCGGGCTATCACAGGATATAATAGATAATGCGAAAAACAGCCTAACAGAAGATGATATGCGTTTTGAAAGAATTTCCTCAGCTTTAGAGGAAGCTCGTAAAATCGCTGAAAATGAGCGTAATGAAGCTACAAAGCTCAGATTTGCTATTGCAAACGAGAAAGAAAAAATAGATTCTCACCTTGCTGAAATCGAGAAGAAAAAAGAACAAATTATTGCGAAGAGCAGGGAAGACGCTTCCAGAATTTTAGAGAAGACAAGATATGATTCTAACCTTCTTCTCAACAGTATGGAAGAACTAAAGAAAAATCTTAATGCTCAAAATAATGCTGAAATTTTAGCTAAGGCTAAAAAAATGGCTAAAGATGGCATTAACGCTATTGAGAATATTGCTGACCCTGTGGACAAAAATGATACAGATTACGTATTGCCGAGAAAGCTTGAAATAGGTGATAATGTTACTATATCAAGTTTTGGGCGTAAAGGTTCTGTAGTAAAAATTGACGAAAAAAATAAAAAGGTAAACGTATCGTCGGGAAATCTTAATATATGGGTTGATATTTCGGATATAAGGCTTTGTAACAATGAAAAAAAAGAAATTCCGAAAACGAGAAATATTACTGGATTGAAATCAAGAGCTAAGCGTGAAGTATCGGGTGAAATCGATATCAGAGGTATGGCTTGTGACGAAGGAATTATGGAGGTTGACAAATATATAGACAATGCCGTTTTAAGTGGTCTTGAAACGGTTCGTATTATTCACGGCAAAGGAACGGGAGTTTTGCGCAGTGCCGTTCAATCTCACCTGCGTAAACATAAAAACGTTGAAGGCTTCAGAGTCGGTACGTTTGGCGAGGGAGAAAACGGTGTTACCGTTGTTACGTTAAAGCAATAAGAAACAGGCGGATTATTTCCGCCTGTTATTTATATCGTTATTCCGCCGTCTAATGTGATGACCTGACCGGTTATGTAATCTGAATTTTCACTGCATAAATAATAGATAAGCTGCGCTACCTCGCTTGGCTCTCCCATTCGACCAAGTGGTATGTCATCCACGAATTGAGCCAACTCATCGGTAGGAATATTATTATTCATTCTTGTTTCAATTAATCCGGGTGCGATACAGTTAACCTGAATTGAGCTTGGGGCAACCTCTTTTGCCAAGGCCTTTGTCATACCGATTACTGCAGCTTTAGAAGCGGAATAATGAACTTCACACGAACCGCCCGTAATTCCCCAAATAGATGATATATTAACTATCTTTCCGCTTTTATAATGTATCATACCGGGCAACACAGCCTGACAGCATAAGAAAGTACCTTTCAGATTTACGTTAATCATTTCATTGAAATCGTTATCCGTAATGTCTGTAAACAGCTTTTGCTGCGCAATACCAGCGTTGTTAACGAGTGCATCTATTTTACCGAATTTGTTTTCAGCGTCGTAAATCATTCTCTCAACAGAAGAACGGTCGGTTATATCGGCGTAATAGGGAAATACGCTATATCCGTGAGCGGAGAGGGAAGAAGCGAGAAGCTTTGCGGATTGCGAAGATTTGTAATAATTCATTACAACGTTCCAACCGTTTTCTGCAAATAAAATAGTTGCGGCTGAACCTATACCGCCTGAAGCTCCGGTAATAATAACAGTTTTGTTCATATTGTAACTCCTAATCTTTTTAATTATTATATCATAATAAATAAATTTTTCAATTAATTTTTATGACGTATCAACTAATAGTGTTTGTGTAACCGAAACCTGTCTATATATTGTGTGGTTTACATAATAGGTTTACATAATGTTTTTGTAAAACAAAATCGTTGTTGACATAGGAAAAAATATAGTATATAATTACATTTGCTAACGGTGAAGACGATTATTTTCTTTGCGAATTAGCTGTTTTGGGTTACATAATATTCTGTATTTTATCAGTAATATCTTGTCCTTCGTTTTCATATATTTTATAAACGGAGGAATGATATATGAAAAAATCAGGAGTAGTTTATTTAGGTAATTCAAAATTTGTTGCGCTCGTTCGGGATAATCTTCTCATCGTAATTTTTACGCTTATTTTTGCTTTAGGCGTACTGTTTAGTGCGTTGCCGTTTCTAAGTAGTTTGCTTAAAAATCCGTCACAGGAAATACTTTCATTGTATTTGAATTCAAGGCTTGAAAATGCTTTTTTTGAACAATTTTTCACAACTTTTTTGATTTCATTTTCATTTATATTTTCTGCATTTGTCTTTGGCGCTTCTCTTATGGGGTTGGCTTTTGTACCGTTTATTATTTTTTCCAGAGGGCTGTTGAGCGGATTATTACTCGGCGCATTGTATTCTCAATATGGATTAAGCGGTATTGTAGTGAATTTGCTGTCGGTTATCCCCGGTACTGTTATTTGTGTTTTAGCGCTTATAAACGTTTCTTCTGACAGTCTGAATTTGTCCTATTCTATATGCAAAACGGTGATAGGGAGTAATTCTGTTGGATATAAATTTAAGTTCGTTAATCTGCTTAAAAAATATGCCGTTGCGTTGTTTATTACAATTATCGGTTCTTTGTTTGAAGTATTACTTTTTAATGTGTTTAAAAAATTTTTGGAATTGAGGTGAGTTTCGTGAAGGATTATGCTGTTGATTTTAAAATATTTTTACAGCAGACAAAAAAGTGTTCTATGAACACTTTTGAATCATACGTTCGCGATTTATCTCAATTTCTTGATTTTTGCAAAAAATCTTCTTTAAAGGATATTGCAAAAGCAAGCAACGACACTATTACTAAATACATTGAATTTTTACATAATTCTGGCAAATCAAATGCAACAGTTATGAGAGTTATGGCTACGTTGCGTTGTTATTTCGGCTTCTTGCTTCGTTCCGGTATTATTCGTTATAATCCTATGATGGGCATTAAAAGTTCCGTTGGCGAAAAGAAAATGCCTGAAATTTTGACTGATACAGAAGTGCTGCATCTTTTATCTCAGCCTAGCGGAAATGATTTTAAATCATGCCGCGATAAAGCAATTCTGGAGCTTATGTATGCGACGGGTATAAAGGTTACTGAACTTGTTGATTTGAAAGTAAGTGATTTGAATCTCACAATCGGTATTCTTCATCTTCACGATAATAAGCACGAGAGGATAATACCGATTTATTCCGAAGCTGTTAAAACTCTTTCGTATTATATAAATAACGTAAGACCGTCTGTTGTTTATGACGTTAACGAAGAGCGTTTATTTACAAATATGTCAGGTCAACCTATGTCACGTCAGGGTCTATGGAAACTGGTAAAGGGCTATGCTGTTCAAGCTAATATATCTAAGGATATTACACCGCTTACTTTCCGTCATTCTTTTGCAGCTCACTTACTTGAGAATGGCGCACAGCTCAATGACATTCAGAAGATGTTGGGACATTGTGATATTTCTACAACAAACATTTATGCTCAGATTGTTAAGAATAAATACGCCTTAGCATATAAAAAATATCACCCATTAGCAAGGTAGAATATTTATGTTTAACTATGATATTATTGTGTGTGGCGGTGGACCTTCAGGCGTTTCTGCTGCAATTTCAGCAGGACGAAAGGGCATGAAGGTGCTTCTTGTTGAGAAACAGAATTGTCTTGGTGGTATGTGGACAAGCGGTTATGTTTGTCCGCTTTTTGACGTTGTACAGGATACTCCTATTATTAATGAGTTGGTTGAAGAATTAAAATCAACTGATAATTGGGGCGGTTTTATCGGTGCTTCCTTTAACTACGAATTTATGAAGTATTTTCTTGAAAAGAAATGTATTGAAGTTGATGTAGATATATTATATGATACTACTTTTTTAGATATAGTTAAAATCAGTGATGGCTGGAAATTTAAGGTCAACAATATTAATGGTGTTGTAGAATATAATTGTAAAATATGCATTGATGCTTCAGGTGATGCTGTTGTTGCTGATAAAGCAGGTGCACAGTGGCGTATCGGTGAAACTGATTACAAACAGTGTCAGGCTATGACTCTTATGTTTCTTATCGGTAATTTACCGGCCGATTATACTAAAATGAAAAATTGTTATTCCGAACTCGAAACAGCATACAAAAATGCAGGTATGGACGTTGGTAAAATTCCTTTTAAAGTACCTTACATAATTCAGATACCAAATACAAATTTCGGAGTTGTTCAGCTAACCCATATGCATGGCTATGACCCACTGGATGCTTCGTCACGGACAATGGCTGTAATTGAAGGAAGAAGACAGATTATAGAAACTTTTTCCACTCTTAAAAACTATAATCCCGATTTTAAAGATATTGAGCTGATTACTTCTGCCTCGCTTCTTGGAGTCAGAGAATCAAGAAGAATTGTGGGTGAATATGAAATAACGGTTCAGGATGCTTTAAACGGCAGTAGGTTTGAAGATAAAACGGCTTCCTGTTACTTTAATATGGACGTTCATGACGCGGTAAGCGGTGAACAGCACTGCACTCATATTAAACGTTTCGACGTGCCTTTCCGTTCATTTATTCCTAAAGGACTGGATAATTTTCTTGTCGTCGGAAGATGCATTTCTGGTGACCACAGAGTAATGGCTGCTTACCGAGTGACAGGTGACTGCAGCGCAATGGGTGACTGCGCGGGTAACGCTGCTGCTAACGCAATTATTAAAAATAAATCACTGCGCGATGTTACTCCCGATGAGCTATACAATTAAAATATAAGACTGCAAACAAGCAGTCTTTATTTTTTGTCATAAATATTTTTTTATTTCATATTCTTATACAAAGAGCTTAAATGAGCGGAGGAAAAGAATATGATAAAAGCAGGTATTTATGAGGATATAGCTGAAAGAACGGGAGGGGATATCTATATTGGAGTTGTGGGTCCTGTTCGTTCGGGAAAATCAACGTTTATAAAACAGTTTATGAATAATCTTGTTATACCCAATATAACTGAAGAATTCAGCCGCGAACGCGCCAAGGATGAGCTTCCTCAATCTGCATCAGGAAGAACCATAATGACTACAGAACCTAAATTTATTCCTGAAAATGCAGTTAGTATTTCTATAGACGGAAAATCAACTCTTCGTGTAAGAATGATTGACTGTGTGGGTTATATTGTTCCGAGCTCTCTAGGTTATATCGAAAATGAACAGCCGAGAATGGTAAGAACTCCTTGGTATGACGAGCCGGTTCCCTTTAATATGGCAGCAGAGGTAGGAACGCATAAGGTAATTACCGAGCATTCTACGGTTGGTCTTGTAATAACTACAGACGGAAGCATAAGCGATATCCCAAGAGATGAATATGAAGAAGCTGAAGAGAGGGTTATTAATGAATTAAAGGAAATCAATAAACCTTTTGCCGTTATACTTAATTGTATGTATCCTGAGTCATCGGATAGTAAAAATCTATGCGAAAAATTAAACGAAAAATATAATGTTCCTGTAGTTGCGCTGAATTGTCTTGAACTTAACGAAGAGCAGATTGGCGAGATTTTATATAAAATTCTTAAAGAGTTTCCAATAAAAGAGCTATTTTTTGATTATCCTGAATGGATTAATAAATTACCGCTGGGGCATTGGCTCAAGGATGATATCATAACATCAATTAAAGATAGCTGTAAATCGGTTATCAATGTAAAAGATATTGATAAACTTACTGAATTATCTGAAAACAGTGATTATATAAACAAGGTACGCGTCGATAAAATTAATTACGGAAATGGTACTGCTGTAATTGCAATGGAGATTGCAAGGGATTTGTTTTATAAGGTTCTCAAGGAATTAACAGGAATAGAAATCAATAATGACAGTGCTTTAATGTCAAATATTGTTTCTCTTTCGAAAATTCAAAATGACTACGCGCGTATAAAAAATGCACTTGATGAAGTTGAGGCAACGGGATACGGTATTGTAATGCCCAGTATTGAAGAATTAAAGCTTCAGGAACCTGAAATTATGAAACAGGGCGGAAGGTACGGTGTACGACTCAGAGCGTCAGCGCCCTCAATTCATATGATGAAAGCTGATATTACTACCGAAATCAGTCCTATCGTAGGTACAGAAAAGCAAAGCGAAGACCTTATTATGTACTTGCTCAGCGAATTTGATGAAGACCCGATTAAAATATGGGATTCGAATATTTTCGGAAAGTCACTTCATGAGCTTGTAAACGAAGGATTGCACACAAAATTATCAAGAATGCCCAGTGATGCAAGAATGAGATTACAGGAAACCCTTGAAAGAGTGATAAACGAAGGCTGCAGCGGTTTGATTTGCATAATTTTATAAAAAAAGCCACACTTGTGTGGCTTTTTTTAATGGGTATCATTATCTTTTTTAGTTATTTTAGCAAGTGGGTTGGAATTAATAGCGTTTTCTATTTGTTTATCTGCAACGTGTGTATAAATCTGTGTTGTTCCAAGATTAGCGTGACCTAAAATATCTTTGAGAACACGTATATCAACACCACCTTCCTGATACATAAGTGTGGCTGCAGTGTGACGAAGCTTATGTGTAGAGAAACCTCTGCCTGACAGTCCTGCTTTATCTAGATATGTATTTACGAGATGCTGAACGGTTTTGTTACTCAAACGACGTTTATTACGGCTGATAAATAAAGCATTTGCATGATTTGGCGGAATGTCTTTTATAGGACGAACCCGAAGATAACCGTTGAGAGCGTCTATACAAGCTTTATTAAGGTAAACGATTCTTTCTTTATTACCCTTACCAAGCAGCCTTAACGCGCCGTCGGGGTTAATGTCGGTAAGATTTATACCGCAAAGCTCAGACAGACGCATACCGCAATTAAGGAAAAATACTAATATACAATAATCTCTTTCCTTGTTTGGCCCGTCCACACACTCAAGTAGTTTTACCGACTCTTCAAAGGTAAGATGGCGGGGGAGGGTCTTCTTAATTGTTGGTGTTTCAAGTAAGGCTGCGGGATTGGATTCAAGCACACCAAGATGAGAATGTAAATATTTAAAATATATCCTTAATGTAGAAGCTTTTCTGGCTCGGGTAGTCGTGCTGTTATTTCTCTCATTTTTGCAGTATACCAAAAATGCGTGTAGGTCTTGTAATGTAACAGTTTTAAGTATTTCTGCATCAATGTCGTTAATGGGGATTTCGTTGAATTCTAAATCTTTAGAAACCTTACCGCGCAATATTTTAAGGAATCTGAAAAATGTGGTTAAGTCATGATAATATTCCTCAACCGATAAGGAAGACTTAACCTTAATGGATTCACTGTAGGTAAGAAAATTTCTTAAAATATCAGGCGAATTATACAAAACTTCATATTTCACAATAACAACACCTCAGTTCCAATTATACAAAACTTTTAACAATTAGTCAATGAAATTATGAATAGGAAACACCATGAACTTAATATATTAAAAACATGTGTAGCAAAGTGTTATAGATGTATAACTACTATGTATGAGACAAAACAGCATATAAATAGTAAAAGATAATTTTGATGATTAAATAATTAAAAAATCAAAAAATAAACTTTAATCAGTTAATTTCAATCAATGAATGTATCGTTCAGAGAAAACTGATTAAAGTTATAAATACTATACTTTAATCAGTTTTGTTATAATGTATAATGTATCGTCTCAAATAATTCTATTTAAGTATATTTATTTGATTATAATGTTTAATCTAAAATAATGTTATTAATTTTTAACATCGAAATGTATTAAAGATAAATGCGTTAAAGATAAAATGCACTCAATTTATAATAGCATACGATTTGGTTGTATATAAGTATCGAATGCAGCGGTAAATAGTGCCATTTAGCATTAAATAGCCTGTTTCACTCCCCTTAATTATACAAAACATTCATTTTGTATAATTAGAGTTATAAAACAAGGGGGTACTCACCTAACAAAAAATCGGCGCATAAGCACCGATTTTACGTTATTCTGCTCTTTTAATTTCAATAGGATTAGTAAGATATCTTAACTCACCAGTATATTTAAGTGAGCTGAGAATATTTGGAATAAGAGTTTCGAACTCACTCTTCTTATATTTTATATCTGTAGAAATAAATTGTGAACCAAGACCTGTTTTTGTGTCAAGCGCAATATAAACGTACTTTTCGCACTGTTTATAGTAATATACCAAGAAACGCTCATCAAACGTAAAAGCGTACTGTGCGCCTCTGTATACATAATTGTTTTCACAGAATTCTAAAAACATTGCCTCGTCTTCTGTAGTAATATTAAACATCATTATCACCTTTCGTATTGTTTTTTAAAATTGTAACAAAGTATACAGAAATTGTCAATAGCTTACAAAGAAATAGAATGAATTGTTTTTCCGTCAAGGGTCTTCCAAGTAAACGTAGTATCTTCAAAAATTATATATCCGCGCTCGGTATTGTTTTTTGGAATAGATACGGAACCGGGGTTAAAGTAGTAATACCCTTCCCTTTCTTCATAAGCCGTTATATGAGTGTGACCGTTTAGCAAAATATCGCCTTTGTTAAAATTAGGCAGATTATCAGGATTAAATATATGACCGTGTGTAGCGTAAATTAAACGGTTTTTGCAAAGTAGTATCGCATAATCTGCCAATATAGGAAAATCAAGCACCATTTGGTCTACTTCGGTATCGCAGTTACCTCTTACGGCAATAATCTTTTCTTTTATACCGTTAAGCATTGAAATAACTGTTTTGGGAGCATATCCATCAGGTAAATCGTTACGAGGACCGTGGTATAAAAGGTCACCTAAAAGCAAAATTTTGTCAGCATTTTCCTTATTAAGCGCGTTAATAAGCTTTTCACAGTATATAGCTGAACCGTGAATATCAGATGCAATTAAAAATTTCATAATAATAACTCCTATCTGTCTTTAAGACACACCTTACAGCAGGTATATCCATTATTTTCCAGCGTATCTATGCTTTCGTTTGAAAGTTTTTTATTTTCTTCTTTTATTTCATTTGCATATCTGCAGTCAGATAAATGAATTTTTTTCGTATTAACATTAAGAGTATACGTAACCTTGTCTTCAGTTTGTGACTCTGCAGTGCTTTCAACGTTGCTTTTGCCTTTGTAATAGCTTTCCCCATTTGAATAGTCTATAACTATATCAGGCTGTGCGTTATAAGCGTAAACGTTAAAGCATACGCCTTCTCCGTTGTCTTCAATGGAGTACCCCTCCATTTGTACGCCATTTGCCAACAGATTATCACCGTTAAAAATTGGAGTTACTCTGTATAAGACGTGGTTATTCGTTTCTTTTACATAGTCGGCAATCAAATTTTCAAATGGTAACATTCCTTCAATATTGAGATATCTTGTACCTGTTATAAGATTTTTTTCATTAGCATTTTCACCGGTCAACTGATATCCTATTAAATGACATCTGTTATATAAATATTTGCCGTCAACACAATCGTACTTTACGGTATGCCAACCTGTAGGCTTGACCTGACCGATACTTCCCCTTTCCTCAGTAGGCATAATATCTTTACCTACACAGGCAATAGCTACACCACACCGACCAAGCTTATCTAATTGTGAGTACTCTTCAAAAGAAGTAGCTTTTAGTAACGAACTACCATCAAAGCTTGGTACGTTATTGTTAATTACTATATAAGCAGTTTTTCCGTCAAATTCAGGAATTGATGCAACGTCTACTTCTTTGCTATTGATAACAGAACTGTTATTACTGATATATGATTCCTCAACGCTCTGTTGAACTGAACTATCAGTAACAGTACCGTCCGTGCATCCGTAACAGAAAATCAGACAAAGAATCAGTAATATTCCAATAATGCTTTTAATGAATGTTTTCATTCATAAATCTCCTCAGTGATAATATCGTGCGAATTACCTGTAAAATCAGTAGTGTGGGTTAATTTTTTGTCAGCAAAAAAGGATAAATCAATTTTTATATCTGACGGATATATCTTATTCCATTTATAAACGATTAATTTTTCGATTTTGTTTTTGTACAAAACAAAGGAATCATCTTCGCAAAAGCAATAGTCCTCCGTATCTGCAATCAGTAAAAAATCGTTGCTAATAAGTATGTTATTGTCACAGAATATTTTAGATGAGTATTGATTCATTCTTAAGGGTTTGCCGCTTGTTAGTTTTAAAATTCTGCTGATTAATTTTTTATCTCTGCTCTGTCTTCTGTTATTAAAAGATATACCGTTGTTATCATCCAGACAAATAATTATATTCATAATCAATTTCCTTTGCCGAGAGCCTCTGAAATTTTCACTTTAATATCCTGAGGCTGATAATTTTGAGGTTTATTTTTTGAAAAAGCCAGTACGACCATTTCAATGTCGTTGTTACTGATTATGCCCGTACTTTTGCACATAACAAGGTTATATACATTATCATGTATATAGTAACAGTCAAGCTCTGTATAAGTACCTTTATTAACACCGCTCAGATTATCCGTGCTGCTTTTATAAAGGTCGCCTAAACCTAATAAATGACCGAATTCGTGTTTAGCATCATTACGAATTTCATTGTAATCTTCAAAATTAAAGGTCTTGTCCTGAATACAGGCAATTTTTATGGAATCAGATTTCCATTTTCCAATACCAGAAATAGCGAAAGAGCGTCCTGTAGTAAACAAATCATACAAATTCTTTTTTCTCTTCTTAATATTGAATTTATCGCATAGCGCAATTAATACATCGTTTATGTTTTTAGTGACGGGCAATACGTATACGCTGTCCATTGTAGGCTCGTCTGTGGTAATGTTGATTTTTACACTGAGCTGTTGTCCACCAAAAACAACGTATTCTCCTTCCCATTTCTTAAAGCCGTCTACAACAGCTTTTTTGAACATTTCTATATCGATGCTTATGTCCTCAGTATACAAAAAGAAAACGTTTAAATTAAGAATTAATGTATTCCTGCCGTTTTTATATTCAAGCTTTGCATCAATAGGCGTAAACAAACCTTTGCGATTGATTTTGATAGTCTTTCCG
Source organism: Acutalibacteraceae bacterium (assembly GCA_036307305.1). Lineage (GTDB taxonomy): Bacteria > Bacillota > Clostridia > Oscillospirales > Acutalibacteraceae > SIG607. The sequence goes on from JAXJXV010000003.1 coordinate 31,951, forward strand.
TTAAAATCAACCAATTGCTTTCCGACAATGATTTTTTTATTAAAATTCTTGTCGTATTGCTTTTCACAATATTTATCAAGCGCAATTTTTGAAGCAATATGTCCTTTGTTGGCGGCATAACAAAGCAAATCTGCGCCATATTCAATGGAATTGATTTTTCGTATTTTAATGCACTCGTTAATACAAAGCGAACCGACGATATACATTGCCTGTAAATCACATAATTCAACAGCCCTAAAAAGTAATCTAAGACCGAAATTACGTTCCTCGGCAGTGGAATTTTTATCAAAAAAACGTCTTCTTCCCTCTTCTCTGCATAGGGATGGGTTGTTTTTTATAGAATCGTATAAATTGTTCATCAAACATTCTCCGATTGTCTTTTATTACTTGTGGTATTATAGCATAAATGCTATTAAAAATCAATGCGTAGCATTGTATGTAATCCGCAACTTGTTGCGGTATGTAATCATTTTCACAAGAAAATGTATGTAATCAATCCGAAGGAAGAAACATACAAGTCTTTGACTTGATGACATACGACTAACGGCGAGTACATACCAATCCCTCGGATTGGATAAAAATAAAGAACTACCGAAGTAGTCCTTTATTTTTTGGCGCTCCAAAAGGGACTCGAACCCCTGACCTACCGCTTAGAAGGCGGTTGCTCTATCCAGCTGAGCTATTGAAGCTTAGTTAAATAAAACCGCCAAAAAATTGACGGTTTGGAGCGGGTGATGGGAATCGAACCCACACGGCCAGCTTGGAAGGCTGGAATTCTAGCCATTGAACTACACCCGCATTCTTGCGACTTTGATATATTAACACAAAAACAATATAGAGTCAAGTCTTTTTTTGAAAAAAATTTAAGCGTCTTGAAAATAGACGCTTAAATTAAAGAAATATTACGAATTAATTACGATAGTGTCGTTATTTACCGATAAACAAAGCTTGTTTATAGATGCAGTTGAGTTGTCAATCAGCATAGCAACAATCTTATCTTCAATATTACGCCTTATAAAATTGCGCAGCTCTCTTGCGCCGCTTTTGGCTCCAACGCATTTTTTTGCGATATAATCACAAACCGATTTATCAAAGCATAGCTCAATACGTTTATATGACATTGCAGTCTCGATTTCTTCCAGCATTAATGCGCAAATTTTTGACAAAGCTTCCTCACCAAGCGGTGCGAACACAATAATTTCGTCAACCCTTGCAATAAACTCAGGTCGTAAAAACTCACTCAAGGCTTTTTTTGCTTTTTCTTCACTGACCTGCGCTTCTGACTTTTCAAAGCCTAAAAGGGACGACTGTTTATCGCTACCCGCATTTGAGGTCATAACGATAATTGTATTTTCAAAATTGACCGTTCTTCCCTGCGCATCGGTGATTCTGCCGTCATCGAGAATCTGTAGCAATATATTCAGGATATCGGGATGGGCTTTTTCAATTTCATCAAACAAAACAACAGAATAGGGTTTTCTGCGCACCTTTTCGGTTAGCTGACCTGCTTCGTCATATCCCACATACCCAGGAGGCGCTCCAATCAGACGAGATACGGAATGTTTTTCCATAAATTCTGACATATCGAGGCGTATCATTGTCTCAGGTGTATCAAAAAGCTGTTCGGACAGAACTTTAACAAGCTCGGTTTTTCCCACACCTGTAGGTCCCACAAAAATAAAAGATGCTGGTCTGCGTTTTGTTGACATCTGTATCCTTGAACGTTTTACAGCTGATACGACCAGTTCGACGGCTTTATCCTGACCGATAATTCTTTTTAAAATCTCGCTGTCAAGGTTTTTGAGTTTGTTAAGGTCGTTTTCCTGAATTTTTGCGGCGGGTATGCCTGTCCATAACTCAATAACCTTTGCAACATCATAATCGGTGACGGTATTATCAGAGGCGGGAACATATAAATCATTCGCTTGTTTTTTGTACTTTTCAAGCTCAAATTTTACAAGGGCTAATTTTTCATAGTCGGGATTTTCAACCTCTGCTTCAAGTCTGTCAATTTCCATCTGTGCTTCTGCTATTTTTTTGTTAGCAATATAAAGCTGGTCAACGGCAGAATTTGCAAGACTTGCACATGCACAGGCTTCGTCCATAAGGTCTATTGCCTTATCGGGTAAGAATCGGTCGTTGACGTATCGCTCAGAAAGTCTGACTATGGTTGAAATTAATTTATCGGGAATTGTAACGTTATGATATCCCTCGTAATACTTTTTGATTCCGTAAAGTACCTTTTCTGCTTCCAATAGTGACGGCTCTTCTATTGTGACTGGCTGAAATCTTCTTTCTAAAGCGGCGTCTTTTTCGATGTACTTTCTGTATTCCTTGAAGGTTGTAGCGCCGATAACCTGAATTTCTCCTCGTGAAAGCGCGGGTTTTAATATATTTGCCGCATTCATTGAGCCTTCAGCGGAATCACCGGCGCCAACAAGGTTGTGTATTTCGTCGATAAAAAGAATTATATTTTTTGCGGTCTTAATTTCTTCAACAAGCCCTTTAACTCTGCTTTCGAACTGTCCTCTGAACTGAGTTCCAGCCACTAAACCGGTCAGGTCAAGTAAATGAATTTCTTTATCAAGCAAACGCGCGGGAGCGTCACCTCTCGCAATTTTAAGAGCAAGTCCCTCAGCGATTGCAGTTTTACCTACACCAGGCTCACCAATAAGACAGGGATTGTTTTTAGTTCTTCTGGAGAGTATTTGGATAGTTCTGTAAAGTTCCTCTTCCCTACCGAAAATTTCATCAAGCTGTCCGTTTTTAGCGCGTTCGGTCAAATTAGTACAGTATTGCTCAAGAAACCTCTTTTTCTTACGTTCAGCCTTAGACTCAGTATCGTTTTTGTCATTTTGTCTGTCGCCGTTTTTCTCATTTTTATTTCCGTCAGAAAACATATTATTGAGAAAAGGAAAAGCAGGTGCAGTGCCTAAATCAAACATTTCGTTGCCGTTTTCCTCGTTCATGGACATAATTTCCATAAACTGGTCACTCATTTGTTCAATTTCTTCATCGCTGATATTCATTTTTCCAAGCATATCATCAATAGGCTTGATACCTGCTGTTTTAGCGCAAACAAGACAAAGTCCTTTAGGCTCACTGTCCTTATTCATAGCGTCAGAAATAAATACGACTGCAGGGCGTTTCTGACATTTATAACATAATCTCATAATCTATTCCTTTCAAAAGATATCGATAAATGTTTTATATATAAAAGAATTCTGTAATGCTTCATTAGAAATTAGTTTTGCTTCTTCGCCGCTTAAATATACTGTATATTTAAGCACAAAACATAAAACTATTATGATAATACATCCTGTCAACGCGCCAAAAATACCGCCTAACAGTTTATTTATTTTTCCTAAAAAACTGACCTTTATTATTTTGTTTACGATGGTAGCCAAAAAGTTAAGTACAACTGCAAATATTATAAACATAACAAGCAAAGCAATGGATGAAATAAGTTTAATAACAGACGGAGAAATTGATTTCTGTACGAAATCCGAAGCATTAATTATACTATCGGTGTTTAAACTTATTCCAAGAGAATCGGCGTTTTTTACAATAAAATCAGGTAATACATCTTCAAAGTTCTGAGCCGTATCGCTGATTGCAGACTCCACAGAATTTATAATAGACGGCTCAACAAACTTATTGTTTATGAATGTGGCGAATGGAGTTGATAAGGAATATGCGAGATAAGCCGCAACAACAAAGGCAGCCAAGGATAACAAAACCTTAACAGCGCCTTTTCGTGAGCCTATAAAGATACAAATTGCGATTATTGCCAATAATATGATATCGATAAGTAAAGATGACATAAAATAACCCCCTACTGTAAACTGATTTTATATATGTTATTATGACTTACTGCTATACAACTGCTGGAAGTGATGGGTAAAATTTTTATAATACCGAAACCGCAATCACCGTTTTTTACAATATTTCCGTTACTGTCAACAAGAAAAATTTTGTTTCGGCTTAAAACCATAATGCTTTTACCACACAGAGCAAAATCATCTGTACTACCTTTAAAATCAAAAGAACTAAGCAGTTGTTGCTTATTATTATAAATAGTGAATGTTGCATTACCATCGTTATGTTCTCTGGAAGACATGATAGCAGTATATTTCATACTTGTTCTTACGTCATCTACACTGTATGGTGTTGTAAAAGTTGTGATATTGTGATTTTTCCAAGAAATGATGTCGCAGAAATTTTCACCGATAACAGTGAAGTTTTTGTTGGATATTGAATCAATGCCGTAGACCAAAGCACCGACGTATTCCTTAGAATAAACAGGGTCAGCTGAATCATACTGAAGTATATGAAGCTTACTGTTGTAGTTACCGCCGCTGACCGAAACGGTGGATACAGATATCTGCTTTCCGTTAGGAGAAAGAGCTACTGAGGTTATAGTTTCCTGAGGACAGTACCATTGATACTGCATTTCGTTCTTTTTGTTATATACGGTGACCATAGAGGTGTGGCTTTGGGATTTTGATGCAATAGCGTAACTACCGTTTCTGGAAATATCAGCGCCAAGAATAGCGAATTCAAATTGTGAATCTAAAATTAATTCTTTAGCATTATAAATTTTGTAGCCTTTACTGTTTTGGTCATATACGAGACATCTCGACTGGCTCTCAACCATAACGGGTGAAGCAAAACCATGGGCATCACTGAAGGAAAAGTTTCCTTGTTTTGAATAACACGAAAAGTCGGTATCCGACAAAACAAACACTCTGTTTCCTATCGTAGAAACGTTATAGGTTTCTGAGCCGTTGAGAGTAACAGGAAAATCAGAATTAAATGAAAAAGTAGCAGAAAAATTAGTAATCAGCTCAGAAATACCTGTAGGAGACAGAACGGATACTAGCGTAACAGAAATAGCAACAACAAAGACAAGCGAGAAGAATACAATCTTTTTGATTTGCTTCGTTTTCTTTTTCCCACGCAGTATTTTGAGAGATTCTTTCTTATCCCTGTTTTTTTGCTGCTTACTAACGTCTTTCTCCGAACTCATAGGAATATTTTCCGTTGCTCTGTTAAAAACGCTATGACGTCGTCTTCGTCTGTTTTTTAAATATTTAGGCATATAAACTCCTTAATAATATACTTTATTCAGAAATAAAGCATGAGCAGGTGCAGTTGCACCGCCAAGACTTCTGTCCATACTTCTGAAAATTTTTTCGGCAATATTTTTGTCAAGCGTTCCGGTACCTACGGAAATACAGGTGCCGACAATAATTCGTACCATATTATATAAAAAACCATCGGCAGAAATAGAAAAAATTAAAAAATCTCCGTTCTCTGTAATATTGCATTCGCTAACAGTTCTTACTGTATCTTTAACGCTTCTTTTTGAAGATGAAAATCCGCAAAAATCGTGTTTCCCAATAACAGTACCGCAAAAATATTTCATATCTTCAAGATTTAGTTTTCCTGAAAAATTATAACTGTACCGCGCATTAAACGGGTCAGTAATTTTTCGTCTGTCAATTCTGTATATATAGTTTTTACCTTTTGCCATATATCTGCAATGAAAATCACTTTCAACAAAGTCACAAGATAACGCTCTGATATCTAAGGGTAATACAGAGTTAAGTCCTTTTACAATTCCGTCAGTATCAATAGTATTCCTTAAATCAAAATGACAATAAAATTCATTTGCGTGAACACCCGAATCGGTGCGGCTGCAGCCTGTTACGTCTGGCGAATAACCGTAAAGAGAATTTATACAGCTTTGCATTTTCTCTTGTACGGTAATACCGTTCGGTTGTACCTGCCAACCGTGATAGTCAGTGCCGTCGAAAGCTATTTTCAGCAAATAACGTCGCATAATACATCACCGTAAATTTTTGATAATATAATCGTTGCAGCCCACAAAAATGTTATTGTACATATAACTATATCTCTTACAGAAATTTTCAGTTGCTTCATACGTTGTTTTCCAATACCACCGTTATAGCAACGACATTCCATAGCCTCTGCTAAATCGTATGCCCTTCTGATTGAAAGTATAATAAGTGGAATGAGAATTGGAGTAAGTGCTTTGATTTTAGCTATCAGTCCCCCGCTCTCAATATCGGCGCCTCTTGCCTTTTGTGCATTTATAATCTTTTGAGTTTCCTCAATAAGAGTGGGTATAAAACGCAAAGCAATGGTCATCATCATTGTGAGTATGTGAACGGCTGTGCCTAAACCAATCAGCTTGAACGGTAAACAAAGTCTTTCTATTGCATCGGTTAACTCATTTGGAGTGGTGGTATAGGTTAAAGAAGCGCTTACAAAAATCAGTAACGTTATTCTCAGCGCCATAAGTAAGGCGCGGCTGATACCACCTGAAGTAACATTAAAAATCCACCAGTCGAGGATAACGGTACCTTCCTTGATATACAGAGAGTTAATAAGTGCAGTAAAAATGAGAATAGGGAGAATGGCTTTTAGGTTTTTCAGATATAGCTTTAACGGGATTTTTGATGCTATCATTAATAACACTACAAAAATAATGGATAAAGCCATAGATATAGGTGTAGTGGAAAGAAAAACGAATAAAATAATAAAAATCAGCAGTAAAAGCTTAATGCGAGGGTCAGCCTTGTGGATTACAGAATTACAAGGGAAATACTGACCGAATGTAATGTCAGAAATCACTGCACAGAACCTCCGTTCAAAATAGAAAGAAGCGCGTCAGCTGCATCCTTTACGTTCAAAATATTGCTTGGAACATTAACGCTGTTTTCTTTTAATTTATGCATAACAGTAGTTATTATGGGCACGTTCAGTCCTATATTTTTAAGCATATCTATGTTTTTAAAAACGTTTGAAGTTGTATCATCTAAAAGTAAATCGCCATCATTCAGAACGAGAATTCTATCGCAAATAAGAGCCATATCCTCCATACTGTGAGAAACAATTATGACGGTAGCGTTAAACTCTTGGCGATATTGTTCGATGGCTTTTAAAATAGTTTCTCTGCCTATTGGGTCAAGACCTGCCGTAGGCTCGTCAAAAACAATAATTTCAGGTTGCATAGCCATTATTCCTGCTATTGCAACTCTGCGTTTCTCGCCGCCTGATAGGTCAAATGGAGACTTATTAAGGAGATTTTTATTAAGTGAAACGATTTGAGCCGCCTTTTCTACTCTTCTATCAATTTCTTCCTGTGAAAGCTTCATATTTTTAGGACCGAAGGCAATATCGAGTTTTACAGTTTCTTCAAAAAGCTGATACTCCGGATATTGAAATACAAGTCCGATTTTAAAGCGGATTTCATTGATTTTCTTCGGGTCCTCCCATATATCTTTACCATTGAATTTAATGGTGCCGCTGGTTGGCTTTAAAAGACCGTTAAGAAGCTGTAATAATGTAGATTTACCTGAACCGGTGTGACCGATAATTCCAACAATTGAGTTTTTTTCAATGCTGAAGGATATATTATTAACAGCAGAATGCTTAAAAGGTGTATCTGGTGAATAGATATATCCAAGATTAACAGCTTCTAAAATTGGCACTTTTATCTTCCTTTCGTAAAATTAATGAGCAGATTTTAAAATTTCATTTAATACGTCTACACATTCGTCAACTGATATAATTCCTTTTGGTACGTCGATACCGTTATTTCTGAGTATTTCGAGAAGCTCGGTAGTCTGAGGTATAGAAAGTCCTGCTTCTTTCAAAATTTTTATCTGAGAAAAAATTTGCTTAGGCGTATCGTCACCGGTTATATTACCGCTATTCATAACAATAACTCTGTCGGCAAATTGAGCTTCATCCATAAAATGAGTAATAAGCACAATAGTTATATTATGGTTTTTATTTAAATTAACCAGCGCTTCCATAACTTCCTTGCGCCCCTGAGGGTCAAGCATTGCCGTAGGTTCGTCAAGTACGATACATTCGGGAGTCATAGCCAGAACACCTGCTATAGCTACGCGCTGTTTCTGACCTCCCGACAAATTGTGCGGAGCAGACGTTCTGTAATCGTACATATTTACTTTTTTTAGAGCCTCGTTTACTCTGTTTCTTATTTCTTGTGGACTGAATCCTAAGTTTTCGGGTCCAAAAGCAACGTCTTCCTCAACTATAGAGGAAACGAGCTGATTGTCAGGATTTTGAAAAACCAGTCCTACCCTTCTCTTGATTTCAATTTCCTTTTCACTATCAAGGGTAGAGATGCCATCCACAGTTACTTCGCCTTTTAATGGTTTAAATAAACCATTCATAAGCTTAGCAAGAGTAGATTTGCCCGAACCGTTATGACCGAGTATGACTGTAAAAGAACCGCGCTCAATGCTTAATGAGAAGTCGTTTAATACGTGGGTGACGTTATCACCCGAATATTCATAATAAATGTTTTTTATATCAATAATATTATCCATATCTCACTTAGTCCATATCGTTGTATTACCGCAAGGTAAAATCATATTCTTATCGGTTATTTTAAGACCAATTTCGTCGGTGAATACTTCGCCTTGCCTGTGTGGTACAACAAGAGTCTTTACCATATAATTCAGTATGGTGGGAGAAAGACCGCCGGTATATGAATTAAGGATAAAAAATAGCGGTTCGTCACTGATAATTTTCCCCACTTCGCTAAGAAGCTCGTTTATTTGCTGTTCCAGTTTCCACACTTCGCCGTTTGGTCCCCTTCCATAAGAAGGAGGGTCCATAACAATTCCGTCGTACTTGTTGCCGCGACGGATTTCCCTTTTCACAAATTTAAGGCAGTCGTCAACAAGCCATCTGACGGGCTTGTCACCAAGACATGAAGCAACGGCATTTTCTTTTGCCCAAGATACCATACCCTTGGAAGCGTCTACGTGAGTAACGGTTGCTCCCGCCTGAAGACAGGCAATAGTTGCACCGCCCGTATATGCAAACAAATTTAATACGTTTACGGGACGGTTGGCGTTTTTTATTTTTTCCTGCATAAATTGCCAGTTAACTGCCTGTTCGGGAAAAAGTCCGGTATGCTTAAAGCCCATCGGCTTCAGACGGAAGGTTAAATCGCAAAAATTAACCGACCATACGTCAGGAACTTTTTTAAGAGGTTCCCAATATCCGCCGCCTGAGTTGCTTCTGTGATAAATAGCGTGAGCATCATTCCAAAGAGGATTGTTGCGTTGGCTTTGCCATATTACCTGAGGGTCAGGACGGATAAGAATAATGTCCTTCCATCTTTCGAGGCGTTGTCCGCCTTCGGCATCAATTAATTCATAATCGTTAAAATCATTACAAAATCTCATTTTAATTCCTTAATTAAAGTTTATGTTCTGCTGAGCTGATTCACTGACGTTATCGGTAAAAGGAATATTAAGATGGTCGTATGCTAACTTGGTTACGCATCTTCCCCTTGCCGTTCTTGTTAAAAAGCCTATTTGCATAAGATAAGGCTCGTAAACGTCTTCTATAGTAATACTTTCTTCCCCTACCGCAGCTGCAAGAGTATCAAGTCCAACTGGACCGCCTGAATAGTTGCGGATAATAGTGGTCAACATTCTTCTGTCAAAATCATCAAGACCAAGCTCGTCAATCTCAAATCTTGATAAAGCAGCCATAGCAACCTTTTCCGTTATCTGTCCGTCAAACTCAATTTCTGCAATATCTCGTACTCTTCGTAGCAATCTGTTGGCAATTCGAGGTGTACCTCTTGAACGTGATGCAATTTCCAAAGCGCCCTCGCGGTCGATAGGAATGTCTAAAATCGAAGCAGAACGGGTAACAATCTGCGCAAGTTCTTCAGGCGTATATAATTCAAGTCTCAAAAGTACGCCGAATCTGTCGCGGAGAGGTGCGGTGAGCTGTCCGCTTCGCGTTGTAGCACCAACTAATGTAAAATGCGGCACGTCAAGTCTGATAGAACGTGCAGACGGACCTTTTCCAATAATTATATCTACGGAAAAATCCTCCATTGCGGGATATAAAATTTCCTCAACGTTACGGGAAAGACGGTGTATTTCGTCAATAAAGAGTACGTCGCCCTCGTTAAGATTGGTAAGTAAAGCAACAAGGTCGCCTTGCTTTTCAATAGCGGGACCTGAGGTTACGCGAAGATTAACGCCCATCTCCTTAGCTATGATTGACGATAACGTTGTTTTTCCAAGCCCTGGAGGACCATACAGTAAAACATGGTCTAAGGTTTCTTTGCGTTTCAGAGCCGCCTTAATGTAAATTTCGAGATTAGACTTGGCTTTTTCCTGACCTATATACTCATTAAGAGATTTAGGGCGCAGACTTACCTCGTTATCACCATCGTCGCTTCTATACTCAGGAGAAACGATTCTTCCGGCAGTATCATCAATATTATAATCAGTTGATTCTATCATTTATCACACCTGCCTTGAAAGTAATTTAAGAGCCTCTTTAATCAGAGAGTCTACGGGTAAATCACTCTGTAGCTTACCAACAACTACAGACGCTTCGCTGTGAGAAAATCCGAGAGCTGTCAGAGCAGCTATTGCTTCACCTGAATTAGAATTATTAATAACTGCTGAAGATACGGTTGTATCACTTGACGAGGGTAAAGCAGAAACCTTATCCTTAAGCTCTAATATAATACGCTGAGCAAGTTTTAAGCCTACACCTGTGGCTGCCGTTAAATATTTTGGGTCGTTGTTAGCGATAGCAAAAGAGATTTGCTCAGGAGAAAAAGCCGTAAGAATTGCAAGTCCGATTTTAGGACCTACACCACTGACGGAGGTGATAAGCTTAAAACAGTTCATTTCCTCCATATCGGCAAAACCGTAAAGGTCTATTGCATCCTCTTTTACCGACATATAGGTAAAAAGCTTAACCTCACTGCCGATATTGCCTAAAGAACCGAGGGCTTTCCCTGAAATAAAGCACTGAAAACCTACACCGCCGCATTCAATTATACAGCTACTTGGTTCTAAATAGGTCAGTATACCCTTTAAAGTTGCAATCATTTCAAATCACCTTTCAAAATTTGAGCATAACTAGAAGTTCCCGTATTAGCATGGCATATTGCAAGAGCTAAAGCGTCTGCTGTGTCATCAGGCTTTGGTACGGCAGACAGTCCCAAAAGTGAACGCGTCATTTCCATAACCTGATGCTTCTCGGCTCTGCCAAAACCTGTAACAGCAGATTTAACCTGTAGTGGCGTATATTCAAAAACAGGCACATTGTTCATTTGTGCGGCGAGTAAAATAACTCCCCTGGCCTGTGCAACGTCAATAGCAGTAGTTGTATTTGTGTTGAAGAATAGTTTTTCTATAGATAACGCGTCAGGTTTAAATTCATTAATCAACTGATTAATATCCCTGTAAATTACCTCAAGGCGTTGCTCAAATTTAAGCTGCGGCGAGGTAGTAACGGCACCGAAATTAACGGTTTTGAATTTACCTTTATCATACGAAATTACACCGTAACCAATCAGCGCATATCCTGGGTCAATACCTAAAATCTTCAAAAAGTCACCCACTTTACTGCATATACAATCATATTATAACATAAGTAACCGATTTGAGCAATATTTTAATGAATATTTTTTAAAAAATGTTCATTTTTTTCTAAGCTAATGTTTACAAAACAAAATAATGAGCAAAATGGAGAAAAAAAGAGAAAATACGAGATAAATATAGTTAATGAAATTTTAATTAACATAAGCTTGATAAAACATCAGAAAATGTCAAAAAAACACTTGACAATAACGACTTTATGCAATATATTTAATACGAAACAATTTATATATAAATCCAGAGATTTATTACCGTTTTTTCTGTACCGGAAACAATCCGAAGGATAAGTTAATTAGGCTTACTTTTGAGTGTTCAGATTTAACGGTCTTTTTTCATTTTTTTACAGGAGGCTTTTGTAAATTGGAAAGTAATATTATTGAACTTAAAAACATATCGGTTGCCTTTGATGACGAAAAAGTTCTTGATGGCATTGATTTGGTAATACACGATAAGGAATTTGTAACTTTACTTGGGCCTTCGGGTTGCGGTAAAACCACTACTCTTCGCGTAATTGCCGGTTTTTTAGAGCAAGACAGCGGTGATATTATTTTTTCAGGAGAAAACATTAACGGAGTTCCCTCGTATAAAAGACAGGTTAATACTATTTTTCAGCGATATGCACTCTTCCCTCACCTTAACGTTTTTGAAAATATTGCTTTCGGTTTAAGAATCAAGAAACTTCCTGAGGATGAGGTTAAGGCAAAGGTTACCGAAATGTTAGCGCTTGTCAATCTTTCGGGAATGGAGAAAAGGAAAATTCATAATCTGTCAGGCGGTCAGCAGCAGCGTGTGGCTATTGCGAGAGCGTTGGCAAATAATCCGCGCGTTTTACTTCTTGACGAACCCTTGGCTGCTCTTGATTTAAAGCTTCGCAAGGATATGCAGAACGAACTTAAAAAAATTCAGCAACAGCTTGGAATTACCTTCATATTCGTAACTCACGACCAGGAAGAAGCGCTTTCTATGTCGGACAGAGTCGTTGTTATGGATAACGGTAAAATTCAGCAAATCGGTACCCCTCAGGATATATATAATGAACCTAATAATGCATTCGTAGCCGATTTTATCGGTGAATCAAATATACTTGACGGTGTTATGAAAAAGGATTTCCTGGCTGAATTTTCAGGACAAACCTTCCCCTGTCTTGACGCGGGATTTGATATCAATGAAAAGGTTGATGTCGTCGTTCGACCTGAGGATGTCGATATTGTGGATGCTGATAAAGGTATGCTTACGGGTGTTGTTACTTCGGTAACGTTTTTAGGCGTACACTACGAAATTATCGTCGATATCGGCGGTTTTAAATGGATGATACAGACTACCGATGAACATAAGGTCGATGAACGTGTAGGTTTATTTATTGAGCCTGATGCTATTCACATAATGAAAAAATCCGAATATTCGGGTAAATACGGTGATTACAGTTCTTATAGTGACGAAATCGACCATCTTTCCGATTTAGAGGAGGATGAAGAGTGAAAAGAGAATCTTTAGGACAAAAAATTCTTCGTGCGCCGTATATTCTCTGGTCGGCTTTGTTTATAATAATACCGCTTGTTATAATGGGTTATTATGCCTTGACCGATGCCAACGGCGTGTTTTCTCTTGCGAATTTTTCTGATTTGGGAAGATATAAAAAAGCTTTTTTGCTTTCACTTTTATATGCGGCTATTTCAACCGTTATAACCTTGCTTATATCCTATCCTCTTTCGTATTTTATGACTAAATGCAGTCCTAGCGCTCAGCGTATGTTGATGATACTTACTATGCTTCCTATGTGGACGAACTTCCTTATTCGTACTTATTCTTGGATTACCATACTTTCCAACACTGGTATTATCAATACGTTTCTCTCGAAATTCGGTATCGGTCCCTTACACTTGATTAACAGACCCGGTACGGTAATTCTGGGTATGGTTTACGATTTTTTGCCGTATATGATTTTACCTATTTATAACGTTATGTCTAAGATAGACGTATCTCTGACCGAAGCAGCTGAGGATTTGGGAGCAAATAAATTAAGAACTATCGGCAAAGTTATTTTTCCTCTCAGTATGCCCGGTGTTATTTCAGGAATCACCATGGTTTTCGTACCGTCTGTAAGTACCTTTTACATTTCACAAAAGCTGGGCGGTAATAAGACCATGCTTATCGGCGATATGATTGAGTATCTCTTCAATTTAGGTCCCGATTATTATAACGTTGCCTCCGCCATATCTATGGTACTTATGGCAATAATTCTTGTGTCCCTGTTTATTATGAACAGATTCTCAGACGACTCAGACGGAGGTGTTGTAATATGAAGCTGCTGTCGCGCTTATATATGGCTTTGATAGTTGCCTTTTTGTACGCGCCTATCCTGGTTATGATTGTATTTTCTTTTAACAGCGGTTCAAGTGTATGGGTGTTTGAGGGATTTTCTTTTGACTGGTATACAGAACTGATTTTCAATAGTGAAATGCTTGAAGCTTTCAAACACACTCTGATAATTGCCGTTCTTTCTGCAACCATTTCCACCGTTTTAGGAACTGCGGCGGCAGTGGGTATATCGACACTTAAAAGTAAAATTGCCAAATCTGCCGTTATGTCGGTTACTAATATACCGATGATGAACGCTGATATAGTTACGGGTGTGTCCTTAATGCTCCTTTTTATATTCTTTGGTAAGCTGTTTGGCTTAGCAGAATCATTAGGCTTTTTAACAGTACTGATAGCTCATATAACCTTTAATTTGCCTTATGTAATTCTTTCTGTTATGCCGAAGATTAATCAAACCGACCCTGCACTTACGCACGCTGCTATGGACCTTGGCTGTACGCCTTTTAAAGCGTTTTTTAAGGTTATGCTGCCCTCCATTTCAAGTGGAATTTTTACAGGCTTTATAATGGCGTTTACCTTGTCGCTTGACGATTTTGTAATCAGCTATTTTACCTGTGGACATTATCAGACTCTTCCAATTGTAATTTATAATATGACAAAGCGAACCGTTACACCCGACACCTATGCCCTTTCCACACTCATATTCATTTCTGTATTTGCTTTGTTGCTTCTTTATAATATTACACTTAGCCGTTCAGAAAAGAAACGAGGTGCGTAAATGAAAACATTATTAAAGCTTTTCTTGATTTTCTTACTGATTATCTCTATGTTTTCCTTTACAGGCTGTGGATATGAATATTTTGAGCTTGACCTAAAAGGCAACTATGAAAATGACCTTGCAGGAACGGTTCTTAACGTTTATAACTGGGGTGAATATATTTCAGATGGCTCGGATTCAAGTATTGATGTAAACAAAGAATTTGAACGAGTTACAGGTATAAAGGTAAACTATTCCACCTTTGAAAGCAACGAGACTATGTATTCTCAGCTTAGAACAGCAGGTGTGTCATACGATTTAATCATTCCGTCAGATTATATGATTGACAGAATGATTAGCGAGGATATGCTCTTAAAAATTGATGCGTCGAAAATATCCAACTATAAGTATATTGATGATGATTATAAAGGTCTTTATTTTGATCCTAATAACGAATATTCCGTAGCCTATAACGTAGGTATGGTTGGAATAATTTATAATACCGCTATGGTGGGAGAAATTGATAACAGTTGGTCTGTGTTCTGGGATGAGAAATATAAAAATCAAACCCTTATGTTTTCAAATCCCCGTGACGCATTTATGGTAGCGCAGTTTTTAGATGGTACAAGTCTTAATTCAAACAACAAGGCTGATTGGCAACGTGCCTCTGAGCTTCTCAAAGAGCAAAAACAGTATCTTCAGTCATACGTTATGGATGAGGTATACGGTAAAATGGA
Organism: Acutalibacteraceae bacterium; assembly: GCA_036307305.1. Lineage (GTDB taxonomy): Bacteria > Bacillota > Clostridia > Oscillospirales > Acutalibacteraceae > SIG607. Next base: position 47,250 of record JAXJXV010000003.1, read on the forward strand.
AACGGGAGAGGCAGCAATTGCTCCCTATTATGCAGGTGATTTTCTCACTATGTATGACGTTAACGAGGATTTGGCATTCGTATATCCAAGAGAGGGCACTAATATTTTTGTCGATTCAATCTGTATTCCCTCTTGCTGTCAAAACTATGAAGCCTCAATGTTGTATATAAACTTCTTGCTTGAACCCGATATAGCTCTTGCTAACGCCGAGTATATCGGTTATGCTTCTCCTAATACTGCAGTTTTTACAAATCCTGACTACTGCTATTATGAAAATGAAATTCTATACCCTGATAATAAAAACGCCTTTAAAACCGAATATTACCGCAATCTTAATGATGACATTCGTTACTATTACGAAAATCTCTGGATTGATGTAAAATTGTATTAATGCATAAAACTCTCTCAAAAAAATTGAGAGAGTTTTATTATATCAAAAAGCACCTCGATTGAGGTGCTTTTTGATTAATGGAAATTAATTGATTCTCCTGCTTTCTGATAAAGCTTAATGGAGTGAATCTTAAATTCAAGACTCTCTCCGCCCTGTCTTTCCTTTGCTAAATCAATAATATCATGTACGGTAGCATTGTTGTATTCGTTACCATAAGCATATGTATTGGAAAGAATAGGACAGAATGACAAAATAATATATTGTTCTTCGTGGAAGCAATCCATTCCTACAGTATTTTCGTGACCTTCAGCGGCATTGTAGAAATCATTGTCGCCTGAAATATTAACCTTAAAGTAAGGCTCACTTACAGGAGTACCGTTTACAACGACTGGGTCAATGTAAACTGCAACGTATTCTTCGGTCCATTCAAAACCGTATCTGTGTAGCTTTCTGGCTTCGGTAAGGTCAGAAAAAACATATTTTGAATCGTCGGTAGAAGGTTTGTCGGTTACTGTAAATTCATCAAACAAATCCTTCGTAATTGTTAACACGTCGGAATATCTGAGAGAACCGATGTTAACAGTGCTTGTCATTTGATTTCCAGATTCATCATAATAGTGATACCATTTATGAAGATTGAACGCAACTACACCGTTGTTTGTCAGTATAGAACTATACTTAGGTTGGTCTGCATTATAAATACCGTCAACTTCAAAAATATCTATCTCATCATTAATTTTCTCATAAGAACCAGAACCTATAAATTCATTTTGTGGCGCAAGCCAGAAACCTTGATGGATACCGCGTTCAAAAGGCAGTTCTGCTTCAAGCTCGAGATATCCGTACTTATAAGACATTTTATCCTTCGTAGAAAGCGTTATGGGCATATCGTATACAGAACCTGTGGTCTCGGTATCGCTGTATGTGATTTTGAGCTTTAAAACTCCGTCTTCAAGAACGTAGTTGTCGCCGCCAACAACTGGATTTCGGTATTCGTTTGCAGAAAAGTTATTTCTGTTATTATTCTGATGGAAATCAGCTACGTCTGTCAAAGAGCTTATTTCTGAGAAATCATAGCCCCAAACCTGACGGCGTACGGTAGGGTCGTAATTAGCGCCCCCACCGTTTTTAACGTATTCAACACTGCGTGAAATAGTATTTGAATAGATAGTTAATAACTGTCCGTCAACTTCTATAACAACGAAGCCTCTTACCATCATTTCTCTTGTGTCATCAATAAGGAATTTCTTGATGTAGGTAGAGAAACCAATGTTGTAAAGCTCGGTATCGCCAATCTGAGTTGCAGTCCAGCAACGAGAGAAGTTATCTGTTTTGCTGTCAAATACAAATACACCTGCTTTGGCATTTGCAAGATTTATGTTACCGCTGTAAATACCGTTTAGAGCATAGTTATTGCCGTCGAGATAAATAAATCCACGCTCTTTTACAGTGTAAGCAATACCATTGATATAAAGCTCGTTACCCGTCATAGTGTCGTAGTTAAAGGTAAATCTTAATGCCTGACTGCCTACGGTAGCTTCGGCAGACTCAATAAGACACTGCGCACCGCCAACGTTAACTACGTTGTTACCGCTGGAGTCAGTCACCTTTTCAACCTTGATATTGAAAATAGAAACGTTTTCGTCTGAGCCGATAACATAACCGAATAATTTGCTGTTTGCGGCAATAAGGTCATCATCACCGTATTTAGCATCAACGGTTGCGTACATATCGGTGGTTATAAATGTTGTTGCTGTATGTTGTTTACTGGTAGCGGCATCTGTCTTAATATTATAGATAGCAACGTCCTTACCTTCAATGTAGGTTGGATAGCCTATGCCGTCAGCAGCAGTAGTTTTGAAACCAATACCTATATTGTTTTCAATAGTGTTGCGTACAATATAGTCAAACGTAACTTTATAAGTGGTGTTGTTAGTAACGTCACCTACGTTAAACTGTCCGTCAGTAACTTCTGTATAGTCGTCTCTGTAAATCTCAAGTTCAAGGAAATCAACAACAGATTTACCACCTGTAAGACCAAAGTTTAAGTAGTTGTAAAGTGTGTATTCTTTATCACCGTAGGTTACTGTATATGTATTAGTATCGTAATCGTAATTCTCATCATCGCCGAGTGTTGTTAAATCTAATACAATATTTTTGGTTTCAAAAACCTGACCTACTTCGTCGTCATAAAGCCATTCAAATCTTGTAGCCGTATAAACGGTACCGTATGTAGATTTAGCACTATCGTAACTGGTTTCGTTATAATACTCACCTGGGATACCTGCATAGGCCTCAATCAACGTAGTACCGCTAGTGTCTTGTCTGTAATAATACTTAACACTAATGTAATATTTGTGACCCGGTGCTAACTCAAACGGCGTGCCGTCAGCCTTAAGAGGAACAAAACGTCCTGTGTTAATTTCAGTAAATTTAAGACTGTTTACAGTTTTTCCGTCAACCTGTACCGTATCAGGCTGTAAGAATGCCTGTGGTCCCCAGTTTTTGTCAGAGTAGATACTCTGAACGGGATAAACATTTCTTAATCCTCTACCGAATCCTGAGTTATAGCTTATTGCGCCATATACCCAAGGCTTTGTAGTGTCATGCTGAACACCGCTGCCATCAGCTTTACAGGCTATATCTGAGTAATAACCCATATTAGCTAAATCAAATATGTACTTTTTATCTAAGTCAGTATCCCAGTTACCTTTATATTCCCATTTGGAATAAAGCTTGATACCTGCTTCAGTCAGTTCTACGGTACAGTTAGTTACCTCATTAGTGAACTGCGCATCGGTATACCAGCCCATAAAATAGTCGCCAGCAGCAACCTCAGGTGTGAAGTTAACCGCATAATCGCCAACCTGAGCAGTTTCACTCTTAATAACAGAGCCGTCTTCGCCGATATACTCTACAGTTCCATAAGCAACATAGTCATCTCTTGTAATTTTTAAGGAAATTATATCAAGTGTGGGTTTTACATAATCAGGTATAATGAAATAAAGATAGTTATATAATGTGTAATCGGTACCATTATAATTCTTAACATAAGTATTATCGTTAGAGTTATAATTAGAATCACTGCTCATACCGATTGTGGAAATTTCTTTTGTAGCAGTATAAGTATAGTTATTGCCTGCCATCCAAGAAGCAATTTCATTACCGCTTTGTGTACTTGTGTAGCAC
>JAXJXV010000004.1:0-55432 GCA_036307305.1 Acutalibacteraceae bacterium
AGCAGATTTAGTTATATGTTACGTTGAGCATAATGAGGGCGGAGCATATAAGACAATGAAATATGCATTAAAGCAAAATAAAACAGTTATAAATCTTGCTGAGATATCAGATTAAGACGGGAGGATAACAAATCCTCCCCTACACCATAGCCATAAAGACTATATTGTATATTAGTAGGGGCGGAATTGTTTTCCGCCCGTTTGGTTTTGCAGTGTCTTTTCGAGAGGATAACAAATCCTCCCCTACACCGTAGCCATAAAGACTATATTGTATATTAGTAGGGGCGGACTCGTTGTCCGCCCGTTTCATATAAAACAAAAAAGGCGTTGTGTTTTAAACACAACGCCTTTTATATATTCTCAATTAATCGTTAACGTAAGGGAGAATAGCTACCTGACGAGCGCGTTTGATAGCGATGGTCAGTTTACGCTGATGAGCAGCGCAGGTGCCGGTAGCGCGGCGGGGAAGAATCTTAGCGCGTTCAGAAACGAACTTACGAAGACGAGCTATATCCTTGTAATCAATTTCTTCTACGCGGTCTGCACAAAAATGACAAACCTTTTTTCTGGCTTTTTTATGTGCAGGTCTTTCCATTTTTTCCATTTTCAAGACCTCCTAAATTTTAATTAGAACGGTAAATCTTCGTCAGATTCGCCGGGAACCTCGGTAAATTCATTAACCGAAGCATTACTGAAAGCGGCAGGAACATCTCCTGCGCCAGAAGCAGCATCGCGTTTAGCTTCAACAAACTGTACGTTATTTGCAATAACCTCAAATACAGTACGGTTTTTGCCATCCTTATCGGTATAACGGCGGGTCTGAATAGAACCTTCGATACCGATCATACTGCCTTTTTTAAAGTATTTAGTAATAAATTCTGCGGTCTGTCTCCAAGCAACGATGTTAATAAAATCTGCTTGTGTTTCTTCTCCTGCCTTATAGCGACGGGAAACCGCGATAGAGAAGGTGGTTACAGACACACCGCTGGGTGTGGTTTTGAGTTCGGGGTCAGCAGTAAGGCGACCTGTAAGAACAACAAGATTAAACATTTAAACGCATCCTCTCTCTAAATTACTTCTTGATTACCATTGCACGAAGAACGCCGTCGGTAATACCGGCTCTACGCTCTAACTCAGCAGGGAACTGAGGGTCTGCTGTGAAGGTAGTGAAAACATAGTAACCTTCTGCCTCGTCGTTGATAAGATAAGCAAGTCTGCGCTTACCCCAATCGTCAACGTTTTCGATGGTACCGTTTTCAGCAATAATAGCGCCGAATTTTTCTGCAAGAGCTTTTGCAGCTTCTTCGCCGTTTGCTACGGAATAAACCATAGCTGCCTCATACTTATTAGTCATCGTGTTGCACCTCCTTATGGACATTCGTCCGAACGCTTTCTCGTTCGGCAAGGAACTATTTTTTAGCATACTGCCACCAATAGCCTATCTATTATACAGGTATAACCTGTTTTTGTCAAGTAAAATATATACTTGCATAATCAAAAAAAGTAGAATATAATATAAATAAAAGGAGTGAGAAGAAGTGAAAGAACGTAGTAAAATAACCGATAAAGGCAAGATTATACTGTTTCTATCTGTTTGCCTTACGGTGTTGATAACGGTTATAATCATTTCTTCTTTTGCTCTTGTGAGTGAAATTCAAAAGTACAGAGTAAGTGAACCAAAACAGATTAAAACCGATGCTTTGCGCTCGGCGTGTCTTAAACTTTGCGCTTCGGGTAGCGATGAAATATATGAAGATTACGATGTGGACGGTGATAAGAGCGTAGACGTTGCAGAGCTGACAACCTTTAAGCTTTCCCTTGTGGAGAATATGAACAACTGTCCCACAGTGGAACTTACCTCAAAGGGATATAGCATTGTAGAGATTGACGGCGTTACCTATATAGACGGAATATTGGTGGTAAATAAAACTTACGGAGTTCCAAAGGATTACGGCACAGGACTTTTACCTGAATGTGAAGAAGCGTTCAAACGGTTGGTTGCGGCTGCAAAAAAAGACGGAGTAGATATTTGGATTTCCTCTGGATTTCGAAGCTATGAAAAGCAAAGACAGTTTTACGTTGGATACTGCAATAAAGACGGTAAAGAAAAAGCAGACACCTACTCAGCCCGTCCCGGTTACTCAGAGCATCAGACAGGACTGGGTATAGATATAAACAGCGCAAGTACTGTAAAGTATCAAGGTATTTATAAAACGGTGGGTGAATGGATAGCTGAGAACTGCTATGATTACGGATTTATAGTTCGTTACCCAAAGGGCAAGGAAGCAATAACAGGCTATCAGTACGAGCCTTGGCATATTCGTTATATGGGAGAGGAACTTGCTTTAGATATTAAGGAAAGCGGACTTTGTCTTGAGGAATATTTAGGAATAACTTCACAGTATCAAAAGTAAAACGCGAACGTATAAAAACGTTCGCGTTTTTTATTTACTCGTAAATTCTTACTTCTGTTATATGGGCAGTGGTGGAGTGCATACTTTCGTTTATGGTGATTTTAACTTCTTCTGCCATGGAGGGAGAAAAACGCACTACCATTTGCTTGAATACGTTATCGGTTATATGGGCAACCTCTGTCCAGTTTTCACCGTTTCTTACACTAACGGTAAGGTCTGTAGCCGTGCCTACCGAGGAAGTGAATCTGTAGAAGTTGTACATAGGATAGGCGAGTTCAACCTGTGTGGTAATAATAACCTGGCTTATTTTTTTAGGCTCTTTAAGTGTAAGACTAAGACTTGCGGGAAGTCCCTTTTCAGAAGCCCAGCCGTTAAGCTTATCACCCAAAGGTCTGTTTATGCCGTTAATAACGTTTTCGGGTGAAGCATCAACCGTATAGTGTAGAGCGCTGTTGAAATAAAGCTCCATAGCTTCATCGGGATGCTGTGCGATTTTTCCGTCCTCTGAATAATAAACAACTGCACTTGCATAAGGATGAACGCGTCTGCGCCAAGCGATGTTTTTATTGGGTTCAAAAGATACAACGAAGTTGGCTTTTTCCGATTTTGCGGTGAAAGGCAGGTCGACTAACTTTTCACAGCTCTTTTCAATAGTGATTTCACATTCATCAATTTTTTCTATGGTCTCGTTGATATCACTATTCTGATTATACTGCCATAGCTTTGCCTTTACGGTGATACCCTCATCAGAAAGATTTTTAAGCTCTGCTTTGTAAAATTCTGCGGGATGCTTGGCAGCGTCGCAGTACGGTCCTGAATAAATTTCGGTGGTAAGGGGTATCCATATATCCTTTGTTCCCGGTGTGGTTGAATAATAAATATCACGGGCAACGCTTGTTGCGCTGACAGTGGCTGTTCTTGCAAGGTCTTTTTCATCCTCGTTTACAACGTCGGGGATAGTAAGGTCGTGACGAAGTAGCAACTGCTGAAGTTCTTTGATGTGATTTTCGTAAATACCACGAGGAGTGGTACCGTATTTCTTACAAAGATGTACGGCAGCGCCAGTAGCCTGACCTAAAGTAGCAAGGGTAGCTTCAACTCGTACGGTTCCAAGACCTATGTGGGAAACGGAACAGCATCTGCCTGCAATGAAAAGATTGTCTATGTTTTTGGAATAAAGTATTCTATATGGCAAAGCGCAAACGGGAATGGTCGTGTTGGAATGGAAGGCGCCTTCTTTGCCTGAATAAATTCCTCTTGGATGATGAACGTCAATACTCCATCCGCAGTAGCTAATAGCATCGGGATATTTTCTGTCGGCAACACAGTCGTTCTGATTGAATACGTAATCACCAATAAGACGGCGGGTTTCTCTTTTGGAGTTGTGCAGAGCTATGGCTGTCAAATCATAATAATCAATCACTTCGGCAAGGTGAGGCTTTAAACGGGCAGAGTTTTTAAGCCAATGGAAATAACCGAGAGTCAGACGTATCATTTCATCTCTGGCAAACTCATCATCCCATAAATCGTCGTGGTCGTTGGAATTTTCAAGCCACCACGAAGCGCTGTGAACCTGAACGGCTTCGCGATAAAGTTCGTCGCCTTCGGGAAGCTTAATAGCCCAGTCGGGAGCGGTAAAGGTTACCTTTTTATCGGTTTTGGTAGCCTTGAAGCTTCTCATTTTGGGCAAATCCTCTTGCCAACCGCAAATACATCCGCTCATAGTAAGGGTATCGGGTACTTCGGGAGCAAAGTCTTCATTATATTCACGTTTGGCTTCTCTGCCGAAACGGTAAGCGGCACCTGCGTAATATCCAAGCCAACCGTCACCACTGCTGTCACAGAAGTAATCGCCGTAGAATTTTGTTTTCTTTAAAGTGTTTGTATTAATGGTAGTAGCAGATATTATGTGTCCGTTTTCACTTTCTGCGTCAATACAAAGCTCGTCAAGAAAAACGGTAATGTTTTTTTCTGCGGCGCAAAGTTTTTCAAAGGCGGCCTGATAGGTAAGTCCGTTTGTCATATGTAAGGCTCTTATTTCACCGAAAATACCGCCTTCCCAAGCTCCTCTGTTACGTGAGGCGGCGCCCTCCATACCTATTGTGCCTTCGTCACTTGCATTTCCGCCAATAGCGGGTCTGCCCGAAATAAGAGCTACTTTAAGTCCGTTTCTGGCGGCTTCAATAGCGGCAGGAATACCTGCGGGACCCGCGCCTACGATAACGTAATCAAAATGCAGTTCGTCTGGCTTTGTGCTTATTCCCTTTATTTCTGCTCTCTGCTTCAAGAAACGCTCAATTTCGGGAGATGGAGTAAAATCCATATCATTTGTTATAACAACACTTGCGAAACGGGCAAGCCAACCTGTTTTATCAATAGCTGTAAGGGTGTGCTCACCCTTTTTTAAATACATATCACCTGCGATTTCCCAGTACCATTTGTGCGTGGGCATTTTACCGAGAACGTTGGGAAGCTCAGTATTGTCGGTAGCTAAAGTAAACTGACCGGGGGCTTCGGGGAATTTCCAGTTTTTCGTGCGAACGAAGAAACGGTAATATCCGTCCTCTTCTACGGTAAAGGGTGTATGAGCGTCTTCAACAGGTACACCGGGCTTGTGTATACCTAAAAGATAAGACGCGCCCACACTTCTTACAAACTGGCTTTCAAGCTTCCACTGACCTTTGTTTTTGAACTCAGCGGCATCAATCCAAATTGTCTGCATATTTTTTCCTCCAAGCATTTTTTAAAAGTAATTGCAATTAAAATATTGCTTTTTCTTAATTATACTGCTAAAATTAAATAAAAACTTTAAATTTATGCTTTACTACATTAATTTTCTGCGGAGGTTATATGAAAGAAAAAACCGTGAAATTAAAAAACTATCTTGATATGCTGACACAGGATATGGGGTGGTACATTATAATTGAGGATTATTACGGTGTGCTTAGAGCGTATGATGATATACGCGACTATCTTTCAGATAAAAAATGGCATACAAATCCTTACTGTCTTAAAATTAAAAACAATGCACGTCTGTGGAAGCGGTGTGTGGGCTTAAAAAGAGCGATGAGACGGAATATACGAAAACAAACAACAGCAGGGTTCAGGGTTTGTTATTGCGGTGTTGCAGAGTATACCATTCCTGTTTGTGTAAGAGGTGTACGTATAGGTACTGTTTGTGCTGCAGGATTTTTTTCTCCTCTGAGTGACAGAATGACCGAAATTTTGTCGAAAAGAACCGATTTGAATGAAAAAGATTTTTCCCGCTTAAGACAGGAAAACCTAAGACAAATCACCAATGCAGAAGAGGAAAGACTTTATTCGTATCTTTCGATAGTGGCGGAATTTATAAAGGAAATCGCAAAGGATAGTCCTCTTATTAACGATAAAGGCGCTTCAGAGAACGAAAAGCAAAAATATGTGTTAAAGGCGCTTGACCACATAGAAAAGCATTACGATGAAAATATTACACCTCAAAGTGTTGCTCAGAGATACCACATCAGTCTTTCATATCTTCAGCACTTGTTTGTTGAGTTTTTGGGGGAGGGGATAGCGTCAGTTATACGGCGAAAAAGAATTGAGAGAGCCTGTCAGCTTCTTGCGCAGACAGACAGAAGCGTTCGTGATATAGCTATTTCCTGCGGTTTTTACGATACTGATTATTTTTCGGTGTTGTTTAAACGGACTATGGGTATGACTCCGCTTAAATACAGAAAAGAAAACCGCGTTGACTTTTATTGAAAAAGGTGTATAATTTTATGGGGGCGAAGAAATGTTTAACGTTATTTTATACCTGCTTTTAGCACTTCTGGCTATTACCTGTGCCGTGGCACCGTCGGTTTATATTAAAAGAAAATTCGGTGGTAACCTTAAAAGAATCAGGGATGGCGCCGTAGTTCAGATTATTTTTGCGTCAATTCTCAATGCGGTGCTGTATACGGTTTTGGCTATCGGCATGGGATTGTATGAAAAAATAGAGCAAAACGAACTGATATCTATATTGGTAAATACTGTTTTACTTTGCGCTTGTGTTTTTATCGGTCATCTTATATGGCTTAATGGCATTGTTAAAAAACAGGGTGAAACAGGGGAAGCGCTGCTTTACGGCGCAGGTTATTCTGCCGCCTTTGTGTTTTTCGGATACGTTCTTTCCAGCATAGCCAATGCCGTTATCAGCGTAATGGTAGCAGTTGATGAAAACGCACCCATTTCTAATGTGTTTGAGGCTAATATAACTCAGGTTTCAAATACCGATAGCTATACTGTGTTTTTAGAAATTCTTCAAATGCTTATAGCCGTAGTGCTGGAGGGCGCTATAGCCGTAACGGCTTATAAGGTGCTTCTCGGCGATGCGAAAAAATACTGGTTTGCGGCGGCAGTGGTGCTTCATTTCGTGGGCAATGCAGTTATAACCTATCACGAAATTGAAAGAACTTATATAATACTTATTTATCTTGCTGTAGCAATAACGGCGGCAGGACTTGCCTATTCTCTCATTTTTCCTGCAAAGAAAAAAACCGAAGCTGAATAAAATGTAAAAAAACCCACATACTTATTTTGAAAACAAAAATAAGGAGTGGGTTTTATGGTAGAACAGGATACAATCAAATTACTCAGAGAATGTGACGCGGGTGTGAAAATGGGTATATCCTCCATCAGCGATGTTATGGATTATATCAGTAATAAGGATTTTGCAAAGCGTCTTGAAGAATGTAAAAATCAGCATTTGAATATTCAAAAGGAAATAGAACAGTTGCTTGATAAATATCACGACGACGGAAAAGAGCCTAATCCCATGGCAAAGGGTATGTCGTGGATAAAAACAAACGTAAAGCTGATGGTTAATGAGTCGGATACGACTATAGCCGACCTTATAACCGATGGCTGTAATATGGGTGTAAAATCTCTTAATAAATACCTTAATGAATATAAAGCGGCTGAAGAAAAGGTAAAGGATATTACCAAAAGACTTATAAATGAAGAAGAAAAACTTGCTGTAGATATCCGTTGTTATTTGTAAAATGTACGGTCTTTGACCGTACATTTTTTAATTCAAGGTATAAATAGCAAGATTAAGATATGCCGCGAAGGTTACCCAGAGTATATAAGGAATCATAAGGATTCCTGCGGGTTTTGAAATCCTGTAGAATTTTATAGCCGTTATAATAATCAGTATCCAAAGGGCTATAATCCAGATGAAAGCAAAGAGATACGCCTCTAAATTGAAGAAAATAATCGACCAAAAGAAGTTAAATATCAACTGCACTGCATATAAAGTTAGCGCATTTTTTCGTTGCTGCGTTTTAGGTGAAACGAAAATCAGATAGGATGCAATACCCATAAGAATGAAAAGAACGGACCATACTATAGGAAAAAGTATTGCGGGTGGGGAAAGCGGCGGCTTGTTTATACTGTCAAAGCTTTCCATATTGCCTCTTGTAAGCAGAGCTGAAAGACCTCCTACTGCAAGAGGAATCAGTATGCTGATAATCAGCTTTTTCAGATGTATTCTCATAAAAATCATCTCCTTAACCTTAGTTTATGTTAAATAGCGATTTTTATGACAATAAAAACCCTGATAGACTCTATTGAATCTATCAGGGCTTTTGTTATGCTTTGTTGTTTGAACCGAACAAGAGGATTTTTTCTTTAACTACTTCTTTGATTTTTGCAACCTTCAGGTCGCGAATCTCAAGATATGCAAGGTTTTTAGAAGTGCCTTCTTCCATAGCAGATATACCTGCAAGGCAAAGGTCGGTGAAGATATTAACCTTGGCAATACCCTCTCTTATTGTGTTTCTGAAGTCGTCATCGCTGAGACCTGAGCCGCCGTGAAGAACAAGAGGAGTGTCTACCGCGTTTCTGATTTCTTTAAGACGCTCTATGTCAAGACAGGGCTTTTCTTTGTAAGCGCCGTGGGCTGTGCCGATTGCAATAGCAAGGGCGTCAACACCTGTAGCATTGATAAAATCAATAGCTTCTTTGGGAGTTGTGTAGCTGTCGGTAACGGTGTTGTCACCTGTGTCAGCCTGACCAACGTGACCGATTTCACCTTCAACGGTAGCGCCGAAGCTGTGAGCGATTTTAACTATTTCAGCAGTATCCTTTATGTTCTGTTCTTCATCTCCTGCAGAACCGTCGAACATAATACTTGTAAAGCCAAGCTTTAATGCCTGCATACATCTGTCAAAGGTAAGACCGTGGTCGTAATGAACAACTACGGGAACGGTAGCTCTTTTAGCAGCAGCTACGATTGCGGGAGCTATAAGGTCAAGCTCACCTGAGGGAAGAAGCACTTCGGCTGTGCCTATGACAATCGGAGAGCGAAGCTCTTCTGCGGCTGCGATAGCGGCTTCAAGCATATCGGTATCGGTGGTGTTGAAAAGACCTACGCCGTAATGTTCTTCCTGTGCTTTTTTTAGTACGTCATTAAGATTAGCTAACATAATTTATCCCCTTTTATAGTTTTTTTCTTTTGTATTTAGAACAAAATTCTTCAATACAGTCTTTGTTTATGATACTGTCGGTAGAGTTTTCGCAAAACAGATTACTTGCTGCAACGGCAGAAGCAAACTCCAAAGCTTTCTTATCTTCATATCCGTTGTAGAACGAATAAAGACAACCTGCGCAATATGCATCGCCCGCGCCTACGCTTCCCTTAATTTCTTCTTTTGGAATGTCAAGGGAGGGAACAACCGTAAATTCTCCTGTTTTTACATCCAAACAAAAACCTGCGGTTTTGCAGTGTATAACAACCTTGTCCTTAACGCCGCATTTAACCATAAATTCCATTGTTTCGCGGATATTGTCTGTGAGAATGTTACCCTCGTCGTCATAAGGGGCAAGGTCGGTAAGCATACAGCATTCAACCTCGTTCATAATAGCAAAATTGCAATATTTTAAAACGGGTACGATTATATCCTTGTACTTGCCGGTGCTGTCGCTTACAACGTCAATAGAGGTTTTTATGCCCTTGTCCTGTATTTCCTTTAAGGTACGGGCAAGAACGCTCTCATAAAGGTCGTCCTTTTGCTCGAATTTATCAAGGAGGAAGATATAGCCTATGTGAAAAATATCACAGTCAAGGGAGTTTATATCAATATCCTCATAGCCAAACTCGGCGTTGGCACCTTTGGCGTGGAAAAAGGTTCTTTCGCCGGAGGGTTGACTCATAACGTCACAAAAGCTTGTGGTACTCGTATTGGAGATTTTTACTTTACTGCAGTCGATGCCGTGACGTAAAAGCTCGTCTTTAATAAAACTACCGTGTTCATCGGTGCCGATTTTACCAATAACCGAAACGGGAGTGAGACTGTCTATTTTTTTCAGGGATATAGCGGTATTGGGAACACATCCGCCTACCGCTTTTTTAACGTCCGTAATATAAGCCATCATACCGCTTTTTGGGTAACAATCGGTGGTTTTTACCACATCGGCAATAAAGCTTCCTGCAATAGTTATATTTTTTTTGCTCATATAGACACCTTACTGTTTGTCAATATAGTAAATAGCACAGTCGCACTTACCGATTTCTTCGGCGTTGCCTCGAATAGCGGTAAGCTTGTAGCCGTCCTTAAGGGTGAAGTCACATTTCTGTGTCTTATCAGAATAGTTAAGAGCGAAAGCAACATATCTGTCACCGTCTTTGTGGAGAGCAGTACAAATCTGTGGATTGTTGGAATAGAATACCTTTTTGCTAAGTACGTCCTGTCCAACGAGATTGTAAATTTTGTAGAAAAGGGTATCGTTGTAAGCGTTGGCAACGTCGAGAAGACTTGCTTCAAGAGGCATATTGAGGAAATAAACGTAACCTTTACCGTATTTATAACGGGAAAGAACGATGTTTCCTTCTTCGTTTTCTGCAAGTACCTCGGCGCCGATGGACTCTAAACGAACTTCCTTTGTTTCGTGGTAGGTTATATCGCCAAAGCTGAATTTAGCGGTGTGGTATTTCTTGCTCTTTATAATACCGTTTGAGCGAAGTCCCGTAGTTTCCTCAAATTCGGAAAGGTGACCGCCGTTAAAGGAAATGAGCATGGAAGCGCCTTCTTTTTCTACCTTTTCACGCATACCCCACCAGATTCTCTGATGCATAACAGACCAACCCATAATACAGGGAACTATGTAAAGAGGACTGTCTTTCAGAGGCTCGCCGCTAACGGCAAAGGACATATCAAGACCTGCCTGTTTACATAAGGTGTAGCTTGAAAGACCGTATTTAACCTTATCCGTTGAGTCGGTAAGCAGAATTATACCGTCGGTTTCTCTTTTGTTAAGCTTCTGGAAAGGCAGATTTGCAATAAAGTCCTGCGCCTTTTTGATTTCCTTTCCAACAGGCTTTGGAGTGTTGTCGCAGTTGAGCATACCTAAATCTCTTTCCATCATACACCATGGATAAGGAGGATTCTCAAGGTCAACGTGATTCATACCGCACCACCAGAAATATCCCGGCATATCGTGTGCAAGGGCAGAAAAAATGTTTATTCTTACAAAGTCGGCAGCGAATTCTTCGTTACCCAAGAGGTCTGAAAAGGTACCCTGTTCCTGAACAATACATGGACGCTTAGAAATATCGGAATAAAGAACAGACTGCGCTGTGGGGTAAATGGTAGCGCGCATATTGTTGATAACGTCAATATCGTTATTTACAGAAGGAGAAACGTAAGGGTGTGTGCATATATAATCGGTAAGCTCACCCTGGTCCTGTAAGTTCCAGTTGCCGAAGGTATCGGCGCTAAGTCCGTGCATACCGCTGGAAACGGGACGGCTGGGGTCAGCGCATCTGATAGCGTCGCTAACGAGAGCAGTCCATACGTAAGCCTGATAACGATTATCTGCAATGCCAAGACAGTTACATTCGTTGCCTAAATCCCACATAACGATGTTTTTGCAGTCCTTTATGCCTTCCACGAAGCCTTTTATGAATTTGCGCATCCACATCATAACCTCAGGGTTGTTGATGGGATTCTTGTCCTCAAGTGCGGGTGGAACGAACTGTCTTCCGCTCATCCAGCCTGTTACAACGGCAACGCAAAGCTTAATGCCGTATTTGTCACAGATGTTTGCAAAGGTTCTGAAGTTTTCCATCTGTTCTTCTTTTATTCCGTAGTAATCGTCGATGGGCTGCTCGTTTTCATCAACGTAGCATTTAAGATTACCTGCCCACTCACGAAGCTTGTATACAGGCTGAAAATCTCTCCAGTTTGGGAAAACACGCATAAACTTGATACCGTTTTCGCTAAGCGCTTTAACGTCGCTTTCGATAACGTTGGCGTCAAAGTATTTCCACATATCTGTGCCGTGCTTACTGTCCCAATAATTACATCCCAACATAAAATCCATAATAATACCCTCCAGTATTAATTTTATATGTCAGTTAAATAATAACTGTATTTAGTATTTTATTATAGTAAAGATAGTCTTTAAAAATAGAAAAAACTTCCCTCAAAGAGAGAAGATTTTCTTGTAAAACAAAACGAAGTGTGATAATATAAAAAAGGTGATATTATGTTTATAAACTTCAATAAAGAAAAACTGGATGAATTACTTATGGATTTTCATAGCCTTACGGGACTTGCTACTTCTGTGTGGGATGCGCAAATGAATCTTATAAGCTTTCAGCCAAGAGATATGTGTACCTTTTGTACCCTTATAAAAACTACCGATGAGGGCAGAAAAAGATGCAGAGAAAGTGATAAGGCGGTATGTATGAAATCGGCAAAAACGCTTAAAACGGTGACACACCGCTGCCACGCAGGTCTTGCTGATACGGCTGTACCCATAAAATACAAGGACGAGATAATGGGCTTCGTGGTCTGCGGTCAGGTGGTGGAAGAATCTGCGCAGGATATACAAGTTAAAATTGAAGAACTGAGCCGTCAACTTAAAATAGATAGGGAAGAACTGCAAATAGCGCACAGTCAGCTTCTTCGTTTTGATAAAAGTAAACTGATATCTGCCGCAAATATCCTTGAAAATATAGCAGAGCATCTGTGGCTATCGGAATATATAGATGTTGGATATAATACAATCGCTTCTCAATTAGACGATTATATCAGGGAAAATCTTAGTGACGACCTTTCTGTAAACGGCTTGTGCAGACGGTTTGGGATTTCAAAAAACCGCCTTTATGAAATATCTCGAAAATGGTTCAAAAAAAGCGTTCTTGAATATATAACCTCTGTGAGAATAGAGGAGGCAAAAAAGCTGTTGACTACAACCGATTTGCCTATTAATCAGATAAGCGCTATGGTGGGAATAAAGGATTATAATTATTTTACCAAGGTTTTTAAAGCCTATATGGGTACACCGCCTTTAAAATACAGAAAAAGCTTTCCTTTTTCACTATAAAAAACACCCGAAAAAGAGTTTTAATTTCTCTTCTTCGGGTGTTTTTTTATACACTGTAAAGCAGGTCGCAATAGTTGGGATAAGGCCACTCGTTTTCATCAACCAGTGTTTCGGCTGTGTCAACACTGTTTCTCATAGAGTTCATAATTGGAATGATATTGTCTCTGTAAGCCTTTGCTTTCTGTAGAATACAGCTGTTGCTTTCGGCAGTTTTAATAGCATCCTCAAGCTTCAGGGCATCGCTGTAAATGCTGTCGCAAAGCTCTGAAATTTTCTCCGCTACGCTTCTTTCGTAAGAAGCCTTCATTCCTGCGCCCTCTTTAGCCGTAAGATTAAGACACAGGTCAGCGCTTACCTTGCTGAGTACGGGGAGAATCTGTTCTTTTGCCATACGGATGGCGGTAAGACCTTCAATATGAAGACTCTTGTTGTATCTTTCAATGTTAATAGATTCTCTTGATTTCAGCTCTGCTTCGGAATAAACGTTGTACTTTTTGAAAAGCTCAATATTTTTTTCGTCGGTGTAGTAGGGAAGGGCAGAAACGGTATCGGCAAGATTTAACAGTCCGCGTTTTTCCGCTTCCTCCTGCCATTGCTCAGAATAACCGTCGCCGTTGAATATTATGCGCTTGTGAGCAGTGTAGGTTTCACGGATAATGGCGTGAACCTCGCTGTCGAAGTCCTTTGCTTTTTCAAGACGCTCGGAAAAGCTGTCAAAGGCTTCGCAGACAATGGTGTTAAGAATTGTGTTTACACCAGCGATTGACATAGGAGCGCCAAGCATACGGAATTCAAACTTGTTACCTGTAAAGGCAAATGGAGAGGTACGGTTGCGGTCGGTGGTGGCTTTTCTTATAGAGGGAAGAGTCTTTACACCGAAGTCCATTTTTTCTCTTGCTTTTTGAGTATACTCCGTATCGCTTTCGATAGAATCAAGTATACCTGTAAGCTCGTCCCCAAGGAACATAGAAACAATAGCGGGAGGAGCTTCCTGTCCGCCGAGTCTGTGGTCGTTTCCTGCAGAAGCAACAGACAGACGGAGTAAATCCTGATGTGAGTCAACCGCCTTGATAACAGCACAGAGTATGAGTAAAAACTGCATATTCTCGTATGGTGTTTTGCCTGGATTTAAAAGGTTTACGCCTGTATCGGTGGAAAGTGACCAGTTATTGTGCTTACCGCTGCCGTTAAGTTTGCCGAAGGGCTTTTCGTGAAGCAGACAAACAAGACCGTGCTTTTCAGCAACCTTTTTAAGAATTTCCATAGTAAGCTGATTGTGGTCGGTGGAAATGTTTACGGTTGTGAAAACGGGCGCCATTTCGTGCTGTGAGGGAGCTACCTCGTTGTGCTTTGTTTTTGAGGGTATGCCCAGCATCCAAAGCTCCTTGTCAAGCTCCTTCATAAAAGCGGAAACACGGGGGCGGATAACGCCGTAATAATGGTCGCCAAGCTCCTGTCCCTTAGGGGCGGGAGCGCCGAAAAGCGTTCTTCCGCAGAATCTTAAATCCTCGCGCTTGTCATAAAGCTTTTTATCAACAAGGAAATATTCCTGCTCAGCACCAACAGTTGGCTTAACCGATTTAACGTCAATATTACCGAAAAGACGTATAAGTCGCAGAGTTGAATCGTTAAGGGCTTGCATAGAACGAACAAGGGGTGTTTTTTTGTCAAGAGCGTGTCCGCCGTGAGAATAAAAGGCGGTAGGAATACAGAGAGAGCCGTCCTTAACAAATGCATACGAGGTGGGGTCCCAAGCGGTATAGCCTCTTGCTTCAAAGGTAGCTCTAAGTCCGCCCGTTGGGAAGGAGGAACCGTCTGCTTCGCCTTTAATAAGCTCTTTGCCCGAAAACTCAAGTATAACCTGTCCGTCGTCGGTAGGTGTTATAAAGCTGTCGTGTTTTTCAGCCGTAATACCCGTCATAGGCTGGAACCAATGTGTAAAATGGGTTGCGCCCTTTTCCACTGCCCAATCCTTCATAGCCTGAGCGACGATACCTGCAATAGAGGGGTCAAGGGTTTTGCCCTGCTTTATGGTCTTTTTCAATGCCTTGTAGGTGTCCTCAGGAAGATACTCCTTCATAACCGTGTCATTGAAAACGTTACAGCCAAAATAATCGGTTATCTTTTCCATAAAATAACTCCTTAGATTCTATAATCCCTTACATTATATATTATGGTCGTTTATTTGTCAAATTAAAAAGGGACTAATCAGTCCCTTTTTTTAAAATATTATTAAGTTTGTCCATTACTTTGCTTATAAAGTCTTTTTTCTCGTAATCTTCAAAGTAAAATATACAGCTTCTTGACGGGAAAGCAAGGGAAGTGAGCTTGAATTTTATGTCACCCGTCAGCTCAATGCATTGATTTTGTATTTCCACCACGTAGGCTTCGTAATTTTCCTTGAAATCCTTTGCTGCTTCTTCACTTTCAAACATAAACTCAGCCTGATGCTGTTTGCTGTTGTAAGCGTTAACGATGCTCTGAGCAATCTTTTTGGTTGCGTTTTGACCGATTAAAAGCCCGTTTTTGTAAAAATAACTGAAATGGGTGCTGTCGGCTGTAGGAATACTGAAATTAAAGGAATTGCCTTGGGATACCAAAGCAGAGTCGGCTTTTTTATAGGTTACGTCAATATCGTGGTCTATCCGTATGTAACGCTCGGTGGTGTTGAAATATGTGTGAAGCGGTGTTTTTCTCAGGTCGTCCCAAGTAACGTCAACGTGATACCACTCAGAGTCGAGGTAAACCATATTCCATATATGGCCTACTCCCTTAGAGTCCCCTGTTATAAGAATACACTTTATACCCGCATATCTGCATAACAGCTTAAAGGCTCTTGCATAGCCCTCGCAGACTGCTCTTCCGTTAACCAGAGCGCCGTATGCCGTATAAATATTATCCTTACCGCCGAATTCAAATTCGCTGTCATAGGTTACCATTTTGCAAAGAGTGTCGTGGATGATAAGCTCTTTTTCAAAATTGCTCTCTGCATCCGCAGTTTTTTCAATGACCCGCTGTATGCTGTCATAAAAATATTCTTTTTCTTCTTCCACCTGTTCCTTTGTGTAGCCGAAGCCGTCCTCCACGTCGTTCTTTTTAAAAGCCAGTGATGCTTTGCCGTTGTTGACGTTGAGATAATAGGAAACGGGCATCCAGAAATATTCGGGAAAATCGTTGGAAACGGCGCGGTAAGCACAGGCGACGCTGTAGGAAGCGTTACTGCCGAGATATCCAAGGTCTATCCAGCCTACCGTTAAATCTCTCACCATATTAAGTATTATGCGGTATATCCGCTTGTCTGCTTCGTCAAGGAAATTATACGACCATACAAAGCTTAGCTCTTCCTCTGTTAGCTGAGCTTCGCTGCCCTTGACGGCTTCAACGGTTTTGTCCGAAACAATAGGCTCGACAACGGTCATAGACTCTTTGTTAACGGGAGATTCTTTATCGGCTTTTTCGGTTTTTCCAAAAGTACAGCCCGAAATAAAAAGCATACAGAAAACCAGAGTAAAGGATATAAAGGCTTTAAAACGGTTCAAAAAATCTTACCTTTCGTTTAATATATTATAAGAATTAAGAGCTTCACTCATATTTTCAACCCAACCGTAACAGGCAGGAACGGAAAGGGTGGTATTTGTATTTTCTATTATACAGGAAAGAGCAGAGTTGCTCAACCCATATTTTGAAATTTTTAAAAAAACAGCCTCAAGAATTCTTGCTCTCAGAGGTATATCGTCCTTGTAGGTTGCAAGAAGATTGCATACCTGTACTCCCGTATATCTGAAAACCTCTGTGTCCTCGCTAAGCTCAATTCCTCCTATAATATCTATGAAATCCATAATAAAGGAGTAATCGCAGATACTTGTATGCTGTACCGCAAAGCCGTATTCGTAAGCCTTGTGTTCGCTGGGTTCTTTTATTATTACGGCAGAACTGAAGCGTTTTTCGAAATCAAGCTCAATCACGGCGCCGTATGAATCGGGAAAAACAAAAAGCACACAGGCGCTTTCGGGAACGAATCCGTTTTCAGAATAGGGCTGGTCGGTTTTGGGTACGTCTACGCCTATAAGCTCCTCCCTCGTCATAAGAAAAATAACCGACAGAAAAACAGCGCCGCTCAAAAAACAGGCACAGAGTATCTTTAAAATTATTTTAAACTTCTTCATATAATCACCTATAGTAGTATTGACCGATAAATATAAGTTATGTTAAAATACTGAATGTGGGAGTGATGACTTTGTATTTTTCCGTTTTAAATGCAAACGTTTCCTTTAGCGGAGAAGATTTGCTGACAGGTATAAATTTTGAAATTAAAGATAAAGAAAGAATTGCAGTGGTTGGCCGTAACGGTTGCGGAAAAACCACCTTACTTCGTCTTTTAAGCGGTGAGCTTGAAGCAGAGGGCAGTAATTCTTCGGTAAATAAATCACAGGATATGCAAATCGGCTTTCTAAGGCAGATTTCCTTTACTGATTTGTCGGTAACTCTTGAGGATGAACTTGAAAAGGCTTTTGAACGCTTTATAAAAATGAAAGAGGAAATGGACGGACTTCTCCTTATGGCTCAGCAGGGAGACGAGGAAGCCGCTCTTCGTTACAGTAACCTTGAAGAACAGTATAAAAATCTTGGCGGTTACTATTATGCAAAGGAAAAGGAAACCGTAATTTCAAAATTCGGATTTTCTGACCAAAGACGCAAACCCCTTAAAGAATTTTCGGGCGGTCAGCTTACTAAAATCGCTTTTATGAAATTGCTTCTTTCAAAACCCGATTTGCTTTTACTTGACGAGCCCACCAACCATCTTGATTTGCAGACGGTGACGTGGCTGGAGGGCTACCTTAAAACCTATCCCGCGGCAATAGTGTTGGTATCTCACGACCAGATGTTTGTTGACCGACTTGCCCATTACGTGTATGAAATAGAATACGGAAAAATAACGAAATACCGCGGTAATTACTCGGAGTTTGTTAAAATTAAAAGGGCGCAACAGGAAAAACAGCTTAAAGAACACCTTCTGCAGAAAAAGGAAATAGAAAAAACACAGGCGCTTATAGAACGTTTCAGATATAAAGCTACAAAGGCGGCGATGGTACAGTCTAAGATAAAGGCGCTTGATAAAAAGGAAATAATCGAAGCGCCCGTTCATAGCGATACAAAGGCTTTCTTTACCGATTTAACACCTGAGCTGACAAGCGGTACCAACGTGCTTGAGGTAAAAAATCTTAAAATCGGTTATGATAAAGTGCTGTCCACCGTCAGCTTTCTTATAAAAAGAGGCGAAAAACTCGGTGTAATTGGTGCAAACGGCAAGGGGAAATCAACCTTGCTTAAAACCGTTATGGGTATGCAGACATCTCTCGGCGGAAGCGTTATACAGGGTGTAAACGTGAGAATAGGTTATTTTGACCAGCATATCGCCCAGTATGTTAGCGATAAAACCGTCCTTGACGATTATTGGGATGCTTTTCCCAACCTTACCGAAACACAGGCAAGAACCGAGCTTGGCTCGTTCCTTTTCAGCGGTGAGGACGTGTTTAAAAAGGTGTCGGTTTTGTCGGGCGGCGAAAAGGTAAGACTTTGTCTTTGTAAAATTCTTAAGAGAAAGCCCAACTTCCTTATCCTTGACGAGCCCACCAACCATATGGATATAGTTGGTAAGGAGGCTCTTGAACAGATGCTTAAAAGCTATCAGGGTACCATTCTTTGCGTCTCTCACGACCGATATTTTATAAAAGAGGTTTGCGATAATCTTTTGGTGTTCACAGAGGATAGTGCAACCCATTACCATTACGGCTATGATGAATATGAAAAACAGCAGGAAAATGAAATAGAAGCCGTAAATGCGCCGCAAAAAAACGTCGCTGAGAAAAGTGGAAAGTATTATTCTGCTTTTAAAGAGCTTTCAAAGGTTAAAAAGAAAATAGAAAAACTCGAAAAAGATATCGCCGAAAGAGAAGAAAATATTGAAAATTTAAAGTTACAAATGCAAACCGAAGAAATCTCTACGGATTTTGTCAGACTTGAACAAATAATGGAGGAGATTGACGGACAGGAGCAAATTTTAAATGAGATTTATTCTCAGTGGGAAGAACTTTGTGTTAAAAAAGAAGAACTGGAAGCTGATAATTGAACAAATATGAAAAAACATTTAATATTTTTGCACAAAAAAATTGACAATGTGAAAAATATATGATACACTTTATACATAAAATTTTGAAAGGAGAAATTTTTATGAAAAAACTTTTGAGTATTTTACTCACAGTTTGCTTACTGCTTACATCGGTATTTGTGCCTATGAGCGCATTTGCCCAGCAGGAAGCAGACGCAGAAGCAGGACTATATTATAAGTTTGACTTCTCAGAAGACAAACTTTACGTGGATTATGACAATCCTGTAAAACCCGAAGGTCACGATTATGATTTCGTGGCTAAAAACACAGGTACAACCGTTAGCTACGGAAACCTTAACGGTGTAGATGCACTCTATATGTATTCTGCAGGTACAAAACAAAATATGAACTCTATGATTACCCCTCTTAAAGAGGACGGTACTCCTATTGTTCTTGAACCCGGCAAGAAATATTCTATTAATATAGAGTATTACACAACCCGTTTTGCAGGTTGTTGGGATAGACCCTATCTTTCTGTTTTCACTGTTGCTGAAGATATTGTTTCAAAAGGAAGCGGTGCTCAGAAGGATACAGGTGAGGTTAATGGAGACGGAAATCCTATCTATGAGTATCTTTCCCTCGACGGCGGTAATATGATTAACCAGAGCGGTCTTTATTACGGTAAACAGATAGGCTACTGGGATAGCGGTAGAGAGGTTCTCAACCCAGATGCATATCTTGAAGCTTATACCCTTTCCGTAGATGAAGAAACAGGCGCTAACGTGTTTACCAATACAGGCACTAACTATGCTGATGCTGCTGTTAAGGCCACAGGCGTTAAGTATAACTATGGTAATATAAAATCCTTTACTACCAAAACTGTTGAGGAAATGGCTGATTACGGCGTAACTCAGAATGAAGATGGCACTTTTACCTGTGGTGATGTCGTTTATACTGAATATCTCGGTATTTCTCTTCCTACCTCTTACGGCGCAATGTGGTATGAGGGCTATGATGAAAAGGCTCCTGATAACAAGCAGGATGCTGACGGTAACTGGTATCATCAGGGTTATGCTGAATACTACATAACCGATATTACCATTCAGGAATTAAACTCTGTTGCTACGCTTCATTATCTTGACGGTAATACCTCTGAAAAAGCTTTGACAAAGGGTCAGTCTATTGTGCTTGAAGATGCTGTTGATCCTTACAACTCTTCCGATATTTTATGGTCACTATCTCCTGATGAGTATGTGGCTCTTCCTGAAGTTTCTGATGGAAGCAATATTGACATTTATCAGATTGCTACCGGTGTACAGGGCTTTGAATCCTATAGCCACAACACTCTGTATGTTGAAAATAAATGGCTCACCAACGCTATGATAAGCGATGAGTATGCTTACAGCGGCAAGAAGTCAATGAAGTATGAAAATACAAACCTTAATGTAATGACTGCTAAGCCAGATGATTGGGAAACAGAATGGACTAAATACTATAGCTATGATGCTGATACCGATACCTTCGCTATTCTTGGTGGCGACGTTGCTCCTTCATTTGAAGCCGGAAAATATTATAAAACAAGACTTTCCGGTGAACTTGAACAGGGCGGTTTCATGGTTAAAGACCTTGGTCCTTCCGCTAAAGATGTAACTTATACATATGATTACAAGGTATCCTTTAAGTACTATGTTCCTGAGGAAGCAGCTCAGAACTTTACTATTCATGCTTTACAGTTCAACACCGGTAACATCTGGTGGGGTTCAGCAACCACAAGTCAAAAATATATTATTTCAAAATCTGCTACAAATGGTTGGGTAGACTTTGAAATGCGCGTTAAGGCTACTGATGTAGGTATTAGTACTGCCAACAGCGGACATCAGTCCATTCTCCTTGTTGTTAAAACCGAAGGTACATCCTATGCTAATGCAAGAAATAACATAATGTATATTGATGATGTTAAGGTTGAAGAACTTGACCTTTCCAACATCAAGGCTGTTTATCACTTCAATAACGGTCAGGAAGACTTAGTTGTTGAGGATATTGCCCCTGAAACAGATTTTGCTGTCAGTGCTATGCCCGAGACAATTCCCGAAGGCAAATATTTCGCAGGCTGGTATCTTGATGAAGCCTTCACAATAGTTGCAAATTCAACTGTTGCTACAGGACTCAGCGATATCAATCTTTATGCTAAGTATGAAGATTACGTTAGCTCTAAGACGTACGACTTTAAGAATGACAGAATTCTTACTGTAAATGGCCTTGCTTATATTAAGGATGGCGTATATTATAATACCGTTACTGAAGGCGGTTGGGGCGAATTCAAGACAACTACCGACGGTTATCTGTTAGGCAAATCGGCTGCCGGTAGCGCTAATGCATTCTATCCTGCTAAGACGGATGCTCTTGAACAGTTAATGAATTCTCACGTATCTAATGGGTATACACATATTGCGGGCGCAGGCGATGATTACGCTGCAATGGAAGTTGGCGAGGAAACCAATCTTGGTTGGAGTCTTGCTACTAACCTTATTATTAAGGATGAAAATGGTAAACCCTTCATCGCTAAAGAAAACACAGGTTATAAAGTAACTGTTAAGCTTAACGTCACTGATATCGGTGGCGGTATCAAAGATATAACTATCGGCGCAGGCAGAAGACTTGATATGACAGGTATTGGTGCTGGTGATAAGAACGTCTCTCAGTATTCTGTTACTTGTGCTAACACCGTTTTTGCTCCTACAGAGATTGGTGAGTACACAGTTGATTATACGATCGTTACAGGTGAAATGGATGTTCCTGTTCTTTCCATTCACGCTTGGATAAGCGGTTTCAGAGCACGTAAGGTTGCTGAAGCTAATGGTGTTGCTTCCTATACTCTTGATAACGGACAGGAAGTTTATCCTTTCGAAATCATCGGCAGAAGCCAGATGTATATTGAAGAAGTAACCGTTACCGAGCTTGATAGCTCTGTAACTCTTGTAAATGGTGATTCCACATCAATTCTCGCAGGTGTTAAGGGTGATAAGATTGATTATCCTAAGTTTGGAGCGAACCTTAATGGTGAGTATGTATGGTCACTTGCAGCTGACAAATATGTAGCTGTTCCTGAAACCTTCGATGGTGACATCACTGTTTATGCATACTTCAGCTCTGTTATCGGTCTTGAGAACTATCCCGGACATCAGTATGGTAATGGTGTAAACGTCAGCGTAACTGATGAAAAGGCATATAGCGGTAAAAACTCCTTCAAGGTTGAAGATATTGACTGGACATTAGTAACTGCCGCAGAGGCTCTCGCACCTGTTGGTGATACGGGCGTTGCTGCTTGGAACACTCAGGGCAACCAGTTCTGCTGGACCAATACCTTCGTATTCGATGAAGAATCAGGTACTATGGTAAAGACCAGCGGTGATGAAGCTCCTGAATTTGAGGAAGGCAAGTACTATCGCAACAGAAACGATATGAGAGAGCATAGCGTAGCTCTTTGGAAGCTTGAAGTTGGCAAGACCTACAAGGTTAAGTTCAAATACTTCGTTGAGAGCGTTTCTGTTGATACAAAGGTAATGGCTCTTGTTGGCTATTCAAATATTTGGGGTACGGCTATTAATCCTGCTAACTTCGTGATTTCTGCTGACAGTGAAACAGGTGCATGGCTCGACGGTGAAATTTCCTTCACCAATACACAGACAGATGCAGGTCAGTCTTACCTCTTCTTCACATTTATTAATGATGCTGTTGCTACAGGTGACGTAATGTACTTCGATGAGTTCTCTATTTGCGAAGCTTATGAAGTATACTTCGAAGTTGCTGAGGGTAGCATAAATATTACTCCCGGTACTATGAACGGCACAACCTTTACTGCATACTTCGGCGCTGACGAAGTAATTACCGCTCCTGTAATTATTGATGCAGACGGTAATCCTGTAACAGCTTGGGCTGATGAAGACGGCAACATTGTTACCGAATTCGTATTAGGCGAAACCTACTATGCTATGGAAGGCGCAGAGGTAATCGTTAACTACGGTGATTGCAACGGCGACGGCGAAATTAACGCCGGTGACCTTTCTGCTCTCAAGCTTTACCTCGTTGGTTCAGGTGAAGTTGGCGAGGGTGCTGACTGCAACGGCGACGGCGAAATCAATGCCGGTGACCTTTCTGCTCTCAAGCTTTACCTCGTTGGTTCAGGTGAATTAGGACCACAGCAGTAAGCATTTAATACGAAAGACCTTGTGGAAACACAAGGTCTTTTTTTAGGGAGTAAGTGTCACCACAAAGGTAAAGACATCAGCACTTGCTAATATTCTTTTATTAATTTTCTTTACTTAAACCATAAATTATGTTACAATAATTTCATATATGAAACAGTTAGGAGAATTAATTTGTCTTTCGAGCTTGATAGAATAAGGAATTTTTGTATAGTAGCTCATATTGACCATGGTAAATCCACTCTGGCGGACAGACTTCTTGAACTCACCAGCTCTGTTGAACAGCGTGATATGGAAGAGCAGATTCTTGACAGTATGGATTTGGAAAGAGAGCGCGGTATAACCATTAAGGCTCACGCCGTTACTCTCTACCATACTGCAAAGGATGGTAATACCTATGAGCTGAATCTCATTGACACCCCTGGTCACGTTGACTTTAATTACGAGGTTTCCCGTTCTCTTGCCGCCTGTGAGGGCGCAATTCTTGTTGTTGATGCTTCTCAGGGTATTGAGGCGCAGACTCTTGCTAACACATATCTTGCAGTTGACCACGGCCTTGAAATTATGCCTGTCGTCAATAAAATAGATTTACCTTCTGCCGAGCCTGACAGAATTATTAACGAAATTGAAGACGTAATCGGTATTGAGGCTCAGACGGCTCCCCGTATTTCCGCAAAGACAGGGCTTAACGTGGAGGAGGTTCTTGAAAGAATAGTAACCGATATACCTGCGCCTACGGGGGACAGAAACGCGCCCTTAAAGGCTCTTATTTTCGACTCTTACTACGACGCGTATAAGGGTGTAATAGTTTATTTCCGCGTTGTATCTGGTAAAATCAAAGCAGGTGACAAAATCAGAATGATGGCAACGGGCGCTCAGTTCGACGTTGTTGAGGTCGGCAGAAAACAGGCAACCTGCTTTATGCCCTGTGACTGTCTTGAGGCAGGTGAGGTTGGCTATCTTGCCGCTTCTATCAAAACCGTAAAGGACGCCTGTGTGGGTGATACCATAACCAATGCAGAAACTCCTGCAGATGAAGCCCTTGAAGGCTACAGAAAGGTAAACCCCGTTGTTTTCTGCGGTATTTACCCAGCCGACGGCGCAAGATACGGCGATTTAAGAGAGGCTCTTGAAAAATTACAGCTTAACGACGCTTCGCTTCTTTACGAGCCTGAAACAAGTAAAGCCTTGGGCTTTGGTTTCCGTTGCGGATTTTTAGGGCTTCTTCATATGGAAATTATTGAGGAAAGACTTGAACGCGAATACAATCTTGATATTATAACCACAGCCCCCAGCGTTGTATACCGCTTTACCTTAAACGACGGCAACACTGTGGACGTGGACAATCCTACCAACTATCCCGACCCTGCTTCTATCGTGGAGGCTATGGAGCCTGTGGCAGACGTGCATATTTACAGCCCTAACGATTACGTTGGCGCTATTATGCAGCTTTGTGAAGAGCGCAGAGGCGTGTATACCGATATGAAATATATGGGCGACCGTGTGGATATACATTATATTATGCCCGTGGGCGAAATAGTGTACGACTTCTTTGACGCTCTTAAATCCCGTACGAAAGGCTACGCTTCCTACGACTATGAAACCAAGGGCTATGAAAAGAGTAAGCTTATTAAGCTTGACGTTATGCTCGCAGGAGACGTCGTAGACGCTCTGTCCTTTATCGTTCACGTTGACAATGCCCACGCAAGAGCAAGACGAATTGCTGAAAAGCTTAAAGAGTATATTCCAAGACAGCTATTCGAAGTACCTGTACAGGTTGCCGTAGGCGGAAAAATTATTGCCCGTGAAACCGTTAAGGCTATGCGTAAGGACGTACTTGCAAAGTGCTACGGCGGTGACATTACACGTAAGAAAAAGCTTCTTGAAAAGCAGAAGGAAGGTAAAAAGCGTATGCGCAAATTGGGTAAGGTTGAGGTACCTCCTGATGCGTTTATGGCTGTGCTTAAGCTCGATGAATAAGATTTGCTTTGTTTTCGGTGCAGGGGAAATAAGAAATGCAAAAATCAAAGAAAACTCTCTTATTATCTCTGCTGACGGCGGTTATGAGTATCTGAAAAAGAACAATATAACTCCACATATTATTTTAGGGGATTTTGATTCTCTCGGCTACGTTCCAAAGGGAGAAAACGTTATCGTTTATCCTGCTGTAAAGGACTCTACCGATATGGCGTTAGCTGTGGAAAAAGGAATTAAGCTAGGCTGTGAGACCTTCGTTTTATACGGCGGAATGGGCGGAAGAATTGACCATACCCTTGCTAATATTCAGCTATTAAGCCTTCTTGCAGAGAAAGGTAAAAAGGGTTATCTTGTTGACACAGAAAATGTAGTAACAGCAATTTGCAACTCACAAATTACCTTTAGTAAGGAGTATATCGGCTTTATTTCAGTTTTCTCACACAGTAATAAAAGCGAGGGTGTGTCCATAAAAGGCCTTAAATACGAGCTGAACGACCAAACGCTTTTAAACAATGTCGCTCTTGGGGTTAGTAACGAGTTTATAGGAAAAGAGTCTATAATCAGCGTAAAAAACGGAACGCTGATTATAACCTACAAACACCAAACAGAAAAATTTATAGATGATATTAAATAAAAAATAACACTCGCAGGAGTGTTATTTTTTTGGTTTAAAGTTTTCAAATATGTAGGTTTTGAAAAACTTTTTATTAATTTGTAACGCGGTATTTTTTGTAAACGTCCAACCCACAGGGAAAGCACCCAGTATTGTCGCTAACCGTCGACAGATATGATTTTTATCTCTGTAGTCGTAAGAAACGAAATCAGGACGGGAAATAAAGTTAAAAAGCAAACAGCCTGATAACCTTTTTATAAAGGTATCGCCCTTGAAAGCGCAGGAAAGCTGTCCCCGACAGATATCCTTTCGATGCCGTCTGTACCAGTAGAGGTTTTGGGGATAAAAGGACTGAATAAAATATTTGCCTGTGTACTGCAATAAAATTTCATTTGTTTTGCTGCACAGCAAAGAGGAATTTCCATCGTATTTTATCTCAATCATTAAGGGTACCTTGCCGTCTATCAGGTCAAGACATTCCTTTAATGTGGGAATAGTAAAATTTGTGTCTGCAAGGCGAAGCTCTTTAATCTCACTCAGAGTCATTTCGCAAATTTTACGGTTGTCGCCGCACATTCTTTTTCCGTCGTCGTCGTGGAAAACCACAACCTGACCGTCTTTCGTAAGGTGGATATCAAGCTCTATAGCATAGCCTTCGTTAATGGCTTCTTCAAAGGCTTTAAGAGAATTTTCGGGAATACCCCTTTCCAAGCAGTGCAGACCTCTGTGAGCAATATACAGGTTTTCGAGAATCATTCTGTCCTTGTGCCGACGGGTAGACGGAAAAATAAGAAACAGAAATAAAAGCATAAGAATTATTATTGTAAGGACAATATACAACATATCAGTCCTCCGTATCAAAGCTTTCCAGCAAATCCTTTTTTCTTTGAGGCTTTGAGTCGCCGTGCTTTACGAACAGCATGGTCACAAAGGAAAGTGCGGCAAATAGTACGGCATACGGGAACAAGGCTCTGTATCCAAAGCCTAAATTATCAATAATATATCCCGAAAGTAAAGGCGTGGTTATCTGCGCCGCCATAGAAAATGTATAATAAATACCCGTGTATTTGCCTACGTCAGCGCCACTGCTCATTTCCACAACCATAGGGAAGGAGTTTACGTTTATTGCCGCCCAGGCAATACCTATAAGACCTAAAATAAGATACATAACAGGGGTCTGACGGGTTATGAAAATAGCTACTGCAAGACAGGTGGTCATAAGAGCAACACCAATAAGGATTGTTGTTTTTCTGCCTACTGCAGAGGAAAGAAAACCAAGAGGAACGAAAGCAATAATAGCCGCAACGGTGGCGGTTAAAAGATAGCTTGAGGAGGTTCCAAGGTCCACACCCCAGATATTGACGCAGTATCTTGAAAATGCAGTGGTTACTGAGTTATAGGACATAAACCAGAAGAACACCGAAAGAAGAATGAATATAAGGCTTCTAAGCACAGCTTTTGGCATTTTCTTGCCCCTGTTTGTGTCCTCCGTTTCCTCTTCGTCCTTAACGTTTGCCTCGGCAACTACCTTGTTTTCGTTTACGGTAAAGACCATAATCAAAACGGTTATAAGCATAAATGCAGAAATAACTATGAAAACTGGCATAAAGGATTGGTCGGAGGAATAAACGCTTTCGCCCTGCGCATTTTTTTCGCTTTTAAGCATAAACATCATTACGACGGTGGAGAAAATTCCGCCCAGATAACCGATAAGATTGATTATAGCGTTAGCCTTGCTTCTGAGAGGCTTTTCCGTAACGTCGGGCATATAGGCAACGGCAGGGGTACGGTAAACCGCCATAGTAACAAGCAACGCCATAAGTGTAATGAAAAATCCCCAAAAGCTGACCTTTTGATGAAAAAATCCCAATGCTATAAGCAGAACACTTGCAACGATTGTACCAAAAAGTATATAGGGCGTACGTTTGCCCAGCGGCGTTCTGGTACGGTCTGAAATTGCGCCGAACAGCGGTAGCATAAAAATAGCCAGTACGTTGTCAATAGACATAATGGCGTTTGCCGAAAAGGTGTTGAGAGAAAAAGTTGACTCAAGCAAATAGGGAATTACCTGATCGTAAAACTGCCAGAATGAAAGAATTGACATAAAGGCAAGACCGATTAGTATGGTTCTTTTGTAATTTAGCTTCATAACGCACCTCTTTGATTTTTTTATATTATACCACTATAAATCGTATATTTCAATGAAAAAGCAGTTGACTTTTTTCTATAAAGGGAATATAATGAAAACAACAGTTGAACAATCGTTCAAATATTGAAAGGAGAAAAAGTATGCCTGATATGCCGTCTTGTGAATTTATACATATTCACGAAGATATTGTGTCCGAAGTGCGCCAAGCTATGCCCCACGAGGAAGTACTTTACGCTCTTGCTGACCTTTATAAAGTGTTTGGCGATTCTACCCGTATTAAAATACTTTACGTGCTGAGCAAAGCGGAAATGTGCGTTTGCGATATAGCAGGGCTTCTTGGGATGACCATTTCGGCAATATCCCATCAGCTAAAGGTTTTAAAACAGGCAAGACTCGTTAAATTCAGAAAAGAGGGCAAGACGGTTTTTTACAGCCTTGCCGATAACCACGTAACAACTATTATAAATAACGGTATGGACCATATAGGAGAATAATTATGAAAAAAACATTTTTACTCGAAGACCTTGACTGTGCGCATTGCGCCGCAAAAATCGAAGAAGAAGTGAGAAAAATCGGTGGTGTGAATTTTGCAAACGTAAATTTCATTGCTCAGAAAATGACCGTTGAGGCAGAAGACGCAGAATTCGATAAAATAACGAAGGAAATTAAGGCGGTAGTTAAAAAAATAGAGCCTGACTGTGTGGTTGTAGATTAATGTCACAAAAACAAAAAAGAATGCTTTACCGCATTGGCTTTTCGGTTTTAATGCTGGTGTCGGCTATTGCTTGTGAAATCAGTAAAATAGCTATGGACGAAACCGTTATAGCGGCAATGTACCTTACGGCTTATATTACCGTGGGTTACGACGTTATAACAAAGGCTGTGGTGGGACTCAGATACCGAAAATTTGCTAATGAAAATCTGCTTATGGCAGTGGCGTCCGTTGGCGCAGTGTTTTTAGGTGAGTATACCGAAAGCGTTGCGGTTATGCTTTTTTATCAGGTAGGAGAGCTTTTTCAGTCCTACGCCATAGGTAAAAGCAGAAAAAACGTTGCAGAGCTTATGAATATACGCCCCGATACTGCCCGTGTAATAAGAGGCGAAGCGCAGATTGTAAATGCGCAGAACGTTTCTGTGGGCGAAATAATAGAGGTGCGTTCAGGTGAGAAGATAGCACTTGACGGTGTTATAGAAGAGGGTAGTTGCTCTCTTGACACCTCGGCTATGACGGGAGAAAGTCTGCCTCTTTACGTAACTAAAGGGGACGGTGTTCTTGCAGGGTGCGTGAATATTGACGGCATTTTAAAAATAAAGGTAACAATCCCGTTCGGTGAGTCGTCGGTATCGAAAATTCTGGAGCTTGTTGAAAACGCTTCTATGGTAAAAACCCAAAGCGAAAAATTTATAACCCGCTTTGCACGTTATTATACGCCTTTCGTAATGGCGGCGGCGTTTCTTATAGCCTGTATACCTCAGTTTTTTACAGATAATCCTCTTGAATGGATAAGACGGGCGCTTATGTTTCTTGTGATTTCCTGTCCTTGCGCACTGCTTATATCGGTGCCGCTTTCCTTTTTCGGAGGAATAGGGGCGGCGGCTTCAAAGGGCGTACTTATAAAAGGCTCCGGGTATATGGAAACGCTGACAAAATGTAAAACCTTCGTTTTTGATAAAACGGGAACGCTTACTAAGGGAAGCTTTAAGGTTTGCAGGGTAAACAGTGAATTGCTTGACCAAAAAGCATTTCTCGGCTTATGCGCGGCAGTAGAGCAGTACAGCAGCCATCCTCTTGCTAAAGCGATAGTTGAAGCTGCAGACGGCAATTTTAAAAAATTACTTGTAGACGACGTAAACGTAATTGCAGGGCAGGGGATTTGCGCAAGGGTAGAAAACCGAAGCGTTGCGGTAGGCAACAGCCGTCTTATGAACAGCAGAGGAATTTTCTGTGAGGATAAGGACCAGTGTACCGTGCATGTGGCAATAGGCAATGCCTATGCAGGAAGCGTAATACTGATGGATGAAATAAAAGAGGAAAGCCCGACTGCTATAAAGAAACTTAAAGCCTTAGGCATAAAAGAAACGGTTATGCTGACGGGGGATAAGCCTGAAATAGCTCAAAAAATAGCAGAGCTATCAGGTATCGACTCGGTAAGCGCCTCTCTTTTGCCGCAGGATAAGGTATATATACTTGAACGGCTTAAAAGAAGGAATACGAGGGTTGCTTACGTAGGCGACGGAGTAAATGACGCGCCTGTTATAAAAAGCGCCGACGTAGGTATTGCTATGGGGGCGTTGGGCAGTGACGCGGCTATTGCCGCCGCTGACGTGGTTCTGATGGACGATAATCCCGAAAAACTGGCTCTTGCCGTAAAAATTTCAAAAAGAACCTGTAGTATAGCTACACAAAATATAGTAATAGCTCTTCTTGTAAAGATTATATTCCTTGTATTTTCTGCGCTTGGCGTTTCGGGAATGCTCAGCGCGGTCTTTGCCGATGTGGGAGTATCGGTTATAGCAATACTCAATGCAATGAGAACTCTGAATATTAAATAAAATTTCAAAAAGCTGAACATTATTTGTTCGGCTTTTTTGTATATATGGTATATTGGAAGAATTTTGATATGTATATTTTGTGTTTTGCCGTATTGACAAAAAAGGTATAAAATTATATAATAAAAACATATTATGGGAAATTATGTCGAAAGGATGAAACTATGAAAATCACCCTTAGAATAGTAAGCGTTATACTTGCATTTATGCTTATTTGTACGGCTTTATTTGTTGCGCCTATAAGCGTTTCGGCTCTTTCTAACCGACACGGTTATATAAACGGAACGAGTGTTAATATAAGAAGTGGCGCAGGTACTTCCAATTCAAGTCTCGGAAAGCTTGATATAAATACCCCCGTCCTTGTTCAAAGCGCACATTTTGACGGGAATGGCGCCCGTTGGTATAAGCTGACGGCGTATACTTCATCAGGCGATATTGACGGATACGTTCATTCGGATTACGTAACCATAACGGGCAGTGACAACGCCTGTAAGGCTGTCGTGGTATCGGCGGAAACTCCCGTTAACGTTCGTGAAAAGGCGGGAACGGACAGCACATCTATAACAAAGCTTAATAACGGTACCGAGGTACTTGCAATAGGCTCTGAATATTCCTCTAACGGTAAGCTGTGGTATCATATTAAATTTGCTCTTAATGGAGAAACCGTTACGGGATATATGCACAGCGCTTACGTACAGCTTATTCCTGAGTATTCAGAGGATAAGAGCTTTGAAGAGCATCTTGAGGAACAAGGCTTCCCTGAAAGCTATAAGGTAAAGCTCAGAGAGCTTCATACGTTGTATCCGAATTGGATTTTCCTTGCAAAGAAAAGTGAGCTGACTTGGGATGAAGCGTTAGCGGGACAAACCAAAGGCGGAACGTCTACCGTTCACGGCAGTGCCTATGAGTCCTGGAAGTCCTTACAGGAGAAAGATTACGACTGGGAGGATAATACGTGGGAGGTCTATGACAGCGGCGGCTGGGTAGCTGCGGCAGACAACGTTGTTGCCTATTATCTTGACCCGCGAAATTTCCTTACTGCTACAGGTATATTCCAGTTTATTTCTATGAAATATTATCCTGAAATCAATACGAAGTCAAATCTTCAGTCAGCCCTTAACGGTACCTTTATGGAGGGCGCTTTCCCTGAGGATACCTATGATACCTATGCGGATATACTTATTGCTGCGGCAAAGGAATCGGGAGTAAGTCCCATTTCCCTTGCGGCGATGATAATCGTAGAGCAAGGCTCTAACGGTCACGGCGGCAGTATTTCGGGAACGGTTTCGGGCTATGAAGGGTATTATAATTATTTCAATATCCGCGCCTATCAGAGCGGCGGCTATAATGCCGTGCAGTACGGGTTGCTGTATGCAATGGGCGAGGATGCGACTAACTACCGTCCTTGGAATACAAGAACCAAATCAATCCTCGGTGGCGCTAAATATTACGGCTCTCAGTATTTAAACAGAGGACAGGATAATCTTTATTTGAAAAAATTTAACGTTGTATCAAAGCCTTATTTCAGCCATCAGTATATGACTAATGTACAGGGCGCGGCAAGTGAAGCGGCTTCTACTGCAAAGGGCTATGCCGATATTATGAACAGCGGTCTTATTTTTAATATTCCCGTATATGAAGATATGCCGGAGCAAAACTGCCCTTATCCAACCACAACGGGTAATAACGATTGTTATCTTTCGGATATATCTCTTAACGGCTACAGTTATTCACCAACCTTTAACAGATACGTAAATAATTATGAAATTATCGTTGAGGGCGCAGTAAAGGAAATTGTTGTAACACCTGTTGCTTCTGCAAATGATTCCACCGTTGTGGGCGGAGGTAAGATTGCTCTTAAGGAAGGCTATAACGACATAGATATAACCGTTACCAGCAGCAGTGGACTGAAGAATACCTACACCGTAACGGTGTTCCGCGAGGAATATGAGGAAGAAATTCCCGACCCTGTAATAAACGGCAAGGTCTACACTTTTGACGGCACTTATATAAAGGGCATTAAGGGGTCTACCACAAAAGCCGTGCTTGAAACAAATCTTGACATAGAGGGTGGCAGTGTAAGAATTAAGGATGCTACCGAATACATCAAAACAGGGGATATAGTTGAAATACTCGATTTGGATTCACAGGTGAGATACACCTATACTGCAGTGGTAGAGGGCGATATTAACTGTGACGGAAAATTTTCTCTGGTTGATATTGCTTTCTTCCAGAGGTGTTTGCTGGGTATGAGTACGGTAAGTAACGATGCGGCAATAAAATCAGCAGATTTGAACGGTGATGGCAGATTGTCCCTTGTGGATATTGCCCGTATGCAAAGAATGTTGTTAGGAATTTAAGATAAACAGGAGTGTGGCTTATGTTAAAAAAAGTATCTAAAACCCTTTCTCTCTTTATTTTGGCGGCTTTGATTATTGCTTCCTCTTTTATGTTTAATGTTGGCGCAGTATCGGGTAAAACCACCATAGCTGTATCAGACACTCGCCCTGAGGTAGACAGCACAGTTACCATAACGGTACGCTTTTCTACCGACAACGCTATGACGGCTATTGAGGGAACTCTTGAGTTCGATAACACAAAGCTTCAATACGTTTCTGCAGGGGGAGAATTTCTTTCAAATCCACAGGAAAAGACTATAAAGTTTTCTGCTATCGGCAATGGTAAGCTGTTCTCAGAAACATATCAGTTCAAGGTTATAGCAGCGGGGGGCGCCCGTATAGCCCTTAGCGGTAAATGCTCTGACGGAACTAACGAATATGACGTTGCGGCTTCGTCTTATACCTTGAATACCAAGGATAAGACTGCTGACACATCATCACAGCAGGATACCAATACCAACACAAAGGCGGCGCTCACCTCATTGAAAGCCGCCGCAGGTACTCTTACCCCTGCTTTTGACCCCAACGTTACCGAATATACCGTTGTGGTACCCTTTAACAAAACCGACGGACTTATTACAGGTACTACCCTTGACAAAAATGCTAAAATGTCGGTGGAGGGTGAAAGAGAATTAAAGGTAGGTCTTAACAAGAGAACCCTTATCGTCGTTGCGTCTAACGGAGATACACGCCGTTATACAGTTACCTTTAACCGCCTTGATGAAAACGGAAATGATACTACGGTAACACAGGATAATACGGATTTAGTTACTGTAAACGAAAAAGAATATTACATATCTCAAAGCAGTCCTGATGCAGAAATACCTGCAGGCTTCAGCCTTACAACTGCAAAATACGGTGAAAAGGAAATTGCGGCATACGGCGATGCGGCAGGGAAAAGCGTAATAGTTTATCTTATTGCTAAAGACGAAAGTGAAAAAGGCTTCTTTGTGTATAAAGACGGTAAGTTCAGCGATTTTTATTATATCCAGTGCGGACAGGTAAGCTACGTTATAAAGCAGGATGATACTGCAGCGCCCAACGGATACTTTAAAACCACATACGAGCATAACGGAAAAAATATACCCTGCTATAAATATACCGCGCAGGATTATGCAGATTTTATCGTTATA
Source organism: Acutalibacteraceae bacterium (assembly GCA_036307305.1). Taxonomy (GTDB): domain Bacteria; phylum Bacillota; class Clostridia; order Oscillospirales; family Acutalibacteraceae; genus SIG607. Next base: position 33,900 of record JAXJXV010000004.1, read on the forward strand.
TCGGCAATAGCTACGAGCGGAAGCGAGGGCTATTACCGATATGACGTCAAGGAAAGCACAATGCAGAGATACGCTGAGTTTATAGACGGAATAAAGGGCGCTGAAGAAGATGCCGTAAAGGTTTCGGCACCTGTAAAGCTTTCTGCTGTTGCTCTTAGCGTAATATTCGTTCTTGGTATAATTGCTCTTATAGTTTTGATTATAGTAAAAATCTGTTCCCGTAAAAAAGTTGACGACACAGTTGTAGAAGAGGGATATACTATAGAAATGACCTCGGATAGTCCTGAGGAGGAATAAAATCAACACCCAAGCCTTCAAAGCGCTTGGGTATTTTTATTATTTTATGCTTTAAAAAGGCGGTATTGCCTTGACACAAAAAGCAAAAGGTGATAGAATAATACACAGTAGGTTACAATGGTGGCAAAGTGTATATTGGCGAAATACAACTGCGACCGTTGAATTCATACCGGGGTAGAAGTGCGGCCTCGGGGGTTTGCCCGAATAAAACGCAGTTAATATATAGGAGGAAAATTAAATATGCCTTATTTGCCTTACATTATCGGCGGTGTCGTTGCACTTGTGTTGGCTTTCATTGGCTTTTTGGTTGGTATGTCTTACAGACGTAAATCTGATGATAAGACTATCAGCTCTGCAAAGGAAGAAGCAAAGCGTATCTTAAACGATGCAATGAAAACTGCCGAAACTAAGAAAAAGGAGCTTCTTGTAGAAGCAAAGGACGAGGTTCTCCGTCTCCGTCAGGAAAATGATAAGGAGTTAAGAGAACGTCGCAGTGACATTCAGCGTCAGGAGCATAGACTTCAGCAAAAGGAAGAAAACCTTGATAAGAAAATTGATAATCTTGAATTAAAGGAAGAAAAGCTTCAGAAACGCGCAAAGGAAATTGAAGACAAGCTTGAAGAGTGCGAACGTATCAAAAAGAGCCAGATGGAGCTTCTTGAACGAATTTCAGGCTTTACAAGTGAACAGGCTAAGGAGCATTTACTGTCAATGCTTGACGGTGATTTGGCTCACGAAAAGGCTGTTCGCATTATGGAAAATGAACAGCACACCAAAGAGGAAGCAGACAAAATCGCAAGAGAAATTATCGGTCACGCTATACAGCGTTGCGCCGCTGACCACTCTTCAGAAATGACTGTTTCTGTTGTAGCTCTGCCAAACGATGAAATGAAGGGCAGAATTATCGGACGAGAGGGCAGAAATATCCGCGCTCTTGAAACGGCTACGGGCGTTGACCTTATTATAGACGATACTCCCGAGGCTATAACTCTCAGCAGTTTCGACCCTGTAAGAAGAGAAATTGCAAGAATTACACTTGAAAAACTTATCCTTGACGGCAGAATTCATCCTGCTCGTATTGAGGAAACCGTTGCAAAGGCTACTGCCGAGGTTGAGGCTACCATTAAGCAGGAAGGCGAACGCGCTATGATAGAAGCAGGCGTACATAACCTTCATCCCGAGCTTATTAAGCTTCTCGGTAAATTACAGTACCGTACAAGCTACGGACAGAACGTGCTTAATCATTCTATGGAAGTTTGCCATCTTTCAGGACTTCTTGCCGCTGAAATGGGTGCAGATGTTACCCTTGCAAAACGCGCGGGACTTCTTCACGATATCGGTAAGGCTCTTGACCATGAGCAAGAGGGTTCTCATATTCAGCTTGGTGTTGAAGCCGCTAAGAAGTACAGAGAAAACGAGAACGTTGTACACGCTATTCACGCTCATCACGGCGAGGTAGAGGCTAAGACGGTAATCGCTTGTATAGTACAGGCTGCCGATGCTATCTCTGCTGCACGTCCAGGAGCAAGAAGAGAGAATATTGAGAATTATATCAAACGACTTGAAAAGCTTGAGGAAATCGCCAATTCCTTCAGCGGTGTTGAAACTTCATTTGCTATTCAGGCAGGTCGTGAAATCAGAATCGTTGTTAAGCCTGAGGTTATCGGTGATGACCAGATGGTGCTTATCGCTCACGATATCGCGGCAAAAATTGAAAAAGAACTTGAATACCCGGGTCAGATTAAGGTTAATCTAATTCGTGAAAACAGAGTTGTTGATTACGCAAAATAAAATTAACGGCTGTACGGCGGATGCCGCATAGCCGTTTTTTCTAAGGAGAGATAATTATGAATTTTACAAAGCTTACCGAGTTTCTTGATGACCTTCCAAGCCGTTACTCTATTCCGGGCGGCGACCTGATTGTAAATAAGGACGGCAAAACGGTTTACCGCCACTGCTTCGGTTATTCCGATAAGGACAAGACAAGAAAGGTACAGGGTAATGAAATTTACCGTATTTATTCCTGTAGTAAGGTTATTACCTGTACTGCTATAATGAAACTTGTTTGTGAGGGTAAACTGGGTCTTTATGATAATCTTAGCGATTATATTTCTGAATTTAAGGAAATGAAGGTTAAAAAAGGCGACGGGCTTGTTACAGCAAATAACCCTATTCGCATAGTTGACCTTATGCAGATGGCGGCAGGCTTTACCTACGATTGCGATTTTCCTGCTCTCAGAGAGTACCGCAGTAAGACCGACGGCAAGGGGGATACCTTGGGTATGGTAAGGACCATGGCGAAAATGCCTCTTGAATTTGAACCGGGAGAGGCTTTCCGTTATAGCCTTTGCCATGATATTTTAGGCGGTGTTATCGAGGTTGTTTCAGGGCAGAAATTAAGTGATTTTATGAAAGAAAACTTCTTTATTCCTCTTGGTATGCTTGAAACCGACTATAAATATACCTTTGGCAGTCCTGACAGATACTTTTGGAGAAGCTGTTATAATGCCGAAACCAACAGTACCACCTACGTTGCAAGTGACACAAACTGGTTTGAAATGGGTACTGAATATGAAAGCGGCGGCGCAGGTATTATTACTACCGTTGACGATTATATTAAGTTTTCTCAGATGCTTTGCGACGGTGGGGTGACAAAGGACGGTAAGCGTCTTATAGATTTTGAGGGCATTGACCTTATGCGTAAGACCATAAATGAAAAACAGTCGGCATTTACTATGACCGATTATAAGTACGCCTTGGGTGTTCGTTCTCACGTAAGCCATGAAAACGGATTTTCAAAGAGCGCTCTTTACGAATTCGGTTGGGATGGCGCTCACGGAGCGTATACGGAAATTGATATAGAAAACGGCATTGCAGTGTATTTCGGCTGTGGCACAAGCGATATAAACGCTCTCGTTCATCCTGAAATGAGAAACCTTATACACGAAGCGGTTGAGGCAGAGTAATATGTCTATTAAAAAATTAATTGCTGTAATATTGACCGTTTTAATAGCTTTTTGTTTTTGTGGATGCGGAGCAAAGGAGGATATAGTAGGCTCTTATGAAGCGCAAATTGATGTAAGTCAAATGTATAACAGCCGTTATACAAGCGCTCATGATTTGGAAAACTATAGCCTTACAGGACTTTGTGTTACACATAGGATAGACGTAAAAGAGGACGGCAGCTTTATAGTCTTCGTCAGTGATGAGGATATAGAAAAGCTTAAAGAACAGGCGGTTTCTGATACTAAATCAGCCCTTGCTGTTTATTATGGGAAAATAATATCAGAATTAAATCTTGATATAGAGGTACAGACGTATCTTGCTTCGGTGGGTACCGACCTTGATGCAGTAGTAAAGGAAATGAATATAGAGGAAAAAGTAGAGCAGACGGTGGAAACCCTTTGCGACGAGGGTGACGTTACTGCTACTAAAAAAACGTTTCTGTCTGAAAGGGCACAGGGAAGACTTAACGGTTATTCCTCCGTACAGGAATTTACACTTAAAAACGGTATATTAAAGCTGAACAGCCCTGTATTAAAACAGGTAATAGAATATAAGAAAATTTCTTAAAAACAAAAAGCAACCGATAAAACGGTTGCTTTTTACTGTACATAATAACAATCTTCACTTCATTTTGTAGGTTTGAAAAGGTCGGTTTTATTCTATTGTAATTTCAAATAGTTCATTAGGCGTGCATTCGAGAAGTAAACAAATTGTTTCGATGTTTTCGTAACGAATGGATTTTGTTTCGTTGTTTACCATCTTGCTGAAGTTTTGATAGCTCATACCTAATTGCTTATATAACCAATATTTTGTATGTCCTTTTTGTTTTAATAAATCCAATACTTTTAATTTAATCATAAGATACTTCCTCATATCTTCTTTTTTAATTAGATAATATCTTATTATTTCTCTTTACATATAGATTATTACATTATATAATGTTATAGTCTATATAGTATTAAATGAGGGATATATATGATAAAACGAGTAGTAATAGCAGGGTGCAGGGATTACAGTAATTATAAAGAAGCAAAGGTTTATATAGATTTTTGTCTTTCCAATATACGAAAGCAATACGATATTGTTATCCTTTCGGGGTGTGCAAGTGGCGCTGACGCTATAGGAGAGCGTTATGCTAAAGAAAATGGATTCAAGGTTGAAAAATATCCTGCCGATTGGGAAAGGTATGGCAAAAGCGCAGGACCGAAAAGAAATAAGCAAATGGCTGAAATAACTGATTATGTAATTTGCTTTTGGGACGGAGAGAGTAGGGGGACAAGGTCAATGATAGAATTTGCAAAACAATACGGTAAACCTGTAAAAGTTAAAAGGATAAAATAAAATCTGATATTTAGTTTTGCGCTATCTTTATGATAATATGAAAAATCAAAAACCTGTTGACAAATAATGGAGAATAGTGTATTATAATATAAAAGTTAGCGTAAGCTAACTGAATTTTAAAGCTTTGAGTTAGCATAGGCTAACTGTAGAAAGAGGATAGTATGAAAACTCTTAAGGATGCAAAAATAGGAGCTACCGTAACGGTAGTAAAGGTGCATGGCGAGGGCGCAATAAAGCGTAGAATTATGGATATGGGTATAACTAAGGGAACGAAAATTTATGTTCGTAAGGTGGCTCCCCTTGGCGACCCCTTTGAGCTTCACGTAAGAGGTTATGAGCTTTCTCTCAGAAAAGCCGATGCCGAAATGGTAGAGATAGAGGAATAGTGAGGACAAAATAATGAGTATAAGAATTGCTTTGGCAGGAAATCCAAACAGCGGAAAAACCACTCTTTTCAATGTTCTCACAGGCTCTAATCAGTATGTGGGCAACTGGCCCGGTGTAACGGTAGAGAAAAAAGAGGGAACGTTAAAGAAAAATGACGACGTTATAATAACGGACCTGCCCGGAATTTATTCCTTGTCCCCTTATACGCCGGAGGAGGTTGTAGCAAGAAATTATCTTGTGGGTGAGCGACCCGACGTTATACTAAACGTTGTTGACGGCACTAATATTGAGCGTAATCTTTATCTTACCACACAGCTTTTAGAACTTGGTATTCCTACGGTTATAGCCATAAATATGATGGATATCGTCCGTAAAAACGGGGATAAAATAGATATTTCACAGCTAAGCAAAAATATTCGTTGCACAGTTATGGAGATATCCGCCCTTAAAAACGAGGGAATAACCGAAGTAATAGATGCGGCAATAGAAATAGCGGGGAAAAACGTTGTTCCCGAGCATATTTTCTCAGGTGACGTTGAACACGCCGTAGCTCATATAGAGGAAGCGGCAATACATAATATGGAAGACAGTCAACAGAGATGGTATGCTATAAAGATATTCGAGCGAGATGTTATGGTAAGAAAAGAATTGCCTATTGATGAAAAAACTCTTGCTCATATTGAAAAAGATATTGCCCACGTTGAAGAACATTTCGACGATGACGCAGAAAGCATCATAATAAATGAACGGTATGAATATATAGAGAAAATTTTAAAAGACTGCTCTAAGAAAAAAAGTCTCGGAAGACTTACCGTGTCCGACAAAATAGACAGGATTGTAACCAACAGATTTTTGGCTCTTCCCATATTCGCTATTGCAATGTGGCTTGTTTATTATATATCTATCGGGTCTGTGGGTAACTGGACGGTAGAGTTTATGAATGAAAGGGTATTCGGTGAGTGGATTGTACCATTCGTTGAAAACGGGCTAAAAAATTTAGGCTGTATGGAATGGCTTATAAGTCTTGTGTCAGACGGAATACTTGGCGGTGTGGGCGCGGTGCTTGGCTTCGTACCGCAGATGCTTATACTCTTTTTAATACTGTCTCTTCTTGAGGATTGCGGTTATATGTCCAGAGTCGCCTTTATAATGGATAAAATTTTCCGCAAATTCGGACTTTCGGGAAAATCCTTTATTCCAATGCTTGTTGCATCGGGCTGTGGCGTTCCGGGTATTATGGCAAGTAGAACGATAGAACAGGACAGAGACAGACGTATCACCATAATGACTACGGGCTTTATTCCTTGCGGGGCTAAAATGCCTATCGTTGGACTTGTGGCAGCCTCGCTTTTCGGCGGTAGCGCTTTAATGGCCGCATCGGCTTATTTTATGGGAATCGGCGCTGTACTGCTTTCGGGAATAATGCTGAAAAAAACCAAGCTATTTGCAGGTAAACCTGCCCCCTTTGTTATGGAGCTTCCCCTGTATCACGCCCCGTTAATCAGCAACGTGGCAAGAACGGTATGGGAACGCGGCTGGTCCTTTATAAAAAAAGCGGGAACGGTCATTCTTGCAGCAAGTGTAATTATATGGTTTCTTAATAATCTGAGCTTTACAGGCGGACTGCACTTTGTGACAGGTGAAAATGAAGTTTCTGTCCTTAATGTAATAGGCAACCTTGCGGCAGTTATATTTAAGCCCTTGGGCTTTGGTAACTGGCAGGCAAGTATAGCAACCTTTTTAGGTCTTATGGCAAAGGAAGAAATTGTCGGTGTCTTCGGTGCTCTTGGTTATAGCACGGCAGAAGCAGCTTTTGCTTCGGTGCTTGGCGGAAAACTTGCAGGATTTTCCTTTATGGCGTTTAATCTTTTGTGCGCCCCCTGTTTTGCGGCAATGGGAGCTATAAGACGGGAAATGAACAGTCCCAAATGGACGGTTGGCGCAATAGCCTATATGTGTGTCTTTGCCTACGGGGTTTCTTTAATGATATATCAGTTTGGCTCATGGTTTACAGGAAAGGGAAATATAATAGGTACAGTAGTTGCTGTTGCCGTTCTTATATTTGCTCTTTATATGCTTATAAGAAAAAATAAATATAATTAGGGAGATTTTATGTTACCGACCATTATTATAGCATCTTTGATAGCCTTAACGGTTATTGCAATTATAGTAAATGAAATAGTCAAAAAGAAAAAGGGCAAGGGCGGTTGCTCATGCGGTTGTTCGGGATGCGCTATGAAAGAAAACTGCCATAATAAAGAGTAATTAAAAAGTCGCGGTCAATCCGCGACTTTTTCTTGAAGTAATTTAATCATTATTGTATAATATATACGGTGATAAAATGAAAAAGGTAATTATCGGAATGAGCGGCGGAGTGGATTCCTCTGTTGCCGCATACGTTCTCAAAAACCAAGGGTACGAGGTAATAGGCGTAACGTTGTCCCTTTATAGAGAAAACGCCGTTACAGGCGCAACCGACGACTGTCGTGATGCAGCGGCAGTATGCGAAAAGCTTGGTATAAAGCATATTGTGGTCGATAAACGAAGTGTATTTGAGAATACCGTTATTAAAAATTTCATAGACGAATATGAAAGAGGCGGTACTCCCAACCCCTGTGTTTTGTGCAATAAAGCCGTTAAATTCAGCGAGATGCTTAAAATTGCCCATGAGCTTGGCGCTTCCTTCGTTGCAACGGGACACTACTGCGACCTGATTAATGATAACGGAAAATATATGCTGAAGCGTCCTAAAGATAAAAATAAAGACCAGACCTATATGCTGTATAAGCTTACCCAGAATGAACTTAGCAGAATTTTAATGCCTCTTTCAAGCTATACGAAGGAAGAAATACGGGAAATTGCCCGTAAAATCGGACTTGCCGTTGCAGACCGTCCTGACAGTCAGGATATTTGCTTTGTGCCTGACGGGGATTACGTTGGTTTTATAAGCCGTTATACAGGTAAAACCTATCCTCAGGGCGATTATATTTCGGTGGACTCAAAGATACTGGGTAGGCATAAGGGTATAATTAATTATACGGTAGGACAGAGAAAAGGACTGGGTATTGCTCTTGGTAAACCTGCCTTTGTGATAAGTAAAAACGCAGAAAATAATACCGTTACCTTAAGTGACGATGAAGCTCTTTTGTTTACCGATACCGTAAAAATAAAGGATATTAATTTTATAAGCGGAGAGCTTCCAAAAGAGAGCATAAGGGTTGAAGCGAAGCTTCGCTACCGACATAAAGAGTCACCTGCAACCCTTAGTATCACAGGCGAAAACCAAGGGGTTTTAGTGTTTGAAACTCCTCAGCGGGCGGCAGCTTCCGGACAGGCGGCGGTATTTTATGACGGCGACATTCTTATTGGCGGAGGAACTATAGTATGACAGAAATTATTAAAAATACAATTAAGGCGCTTGAAAAAAACAATATGCTCACCTTTTATGCAGAGAAAAAAGAGGATATAATGCCTATTATCAAAACTCTCATAAAAAAAGGGGACAGCGTTGCTTTTGGCGGCAGTGTGAGTCTTAATGAAATCGGCGCTGTTGAGGAAATTAGAAAGGGCGATTATGAGGTCATAGACAGATACGCACCGAATCTTACTGCAGAGCAAAGAAAGGAAGCTTTCAGAAAGGCCTTTTTTGCAGACGTTTTTCTTACCTCTACAAACGCCCTTACCGAAAAGGGAGAGCTTATTAATGTTGACGGCAACGGAAACAGAGTTGCGGCTATGATTTACGGCCCTGACAGTGTGATTGTGGTGGTAGGCGCAAATAAGCTTGTCAAAAATGCGGAAGAGGGCTTTGAAAGAATAAAACAAATTGCCGCGCCTAAAAACTGTGTACGACTTTCCCTTGATTCCTACTGTCACTCAACGGGAAAATGTATGGCGCTTAATAATGATGAGCATTCTTTGTCTGACGGATGCTACACAAACGGCAGAATTTGCTGTAGCTATACCGTACAGGGCTTTCAGCGTACAAAGGACAGAATAAAAGTGATTTTGTGCGGTGAAGCATTAGGTTATTAATAGAAATTTAAAAGCATATCTCTTAATAGGGGGTATGCTTTTTATGATGAAATTTTTTTGTTTTCTGATGGTCTTTGTTACCGTATTTACCTTTGGCGCAGGGGCAATAAATGAAGTTCCTGATGCAACTCCGCTGGAAGCGGTTCCTGTCGTGGCAAAGGCGGAGGAAATTGAAATTAATGCAAAATCAGCCATACTTATAGATGCAAAAAGCGGAAAGGTGCTTTTCGATAAAAATGCTGACGAAAGAAGCGCACCTGCTTCCATTACAAAAATTATGTCATTGCTTCTTTTTATGGAAGCTATTGAGGACGGACGCTTTACCTACGAAACGGAGATTGTATGCACCGATACGGCGGCAGCCCTTGGAGGCAGTCAAATTTGGCTGGAGCCCGGTGAAACGATGACGGTACACGAACTGCTGAAGGCGGTTACCGTTGTATCGGCTAATGACGCTACCGTTATGCTTGCTGAGGCTGTTGCAGGAAGTGAAGAAAGCTTTGTTATTATGATGAACGAAAAGGCTAAAAGCCTTGGTATGAACAATACGAATTTTGAAAACTGCACCGGGCTTGATGCTGAAAATCACTACAGCAGCGCTTTTGACGTTGCAATTATGTCAAGAGAGCTTTTAAAGCACCCAAAAATCACAGAATATACTACTATATGGATGGACTCTCTTCGCGACGGAAGCAGTGAGCTTGTAAATACGAATAAGCTAGTGCGTTTTTATGAAGGTTGTACGGGTCTTAAAACAGGCACTACCGCCGATGCGGGATACTGCCTTAGCGCATCGGCAACGAGAAACGGGCTTTCTCTTATTTCTGTGGTTATGAGCGCAGAGAGTAGTAAGGAACGTTTTTCAGGCTCACAAAAGCTTCTTAATTACGGCTTTGCAAATTATAAAAATGTGGAAATTAAAAATGAATCAGAGGATAACGTCTATATAGATATTAAAAAAGGAACACAGGATAAGGTACAGCTTTATACAGACGAGGTGTTTTCTGCACTGCTTAAAAAAAGTGATAAGGAGGACATTGTAGGAGAGGTAGTTTTGCCCGAAAATGTCAGCGCTCCCGTTAATGAGGGACAGCAAATAGGGGAAATAATATATATGCAGGGTACAAATCAGATAGGCAGTATTCCTCTAAAAGCTAAAAACACTGTCCACAAGCGTACAATCTGGCGTTCTTTTGCTATATTGCTCAACTATTTGTGTACTCTTTAGGCAAAAAGTTGTGAAAAATTTATAAAAAATTAGTTTTTGGTATTGAAAAATAAAAGGTTTTATAGTAGAATAAAAGTAAACAAAAAAGGAGAATAGAAATGGCAATTAAATTCACTTACAAATACGCAAAAGATTTTCTGAACGAAAACGAAATTAAGGGTATCGCTCCCGCAATTTATGCGGCGCATGATACAGTAAATAATAAAGACGGTCTCGGTAATGATTTCCTTGGTTGGACCGATTTACCCGTTAATTACGATAAAGAAGAGTTTGAAAGAATAAAAAAGGCGGCAGAGAAGATTAAAAAGGATACCGACATTCTTATTGTTATCGGTATCGGCGGCAGTTACCTTGGCGCAAGAGCAGCAATCGAATTTTTGAAGGGACCCTTCTATAACAGCTTAAGAAAGGACGTACCCCAAATATACTTTGCGGGTAACTCAATAAGCGGTTCTTATCTTGACGATATTTTGGCTCTTTGCGAGGGTAAGAGAGTTTCTCTTAATATTATATCCAAAAGCGGTACCACTACCGAGCCTGCCGTTGCTTTCAGAGTGCTTAGAAAATATTTGGAAGAAAAATACGGCGAAGAGGAAGCCGCATCCCGTATCTACTGCACTACCGACCGCGCAAGAGGCACCTTAAAGGCTCTTGCCGATGAAAAGGGTTATGAGTGCTTTGTTATTCCAGACGACGTTGGCGGACGTTTTTCCGTACTGACTGCAGTTGGTCTTCTGCCTATCGCTGCCGCAGGCGCTGATATCGACGCTCTTATGAAGGGCGCCGCACTTGCCGCAGAGGAATACAACGTTAAGGATATCGAAAAGAATGAGTGCTACGCTTATGCCGCTGTGAGAAATGCTTTCTATCGCAAGGGCAAGGCTGTAGAAATGCTGGTTAGCTATGAGCCTCGTTTTGCTATGATGGCTGAGTGGTACAAACAGCTTTTCGGTGAGAGTGAGGGTAAGGATAATAAGGGTATTTTCCCTGCCTCCGTTACCTTCTCTACCGACCTTCATTCTATGGGACAGTATATACAGGACGGTAGCCGTATACTGTTTGAAACGGTTGTAACAATCGGCGATACAGGTGCCGATGTGATTATTGAAAAAGAAGAGGATGACGGCGACGGACTCAATTTCCTCGCAGGAAAGCCAATGTCTTTTGTAAATCAGAAGGCGTTTGAGGGTACCGTTCTTGCTCATACCGACGGCGGTGTGCCTAACCTCGTTATCAGTGTAGATAAGACTGATGAAGAAAACCTTGGCAGACTCATTTACTTCTTTGAAAAGTCTTGCGCTATATCGGGTTACGTTCTTGGCGTTAATCCCTTTGACCAACCCGGTGTTGAAAGCTATAAAAAGAATATGTTTGCTCTTCTTGGCAAACCTGGATATGAGGAAGCAAAGGCAAAGCTTGAAGAAAGACTTATGTAAAATATCCGTCTTTTGACGGTGAATATAAAAGGAGCTGGTTAATATGGTAAAAATCATTATTGGAAAAAAGGGTTCCGGCAAAACAAAGAGATTAATGGACGTTGTTAATGCCGCTGCCGAGCAAAGCAAGGGTTGTGTTGTTTGCTTTGAACAGGGCGATACACTTAAGTTCAGTGTTACTCATAAGGTGCGACTTATAGATGCAGAGCATTACGGTATCAGCGGTTTTGATGCATATTTCGGTATGATTTGCGGTGTATGTGCAGGTAATTATGACGTTACCGACGTATTTGGTGATGCAACTCTCCGCATTGGCTCACGTAATTATGACGAACTTGCAGATTTCCTTAAGAAAGTTGATAAGCTTTCTGAGGAAACAAAGATCAATTTCTTCTTTACCGTTTCTGCTGATGAAGCTGAGCTTCCTGTGGAGGTAATCTCTTACGTAGAAAAATAATTTTTAAAAAGGAAAACTGTCTGCATTACTTAGTGTTAATGTAGGCAGTTTTTAGGTTTAAAGGATGAAAATTCTTGTTAAATTCACAGCTTTAATTTTGGCTGTGATTATGCTGACCTCCTGTGGAAGCAAATCAGTTTCTTCTGATGTCGACGAAAATTTAAAAATTGACGTAAAAATGACACAGGAGGAAAGTGATGTTGCACAGTGGCTTATCGGTGTATATGAAAATCTTTCGACATCCTTAGTTACAAGCAGCATAAAAAACAGTAACGACGAGATAACTGTGGCACTTAGCAATCTTGGCTCTTCTTACAAAAATAAATCGGTATTGAATCTTGTTGCTAAGAATATAGGAACGCACGGACAAGCTGATATTTACTGTGTTGCGGTAATTCTTAGTGATAATACCATTATTAATGATGTTCTTCTGGAAGAAGAAGGAAAAATTGTTTTACAGTGCATTTATGACGATGAAACTCAGTATGAAATAATGGATAGCTATGAATCCTATCTTACCAAAATTGAGAATACTTTCGAGGTTGTCTGTAAAGAACTCAGCGCTGATACTAAAAATGCTAAAAAAACATTTCTGAGTATTAGTCTTATTACGTATTCCTTGCTTGATGAAACGGGAAAAAGAATAATATACTCGTCGGAAGAAGACGTACATCATAAGCTTAATGGTATTACAGTTAATGACCAAGAGAAAGAAAATATTATCAGTTCAACGATAGCGCCGCAAACTAAGGGAGACAGAACTCTGGTTTGGAATCATGAATTTGAAGTGCAAAGCACAGGTGAGCTGATTAGTCATTTAACAAACACAGTGGACCATATGTTTGCCAGAGACAGCAATCTTGTGACCTCTATGGACCAAAAAAACTACTTTATGGATAACGGTAATCTTGTGCTGAGGATTACCTCGGATGGAAATAAAAACTATACCACTGCAAGAAGTGTTTCTACCTATGAAAAAATGTCTTTTAAATACGGATATCTTGAAATGAGAGCAAAAATTCCTTATCAGATGTGCGTATGGCCTGGATTTTGGATGAAAGCTGATAAGAATTTGCAGAAATCCAAATACGGCGGAGAAATAGATATTTTTGAGGTGTTTTCGTCTGTTGATACCTGTGTTCCGAATTTACATAAATGGTATGGCGGAAGTGCTTCAGAACAGCTCTCGAACCGCGGTGTCATAACGGGACAGAAAAAATATGTGTTTGAGGATAAGGAAAATCTGAGTGATACATACCACGTTTACGGATTTGAGTGGACTCCCGATGTTATGAAATTTTATGTAGATGATTACTGCTATTTCACAGTCTCAATAAGAGAGGAAGATGATTTTTCCACTGCTTATCCTGGTATGGATTGCTTCCATGATTTTTATTATGTGTGCTTTAATAACTGGGTTTATACCGAACAGCAAAGCTGGGCAAACAGTAGTCTGTATGTTGAAAATAATGAGGATTTCGGCTCTGCTGATTATGTCATAGATTATATAAGACTTTATCAGAAAAACGGCGAACAAATTAAACTTTATTAGTAAAAGCGAAAGGATTTCTTATGAAAAAGGTTTTCTGTTTATTGCTGTGCCTTGTGATTGCTTTTTCTCTTTTAGGCTGTGCGGATAAAAAAGACGGTCAACCTCAGGAGAAAAACTCAAAAATACAGTCCCTTGAAAAAAGACTTACAAATCTTTATTCGGCGCCAACCGAGTATTTTTTCGAAAACACCATAGAAAAAATGGATTTAATTACACAGCGTAATCTTGAAAATGATATGAGTGAAATGCTTGGCGGAACCGTGAAATTAATGAACTCTAAAGAGATTTTTAAGGTTGGCGACTATGGGATTTATGCAGTGTTTTTTGCCTTTGATTTCAGTACAGGAGAAAGAAGACTGTATTGTGATTATCTTGCAACCTGTGAAAAAGAGGGAAAGCTTATTGTTGCTGTGCAAAACACTTTGCCTAAAGAGGTGCAGGAAAATATCATCAGTACTCTGGAAGCTAAAAAAGAGGATTGCGAAAAATTTATTAAAAGCAGTTTGAAAGGTTTTTGTAAAAACAGTGCGGGATTTAATGAATGGTATGAAAAACGCAAGGAAGTTATAAGTGTACTAAGCAGTCATCTGAGTATTAAGAATGAGGTGCAGATATTTGAGTCGGTGTACGAAAGGGATGGCAGAACTCTTGTGTGGAGTGAGGAGTTTGAAAATGCCAAAAGCCTGAGTGACACAAAAATGACCTATAAACGCACAATGAATAATCCGTCTCTTTTGATAACTACAGATGACAGTAATTTGTCTTTTGAAGACGGAACTATGACAATGTACGCCCGTCCCACCGAGAATAAAAAAATCTATTCAATTCCTGACGGTATAACTACGTATCAGAGTATGGCTTACGTGGGCGGTTATCTTGAAATGCGCGCTAAGGTGCCATTTGAACATGGCGCCTGGCCAAGCTTCTGGGAAAAATCCTATCCGGGAATGTATGCCGAAACAGATTATATGGCTGAAATTGATATTTTTGAGGTTTTTGCAAAAGAAACAGAGCTTTCATGTAACTTGCATAAATGGGGCGTAGAACATTATCAAGGCGGAGTAGGAACGGGAAAAACGTATTCTTTTCCATCAAATGAGATTGCAACCGATTGGCATACCTATGGCTTTGAATGGACCGATACAGAGTACCGTTTTTATATAGACGGTGAATGCTACAGCATACTTTACGTAGATGATGAACACGATTTTGCACAGCAAATTCCAGGTATGCAGGGATTTCAGGATTATCATTACGTAATACTTAACTGCTTTATTTTTAATGAGAAAAGTTCTTGGGCGCCTGATGGAAAACGACTCAGTAATGACGAAACTAAAGAAATAAAATATACCGTTGATTATATAAGGCTGTATCAGAATAAAGACGATAAGCTTATCGTTTATAAATAAAAGGAGTGTTAATATGATAAATTATTCTAAAATTAAAGAAGAAGCATTGGCAAAGGGTATCCCTTATGAAAAAATGGGCAGACAGCTTGTGTGGTATGATGAGTTTGAGAGTGACAGTCTTGATATGGACAAGTGGTGCTTTACCCGTACAATGCATGGCGCCGACTGTGAGTACGATAACAGTGAAAAGTGCATCAGAGTAGAGGATAATCAGGTTCATATGCAGGTTCACAGAAGTGAGCTTGAGGATAAGGATTACGTGCTTAGTGAAGGTCTTACCACAATGGAGACTATGAACTTCAAGTACGGCTATGTTGAAATGAGAGCTAAGCTTCCTTTCCGTCACGGCGCATGGCCATCCTTCTGGATGAAATCAAATACTCCCTTCAAAAAGGCTCATTATATGGCTGAAATAGATATTTTCGAGGTGTTTTCAAGCGACAGAAACGTCGTTTCAAATCTTCATAAATGGGTCACCTCCACTATTCACGTAATGCTTCCAGGTGGAGAGGGTAGTCTTAAACGCGCTTATACCTTTGAAAACTATGAAAATCTTAATGACGAATACCATACCTACGGTTTTGAATGGGATGAAAAATATATGTCATTTTATGTAGATGATGAGATGTATACAAGATTCCCTATTGACGAAAGCGGTGAATTCGGCGAAGAAACCATTAAAGGTATGGAAGGCTTCCATGATTTTGCCTACATAATCTTTAATAACGAAATTTTCACACAGGGCAGAAGTTGGCGTCCTGAGGAGTACGTTCTTAAAGAGGATGATGAAATGCCTATTGATTACTATATTGATTACGTGCGTTTTTATCAGAATCCTGAAAAAGAAGAAATAAAGCTTGGTGACGAAATCGCCGCTAAAAAAGCTGAAATAAAGTAAAACAAAAACGGACTTGCCTTGCAAGTCCGTTTGATTATTTTACGCTGAACTCTGAAATTTTATCTATACAAGTCGTGCAGATAAGCTTTTCATTTACGCGAAGAAGATTTTCCTTGCCTCCGCAAAGTATACAGGCAGGACAGTATTTTTTAAGAACGATTTCTTTATTATCGTTTACGTAAATTTCAAAGCTGTCCTCACCGTCTTTAATGTCTAACAGCTTTCTCAGTTCTCTTGGAATAACTATTCTGCCGAGATTATCTACCTGACGTAACATACCTGTAAAATTCATAAAAAACTTCCTTTTGTGTCCCGCTCTGCCGTAATGTGCAATTAATAACCTGCGTATAGGCAGGTGGGTGCCAGCCGTACGGTTTTGTGCTTCCAACGTCCACGTAAACGTGGGAGGACGCCAAATAACAAGAGTTGAATCTGTTGCGGTTTATCTTTTGGTTTTATGTAATTATTTAAAAAGTAGGCTAAAGATAAACTCTCTGACCTGCCAAATAAATAATTTTTTGGAGAGGCGAAGCCGAAGAACGCAGTAATACTGCCGTATTACAAGAGATGAGGCAAGAAAAAACGAAAAATTATTATTTGTCAGGCGTGACAGAGATGACTCTTGTTATTCTTACCCGCCGTCCGAGCGATAGCCCCTTATAATATGGTTATATTAAAGCTTCCGTTTTAAGAACCAATCGTTTGTATTAAGGTATCAAAATTTATCAAATCAGTGTCCCGCTCTGCCGTAATGTGCAATTAATAACCTGCGTATAGGCAGGTGGGTGCCAGCCGTACGGTTTTGTGCTTCCAACGTCCACGTAAACGTGGGAGGCCTGCATACCCGCCGTCCGAGCGATAGCCCCTTAGAAAATGGTTGTAGGGTTATAATAGCCACAGTCCGCGAACAGAGCAGGATGAATTTTATTCGTCTGCTATTTCGTAAAAATCAGCCAGTCTGTCGGAAAAAGCGTCGGCAACTGTTTCGTACTCGTCGTCATTCTCGATTTCGCTGTAGAAAAACTCACCGTTTTCTTCCTCTTCCTTAACGATAACCAATTCGCCTGAATCGTCAAGCATTTTCTTTGGGTCATCGTAAACGGGGAGAAGAGCAAGATAAGAACCTGAATCTATATCAAGTCTGTCAAGCACTTCAAAATTATACTCGTTTCCGTCATCATCAAGCAGATTGATAAGGTCTGGGGTATATTCTTCATTTTTAATATTTTCACTCATAGCTAACACTCCTTTGTTTGCTATAAATATTTTAACCTTTTCTTGCGTTTTAGTCAATAGTATTCTTGAAATATTAAAAGATTAGTGGTATATTATAGGTATATAATTTTCTGAAATGGAATGGAATAGGTAAAAATGATAAAAGCAGTTTTGTTTGACCTTGACGGAACTCTTGTAAACACTCTGGGGGATTTGTCTTTTTCTGTTAATTACGTTCTTAAAAAGCACGGATATCCTGTGCATGAAGCTGAAAAATTCAAAAAATTCATAGGCAACGGTAACGAGGCTATGGTACGCCGCGCACTGCCTGAGGAAAAGAGAAACCACAGGGAATACGTTTTAAAGCTCAGAGATGAATTTTATGAGTATTATAAAAAGCATTGCGCGGATAAATCTTGTCTTTATGACGGTATAGAAGAGCTTGTTGTCGCACTAAAGAAAATGGATATATCTATAGCTATAGTAACCAATAAAGCTCAGATTATGACAGACGTTTTGGTTCCGCAGCTTTTCGGCGAAAACGTTTTTTCCGCCATAATCGGTCAAAGGGATGGTGTTCCTACAAAGCCTGAACCTCATATGCCTTTTCTTGCTATGACTGAGATGGACGTTAATCCTGACGAGTGTCTGTTTGTGGGAGATTCCTCTGTGGATATTGAAACAGGTCTTAATTGTGGCAATACTCCTGTTGGTGTGCTGTGGGGCTTCAGAGATGAAAAGGAACTTAGAGATGCGGGTGCCAGATATATTGTAGAAACCCCCGAAAAAATAATTGATATAATAAGGGAAATTAACGAATGTTAAGTTATACATATACTAAGATAGCAAGTTATATCGGTTACGTAGTACAGGCTATTGCCTGTAGCTTTTTGCCGCTTCTTTTCGTTGCGATTCAGAATACGTATAATATAAACTATGAAAAGCTCGGAAGACTTATTCTCGTCTGCTTTGTGACGCAAATATTTGTTGACCTTATTTCTATAAAGCTTCTTAAAATTTTCGGTTACAGACCTCTTATTCTTGCTTCACAGGCTTTTGCGGCAGTTGGTTTTATTTTGCTTGGTATTCTGCCTAAAATCATCCCTGCTTATATTGGTATTACAATAGCCGTAATTATTTATTCTATAGGAAGCGGTCTTATAGAGGTTATTATTTCGCCTATCGTTGAATATTTGCCTACCAAAAATAAGTCTGGTAATATGGCGCTTCTACACTCCTTTTTTTGTTGGGGAAACGTGTTTGTTGTCTTAGGTACAACTATTATGATAAGGCTTTTGGGTGAAGAAAACTGGAATATAATTGCTTTTATATGGGCGATTATACCCGCTATAGTTTTTGCGATGTTTCTTTTCGCGCCTATTGTCGAGCCTGAGGCAAGTACAAGAACTTCTATAAAAGGACTTATCAAAAAACCTGCGTTTATTTTGATGCTTGTTATTATGTTTCTTGCGGGGGCGGGAGAGATTTCTGTAGGCAACTGGATGTCCGCCTTTGCAGAACAGGCTCTGGGACTTCCAAAGCTTGTAGGCGATATTGCAGGACCGTGTCTGTTTTCGGTTTGCATGGGACTTGGCAGAGTGCTGTTTTCCTTTATAGGCGACAAAGCGCCTATGAGGAAAGTGCTTTTCTGTTTTGCTGTTTTTACAAGCGTGGCGTATCTGGTTTTATCCCTTAGCGAAAATAAAATTATTTGTCTTGTTGCAGGTTCACTGGTCGGTTTTGGTGTTTCGGTAATGTGGCCGGGTTCCCTTAGTATGAGCGCGTCAAAATTCCCAACGGGCGCTGCTTCAATGTTTGCAATACTTGCTATGTTCGGTGACCTTGGTTGTTCCTTTGGACCGTGGATGACGGGACTTATAGCAGATTATCATAATCTTAATATAGCGTTTTTATGCGCTTCGGGCTTTCCGATATTAATGGCGATTATACTTTTTATTACAAACAGAAAGAAGGTAAAACAATGAAAAGAGAAAATTATATTAGCTGGGACGAATATTTTATGGGTATAGCCCTTATGTCAGCTCAGCGAAGCAAGGACCCTTCCACTCAGGTTGGCGCCTGTATAGTAAGCAGTGAAAATAAAATTTTGTCTGTGGGCTATAACGGTATGCCAAGAAACTGTGATGACGACCTTTACCCTTGGGACAGAGAGGGAGAGGCGCTTGATACTAAGTATATGTTCGTATGTCACGCTGAGCTTAACGCTATTCTTAATTATTCGGGCGCACATCTTAAAGGCAGTAAGGTTTACGTAACCCTTTTCCCCTGTAACGAATGTGCAAAGGCGCTTATTCAAAGCGGCGTGTCTGAGGTCATTTATTATAGCGATAAGTATAGTGACAGCTTTTCTACATTAGCCGCAAAGCGAATGTTTGAAAGCGCTGGAATAAAGATGACGGAATATAAGAAAAGCGGAAAAAATATTGATATTGCCTTGTGAGGAAAATAATGGAAAAAGCAAAAGTATATTTTACAGATTTTCGCGCTACAAACGGTATTACTATGCCTAAAAAGCTTAAAAAGCTCATGTATATGGCAGGTATTGATAAGCTTGATTTAGAGGGCAAATTCGTAGCAATAAAAATTCATTTCGGTGAAATGGGCAATCTTGCCTATATCCGTCCTAACTATGCAAAAGCCGTAGCAGAGGTTATAAGTGAGCTTGGCGGTAAGCCTTTCCTTACCGACTGTAATACTCTTTACCCAGGAAGCAGAAAAAACGCAATAGAGCATTTGTATACCGCTTGGGAAAACGGATTTTCGCCCTTGTCTGCAGGCTGTCCCGTTATAATCGCTGACGGTCTTAAAGGTACCGACGAGGTAGAAATACCCGTAGAAAAGGGAGTATATGTAAAAAACGCAAAAATCGGTCACGCTATTGCCGACGCCGACGTTTATATCAGCCTTGCGCATTTTAAAGGACACGAAAATACAGGCTTCGGCGGTGCCCTTAAAAATACGGGAATGGGTTGCGGAAGTCGCGCAGGAAAGATGGAACAGCATAATTCGGGTAAGCCTCAGGTGTTCAGAGAAAAATGCAAAGGCTGTATGCTGTGCAAAAAGCAGTGCGCCCACGACGCTATTTCTTATGACGAAAACAGGATAGCCTCCATTGATACGGATAAATGTGTGGGCTGTGGAAGATGTATAGGTGGCTGTAACTTTGATGCTATAGCTAATATTAATTATTCCGCAAATTATGAGCTTAACTGTAAAATAGCTGAATACAGCAAGGCGGTGGTGCAGTCAAAACAGCAGTTTCATATTAATATGGTTATGGATATTTCCCCCAACTGTGATTGTCACGCTGAAAATGACGCGCCTATTCTCGCTGACGTAGGTATGTTTATCAGTAAGGATATGGTGGCGCTTGATAAAGCCTGTGCGGATATGTGCCTTAAACAGACTCCTCTGCCCAACAGTCAGTTAAGCGATAATATGGAAAAGTCCGACTTTAAGGACCATCATGACCATTTTCACAACAACGCGCCTGAATCTGAATGGAAAAGCTGTCTTGAACACGCCGAGAAAATCGGACTTGGAAACAGAGAATATGAACTGGTGGTAATGAAATGAATAAAGTGACAATGCGAAAGCTTGTTATATCTGCGCTTTTTATGGCTATCGGTATGGTACTTCCAAATATTACGGGACTTGTAAGAGTAGTAGGCAATATGCTTCTTCCCATGCATTTACCCGTCATGCTGTGCGGTATTATCTGCGGTCCTGTTTATAGCGCTGCTATCGGAATAATGCTTCCCATACTTCGCTCTCTGATTTTTACAATGCCGCCTCTTTATCCAAACGCGGTTGCTATGGCAGTTGAGCTTTGTACCTACGGTGTGGTAATAGGTGTTGTGTACAGACTTCTGAAAGGTAAAAAAGGTCGAATATTCATATCCCTCGTTGCTTCTATGCTCACAGGAAGAATAGTGTGGGGAGTTGTTATATCCCTTCTCACCGTTCTTGCAGGGGGCACGTATACTTTTGAAATGTACTTTGCCCGTGCCTTTGTTCAGGCGGTACCCGGGCTGATAATTCAGTTTATACTTATTCCCACTATAGTTTATTCCTTATATAAAGCTAAGCTTATTGAATAAAAAACACCCTTGCGGGAGTTGGTCTTAGGGAGAAATTGGTTTTGGAACAAAAATTTGCCCTATCACTTTGCCTCTAACCTTGAAAGACATAGAGTATTTCTGCGGTTAATCGGCTTTGTGAATAGAACAAATTTTTAAGTTACAAAACTGC
>JAXJXV010000005.1:0-1614 GCA_036307305.1 Acutalibacteraceae bacterium
CGTCGAAATGACGGAGGGAGGCATATTCATAGACAGTAAGTAACTGCTCGATAAATTCCAATTTGTTATTCCTTTTGATACTCCAAAATATCACCTGCATTACATTCGAGGACCTCGCAGATTGCTGCGAGTGTGGAAAAACGAATAGCTGTTACTTTGTTGTTTTTAATTTTAGAAAGATTGACGTTGGAAATCCCCACACGTTCTGCAAGCTCATTTAAGGACATTTTCCTTTCAACCATCATTCTGTCTAAACGGAGAATGATTTTACCCATAATGACCTCCTTACAGCAATCCATCTACATCGTTTTCAAGTTTTACACCGTGAGCAAAGAACTGTGAGAAGCAAAGAACGATAATACCCATAGAGATACCGCCCATATCAACGCTGATTTCTGCAAAATCCACTCCGCATACCAAACGAGTAATCACGCTCATAATAAAGCCGATTACGGGAATGGCAATCGCAAAAATACCGATTTCTCTCATCATACGCACATTGTCTTTTTGAAAAGGTGTGGAGTTTTCCGATTTTTTGAAAATCAGATGCAGATTACGGAAAATCATAGCCATTACAGCAAGAAGCACGGCTGCACCAATACAGAAAACGATAAAGGCTGCTACGTTCAATTCTCCATTTACAACGGGGGCGCTGATCTGAAAACCGTAAACTGCAAAATCCTCACGGACGAAATTTTCCGCAACTAAGCTTCTAAAGTTCTCTACGCTGTTATTTGCAATAATGATGCCAATAGAGGCGATCCCCATTCCAACTGCCCCTATCCAATGGAATACCTCTAAAATTTTTGTAATAACCTTTCCGAGTTTATTAAGACCTTTCATTACTCATACCTCCTGAGTGATTTGTTGGCATAAGTATAACACAGTCCTTAATGTTTGTCAATATGTTTTTAATGTTATACATTAAATCTTATATATTTTGCATTAACTTTTCTTGACATTTAAAATTTGATTCGATAAAATATATTTGTCTTTAGGAGGCGAAAGCAGTATGGAAAAAGAACTCTACTCTATGATTTTCAAAAGAAAATCCTTTCATATATTTCGTGATATTGGCAATATAAACCCTGATGAACTACAAAGCATCGAAGAAAAATACAACAATCTTACGCCGTTGATAAACGGCATACAGACCGCTATCCGTATTGTACCTGCCGATCAAACCACCTGCAGGCGTGGGCAAGAATATTGCATCTTATTATATAGCGAGAAAAAAGATAATTATCTGCAAAATATCGGTTATATCGGTGAACAGCTTGACCTATATCTTGCTTCTCTTGGAATTGGTGCATTGTGGTTCGGTATCGGTAAACCTGATGAGCCAACCTATAACGGTCTTGATTTTGTCATAATGATTGCCATTGCAAAGGTCGCAGACGATAAGTTCCGCAAAGATATGTTTAAAAGTAAACGCAAACCGATTGATGAGATATGGAACGGCGAGCATCATCGTGAAATAGGTAAAATTGTTCGCTTTACGCCAAGCGCCTGCAACACACAGCCGTGGAAAGTAACTGCAGAAGAAAAATCTTTGACGGTTTACCGTTATAAAAAGTCGGGTAAGCGAGGTATTATGCCCGCCGACAAGGTGGC
>JAXJXV010000006.1:0-50360 GCA_036307305.1 Acutalibacteraceae bacterium
AATCAATATTTTTCAAAAAAGGTATTGACTCTCACGCTCCGTCATAGTGTATACTTTTGTTGTGAGGTGATGAAATTGAAAATGCTAATTAAAGAATTTGCCGATTTCACGGGTGTAAGCGTGCGCACACTGCATTACTACGATGAAATTGGGTTGTTGTTACCAGCCGTTGTTGACAGGTATACAGGCTATCGTTTTTACGACGAAAACTCCCTTCTTCGTATGCAGGAGATTCTTTTTTACCGTGAACTTGACTTTTCTTTAAAAAGCATAGGAGAAATTTTGTCATCCCCGAATTATGACAAAAGCAAGGCACTGAAAGAGCAAAAACAACTGCTCATACTCAAAAAAGAACGATTAGAGCGGCTGATTTCCGCCATTGACAGTGCCGTGAAAGGAGAAAATGTTATGAAAGCATTTGACAACAGCGAATTTGAAAAACATAAGGCAGAAGCCAAAGAAAAATGGGGTAGCACGGACGCATACAAGGAACATGCAGAGCGGACCAAGAATTACTCCAAGCAAAAGTGGAGTGACCTTGCCGTGGGAATGGACCACATTATGGCGGAGTTTGCGATATGCATGAAAAAGAGCGAAACGCCTGATTCCGAAGAGGTACAGAACCTTGTGAAAATGCTGCAGAGCCATATCACCGAGAACTACTATCTTTGTACAAACGAGATTTTGGCAGGCCTCGGTCAAATGTATGTTGCAGATGAGCGCTTCAAGAACAACATCGATAAGCACGCTGATGGTACTGCTGCGTTTATCTGTGAAGCAATTACCGTATATTGCCGCAAGTAAATTTCAATAGGTCGAACAGTTAGGGAAATAAGAATTTGTAGAGATAAGAGAAATGACAAATCACGAAATATTAAAGATTGCAATGGCGCAATCTGCCAACGATCTGTGCGCCGATGCGAGTGACTTTGAAAAAGAAGAAAACATAATTGTGCTATCAATGCAGAGCGACAATGCAAGGAAGTATTTGAAGCTTCCGTTTTTCTGTCAACTCGTTTCTTACGGGAACAACGTTGTAGCATCGGTTTCTCCGGAATTTCGTGAGATTGCCGAAATTTATATAAATAAATATCTTATCGAGCACTTATTTGAAACGCCCAATCTACACGTTTTGAACGATGCTTTGATGGAAAAAGGGCAAAAAATTTGCTTTATGGCAGAGTATTTTTTGCCGGATATGAACGTTCTTCGTCCGCTTGATTGCTTCTATGAACTTCGCATCTTAACGCAAGAGGACTTTGTCGATCTATATCTCCCCGAATGGTCGAACGCTCTTTGCGAGAGCAGAAAACACCTTGATGTGCTTGGCGTTGGTGCGTATGACAAAGGAAAGCTTATCGGCCTTGCAGGCTGTTCAGCCGATTGTGATACAATGTGGCAAATTGGCATTGACGTGTTGCCGGAATATCGCAGACAAGGTATTGCCTCGGCGCTTACAAGTCGACTTGCTGTCGAAATTCTTCGGCGCGGTAAGGTTCCGTTTTACTGTGCCGCGTGGTGTAACGTAAAGTCTGTTCGCAATGCGATAAAAAGCGGATTCCGTCCTGCATGGGTAGAAATGACGGCGAGACCGTGTGATACTGTCAACGAAATGAACAAATAAGAACTTGTCGGAGGTTATGTATGCTTGAAAAAATGAGTGATTTCTTTGAGGCAAGACTTGACGGATATGATAGTCATATGATGACTAATATCGAATGTGCAAGTGAGTTCTATCCTTTTACGGCAAAACAATTACCGACCGCTGAACACTGTTGCATACTTGATTTGGGTTGCGGTACAGGATTGGAACTGCAAGAATATTATAAGCTTAATTCTTCGGCAAAGGTTACGGGAATAGACCTTTCGGAAGGAATGCTAACCGAGCTTCAACGAAAATTCGTTGGCAAGGATATAACCTTGATTCTTGGCTCATATTTTGATGTGCCGCTTGGTGAGAATGTGTTTGATGCCGCTGTATCGGTGGAAAGCTTGCACCATTTCACAAAAGAAGAAAAGGTGGGCTTGTATTCTAAATTGCATATCGCATTAAAGGATGATGGCTATTTTATACTCACAGATTATTTTTCCTTATCCGATGATGAGGAACGTATGCACCGAAACAATTTGATAGCTCTGAAAACAGAACAAGGTATTACCGATGACGAGTTTTACCATTATGATACACCGCTTACCGTGAAACACGAGCTTGAAGCTCTCGTTGAAGCGGGATTTGCATCCGTAGAGGTGTTGAATAATTGGGGAGCAACATACACCGTTAAGGCGGTTAAATAACTGACAAATTCCAATTTATCGAACTGAATAATGTTACTATGGGATATCACTTCGGTGGTATCCCTTTTCTTATACCCTAACGAAAGGAGGAGTGCTATGGGGTGGTTGATATTTGCCAGTGGTGTCATTGTTGGTGGCGCTGTCGGCTTTTTCATTGCTTGTGTTATTATGATCAATAATACAAGAGTGGCAAACAGAGAATCCAAAAAGCATTAGTTTAAGGGCATAAATGCACCTTTCTTTACGAATGGATTGACTATTGGGAAACAATCTGCTATAATAAATATGTTAGTATCAGAGTTTGGTCGTGTGCCGAACACAGTTATCAGAGTTTTCACAGTGTCATTTACCCGATTTGGGTGAATGGCACTTTTTTTGTTTTCCGGACCAATTGCATATATAATTGGGCACAAAGCCAGCAGTCTTTCGAGGTTGCTGGCTTTTGTCATATATCAAGGCGGTCAATCCGTCACAACAGAAAGGAGCATGTATTATGCTAAAACAATGTCAGGACAGCTATCACAGCACATTTGGCACCTACGAGGATATGCTGGACTACCACGAAGACCAGGCTAAGAACAGTCTGTGGCACAGATGTCAGGTTAACACCCTGCAGGTTGAGCCGCTTGACAAAACTTCGCCCCTTTATGGTAGCCTTAGTGATTTCGCCTCTGGTGTCACACAGGAAGCCGTAGATGATACGGCTGAAAACCTCGGGCTTGCCATTCGAGTAAACGGTGATTTGTATCCCGTTCGAGAGACAGCCTACAAGAGCCTTTTAGACAGGGCTAAAATTGGAGGAACCGCATTGCCTAAGCTTGGCCGCGATGTTCTTGCCAACGTTCTGAACGCCTGCCTTCAGTTATTCCCGGCAGAAGCACTTCTGTTGATCAGAGATGAGAAAGTATCTGCTGTACACTCCGGTGACAGCGTGGATTATTCCATTCTTCCGATTAACGAGTTGCTTGCCACACTGAAGGATAAGCTTGATGACAGATTCCCCGGCGCCGAATTTGAAGCCGGATACTGTGATCACTCCTTGGTCAGTGCATCTTGGAGTATGCCGAATCAGCGTGAAGAACTTCTTGGCACCTACGTCAAGACCCTAACAGCAACAGGTAAAGGTGCATATGCCTCCAAACTGACTCCGGGTATCAGATTTATGACCTCTGACACCGGAGTCGCATCTGCGAAGGTCTCTGCACTTCTTGTCGGCGGACAGCACCCGATTCATATCGGCAAGTGTGTTGCCGTTGATCACAGGCATCAGTCCAAGATTTCGGACTTTACCAATGTCCTCGATCAGCTTTTCGCTCAGTTTGGAGATGTGATTGCCAAACTGGAAGCGCTTCTGGATATCACACTTGATTATCCGGTAAATGCAATGACAAGAGTCTGCAAGAAACTGAGTTTGCCGAAAAAGGCCGCAGTCGAAGCAATCTCGATGTTTGAGATGGCATACGGCGGTGGACCGGCAACGGCACACGACGTCTTCCTTGCGCTGCAGGAGATCCCGTTTATCCTCAAAACCCAGAACACGCCTGAGAGCAAGATGCTGGAGGTTGAGGAAAATATGGCAAGAGCCCTTACGCTCAAATGGTCAGACTTCGACCTTGCAAAGGCGGTGAGCTACTAATGGCAGCACCGATTATTCTTTGCGATACCGCAGGCATGACCAACGAGCAATGGTTGGAAGCTCGTATGCACGGTCCTCACGGTAAGATCCCGTATACAGTCGGCGGCAGTGATGTTGCGGCAATATTCGGTGTTTCTCCCTGGACTACGCCTCTGGAGCTCTGGAACATTAAAAAAGGGCGCATGAAGCCACCTAAGAAGGCAAATGCAAATCAGCTGGAGATGGGACATCTGCTCGAACCGATTGCGGCTCATTGGTACGCCAAGAAGACAGGCAATATCGTAACAGTGGATACGAACCTCTATCAGCACGCAGACCATCCGTATGCTTTGGCAAACTTCGATCGCCGTTTTACACGTGTGAGCGATGGTGTTCCCGGCATCTTGGAATGCAAGAGTTGTACCTTCCACAAATCAGACGAGTGGGCCGATGGTGCCATTCCTCTGTACTATGAGTTGCAGCTTAGATTCTATCTCGCTGTAGCTGACGTTGAAATCGGTGCTTTCTCTGCCATCTGGGGTAACAACCCGGATAACGACCTGGCAATGCCGGATATCGTTAGAGACAGAGCTAAGGAAGATATGATCTTTGAACGACTGGATGAATGGATCTGGAGCTTGGAGAACGACAAACCGCCTACAATGGCCGGAGTTGCCCCTAAACTGGCTTTGGAATCTCTCGCCCGAATTATGGGTCCCAGCACCAAAGGACTTCCAAGTATCGAATTCTCGCCAAAATACGAGCCTTCTCTGCGCAGGATTGCATTGCTTCAGGGCAAAATTGCAGACTGTAACGCAGAAATCAGAACCTATGAAAAGGAGATTGAGGCACATAGCGTGCGAATTGCCGAAGTGATGAAGAACCACGAGCATGGCGTCCTTGAGACGACAACCGATAAGCTTCTCATCGACTTCGTAACACGAACAAGTAAACGTCCGGACTCAAAAGCGCTTAAGGAAAAGTATCCTACGGTATACGATGATGTCCTAAGCACTTCTCACAGCCGGAAGGTTAAGGTATCGGTTCAGCCGATATAGAAAGGAGCAGAAAATGGAGAACATTTATCACGATTATTGGCAACAGGAATTGATGTATCAGTTCCTTGTAGAAGACAAATGCAAGAAGAAAGCATATGTATGCTCACCGTACAGCGCAGAAAACAATGAAGGAATGCTTCAGAATATGCGCACAGCGAGAGCGTATATGTTCTATGCGTTAAAGAAGATGGGTATGTGTGCAAGAGCGCCTCATGCGTTTCTGCCGATGCTTCTGTGTGACAGCGTACCGAGTGAGCGAGCAATCGCATTGAAGTTCGGTATTGAGTTGCTTGAAAGAAGCGACGTGCTGCTTGTATGCGGCAACCGTATCAGCAATGGGATGAAGAGCGAAATTGCAAATGCTGCGATGCTCAGAATGCCTATCATCGTATTTGACGATATGCTTTATCTGGAAGTGCAGAAACTCGTTACCCAGAAGAACGGAGATAAGAAAACCGTGAAACTGGAGAGCAATCACATTCCGATGTCTTTGTCCAACCCAATATCTTACATGGAACAGGCGGCGATGTTCAAATGATGCGCCAATGCCAATTCAAAACAAACTCTTGAAACACAGTTTAACTGTTGTATTCAGGAGTTTTTTTGTTTCCAAATCTTTCAGAGAAAGGAGCAAATACATTGTTATGTCAGTTTGAAAGACTAATCTATCCTCAGAGCGTCTCTACGATTGATGCTGGCAGTTTTATGATTGCCGTGTATCGACCGTGCGAGAAGATAAAAGACTCTGCAGGAGACCTTGTGACGCAGGTCAAAGCGGTTGGCTACGGCCTTCCGATTGCTGACAAACAGCGTTACGAATTACAGGGACATTGGTCCAAAAATCCGAAGCACGGAGTTCAGTTTGAGGTTGAGACCTACGATGAGGTTATCACACCGACGCGAGAAGGTATCATTGCCTACCTGTCATCGGGTCAAATCAAAGGTATCGGTCCAAAGATGGCTGAAAAAATCTTCGATGCTTTCGGTCTTGCAGCGCTTGAGGTTCTGGATAAGGAACCGGAACGATTGCTGACTATTTCCGGAATCAGCTCTAACAAGCTGAAGAAGATCTGCGACTCCTACATGGCAAACCGAGGTGCCCGTGACGTGGTGGCATTCCTGTCACCCCACGGTATCACACCGAACAGAGCCGTGAAGCTTTATAAGGAGTACGGTGAGAAAACGATGGAGATTGTGAAGAACCATCCGTATCAGTTGTGCGAGATTGCCGGCATTGGTTTTAGGACCGCCGACAAAATTGCGATGAGTATGGGATTTGATCTGCTCTCCACTGAACGTGTGGACGAAGGAATCCTTTACACACTCACCGATGCAGAAGGCAAAGGTAATCTTTGCATGGAGAAGCACGCGTTCGTCAAGGCTTGCCTGAAAATACTCGACACGCCGCAGCTCACTGAGGATATGGTTGCAAATCGTGCTGCCAGACTCATTTATAGCGGAAAACTTGTTTCTTACCAAGGGAATGTTTATCGCAGTAAAACAGCCTATGCCGAAAGCAACCTGGCTGAACTGCTATCCCGGCAGATGCGCAGTGCCAGGAGCCATTCATATGGTGATTTGGAAGCTGACTTGGATGCTGAAGAGCTTCGTTTGAAGCTGAAATTGGCACCTGAGCAGCGTGAGGCTGTGAAGATGGCGTTGACACAGGGTTTATCAGTCATTACCGGCGGACCAGGAACCGGAAAGAGCATGATTCTTCGTGCCATTCTTGATATCTACCGTCGTTACAATCCACGCAAAGAGATCTGTTTGTGTGCTCCTACCGGGCGTGCTGCTCGAAGGATGGAGCAATCAACGGGTCTGGAAGCATCCACAATACACAAAGCGTTGGGGCTTATGGCGGGAGAAGACGGAGATTACGGAGAGCCGGCTGCACTGGAAGCCGATATTATCCTTGTGGATGAGGTGTCGATGATGGACATTCATCTTGCCGGAAGACTTCTTGAGGCAGTAAAGGCAAATGCACAAATTGTTCTGATTGGTGACTCGGACCAGCTTCCGTCTGTCGGTCCCGGTGCGGTGCTCAGCGAGATGATCGCCAGCGCACGTATCCCGGTTGTCAGACTGGACAGAGTGTTCCGTCAAACCGATGGTAGCCGCATTGCAGTAAATGCGAAGCTGATTAGACACGGCAATCTCAGTCTGGAGTACGGAAGTGACTTCAGATTTGTAGACTCGGCTAATATGTCAGACTCGGCTAATCGTATTGCCGAACTGTATATGCAAGAGGTTGCCAAATACGGTGTAGATAACGTGGCTCTCTTAAGTCCATACCGTCAGAAAACAGAGACCGGTGTAAACGCTCTCAACGAACTGCTTCGTGAGATGGTCAATCCACCTGAGGCAGGCAAACAGGAAGTGACCTGCGGTAAGAGAAAGTTCAGAACCGGTGACAAGGTCATGCAAATCAAAAACTTTGAGGACGTCAACAACGGAGATATCGGGTACATCCGCAGTATCTTCAAGTTTGGAGACGAAGCGACGGTCGTTATCGATTTCGGTGACGGTCGCACCAAGGAGTATGATTCCAGTGAGCTCGATATGATCGACCTGGGATATGCATCGACCATCCACAAATCACAGGGCTCCGAGTACAAGTCCGTGATTATCAATCTGCAGTGCGCTCATCACATTATGCTGACGAGGCCTCTTGTGTATACGGCAATTACCCGTGGCAAGGAAAGGGTCATTATCGTCGGTGAACGTAGAGCATTATGCATTGCAATAAAGAAAACAGATACCGAAAAACGAGGCACCTGCTTGGCACATCGCCTGCAGGAGCTCGCATAATCGAAAGGAGAACAATTATGGGTAACAACAGAATCTATTTGACAGACTGGAGTATTGATGGAGACCGCGTCAAATTGGTGTACAGCGATGAGGATATCGTATATGTAAGCAAGGTCGATTTTGACCGAGCATTTGGTGCGATTATCAGCGCTGAGAAACACGAAATCGTTCGTGATTTCGCCATTAAAGACGGAGAGGAGTAATCATCATGGCAACTATCTTAGATAACTACAGAAACCTGCAAAACAACTACCGTTCCCAGATTGCAGCAAACAGTTTGCCCCTTGAGGACAACCTGAAGATGCAGGAAGTTAACTATCGCATTTGTGTATTGGAGACCTTTGAGGCTCTCAGCAAGTCGGCACCGATTACCACAGATCCTAAGGTGATGGGCTACCACTACCAGTTGGTCGATGGCTATGTTAAGTTCGTGTTGACCGAGAGAAAGTTCGGTCCCAGAACCGATGCGGAAGGTATGAAGAAACGCGAGACTGCCGCGATGTCCTTTGAAAAGGTCGTTCAGGATGGCAGAAAACGCTTTTCCAGCTTCAAACCCACTTCTCAGGACCAGTATAAGTCTACGATCGGGAACTATATCTTGACACTGCTTCCTGTATGGATGCAGTATCGCAACACATACATCAATGTATAAGGAGGGCTATGAAATGAGTCAAAACAACTCGAATGATAAAGCCGCTATGATGGCGCTTATCGAAAACATTAACAAGGTGGACGGCTTCGATCCGGCACCGTTTGCGGTGGACTTCACCGATTTGAACAGCCAGGAGACGCGTAAGCGCCTTCCGGTTATGATTCAGATGGCGTGGTTCCGTCTGAAATATCCGGAAGGTAAAATTGCTGTAAATGTCAAGGCGGAAAACAACTGCTTTGTGGCATCTGCAAGGATTTATCCGAAGTATGATGCGCCTGCGGAACATTATCTCGCCGAAGCAACTGCTTCTCGCGGCGTCTGTGAGGATAAACCGTCTGTGTCTCCTCGCGAATGGGCGCAGACAGCTGCGGTTGGTATTGCACTCCGCAATGCCGGCTTCGGTCTTCAGTTTGCTATGGCAGGGGAAGACTTTGAACCGGTTGCTCCAGATGAACTTGGTTTGATGGGAGCACCTCAGACTGAGTCTGGTGCGGTTGTGACAAATACAGCGGCAGCAACCACCGAAGAAGAATACACCGTAATTGAAGAACCGAAGAAAGAGCTTACCTATGAAGAACGTCTCAACAACGCTATGATGGTACCTTGTCCGATTAGCAAGTATAACGGCAAAACGCTCGGTGAGGTTCTGAGAGAAGATCCTAAGGCACTCAAATGGGTTGCCGAGAAATTTACCGGTTCTGAAGAGATCAAGGCTGCAGCTCAGCTGATTTGTGAATATGCCTTACAGCAAGCCAGCGCGTGAGTAATCACCATATATTTGGGGATGATGCTTAAGTCATCCCCGGAAAGGAGGCTGTATGGAGATATTTCACATGTGGGATGTAATTCCACTACTCGGCATAGAGATGCCACCTTCGGGCAGAAGCTCATACAACGTGCAATGTCCGTGCTGCGATGATAGTCCTCGCAAAAAGCACCTCAACATCAATCTAAAGAAAGATGTTTACAGATGCCCGCGATGTGGAATATCCGGGGGTATATTTGATTTGTACACCCTCTATACCGGCGTTCCGCGAGATAAGGTGCGTAAAGCACTGATAGAAAAACTCGGCGTCCCCGAGGAAGTTAATCCACGCAAGAAAACCGTGGTTCAACCTGAAATGAAGATCGAGTGTCCGCTTACGGACATCGATTCGCGGCACGCTACTTACAGCGCATTGCTCTCTAAGCTGTCCCTTGCTGCAGATCACAGAGAAAACCTGCTTAACCGTGGACTTACCGATGCAGATGTCGAGAGACTGGGTTATAAAACAACTCCGGTTATCGGTATGAGTGCTCTCGCAAAGCAACTTCGTTCGGAAGGACATTATCTGGCAGGTGTACCGGGGTTCTATCGGGACTCAAGCGGTTCGTGGTGTTTTATCCACGAGAAACGCGGTATCCTAATACCGGTTCGTGATCATATTGGCAGAATACAGGGCCTACAGGTCCGTCGCGACAATGTAACAAAGAGAAAGTTTCGTTGGATTTCCAGTACAGACCAGGAAGACGGATGCCGTGCTGAGGGATGGACGCATCTCGTTGGTTCTGTCAGACCGACTTTGGTACTGACTGAAGGACCTATGAAGGCGGACGTCATAAATGCACTCACCGGAATGACGGTATTGGCTGTTCCCGGCGTAAACACTCTTACTCATTTAGAACTTACTCTGACAGAGCTGCGTCGCGAGGGCTTGGTAGAGATCAAAACTGCCTTTGATATGGATTTTGCAATTAACCATCACGTGCAGAATGGATATAACAGTTTGCTCGATTTGTTGGGAAATATGGGTTTTCGATACGGAACCTATGTGTGGGATCCAACTTATAAAGGTCTGGACGACTATATTTGGGAGTGCTGCTTCCAAAGAAAGCGTTCACAGTAACAGTAACGGAATTGGGTGGAGCAAATTTTGCTTCACCCTTTTTCTGTGCGCTTTTTTACGGTTTATGAGTATTCCTGTTGTAAATACTCACAATGAATCGTGTAATTTAGATGTACAAATAAAAACCTGGAGGTAATCAATAATGTTAATCGCAATCGACCATGGCAATTTTGCCATTAAAACCGTGAACCATTCTTTCGTAGCCGGACTTGCCGAGCATACGGTGAAACCACCCATGACCGATGAGGTTTTGGAAATCGGAGGCAAGTTCTGGACTCTTGCGGGAAAGCGACTAAGCTATATGAAAGATAAGACCAACGATGAGAGATATTTCATCCTAACCCTCATCGCAATTGCTAAAGAGTTGGATACAGCCGGTAGGAATATGCCGTTCGAACAGATCCAACTTGCTGTTGGTCTTCCTCCTGAACACTACGGAGTGCTTAAAAATAAGTTTGCCAACTACTTCAAAAAGGACGGTCCTATCAATTTTATCTATAAGGATAGACCTTATAGTATAATGATCGACAAGGTTATGGTGTTCCCGCAAGCATACGCAGCGGTAGTGCCGCAGAGTAGCTTGATCGTCAACACACCGCGTATCTTTATTGTTGACATCGGCGGATACACAACCGACGTGCTTCTGCTTAAGAACGGTAAACTGGACTTTCAGTTCTGTAGAAGTCTTGAGTCCGGCGTCATCACAATGAATAACGAAATCATTCGCAAAGTCAATTCTTATCACGATATGCTTCTTGAAGATGAGCATATCAGTGATGTATTATGCGGAAAAGATATCGGTTTGCCAGCAGATGTCGTTGAAACTATTACGAGTGCCACTAAACAGCACGCAAGTAACATTCTGAACCAACTTCGTGAATTACAGGTTGATCTCAGATCAAACCCGGCGATCTTCGTCGGTGGTGGTAGCATTTTACTTCGCCCGTTCCTTGAGGATTCTCCTATGGTTATGAGAGGAAGCTTCGTGGACTCCCCGAATGCTAATGCCGTGGGTTATGAGATGCTCGGTAGAACGCAGATGCTCCGCCCCAATGCATAAGGGTGGAGGGATGCGAAGTGAAAAAAGACGGTAAGTATCGATATACACTGCAGTTCGGCTCAGAGACTGATGAAGAGTACAGAGCCGGCGAATTATTAGAACGCCTGGGCAACAAGAAAAGTGCAGTTATTGTTGCAGCGCTAAACGAGTATCTGGCTTCTCATCCTGAACTTCAGTCCCCATATTGTAAAATAGAAGTAAAGGTTGGTTCCAACTTCAATCAAGAGAAGGTGGAACAAATCATACGGACTATAGTTGAAGAGAAGATGGCTATGCTCCAGTTATCGGGTACTGCCACCCCGAGAGCTGAGCAAGTTCCGGAGGCACTCGAACAAGATGTTGCAACAATGCTGGATAATCTCGATTTGTTTGGGTGAAATACAGATGAGTCTGCTATCACCAATAGTAGACTCATTTGCTTTGTTTAGGAAACGATTTTCAGTTTCTCCAATTCTACTTGCACAATTCGTGATAGCACTTGTACATATGCTTTCTTCTGTTTTTCCTAAAGTTCCGTTAAAATATTTATATAAGGAGAAGATGAAACGGTGGATTACAAAGCTTTAGGTAAAAACATACGGAAATATCGTCTATTGAACGGTATCCGCCAAGAGGATCTTGCTGAACAGTGTAATTGTAGCGTCAGCCATATAGCTCATATCGAAAATGGATTTGGAAAACCGAGCTTGGAGATGGTTGTTATTATCGCTAATAATCTGGAGGTAACAGTAGATCAACTATTAAGTACATATTATAAGAATCCTGAAATAGTATACTTGCGTGAAATCGCGGAGCGAATCGAGAAATATGATGTTTCACAGCGAATTCTTGTATGTGAAAGTTTCAGTAGTTATTTGGATGCAATGGAGCGTTTTGCAAAGAAGTAAATCAGGAGTGAGATATGAAGCGGAGAAACAACTAACAAGAAAGCAATCCCTAATAGGATAAAAAGGAAAATGACCGGCATTTGTCCGCCGGTTCTATATGCACGCCTGTATAAGCGGCCTTGCCATATTCATTTATGGCTTGGTCGCTTTTTGTTTGTCTTGCAGGAAGGAGGTGATTCCAATGTTCTGATTGCTGTGGAACAGACTGTACGAACACAGACAATAAATTCACGGCATGCCACTTGGCATGTTGTTAATATAGGTGATTTTGCTCGGTGGTATGCCCCAAAGGAGGCATTTATTTGGACTACCGACAAAACGCTGATCGAGATGAGCTCCGTGCGAGATTTACCGCATGGCTCGACACGTTGATACGACGTGCTAAGCTCAATTACCTTCGCAAGACCGAAATCCCGGTTGATATCGTGTCTTTGGAGGAACTGTTTGAAGAAAACCTCCCGGTTTCTGAGGATGAATGGATTCGGCGGCTCCTATACCAGGATAATGATTTCAACTTTGAGGAAGAACGTCTTGCAACTGCCTACGCGGAGTTACCGCTGATGAGGCAGCAAATTCTCAAGTTTCTTTATGTGGACGAGTTGACTGTGGGCGAAATCGCCAAAAGGCTGAATTGTTCTGCTCAGTACGTATCAGACCAAAAGCAAAAAGGTTTGAAACACCTCCGCAAAAAGATGTCTGAAGGTGGTGATGAGAATGGATAAAGATTTATTCCGAATCACCTTGCAGGGTGCAGTGGCAGGCAATCACGACGACTTTGAGAAAATCATTGATTTGTATGCACCTCTGATCGATCACCATTGCTATATTAACGGCAAGTACGACGAGGATCTGCATCAGTACATACTCATGCGCATTGCACTAAAAATAAGCAAATTTAATATCTGAGAAAGAGGCTCCGGAGCAATCCGGAGTCTTTTTTTGAAAAATTTTTGCCGGAGCGACTATATTTGCGATTTTTCAGGTGTTTTTCTTTATGAAAGCATCCCTATGACTTTTTGCACCTTGAAAATTGAATAGTCTTTACCTCTACGGTCCCGGTGTGGGAAGCGGCTATCCAACTGTCTGGCAAGCAGTTCCAAGAGCACTGATATGTGGGTGGCACCTGCATAACGCGATGATCCATCCGGGGATAATGAGACTTCCGTAATTCGCGGTCCGGCCACAATGAAGGCGGGAAGGTGAAATTCCTATGGACCTGTTCGCTGCAGGCAGAGTGTAAAGTCATTATATTTATATAAGGAAGAAACTTGGTTTGTTTATTTAAACCGGAAAAGGAGGTTCAGTATGGGACATCAAAGACAAGATGTTGAACGCACAAAGCAATTTGCTAAAAAGTTTGTTAGATACAAAGAAGGCGCAGAGAAATACAGCCTGGGGTTAACCAAGTTCCAGGCATTAGCTAAAGAAGCAAAAGCGGTCTATAAAATTGATGGAATAGCATTGGTGAACTGCGAAATATTTGAACAATTTTTGGAGTCATTCCGAGAATATTAAGGATGGTATATATGAATTTGAGAACGATACGGGGACGAATGGCACACAGGATATTGACTTTCT
Source organism: Acutalibacteraceae bacterium (assembly GCA_036307305.1). Lineage (GTDB taxonomy): Bacteria > Bacillota > Clostridia > Oscillospirales > Acutalibacteraceae > SIG607. Next base: position 13,843 of record JAXJXV010000006.1, read on the forward strand.
GTCTTACGATAAGTATAATATATACAGTGTTTGGAGGTAGCATATGACTCGGATGGGACGTCCGAGAAAGGACGATGCAAAAAGATCATCCATTACAATCCGTATATCGGATGAGACCCATAAGCGGTTAAATGAGTATGCTTCTAAGCACAATATGTCAATGACAGAGGTTGCCTTGCGAAGTTTGGAAGAGTATTTGTCCAAAAACAAGTAAGTGCTGTGAGCCCCCTTTTCAATATTTATTGAAGGAGGTAATCAGTATGGCAAAGGCACGAAAAGACGAGCGCGGCAGAGCGCTAAGAAAAGGAGAGGTACAGAGAGCGTCAGATAAACGATATATGTACACCTACACAGACCCGTTGGGTCGGCGTAAGTTTATATATGCGAATGATCTGGCAACACTTAGAGAGAAAGAAAAGCAGCTGATGAAGGATCAGTTGGATGGCTTGGATATTTATGTTGCGGGCAAAGCGACTGTTAACGACACGTTTGATAGGTATATGTCTACTAAATGTAAGTTGCGAGAGACCACCCGTAGCAACTATATCTACATCTATGATCGTTTTGTCAGAGACACATTTGGCAGAAAGAAAATTGCTGAGGTTAAGTATTCGGATGTGCTTCAATTCTATCTTCATCTTCTCAATGTGGATGATTTGTCGTTGGGCACGCTGGATTCGGTACATACCTTGCTGCATCCGACATTTCAATTAGCGGTTCGGGATGAGGTAATTAGAAAGAACCCGTCTGATGGAGTGATGAAGGAAGTCAGCAAAGAGTCCGACAAAGCAAGAGGTATGCGCCACGCTCTCACTATGGCGCAGCAGAGATCCTTTATGGATTACATTGCCAATCATCCGGTGTATTATCATTGGTGGCCGTTGTTTGCAGTGCTATTAGGCACTGGTGGACGAATTGGTGAGGTGTTGGGACTGACGTGGAATGATCTTGATTTTGATAATCGCAAGATCAGCATCAATCATAGCGTCGTCTATTATCCGATAGGGAACTCTCGAACATCTACTTTGCAGATCTCAAAGCCGAAGACCGAAGCAGGTATTCGCACAATCCCAATGCTTGATGTGGTGTATGATGCATTTCAGATGGTACGCGAAGAGCAAGACGAGAATGGCGTATATGAGCCCGAACTTGATGGTATGAAAGGATTCATATTTATCAATCGCTATGGCGGAGTCCAAACCCCGCAGTCAGTTAATCGAACCATCAAGCGCATTGTCTGTAGCCACAACTCTGAAGAGGTTGTTAAAGCCAAAAGAGAGTCTCGTGAACCGGTAATTCTTCCGGATTTCTCTTGCCATCATCTCAGGCACACTTTTTGTACCAGACTCTGTGAGCACGAAACAAACTTAAAAGTGATCCAGGATATCATGGGACATCGCAACATTGAAACGACGATGGATATCTATGCGGAAGCTACGGATCAAAAGAAGCAGGAATCATTTAACCACTTATCGAAGTTGGACATCTTTTGAGAAGGGTTCTCGGTGTAATTCCTGACAACAAAATAGCTGCGAGGACAGCAGTTTGACAACAATTTTATTTTTTCCCTGATGTAATATGAATGGATATGAAGTTCGGGAAAACAAGTAAAATAAAGGATTTGATGCAATATGAAGATGTGTGAATTGTTGGAGAAACTTTTCCCCACGATGAAACCCCTTGATTAAGAAAATGCCGTAAAATAGCGGTATTACAGGGTTTTTGAAACCCAATAAAAACCGATTTACGACACATTTACGACAAATGAAAAATGAAGACACCCTATGACCATCAAAAGTCATAGGGTGTTTTTGCATACTGTGTGATTTTAAGTTCAGTTATTGCCGTGTGCAATTTAAATAGTTTTCCATTAAATTATATAATTTATCTTCTAAAGATTCCTCTTTGGGTTTAGTCCGTTTGAATATTTTTCGTACAACCCAAGAGAAGAATAGACACACTTTCACAATGATAATAATGGGAATTAGGATTATCCATAAAAGGACTTCTTCAATTTTGTTGACGATTTTCTTAATCCCTTTTTCGCTTGTATAAGGGTCGTTATACTCAATGGTGCCACAAAATGTGGTCTTGCCGTCAATTTCTGTTATTGTTGGCACAAACCAATACCCACCAGAATGACCGCCACGTGCAACACCAAAACGAATATCGCCATTAGAAAGTTCCACGATATAATCATCAAAATAAAAAAACTTTTGGTCGTTATTGGGGTACTTTTTTAATTGATTTAGAAACATTTCTTTAGTTCCCAAAAACTCAAACGAATAACTCTTCGACACAAAACCACCACCTTGTAATCAAAATTGATATTTGCCATTGTTATCAAAAGTTACCTAAAATATATTTCTTGGTTTTCAAATCAACCATAAAGAACTCTTCTGCGGGAACGGGGTCGGTTTTATAATCAACAAGTTTGGCTCTTCGTTTTTCCAACGGATTTCGTTCTTCCCATTCCATAAAGGCAAGTAAACGTTCTTTGATTAAGGACTTATTTGTCCATTCTTCGCACCACTTTTCAAACTTGCACATTATCTCTTCGGGTGTGGTTGGTTCAATTCCTTGCATCCAATGACCGTAATATAGTTCTGTTGGCATTAATTCGTTTATAAATATGCCTGGGCGAATGTAATAATTCTCTTTTGAAAAAGAACTGCCTTGAATCAAAAATGAAATAGTGAACTCTTGTGTTTCTTTGGTCCACCTTTTGTTTTTCTTTTTGAAACCCCTTGCTTTCAAATAAGGTTTTGCATATTCGATTAATTGTTCTTCGGGCAAAATGTGGTTCATGTATTTACCCTCCTTTTCTGTAATTATACCACAAATTATTTGAAATTTCAATGTTTCCGCAATCTCCATGAGTCATAACGATTCTTATAGAATCTTTATGACTCTTTTTCTTTTATATAAGACTCTTTATAAATCTTCATGATTATATAAGCATTATGACTCTTTATCTTAAACATAGAGTAATTGAGAGTTATCAAGATTAAGAAAAGAGTAAAGAATCCTCTTGATTGTTTAAAGGGTAGAGAGCAATACTTGAAATAAAAAAATTAATAGAATAGATTCTAATTACAATACTTTCAATTTAAGAAGGAGGAATTACAAACCATACACACATAAGGAAAAATAAATGAAGGTGGAATTACAAAAGAAACCTGACCAAGTGTGGTCAACCTTGTATCACCGTTTTTGAGAATCTTGTGGAAATGTCCAAACGAAAAAACGATGGTACCGTCAATCTTAACCCGAGTATGCTATTGTAGGGTTGGTTGACTTGCCGATAATGTATCGGCTTTGGAATGGCAGAAAGTGTTCTGCCGTACCTTTGGCGAGGGGACTCTCTCGTCTTCGTCTGAACAAAAATAGCATCGTACCTATTCGCATTAACGATTTCGGACACCGAAATCGACAATGCGGATAGGGTAATCTGCTCCCGACGATCTAGTCGGGGCAGATATCATTTGAGAAAGGAGTGACACGAGATGTCAAAAAAACGTAGTCTTTTCGTACAGAGTATGACGGCCATTGAAGCATCGTTCACTCTCGGGTACGATAAGCATTCTTCAAAAAGGCAAAGCGGACAACCCGACCACAGTTGGAGGGTGTATAGTTTTGCAGGCAAGGCAAACTTGCTTGATACCGCCCACAACCTTTGTGAGTACATCAAAGAGCATTACCCCGAGGTTGATAAGGTGCGACAGATTCGCCCCGAATACTGCCAAGAGTGGCTTGACAGTAAAGCAAAGGGCGGTTGTTCCCTCAATACGATAGAGACCTATAAAAGCAACTTGGTGAAGCTGTCACGGGTTATCAATCATCACTTTGGGGTGCATACCAATTTTGAAACAAAGGTCAATGTGGAATTGATACCCGATAGAACGAGTCCTCGGGAGTTCGCTCTAACACCCGAAGAGATTCAAAGGGTCAAGGACTCGATTGTCAAATCATGCCACTCAAGCAATTTCTTTATTTTCTCAACCTACACCTGCTGCCGTGTCAATTCTGTTTCCATTCAAAAACGGCACATTACCCTCGGCAACGACGGACAGACCGTAAAAATATTTTTTGAAAAGGACAAGGGTGGGCGCAGCCGAGAAATTACCGTAACCGATAAAGAGTTCTACTCTTTTTGTGGTTCGCTCATATCAGGCAAGGCAGAAACGGACTCCTTGTTCGGTAATATCCGTAAGGACAGTGCGAATAAGTGGTTATCCCGAAGATTATGCCGTCTTGGAATCACAGTACCAAGTGAAAAGACAGTCGGTTGTAAGGCAGTGCAGAAAAGTGGTAACCACTCGGTGAGGAAGTCATCTATCATTGCTTACTACAACAAGCAATATCAACATTATCTTAATAGTGGATTATCGCCCGATAAGGCGGACCGAACGGCAAAGAACGATTGTTGTGTCCGTCTCGGTCACGGGTCGGCAGAAAAAAGGGTCGATATCGTCAATATTTACCTCGGTGCAAAGTCATAAAAATTTTTCTTCAAAATACTTGCAATTTGAAAAACTGTAGTTATACTTTATCATGTAAGTGATTTACAACACAATTTTCTTTTGTCTTTTATTTACATTTTTTAGGTGGAATTATATTTATGAAGGCGGAATGCCCCGAGGATGCTCGGGGGCATTCCGTCTTTCTTTTGTGTTGTAACCACCAAAAAATAAATAAATGAAAAGGAGTGGTTTAACAATGTTAAATCCTATTCGCCTGTACACAGGCACAGAAGAAAAAGAGTTCGTTATGGTGCAAGGCTATGTTCGTTCGGTGACAGATAGAGGGAGTTATAATTCGGTCTCTTTCCTTGCCGACTCAAACATTCGGGACCGAGAGGCTCCGATGGTGTCAGTTATGTGCTTTGATAATAGCACGGGTATTAACTTCAAGAAACTGACCACATACACAAAAGGTCGCTTTGTCACATTCTTTGCCGAAGTTCGTTACAAAGCAGACGGCACCCCAACTTATAAGGCAATCGCTATTTCTATTGCTCCAAAAGAGTATGTAGAAGGTACTCATCCTATCGACGATAGCGAAGTTCAAACCGACTACGACGAAAATGCGGAGGTGTAACTATGAAAATAAGAGTTACAGGGACACCTGAGCAGATTGAGGTTCTGCTTGAAAGAATACCGCTTATCGTTGGCACACAATGCCGATACATAAGCAACCCATACCCACAGACGAGGAAATGCAAAACGAGTAAATATGTATCGGTCTATTTGGATTTTGAAGATTATGATTTATACGATTTAAATGGCTGACAAGCAGAAAAATACGCGCTATACTCTTTAAAACCCCAAGATTTATAAAATTAACAAAAAGTTCATATTTGCTAAAATAGGTGAATCTGAGCTCTCAAAAATCAAATCGGCCTATTTTACCCCTACTTTTCGGGGTTGGGGTAAAAAGGCACGATTTAGGGGTATTGACAAAATCGAAAAAATATCTTACTCTTTGCCATCACCATTTTTGTAAAGGAGGTTGAGAAAGTTGTTCGACGGCACTTATGATGAGTGTTTGCCGAAGAGAACGAATAATACGACAAGGGATAAAGAAAAAACACCAATATGGCAAAAATTCAATTTAACAGCAGAAGAAGCAGCAGACTATTTCAACATTGGAATAAACAAACTGCGACAATTTGCAAACGAACACAAGGACGAAGAGTTTCTGCTTTGGAGTGGAAACCGTGTCCTCTTCAAACGAAGATTGTTTGAAGAATATATTGAGAAAATAAATATAATTTAAGGAGAAAAAATATGTCAAATAAAAGACGAGATTCAAAAAATAGGATATTAGAAAAAGGCGAGTTCCAACGGGAAGACGGAAGATATGAATTTAAATACAAAGACCGACTTGGAAAAAGACGGACCGTTTACAGTTGGAAACTTGTTCCTACGGACAAAGTACCCGAGGGCAAAAAATGTGATTTGTCTCTTCGGGAAATGGAAAAGAAAATCAAGCGCGACTTGGATGACGGTCTTGATACCTTTACTGCAGAAAGAAATGACCTTAACTATTTCTTTGATAAGTATATGGAAACAAAGCACAATCTTCGTCCATCAACCCGAGAAAATTATATCTATATGTACACCAAGTACGTCAGAGAAGATTTGGGCAAACGAAAATTGACCACTATTAAATATAGTGATATAAAGAAATTCTATATGCACCTTATCTATGAAATTGGGTTTAAACCTAACAGTATGGAAATCATACATACCATACTGCACCCGATATTCACAATGGCAGTCCGTGACGATTATATCCGTAAGAACCCCACAGACGGCATTATGGCAGAGATTAAGAAAAGCAACGATTGGGAGAAGGCACAACGACATGCCTTGACCCTACCTCAACAGATGGCCTTTATGGACTTTGTACGGCACTCTAAACAGTACAACCATTGGTTGCCCTTGTTTACCTTTTGTTTGGGAACAGGGTGTCGTGTGGGCGAGGTAATTGGGCTCCAATGGTCCGATTGCCTGTTCAAAGGTGACGGGACAATATTTGTAAACCACAATATGCTCTATCGCAAGAACAAGGACGGCAAATGCGAGTTCCATATTCATGCGACCAAAACGGCAAGCGGTACCAGAGAGGTGCCTATGTTTGACGAAGTTCGTGAAGCCCTGTTGCAGACGAGAGAGCAACAAATCAAGAACGGCGGTTGTCAATCTGTTGTTGACGGTTTGAGTAATTTTGTTTTTACCAATCGTTATAACGAGGTATATTCGCCTGCGGCTCTCAATAGGGCAATAGCACGAATTATCCGTGATTATAACAAAGAGGAGACCGAAAAGGCACTTGCAGAAGAAAGAGACCCCTTGTTGTTGCCCCATTTCTCTATGCACAATCTACGACACACATTCTGTACCCGACTCTGCGAAGTGGAGACCAACATAAAATATATACAGGATGTTATGGGCCACAAAAAGATTGAAACCACAATGGAGATTTACAACGAGGTAACAAAAGAGTTCAAGCAACAGAAAACCCAAAGTCTGCAAGGCAAATTGAAAATCGCCTAACCTATAAAATGGTGATTTTAATAGCTCTACCACAATATGTTGTGGTAGAGCTATTTTAAAAATTAAAAAATTCAAAATATTTGCATAGAGGGTTGAAAAAAATATGATTTTCTGGTAATATAAGTATGGAAAATTACTGCTAATTATATTTGTCTCCTCATATATTTTTATTATTAGGAAAAGATATACGAGGAGGTGTTGAAGTATGGAAAGGATACAGGTGTATGTTATGTCTGTAAAATTTGATGAAGCAAAAATGCTAGCAATGGAAGAAATAGTCAAGGCATTTTTTGAAAAAAATAATATAGAGGTAATTATCCCTGTTGATATTTTTGCAGTTGCAAGTTCTTTAGGATTCGATGTTCGTGGTGCAGAATTTAAAGAGCCACTTGAAGGTTTGTTGCTTGTAGATGAAAATATCGAAAGAATTAAAGAATTTAATTCTAATAAGATAATTGCTTATAATTGTCAAAAAAACATCTATATGAAAAAATTTATAGTTGCTCATGAATTATCACATTATATAAGTGAAAAAACTAAAAATAAGGATAAAAAGATTGTTTTAGCTGCACGAGACCATGAAGGTGAATATTCAAATAATACTGCAGAGCAAGAGATGGATTATATGGCAGCAAGCATTCTTATGCCTAGGGAAGATTTGCTTAAAAACTTCAGTGGTAAAAATACCGAAAGAGCAGAATTAATTAACCTTATTGCTTCTAGATACAATGTTAGTGTTAAAATGGCAGAGAGAAGAATCGAGGAAGTTTTAAATGGCTGATAAAAATTTCTTTGCAACACTAGCAGAACTTTTGAGTTCCAATTATGATAATAAACCTACAAAAACCGAAGAGTATGCTAAACAATTAGTAAGCGTTCATGAAGAGTTTGTAAAAAGAAATGAAAAACTAACATCGCTTTTAGACGATTATATAACACAGCGAAAAGAACGCGTACGTACAAATAATTTTTTAAAGAAATTTATATTTTGGTTTTTTGTAGGTATGTTGGGAGCATTAACAATAACAGTTGTATGTTTCGTTGCTTTTAATATAACTATTAAAACAATTTCTGCTATGGTATCGCTTATATCAGTATCAGCTACATATCTTGCTAGTTTAATTGGTATTTTTCAAATTATGTCTAAATACCTTTTTCCTGTTGACGAAGAAAAAGATACTATATCAATGATAAAAGCTGTAATCAATAACGATGTTGAAGTTGAAAAATTAATGTCTACTGCTATAGATAAGAGTTTTGCGAATGATGTAGAGCACCTCAAACTTATGAAAGAGTTGCGAGACAGTCATACTATAACACAAGAGGAGTTTGTTGAACTAAAGGAAAGTATATTGAAAAAGATTAAAAATAACTAACCTTTATTTACGACAAATTTTACGACATTTGACCGTGGCAATAAGTTGCGATAAGTGGCGATTCGTGAAAACAGATTATTGAAAACCCTTTATCCGTGGGGATTTATAACGATAAGTGGCAATTCGTGAAAATACAAAAGTACTCCCCACAATGAAACCCCTTGACTAATAAAACCCTTTATTTATGCGGGTTTTCGGGGTGTAAACGAAGTGAAAATATCGTATTTACCACACTTTTACCATAGTAGAATTTTATTTACAGACAAGGCATCACAGAAAAGTGATGCCTTGTTTACTTACGAAAACTTATTTTTAGTTTTTAGAAAAAATTAAATGTTCTGAGAATTCTTAAAATAGTTTGACGAGTAAGAAAAAACAGACGGCGCCGTTAAAAATAACGGTGCCGTCTGTTTAAAAAGGGGATAGGGATGAATAGGGGGCAAATTAAAATAGCGTAAGCTGTGGACTGACTGTATTTTTTGTAACCTTGATTTTTATTTCCACACAGCTTTCGTTTTCGCTTTGGCGGTATTTAACGGGAATTCCCGCACTGCTTACGCTGTCAATCATCTGTTTAATACTGTTTATGAGAAATTTGGTATCCTTAATAGGCGGAAGCTTTTTCTCCTTTATCTTAACAGGCTTGTCTTCCTTTAAGGGTTGCTCCTGTTTTTCAGGACTGATAATTTTGTTTAGCTCTCCCGTCGTCATAGAAAGCATAGAGGCTATAAACTCTGCGCCGTATTTATCTTTAAGGGAAGACAACTCGTTAACGTCGAAATTAATAGCCGACAGTCGCTCTGTGGCGCGGAAAAGAGTTTCGTCTTCAAAATCGGTAACCACACAGGGAATTTTAGTAAGTCCCGCCATAATGGAGGCTTTAACACGCCTTTCTCCGTTTATAACCCTGTAACCGCTTTCTGCGCGGGTTACCGTTACGGGAATAAGCAGTCCGTTTTCTCTTATGCTTTCGCTGAGCAGAAAAAGCTTGTATCTGTCCTCGGTAGACTGATTTTTATTGGGCGGGATAATTTCTGCAGGATTTAAAAAAATCAGTTTGTAGTAATTCATTTTTTCTCCTCCTTGCAAAAATATATTAGCACAGCCTGTCCTTTTTTACAAGAAAAAGACGTCGACAAAAAAGCCTGTAATTTCCAAAGAAATCACAGGCTTTTGCGTTTTTTATTAGAGCTTTTGCAATAAAGCAGAACCTTTTGTAAGTTTGCGCGATATTATCTCAGAGGTGACTTTGAAATTTTTGCTGAGGGACGGGGATATTTTTCTCCCGTAGGCTTTACTTTTTTAATTTCAACTATATGTCTTGAGCCGAGGAACTCGTTTTCCTCAGTAAATACCTTGATATTATCTCCGCCAAGAAGCTTTATAGCGCCCGTTGCATTTTTAACCTCGTCAGTTCCCGACGGGCCTTTAAGAGCAACGAAGCTTCCGCCCTTTTTAACGAAGGGCAGACAGTATTCGCAAAGCACGTTCATATTTGCCACGGCTCTGGATACTGCATAATCGTATTTTTCTCTGTACTGAGCCTTTCTTCCGCCCTCCTCGGCGCGAAGATGGACAATTTCTGCCTGTAAGGAAAGCTTACTTAAAACCTCCTCTAAAAACACAAGGCGTTTATTAAGTCCGTCAAGTAAAGTGAGCTTTATATCCTCTCTTACGATTTTTAAAACCATTCCCGGAAAACCCGCGCCCGTTCCCACATCTATAACCGACGCGCCTTCGGGTAAATTGATGTTTTTAAAAAACAGAATACAGTCGTAAAAATGCTTCCAAACAACCTCACTCGGCTCGGTTATGGCGGTGAGATTCATTTTCTCATTCCACTGGATAAGAAGATTAGCATAAATATTAAGATTTTTTACCGCCCTTTCGGTAAGACGTACGCCTATTTCCTCACAGGCGGGAATAATTTTCTCTATAGGAAAATCTATCATTTAATTTTCTCCGTTTTTATTTTTTTCAAGATATATAAGAAGCACCGAAATATCCGCAGGACTAACCCCTGATATACGGGAAGCCTGACCGATATTTTCAGGTCTTATTTTGCTTAGCTTTTCCACAGCCTCAAGACGAAGACTGCCTACCTTACCGTAGTCAATATTTTGGGGAATAAGCTTTCTTTCAAGTCTAAGCATTTCCTCTACCGCCGATTTCTGACGGGCGATATATCCCTCGTACTTTATTTCGGTTTCGATTTTTTCCCTTACGGCTATACTGAGCTTTGGACGACCCATATCAAAGGGGGCAAGTGAGTCGTAGGATAGCTGAGGTCTTTTTATAAGCTCGGCAAGGCGCATACCCGTAGTCATAGGCGCCGTACCCATAGACTCAAGATAATCGTTCAGCGCTTTGCTGGGCGCAATAGTAGTAGCCTTAAGACGCTCTATTTCCTTTTCCTTTTGCTCTTTTCTTAAGAGGAAAGACTGCCAGTCGCTATCGTTTATAAGACCTAATTTTCTGCCTATGGGCATCATTCTCTCGTCGGCATTATCCTGACGGAGAAGAAGCCTGTACTCGCTTCGGCTGGTCATCATTCTGTATGGGTCGGAACAGCCCTTTGTAACAAGGTCGTCTATAAGCGTACCTATATAGCTTTCTGTTCTTGAAAATACGAGAGGCTCCTCGCCTCTTATTTTTAAAGCGGCGTTGACACCTGCAACAAAGCCCTGTACAGCCGCCTCCTCATAACCTGACGAGCCGTTGAACTGTCCTGCGCCGTAAAGTCCTGAATGCTCCTTGATTTCAAGGGTATAGGAAAGGGAGAGAGGGTCGATGCAGTCGTATTCAATAGCATAAGCGTTACGCATTATCTTGACGTTTTCAAGTCCCTTTATGGTTCTGTAAAACTTAATCTGTACCTCTTCGGGAAGAGAAGATGACATACCCTGTAAATAAAGCTCCTCGGTGTTTTTTCCGCAAGGCTCAATAAAGAGAAGATGTCTTTTTTTATCGGCAAAGCGAACTATTTTATCCTCAATGCTAGGGCAGTATCGGGGGCCGACTCCCTCAATATCACCGCTGTAGAGAGGGGAACGGTCAAGATTATCCCTTATAACCGCTTCTGTATTGCTGTTTGTATAGGCTATGTAACAGACACTGCTGTTGTCAATATCCTCTGGGTTTGTAGAAAAGCTGAAGGGGGTTATTTCGCTGTCGCCGTACTGAATTTCAAGCTCATCAAAATTGACACTTGCCCTGTCAACCCTCGCGGGAGTACCCGTTTTGAAACGGCGAAGGGGAAGTCCAAGAGCTTTAAGGGAATCCCCAAGCTCCATAGAGGGCGCAAGTCCGTCGGGACCGCTGTTATAGTTTACTTCACCCACGTATATTTTACTTTTAAGAAAGGTTCCCGTTGCAAAAATAACGGCGCGGACGGTATACTCTGCTCCAAGTTTGGTAGTAACAATCCAGTTTTCCCCGTCTTTTTTAACGTCGGTAACCTCTGCTTGTTTAACGTCGAGATTTTCCTGTAATTCAACGGCGTGTTTCATATAGGCGGAGTAATCCCGTCTGTCAATCTGTGCGCGGAGTGAATGAACCGCAGGGCCTTTACCGCGGTTAAGCATACGGCTTTGTATGGTGGTTTTGTCTGCCGCCTTACCCATCTCGCCGCCAAGAGCGTCAAGCTCTCTTACAAGATGTCCCTTTGCCGTTCCTCCGATAGACGGATTACAGGGCATATTGCCAATCCAGTCCATCGTTACCGTAAACATTACGGTTTTGACTTTAAGTCTGGCGGCGGCAAGAGCGGCTTCAATTCCCGCGTGACCTGCACCTATAACCGCAACGTCGTAATTGTCTGCTTTATAAGAAATCATACCTTTGTAGTCTCCCCGTTAAATCAAAGGCACCCGTACAGTTTTATAGGTGTACTCGTAGAGTGTATAATCGTCAACGTCTGCCGTTCTTGACAAAACGTTTCCGTATTTATCGTAGGTGTAACGGATGCTGTCAGAAACGCCGTTTGCTGTCGTTTTTTCTTCCTTAACTACTCTTTCGCCCTCGTAGGTATAAAGGGTGGTTACGGTATAGCCGTTAGAAGCGGTTACGGTAATTTCTTCAACGCATCTGCCCTTTTCGTCATACTTATACTGCGTTTCGCTGACAAGCTGATTAGCTTCATCAAAATACGAGCTAAGGGTAAGCTGTCTATCGGTATAGGTATGAATGGTTTTTGAAAAAATAACGTTCTCTGCCGAGAAGGCATTTATTTCCTTTAAAAGACCGTCAACGTAAGTATATTTTTCCGTCTGGAAAAGAGCATCGTTATATAAATGCTCTACAGCCGTTAAATTTCCGTCTTTGTCGTAGCTGTAATTCTTGGTAAGATATTTCATATCAAGATTAAAGGCTTCAAGCTTTTCTATCTTGCCGTCCTTATTATAGTAGCTTACGTCCTTGTTGCCGTTTGTGTTTGCAGCCACACACTTTTCTATTACGGTGACCTTTTTAAGAGGCACTACCGAAAGAAAGGTCATAATCACCGCAAAAACTACTAAAAGAGCAATAAAACCCTTAATAAGCGGATTTTTTAAAAGCTTTTTGAAGTTAGGCTTTTTAAAACCAACCTTTTTATTATCAATCTTAGAATTTATTACAAAACTATTATATTCACTCATAATAATACCTCCTATTTACCAACGCAGAATTTTCTGAATATTTCTTCGGTTACGGTTTCGGTTGCTCTTTTTCCCGTCATTTCGTAAAGACAGGAAAGAGCCTCGTCCACACAAACCCCTACCGCATCGGGAGTAACGCCCTTTTCCATACTGCTTACCGCCTCTTTAACGCACAGCATTGCCCTGTACGCTAAATCCCGCTGACGCTCACTGACAAGCACCGCGCTGTCGGGACTTAAGGACTCGGTTTTCGTAACCCTTGCAACAGCGTCGGTAAGCGCCTCCAGTCCGTCGCCTGATTTTGCCGACATTTTTACCACTTCCATACCTTTTGCAAAATCGTCTATGTCAGTCTTTGCTATATCGCATTTGTTAAGTATCACAACGACGGGCTTATCCTTACATTCTGAAAGAAGCTCTTTGTCCTCGTCGGTTATTTCTTTGTCTAAGCTGAATACAGCAAGTACAAGCTGAGCGCTTTGCAGTCGCTGTCGCGCAAGAGTGACGCCTACGTTTTCAACCACGTCGTCGCTTTCTCTTATACCCGCCGTATCGGCAAGGCGTAAGGGAACCTCCCCAAGCATTACCGTTTCTTCAATAACGTCTCTCGTAGTACCCGCAATATCGGTGACTATGGATTTTGTCTGTCCGCTGAGCAAATTCATAAGGGTGGATTTACCAACGTTGGTTCTGCCGATTATTACCGTGTCAATGCCCTCGCGGAGAATTTTCCCCGCATCATATTCTTTGAGAAGCTTATTAAGGCTTGTAAGAACAGCCTTAAGCTCCCGCATAAAGCTTTCCTCGTTAATTTCGCCTAAATCCTCTTCGGGATAGTCGCAATAGGCGGCGATACTTGCCGCCGCAGAAACAAGATGCTTTTCAATTAAGCCGAGCTGTCTTGAGGTGCCTCCCGCGTGAACGCTTTGAGAAATCCGCAGTTCGCTTTCGTTGGAGGCGCTGATAAGCCCCATAACGCTTTCGGCTTTAATAAGGTCCATCTTTCCGTTTAAAAAGGCGCGTTTGGTGAATTCTCCCGGCTTTGCCAGAACGGCGCCTGCATTAAGCACTGCCCTCAGCGCTTCCTTTATAAGCAGAGTACCGCCGTGAACGGAAAGCTCCACAACGTTTTCACCCGTATAGCTTTTCGGAGCAACGAACTTAAGGGCTACAGCCTCGTCGCATCTTTTTTCTGCATTTCTTACTTCACCGAAAAGAGCAGTATAACCCGATATATCGGCAATTTTTTTGCCTGAAACGCTTACGAAAACCTTATCGGCTATCTCGAACGCTTTTTCTCCCGAAATTCTTATAACACCTACCGAGCCTTCACCCAAGGGTGTAGCTATAGCGGCTATGGTATGTTCTGCCATTTTTTCACCTACCCCATAAATTCAAACACTTAATCAATTTATTTTATCACACAACGCCGTATATTGCAATAAATTTTAATATTCCTTTTTTCGTGAAAAATAGTTGTTTTTCTGCGTCCTGTTACGACAATTTATTCGCACTTTTCAGAATATAATAGATAGAGCAAATATGTGGAAGGTGTAAAAATGAAAGACTCTGCAATCGCGTTTAAAAGAAAAATAAAGGAAATATCCCAAAGTACAAGCCTTACGGGGCGACAGCTTTTAATAGAAGCAATCAAGCACATTGTGTTTTTTACCTGCTCACTGTTTACCGCCACTGTAACGGTAACGGGGAAGTATATGCCTTTTGGTATATCGGTTGCTGCAGGCTGTCCGTACATATATATGCCCTCGGCCAGTCTGGGAGCAATAATAGGCTCACTGTTTCCCCTTACAGAGCAAAGCGGTTTCCGTTACATAGCCGCCATAATAGCTATTATGGCAATTCGTCTTTTAACCTATAAAATAAAATTTACAAGAGATAACCCTCTTTTTGCCTCTTTTATTTCGGTGCTGACCGTATTTTTTACGGGAGTCGCCGTACTTAAAGGGCTTAGCGGCGGTGTGTTTTTTTCCTTTATAGAGGCGATTCTTTCCGCAGGAGGAGCCTATTTTATACATACGGGTGCAAAGAGAATTCTAAGTAACGATACGGGACTTTCCTCTTCTCAGCTAACCTGTGTTATAATAACCATTTCCCTCGTACTGTCGGGTGTTTCTAAAATTGCGCCAGGAGGTATCAGCATAGGAAGAATAATATTTATTTTCGTTATTCTTCTTGCCGCCCGTCAGTCAGGGGCAGGAACGGGCGCCATAATAGGCGTTTCTGCCGCGCTCAGCTCTGCTCTTTCAAGCGCTGCCGCGCCCGTTACGGTAATTCTCAGCTTCGGCGGTTTAATGGCAGGGGTTTTTGCCGATATCGGCAAAATTGCAGAGGTTTTCGGTTTTCTTTCCGCCGCAATTATCGGGGCGGTGCTTGGCGGTTTTTCTGCCGATACGGTAGGTATTTTAATTGAAGCCGCTTTAGGCTGCGCAATATATCTTGCCGTACCTAAAACGGTTCTCAGAACCCTTGGTAAAATTTTCGCCGCAAAGGTAACGGTTATCCGTCCCGACGGGCTTAAAAAAGCCCTAACCATGCGGCTGACCTTTGCAGGACAGGCTTTAAACGACGTTTCGGCAACGGTTGAAAACGTATCCTCACAGCTATCAAAAATAAATTCCCCCAATTTTAAAACCGTGCTGACAAGAATTGAAAACGAAGCCTGTAACGGCTGTTCCTTGCGAGTTCACTGCTGGGAAGCAAAGCACAACGAAACCCTTGAGGGAGTTCTGGCAATTACTAAAGCAGTGAGAAGCGGTCAGTCGCCCGAACGCTTTTTAGACGAGGAATTCAGGTGTCGGTGCATAAGACTTACTAAAATGTGTACCTGTGTGTACAAGCACTACAGCGAATATGCCGCCGCAATTTCCGCCGAAAAGCGTATTGACGAGGTGCGAAGCGTGGTTACTGACCAGTTTTCAGGGATTTCTTCAATGCTCTGCTCTCTTGCAAAGGAATTTGAGGCAGACGAGAGATACGATACACTGGCGGCTGCAAGAATTGCAGGAGCTCTCAAAAACATAGATATAGTGGTCAGTGAATGTGGAGTGAAGCTTGATAAAAACGACAGAATGACCATTGATATTTCCATTAAAAACGCCTCTAATATCGTACTTAACCGCGCCGATATAATGCAGGTGCTTTGCATCGCCTGTGACAGAGATTTTGACCCGCCCTGTATTACTCATTCGGGAAACACTGCGTATATAACGGTCAGCGAACACGCAGTTTTAACTGCTGATATAGGCGTTTTTCAGCTTGGCTCACAGGGTAACGTTATTTGCGGAGATGCGTATGATTACTTCTTTGACGGCAAAGGACGGCTTATTCTCATACTGTCCGACGGTATGGGAACGGGTGGCAGAGCCGCTGTGGACGGCGCTATGGCGAGTGGGCTTATGAGCAGACTTCTTAAAGCAGGGTTTGACTTTGATGCTGGGCTGAAAATCCTTAATTCAGCAATGCTTTTTAAATCCACAGACGAATCACTTGCTACAGTAGACGTCACTTCGGTTGACCTGTTTACAGGTAAAACCTCGCTTTTAAAGGCGGGGGCGGCGCCCACCATTGTGCGACGAAACGGCAGAGCCGCAAAGGCTCAAAGCACCTCTCTTCCTGCAGGAATACTGAGAGATATTGCCTTTGACAGAGCCGCAATAACACTTAAAACAGAGGATATTATATTGATGATGTCCGACGGCGCCGTTACAGAGGGTACAGACTGGATAACCGCCGAGCTTGAAAGCTGGGGAGACTCAAGCGCTCAGGCTCTTGCAGAGCGTATTGCTAAATGCGCAAAACGCCGCCGCACCGATAAAAAGCAAGATGATATAACCGTTATGGCGGCAATAATAAAGAAAAGTTAGCAAAAGCTGTACTGAACATTCGTAGGGGCGGACTCGTTGTCCGCCCGTTTAGTTTAGCGGTGTCTTTACGGGAGGATAACAAATCCTCCCCTACAAAATAGGCGTAAAAATACCCTATGACAAAAGTCATAGGGTATTTTTATATAGGAATTATTTTCGTGTTGGTTTCACATTTGAATCAGGTGAAATATTACCGTCAATAGCACCGTTAGCATCCTCAAACTCTTTAATATTTTCTCTTATCAAAACAAGCACTTGACTGTTTACGCTTCTTCCCTCGTAATCAGCAATATATGAAATTTTGTTTAACATTTCTTCTTCGATTCTTATAGAAACACTTTTGATAGACATACAATCACCTTAAAATAAATATATTATGTATTTATTTTATAGTTATTTTGTGTTATAATGAGTTTATGGATACACCGTATATCTATAATTTGAGGTGAAAATATGAATATACAAGAAAAAACCTGTTGTGTTTTCGGTCATAGGACGATAAAAGAGAACGAAGAACTCAGAAAGAAGTTATATGAGATAATAGAAAAACTGATTTTGACAGAAAAAATAGATACGTTTTTGTTTGGAAGTAAAAGTCGGTTTAATGATTTATGTCTTGAAATTGTAACTGAAATTAAAGAAAAATACCCTCACGTAAAACGTATTTACGTGAGGGCAGAGTTTAAGGATATAAGTGATGATTATAAAAAATATTTGTTGAAAAAATATGAGGACACATATTATCCTGAGAAAATTATAGGCTCAGGCAGGGCAGTGTACGTTAAACGTAATTACGAAATGATAAAAAACAGTCGTTTTTGCATTGTGTATTACGATGAATCGGTAGCGCCGACAACACGGAAAAGCGGAACGAAAATTGCCCTTGATTTCGCCGTAAAGCAGAAAAAAGACATTATATATTTACCGTAGCCGTAAAGATTATATTGTATATTAGTAGGGTGCGGACTCGTTGTCCGCCCGTTTAGTTTAGCGGTGTCTTTACGGGAGGATAACAAATCCTCCCCTACGTTGTAGCCGAAAATGACTTCGTTTTGAGAAAATACTAAAAAATCTCTTGTATTTTATCCCATAATATGTTACTATAAACTCAGTAAAATAAGATAAAAACAAAGGGGTAAAAATATGGAAAAGAAGCTTTATAAATCAAACACAGATAAAAAGCTTGCGGGTGTTTGCGGAGGTTTTGCCGAGTATCTGAATATGGACTCCACCATAGTACGCTTGTTGCTGGTTTGCGCCGTTTTATTTGCAGGCGTGGGAATACTGGCGTACATAATTGCCGCATTGGTAATTCCAAACAAGCCTGACGCACAATAATAAAAAACGTACTATGGAATTCCATAGTACGTTTTATTTTTTAAGACAGAGTTTTTCCTAATCAAAGCAGTGAGCAAACCTTTTCAGCATAGTCACTGGGATTCTCAATAGGAAGTCCTGCAATAAGCAGAGCCTGAGCGTACAGCACCTCTGCTATGGTTTTTGCCTTGTCCGTATCCTCGTTATAGGCTTTTGTTAAAGCATTGAAAGCTGTGTGATTGGGGTTAAGCTCAAGTACGCGCTGCGCCTTTACCTTTTCCTTGTCTTCGCCCGGGAGAGAGGCAAAATATTTTTCCATCTCAAGAGTTACACCGCCCTTTGCTGAAAGGCAAACAGGGTGGGTTTTTAATTTTTTAGAGATAATAACGTCTTCAATAGAGAGCGCTTCTTTAATGAAGGTGAGCATTTCCTTGTTTTGCGCTGCGGTTTCCTCTGCCTTTTTCTCGTCAGCCTCGTCCATAAGGTCGGCGTTGTCAGAGTTGATTGAACAGAAGTCTTTGCCGTTTTCCTCTCTCAGTACGTTCATAAGGAATTCGTCAACCTCGTCGGTAAGGCAAAGCATATCATAGCCCTTAGCCTTTACAAGCTCAGCCTGAGGCAGACTGCCGATTTTCTGCACAGAGTCACCGCAAGCGTAGTAAATATGCTTCTGGTCTTCGGGCATAGTTTTCATATATTCCTCAATGGTTATCAGTTTGCCCTGAGCATTAGACCAGAAAAGAAGCAAATCTTTAAGCTGGTCTTTATAAATTCCGTACTGAGCAACACTGCCGTATTTGAGCTGAATACCAAAGGCTTTCCAGAATTTTTCATACTTTTCTCTGTCATTGTTTAAAGCCTTTTTAAGCTCGGCGTGGATTTTTTTGTCAATGTTCTTGGCAATAGTCTTAAGTCCTGCATCCTGCTGAAGCATCTCACGGGAAATGTTAAGGGATAAATCGTCAGAATCAACAACACCCTTTACAAAGCGGAAATGCTCGGGAACAAGGTCAGAGCATTTTTCCATAATCATAACGCCGCTGGAATAAAGTTTAAGTCCCTTTTCGTATTCCTTTGTGTAATAATCGTATGGAGTTTTAGCGGGGATATAAAGAAGAGCCTTATAGGAAACGACACCCTCAGCCGCTACGCTTATAGTGAAGAGAGGGTCCTCAAAATCAAAGAAGCTGTCCTTATAGAAACGGTTGGTTTCTTCCTCGGTCTGCTCACCCTTGCTTTTTTTCCATACAGGAACCATACTGTTTATGGTTTCTTCTTCAATATAGGTAACGGTGGTTTTATTTTCACCCTCGCCCTCTTCCTTTGTTTTTTCTATATCCATCTTTATGGGGTAACGGATATAATCGGAATAGGTTTTAATAAGTCTTCTAAGGGTATAGGTATCGAGATAATCGGAATATTTAATATCCTCGGTATCCTCTTTGATATGCATGATTATTTCGGTACCAACGGTAGATTTGTCGCATTCCTTTATGGTGTAGCCGTCTGCGCCCACACTTGTCCAACTGTATGCAGTATCCTCTTTATAGGAAAGGGAATTAACGGTAAGAGAATCAGCTACCATAAAT
Source organism: Acutalibacteraceae bacterium (assembly GCA_036307305.1). Lineage (GTDB taxonomy): Bacteria > Bacillota > Clostridia > Oscillospirales > Acutalibacteraceae > SIG607. The sequence goes on from JAXJXV010000006.1 coordinate 33,707, forward strand.
GCAGAATAAAAGCCTACGCCGAACTGACCGATAATATTAATGGCATCCTTTTCCTCGTCCTCGCTCATATCCTCTTTAAATTGCAGAGAACCGCTTTTGCAAATGGTACCGAGATTGTTTTCAAGCTCGTCCTTTGTCATACCGATACCCTTGTCTGTAACGGTAAGTGTGCGGTTTTCTTTGTCTGCGGTGATTTTAATGGACAGCTCACCCATTTTTTCTCTTGCTTTCTCATCGGTAAGAGAAAGATAATGAAGTTTGTCACTTGCATCACTTGCGTTGGAAATAATTTCTCTTAGGAATATTTCCTTATTAGTGTAAATTGAGTTAATCATAAGGTCTAGGAGTCTTTTGGACTCTGCCTTAAACTGTTTTTTTGCCATATAAAAACCTTCTTTTTAAAAATATTGAATATATTATATCACATTAAAAAAAATTTTAAAGGGGTTTTATGGGATATTTTATTGACAAAATGTTAACAATATGCTATTATAAATAAAAAAGTGTTCCAAATGGTACATATTTCGAGGTGAGAATGTGGATGTAAAAGAAATACTTGGAAACTGCTATCTGTTTAAATCGGCAGAAAATGCTTTTGACGAGATAAGGCTGTCAAAGCCTGTTTGCTTTCAAAGGGGCGAGATAATTTATGACCGCCATCGCTTTTCAAACAGTCTCGGCATTGTGCTTTCGGGTAAGGCAAAGGCGTTGAGTCTTGGCAGTGAGGGATTACTGTCGTACTTTACTGTGGGCAGTGTTTTCGGCGCCGCCGCGCTATTCGGTCAAAACAGTGAATATATAAGCCGTATTGAAGCGGTTAAGGACTGTACCGTACAGTTTATAGAACAGGAAACGCTGACGGATATTTTTGCTCGTTTTCCCATAGTAGCAGTTAATTATATTTCTTTTCTATCCTCGCGTATACGGTTTTTAAACGAAAAGCTGTCGGTTTTAATGCAGGACGATGCACAGTCCAGACTCTATTCTTTTCTTTATAAATTAGGGGACGAAGGGTATTGCGGAAAAATGACCGAGCTTTCAAAAACTCTATGCATAGGCAGGACAACACTTTATAGAACTATGGAAAATTTAGAACAAAATAATTTAATTGTCCGAGAGGACGAAAGGATAAAGGTGATATTATGAAAAAGATATTGGCTGTTTTACTTGTTTTGGTTATGGTTTTTGCTTTTGTGGGCTGTGGCGGTAAAAAAACAGGAGAGATGAACGTGTACGTGCTGTCTGGTCCTACGGGTATAGGCGCCGTTAATCTTCGCGCTGACGCCGAAAAGGGACTTACAAAGAACACCTATAATTTCAGTATGGTGGATGCAAATGACGAAATAGTTGCCGCTATTTCTGATGGAAAAGCAGATATTGCGGCTGTTGCTACAAATCTTGCCGCAACTCTTTACAATAAAACCAACGGCGGAGTTACCGTTCTTGCCGTTAATACAACCAGCGTTTTATCTGTTCTTACCAACGGCACGGAAATAAAGAGCGTTGCCGATTTAAAGGGCAAAACCATTTTTTCCCCTGGTCAAGGTGCAAATCCCGAATATATTCTTCGCTACGTGCTTAAAAGCAACGGCATTGACCCTGATAAAGACGTTACCGTAAACTTCGTGGCTGACGGCAGTCAGTTACCTGCCGTTTGGGCAAAAGAGGAAAACAAGGACGCCGTTATTCTTGCGCCTCAGCCTGTGGCAACAAGTATTCTTACTAAGTACACCACTGCTAAAGCAGTTCTTGATATGGGCGAAGAATGGGATAAGGTATCCAAGGATAGCTCTCTTATGATGGGCTGTGTTATCGTAAGAAACGAGTATTTGAAAAATAACGAGGGTGTTGTAAAAACCTTCCTTAAAGAGTACGAGGCTTCTATAAACAAGGCTCTTGCCGATAAAGAGGGAACGGGACTTCTTTGCGAGGAGTACGGTATTATTCCCAAGGCTGCACTTGCAACGAAGGCTATTGACTCCTGCGGTCTTAAATATATTGACGGCAATGATATGAAAACGGGACTGGATGGATATTTAAAGGTTATGTATGACGCTAATCCTAAATCTGTAGGCGGTAAGCTTCCAAATGAAGATTTCTACTATGCTCCGTAATAAAACCGTAAAAAGAATTTTAATATGGATTCTTTGGCTTGTTGTGTGGCAGGTCGTCTTTAGTATTGCCAACAAAGGACTGTTAATAGACATTCCTACCCCTGTTATGACCTTAAAGGCTATTTTAAGGCTTGGAGGGGAGAGGACTTTCTGGCTGAGCGCGGTATATTCGCTGCTGCGGGTGCTGTTTGGATTTGCACTTAGTGTCAGCGTGGGTGTTTTTATGGGTTATACTTCCTATCATTATAAGCTTTTATCACAGCTTTTTTCTCCCATACTACGCCTTTTCAGAGCCGTACCCGTTGCCGCCTTTATAATTCTTGTCTTTTTGTGGGTGGATAATGCAAATATCCCTTGGCTGATTGTCTTTCTTACGGTGCTTCCTATAATTTGGGAAAACACCGAGAAATCCCTTTTGGGTGTAGACAAAAGCCTTACCGAAATGGCAAGGGTAATGGGTATGAGGAAAAAGGATATTTTCAGTTTTATCGTTTATCCCAGTATAAAACCCACCCTTACCGCCTCGCTTATAACGGGAATAGGCTTTGCCTTTAAATCGGGCGTTGCGGCAGAGGTTATCTGTAAATGTAAAGACTCCTTAGGTGAGCTTTTGTGGGTAGGCAAAACCTCGGTTGCCTATGACGAGGTGTTTGCCGTTACCGTTGTTATAATTCTTTTGAGTATTCTTCTTGAATGGCTTATAACCTCACTTTTAAAGGCAGGTGGGAATAATGATTAAGCTTGAAAATATAACCTTTTCCTATAAGGGTGAGAAAAATAAAATCTTCGAGAATTTTTCACTGGATATAAAAAAAGGTGAAAGGGTACGGCTTGTGGGTGACTCGGGCAGAGGAAAAACCACCCTTTTGCGAATTATTTTAGGACTTGAAAGGGTTAAAAAGGGAAAGGTGAAAATAGAGGAAAACACAAGGTTTTCGGTTGTTTTTCAGGAGGACAGACTTATTCCCTTTGTGAATGTGAAAAAGAATATTTCTCTTTTTTCAAGTGAGGAAAAAGCAGAAAAGCTTCTTTGTGAGTTAGGTCTTGGCGACTGCGCAGAAATGAGCATAGATGAGCTGTCGGGCGGTATGAAACGAAGAGTAGCTCTTGCCCGTGCTTTGTCAAAGGAATTTGACGCGCTTATTCTTGACGAAGCCTTTAACGGACTTGATGAAAAAACACTTCAAAAGGTTTGCGATGTGGTAAATGCATATACTGAAAATAAAACGGTAATTATGGTATCCCACCATAATAAAGAGGCGCAGCTATTGAAGGTTTCGGCTGAAAAATCAGTAAATTAGCGGAAGTAACGGCAGTTACTTCCCTTTTTTTGCCTTAAAACATTGACTAATAGGGTGCATTGGTAGTATAATACAATAGAATATTTATATATCTAGGAGCAATGACAAATGAAAAAAATATTTAACAGGATTTTTATTGACGGACTAGGCGGTATGGCGTTAGGTCTTTTTGCCACCCTTATTGTAGGAACCATTATCTGTCAGATAGGGTCCTTTATACCCGGTCAGGTAGGTACATATCTTAATGTAATTGGCAGTTTCGCCAAAACAATAACGGGAGCCGGTATCGGCGTAGGTGTTGCATCAAAGCTTAAAAGCTCACCTTTAACGGTAGTTTCTGCCGCTGTGTGCGGTATGATAGGCGCTTTTCCCAATGTTGCCGTTGAAGCCTTTAAGCTCGGCACACCAGGTGAGCCTCTCGGCGCTTTTATTGCCGCTTACGTTGCTACCGAAATCGGTGGTCTTGTTTCGGGTAAAACTAAGGTTGATATTATAGTTACTCCTGTTTGCTGTATACTTACGGGCGCAGTTGCCGCTTTCTTCGTTGGCCCTTATATTTCCTTTGCTATGAAATGGCTTGGAAATATTGTTAACTATAACGTTGACGCTCACCCCATTATCGGCGGTATTATTGTTTCTACCGTTATGGGTATTTGTCTTACTTTGCCTATTTCCAGCGCGGCTATCGGTATTTCTATGGGACTATCAGGTCTTGCCGCAGGTGCCGCAGTAATTGGTTGCTGCTGTAATATGATTGGCTTTGCCGTAATAAGCTATAGAGAAAACAAATTCGGCGGACTTATTGCTCAGGGTGTGGGCACCTCTATGCTTCAGATGCCCAATATCGTGCGTCATCCTCAGATTTGGCTTCCCGCTATAATTGCAAGTGCCGTTCTCGGCCCCGTATCCTCTGCAGTATTTAAAATTGTCAGCTCACCTGTAGGAAGCGGTATGGGTACGGCAGGTCTTGTTGGTCCTCTTGAAACCTATTTTTCAATGGTACAGGGCGGACAGACTCCTATGATATCACTTCTTCTTATTGCCGCTATGTGCTTTGTGCTTCCTGCGGTTATCAGCCTTGCAGTCAGCGAGGTAATGAGAAAAATGAACTGGATTAAACAGGGATATATGAGGCTTCCCGACAATGACTGATAAAAAACGCGCCGCCTTGGCGGTAGAGCTTCTTGAAAAAGAATACCCCGATGCTATTTGTTCCCTTGATTATACAGATGCTTTTGAGCTTCTTATAGCCACAAGACTGTCTGCGCAGTGTACAGATAAAATTGTGAATACCGTTACCCCCGCGCTTTTCTCTAGGTTTCCTGACTGCTATGCTTTAGCAAAGGCAGATGTAAACGAAGTTGAGCAGCTTATAAAGGTTTGCGGTCTTTATAAAACAAAAGCAAAGGATTTAATAGAAATCGGTAAAACGCTCAGCGAGGAATACGGCGGAGTGGTACCCGATACCATTGAAGAGCTTACCCGACTTTCAGGTGTCGGCAGAAAAACTGCTAATCTCGTTGTAGGGGATATTTATAAAAAACCCGCGGTGGTTACGGACACTCATTTTATCCGCATTTGCGGTCGTCTCGGCTTTACCGATACAAAGGACGCCAAAAAGGTGGAAATGCGAATGAGAGCGCTGTTGCCTCCTGATAAATCCAATGACTTCTGCCACAGAATCGTGCTTCACGGCAGAAAGGTCTGTACAGCAAGAAAGGCTTACTGCGAGAATTGCTGTCTTAACGAAATTTGTCCCAAGAAGGTGTAAATTATTATGTCACAGAAAAGAGTAGTAGCTATTCACGACATTTCCTGTTTTGGAAAATGTTCTCTTACCGTAGCTCTGCCTATACTTTCAGCCTGCGCAGTGGAATGCGCCGTTATTCCAACGGCTGTTTTGTCCACCCATACAGGCGGTTTTACAGGATATACCTTTCGCGACCTGACTGATGATATATTAGAGGTTGCTTCCCACTGGCGTAAAGAGGGTATTACTGCCGATGCTTTTTATACGGGTTATCTCGGCTCTGCAAAACAGGCTGAGATTGTTAAAGGCACCATAGAAATGCTTCGTACACAGGAAAGTCTTGTTATTGTTGACCCCGCTATGGCAGATAACGGTAGGCTCTATAAGGGCTTTGACATTGATTTTCCTCTTTCTATGCTTTCCCTTTGTCAGAGCGCAGATATAGTAGTTCCCAATATTACAGAGGCTTGTCTGCTTACGGGAATAGAGTATAAAGAGTCGCCCTATACCGAAGAATACATAGAAACACTTATTCAGAGAATGTCAGAAATCACAGGAGCAGATATTGTGCTTACGGGTGTTTGTTTCGACGAGAATCGTATCGGCGCGGCAATTTACGAACAGGGTGAGCTTCGCTATGCCCTTACAAGAAAAATTCCTGTTCTTTATCACGGAACAGGAGATGTGTTTGCTTCTGCTATGACGGGAGCGTTGCTTAACGACCGTTCGCTTCAGGCGGCAGTGCAGATTGCCGTAAACTTCACAAGAGAGTGTATTGAAAAAACCCTTGAGGAAAACCCTGAGCGTGAATACGGAGTTAATTTTGAATCGGCAATATCCGACTTGTTTAAGGTGCTTGAGTAATGAATTTTTTAAAGAAAACCAAATCTGTACTCATAGGAGATAAAACCTTTTACTTAAGGGTATTTGCTATAGTATTTCCTATGATTATTCAGAACACCGTAACCAACGTTGTAAGTCTTCTTGATAACGTAATGGTAGGAAGAATCGGCACACTTGAGATGTCGGCGGTAGCTATAGTAAATCAGCTTATTTTCGTTTTCAGCCTTTGTATTTTCGGCGGTCTTGCAGGTGCGGGTATTTTCTCGGCTCAGTATGCGGGAGCAAAGGATAACGAGGGTATGCGCCACTGTGTAAGAATGAAATGGTATATCGGTATACTTATGTTCGTTCTTGCTCTTTTGGTTTTTCTTCTTTTTCCCGATTTTCTTATCGGCTCTTATCTTGCTGATAACACTTCAGCCGGTGATGCACTTGCTACCCTTAACTTTGGTAAAGATTATTTATTCGTAATGCTTTTCGGTCTTTTCCCCTTTGCCGTATCTCAGATTTACGGCAGTACCTTAAGGGAGGTGGGGGAAACAAGACTTCCTATGATTTCAAGCGTTGTGGCGATAGTCATAAACCTTATTCTTAATTATCTTCTTATTTTCGGTAAATTCGGCTTTAAGCCAATGGGTGTCGTGGGCGCGGCTATTGCTACCGTGCTGTCCCGTTATATTGAAATGCTCATTATTATGGTTTTTACCCATAAAAATACTGGGCGTTTTGCTTTTATGAAGGGTGTTTACAGGTCATTAAAAATTCCTTTTGAGCTGTTTAAAAAGATTGTCCGTTCAGGAGCGCCTTTGCTCATTAACGAATTTTTGTGGTCAATGGGTATGGCGGTACTTCTTCAGTGCTATTCTGTAAGAGGTCTTGCCGTGGTAGCCGCCTCTAATATTTCCAATACCGCTTCAAACCTTTTTAACGTTGCCTTTATTTCTATGGGAAGCGCTATTGCTATTATGCTCGGTCAGGCGCTTGGCGCTAATGACAGCGACAAGGCTAAAAGCACCGTCTGGAAGCTGCAGTTTTTATCGGTTACAATCAGCGCGTTTATGGGTGTAATCCTCGCCTGTCTTGCCCACGTAATACCGCTCGTTTACAATACCGAAAACGAGGTAAGAGGTCTTGCTACAGAATTTTTGTACGTGGTTGCATTGTTTATGCCTGTATATGCCTTTGCCCACGGCTGTTATTTTACTATGCGAAGTGGAGGCAGAACCATTATCACCTTCCTTTTCGACAGTGTGCTTGTATGGGTGGTTAATATTCCTATAGCTTACGCGCTGTCTAATTTTACCTCTTTACATATAATTGCCGTATTCTTAATTATTCAGAGTTTAGAGCTTATAAAATGCGCAATGGGCTTTATTCTTGTTAAAAAGGGCGTATGGATTAGAAATATCGTTAGCTGACGGTACAGCCCTTATAGTACCAGAGCAGTATTTCGTCGTATTTACTGCCCTGAAGCGCCATATAGTTTGCGCCGTACTGACTCATTCCAATAAGATGTCCGTAGCCCTTTACCGTAAAGGTGAAATTATCCCCGTCTTTTTTTACTTCGAAGTTGGCACTTTTAAGATTCAGCGCAGTGCGGATTTCCTGACCGCTTAAAGAAATCTCACCAAAGGTCATAGAGGTTACCGTACCGCTTTCTGAAAGGGTAGGACTGCTAAACCATAGAGAAGCGTCCACGTTTGCTATGGAGGGAAGTTTCCCTTTTATATCATCAGTAGTAAAGGTTTCCGTGCTTATAAGGTCGGGGCATAATAGGTCGCCGACGCTCTCAACGGGTGTAAGATAGGCAATATCCTTTCCCCATACCGTTTTTGCGGATTCGGTTTTACCTGCCGAATAGGCGGTGTATACGGTTAGGGCGTATTTCCCGTCATACTTTACTGTTTTTCCGTAAACGCTTTCCACCGCAAGAGTGATTTTATCAAGGTAGGTCTGATAATTTTCACCCCATTTTTCCTGCATTTTTTCATTAGTGATAAAGGCTTGGTCGGTGACATAAGAATCGGTAAGGTCAAAATCCTCTTTTTTATTGCTCTCTTTTTTATAAAGAGCAAAGGTATATGCGGCAACAGCCTGCGCCTTTAAGGCTTCTTCACTGTATAAAGCGGGCATTTCGGCCGCAACCACGCCGATTATGTATTCCTTTTCGCTTATATTTTTTATTTGGCCGCTGTCGGTAAGCTTTACGCGGAAAACCCTGTCCTCATAGGGTATGTCCGAGGGGGTAGCCGCAACGACACTGCTGTCACCGTTTTTTGCAGAAATAAGTGGACAAAGCAAAAGTACAAGACATAAAAATAAACTTAAATATCCATACAGATTTTTCACATTATTCATCCTTTGCATTTTTTTACTATATTAATATGGTATAAATATAAAAAATATTCGGAGCTAAAATTATGAACAAAAAGACAATAACGATTTCAGGTATTATAATAAGTCTTATCTGCGTTGCTTTGAGAACGGTTACTCTCGTTTATGCAACGGAAGAAAAAACGGGCTTCTTCGTTTCAAGACTTATTCCCGTAGGTATAGCACTGAGTGCCGCAACCTTTATTCTTACTCTGATAATAACAGCCTTTTCCTTTACCGTAAAAGAAAATGCGCAAAACGAGTTTGCCCTTTCTAAAAAAAGCGGTGTTTTTGCAGTTGTACTTGGTGTTGCTATACTTGCCTACAGTCTTGGCTTCGGCACCCATCAGTTTGCAATGGAGTGGCAGCATACCCTTGAAATTGTAAGCGGTATTGCCTGTGCGGTGTGGTTTATATTTTACGGTATGACCGCCATTGTTAAAATGAAATTACCCCTTATAACAATGGCAATCCCCGCTATTCACTGGGTTATAAAAATTATGGTTATTTTCAGCACCTTCAGTACGGCAGCGCTGGTTGCAGAGCATATATATACCCTGTCTGCCGTTTGTATTACCGCACTCTTTATGCTCACTTTTGGCAAAACCGTTGCGGGTGTTTCGGGCAAAAAAGCCCTTTCAACCTTCTATCCAACGGCAATTTGCGCGGCTATACTGAATTTTACCGTGTCGCTGTCCCGTATTATAGTAGCCATTCTCGGTCAGACCGATAAAATCCACGGGGAAGCGGCAGTTGATATAGTAGGTCTTGCGGTAGGATTATTGATGCTGTTTATAACGGCTGATATAGGAACTATAAAGAATGAGGAGAATGAAAATGAAATTCAGTGTTAATCATCCCATAATCTTCCTGATGGTAGGAATTATAATTCTTGCCGTACTGGGACAGTCCTTTTACTTTCTTATAAGAGCTTTAAGAAGAGCTAAGGAAAAGGGTATGGATATGTCGGCTCTGAAAAGAACCTGTATATCTGCCGCTGTTTTTACTATAGCTCCCGCAGTGGCAATACTTGTAGGTGTTGTCTCCCTTTCAAAAAGTCTGGGTGTTGCGCTTCCTTGGCTTCGCCTTTCTGTAATCGGCTCACTTTCCTATGAAACCATTGCCGCAGAACGCGCGGTAAGTGAGCTTGGACAAGGTCTTGAAAAGGAAATAACCGACCCCACCGCCTTTGTTACTGTTGCATGGGTTATGACACTGGGTATTCTGGTAGGATTAATTCTTACCCCCGTGCTAACCAAAAGAATTCAGGGCGGTATGAATAAAATCGGTATGAAGGACAAAAAATGGGCGGAAACCTTTAATAACGCTATGTTTCTTGGTATGATTTCTGCATTCTTGGGCTTCGTTTTCTCCAACGTTTCAAGACTTTGGGACAGCGGCGCGAGGGTTGTTGTCGAAAAGATTTTACAGTCTGACGGAACAACGGTTGAAAATTTAACCACAGTCAGCGCTACCTCAGGTCTTATTCCCGTTTGTGTTATGGCTGTATCGGCTGTGCTTATGGCTATATGCGGTTTGTTTGCTAAAAAGCTCAAACAAAACTGGATGAACGATTACGCGCTGCCTATTTCTCTTGTAGGCGGTATGGCGGCGGCTATACCCATTACAAACTGGCTTAGCTAAGGAGGGGAAGAAAATGAAAAAAGAAATGACCTATCTTGAAAGTGTTCACCGCGACGGACGAGCCTGGGGCTTTACGCTTCTTGTCCTTATTTTAATGTTCCCCACCGCAATTTGTCTTATATTCAACGTTCTTCCCGACTGGACAGCGCTTTTAAAGGCGCTTATTGCAGTGCTTCCTATGTACTGGGCTGTTGGTCTTGTTGAGATTTTTACCTACGTACCAATGCTTGGCGCAGGGGGCGCGTATCTTTCCTTTGTAACGGGAAATATATCAAATTTAAAGCTTCCCGTTGCTATTGACGCTATGGAAAAGGCAAAGGTAAAGGCAAGTAGTGAAGAGGGCGAAATAATCTCTACTATTTCTATTGCCGTTTCAAGTATAGTTACCACCTTTATTATTATAATCGGTGTAATTATGCTTCTTGTTATTGAGCCAATCGGTACGTTCCTTGCTTCTCCCGTTCTTGAACCTGCCTTTAAGCAGATGCTTCCCGCTCTCTTTGGAGGACTTGCAGTGGTCTTTATTTCCAAGAACGTTAAACTGTCGGTAGCGCCGATTATTCTTATGCTGGGACTCTTTATATTCGTTCCTGCGCTTAACGAGGGTACGGTTGGCATTATGGTTCCTGTAGGCGTTCTCTTTACCGTTGCAGTTGCCCGTATTATGTATAAAAAAGGATGGCTTGACTGATGATAGCTTTATATATAATTCTCTTTATTATTGCAGTGTTTTTCGCTGTTATAATTATAAGAGCCTTAGCCTTTAATCCTAAATCAGCTACACAAATCAGAGGGGAAGAAATAATCTTTGATAAGGATAAAGCAACCGAAAACTTAAGAAAGCTCATAACCTTTAAAACGGTTTCCAACTATGATAAAAATCTTGAGGACGAGGGTGAGTTTGGCGGACTTATTGACGCTTTACCTGAGCTTTTCCCAAACGTATTCAAAAGCTGCAGCTTTGAAAAGCTTCCCGACAGAGCCTTGCTTTTCAAGTGGAAAGGCAAAAACGAGGGCGACCCTGCCGTGCTGATGGCTCACTACGACGTTGTGCCTGTAAATGAGGAAAACTGGGAAAAACCCGCCTTTGAGGGAATAATCGAGGACGGTGTGCTGTGGGGCAGAGGCACTCTTGACACAAAGGGTACCTTCAGCGGTATACTTACCGCCGCCGATAAGCTTATTGAGGACGGCTTCGTTCCCGAAAACGATATCTATTTTGCCTTTTCGGGCGGTGAAGAAATCAACGGACAGGGCGCTGTTAGAATAGTTGACTACTTCGAGGAAAAGGGAATTACCCCTGCTCTCGTTGTAGACGAGGGCGGCGCTGTGGTTGAAAACGTTTTTCCGGGGGTAAACGTGCCTTGCGGACTTATCGGTATTGCCGAAAAGGGTATGATGAACGTTCGCTATACAGCCCGTTCATCAGGCGGACACGCTTCCGCGCCAAAACCCAATTCTCCCGTAGTAAGACTTGCTAAGGCTTGTATGAAGCTTGAAAACAATCCCTTTAAACGCCATCTGACGAAGCCTGTAGCAGATATGTTTGACACTCTCGGCAGACATTCAAGCTTCGTTTATAAGCTGATTTTTGCAAATCTCTGGTGCTTTGGAGGTATACTTGATATTATCTGTAAAAAGGGTGGCGGAGAGCTTAACGCTATGATGAGAACAACCGTGGCCTTTACTCAGACTGAGGGAAGCGCCGCGCCTAACGTTATACCTCCTAAAGCCTGTCTTGTTTCAAATATGCGTCTTAACCCTGCTGACAGAGTAGATACGGCTTATGAGTATCTTAAAAAGACCGTAAGTGATAAAAATATAGATATTGAAATAATGGAAAGTGTAAACCCAAGCCGTATTTCAGATACAAACTGTGACGGTTATAAAAAGGTTGCTATGGCGGTTGCTTCCACCTGGAAAGGCTGTATAGTTTCCCCCTATCTTATGGTACAGTGTTCAGACAGCCGTCATTACGGAAGAATTTCCGACAGAGTGTATCGCTTCTCCGCTATGGACCTTACAGGTGAGGAGAGAGCCACTATCCACGGTAATAACGAAAGAGTGCGGTTAGAGTGTATACACCGTGCCGTTGAATTTTATATCAGACTTATGAAAGAATGTTAAAAAAACCGATGAATACCTTTCGTATTCATCGGTTTTTTTAGGGAATAGGGAATAGGGAATAGGGAATAGGGATGGCTACAGTGTAGGGGAGGATTTGTTATCCTCCCGAAAAGACACCGCTAAACTAAACGGGCGGACAACAAGTCCGCCCCTACTAATATACAATATAGTCTTTATGGCTACGGTGTAGGGGAGGATTTGTTATCCTCCCGTAAAGACACCGCTAAACTAAACGGGCGGACAACAAGTCCGCCCCTACGAATATTCAGTATAGTCTCTACGGCTACGGTGTAGGGGAGGATTTGTTATCCTCCCGCAGAGATACTGCTAATCTAACGGGCGGACAACAAGTCCGCCCCTACTAATATACAATATAATCTTTACGGCTACGGTGTAGGGGAGGATTTGTTATCCTCCCGAAAGTTACGTAAAAACAACTTTATTCTTTTATAAATCTATTAACCTTTTTGCCCTTGACACCAACGTTGGCTGCGAATAGTGCGCCTGACAAATTCTCTTCTCTTATAATTCTGCCGTGGGCTGCAGTTGTGATTACAAGGGTATCGAGATTTTCACCCGCAAAGGTACAGCAAGAGGGCTGCGCCGCAGGAACAACGATTTCCTCAATAATCTTCTTTGTCTGGGGATTTATGCAGATAACCTTACCAACACCCCAAAGAGCTGTCCAGAGGTTGCCGTTTTCGTCAATACACATACCGTCGGGAGAACCCTCGCTGTACTCAAAAACGGTACGGCGGTTTAATAAATTTCCCTTGCCGTCAAAATCGAAGCAATCGGTTTTATAGGTGTGGGTATCGGTATAGTAAAGCAATCCCTTTTCTTCGTCCCAGTCAAGTCCGTTTGAATTACCTACCTTGTCAAACAGCTCGGTTAACTGATAGTCTGAATCAAGACGGTAAAAGGCGGAGGAAAAATCATAGCTGATGGTACCGCCGTAAACTCTGCCGTCGGGACCCACCTTGCCGTCGTTGAAGCGGTTGCCCTTTAACTTATCGGGAACACAAACAGGCTGAAACTTTCCGTCGGTAATCTCGTAAATTCCATTTTGTGCGCCGCAGTAAATCTCATTATTTTCGCCAAGGAAAATAAAACCGATTTGCTGTGGCATAATTTTGTCTTCAATACAGCCTGTTTTTAAATCAACCGTGCGGAAGCGTTTACCCAGTATATCGGTCATATAAAGCTTGTTTCTTCTGTCGTCCCAAACGGGTCCCTCTCCCACAATGGTGAGAGCGTCGGTTATTACTTCTATATTCATACGTATCATCTCCTTATAAAATAGTAACAAAGGCCATATATATTGTCAATAAAAAACCGCGTAATTTTCATTACGCGGTTTATATTCAATTATTCTTCATCAAGAGAGGCTATAGAAGCTTCCTCAATTTTCGTATCGTAAGAAAGAACGGGCTTAACCTCTTTCTTTTTAATTCTTCTGTCAACGTAGTTCTTGGTAATCTTCATAACAAGCGGGAAGAGAACGACAACGCCGATAAGGTTAGGTATCATCATAAGACCGTTAAAGGTATCAGAGATATCCCAGGCAAGAGAAGAAGAAAGTACAGCGCCGAAGATAACGGTGCAAACGTGGATTATTCTGAAAACGATTGTTGTCTTTGCGCCGAAGAGGTATTCCCAAGCCTTTGAACCGTAGTGAGACCAGCCGAGAACGGTAGTAAAGGCAAAGAGGAACATAGCGATAGCTATAAATCTCTGACCTATATTCCCCCAATGGAACACCTGATTGAATGCGCCGCCAACGAGGGTTGCATCGGTAAGACCTGCGGCAATTTCACCTGTCTCAACGTTGAATGCGCCGCCTGCAAGACCGCCTGAGGTAAGTACAACAAGAGCAGTCATAGTACATACTACCATAGTATCAGCGAATACCTCGAAGATACCCCACATACCCTGTTTAACAGGTTCTTTAATATTGGAGTTGGAGTGAACCATAACAGAAGAACCAAGACCTGCTTCGTTTGAGAACACGCCGCGCTTAAAGCCGTTGGTCATAGCTATAATAACACCGCCGATACCACCGCCTACAAAAGCTTCTGGCTTAAAGGCATTAACGAAGATTGCCTTGAAGGCAGGGATAATAGCCTGATAGTTAATACCGATGATAATAAGGCTTCCTGCAACGAAAAGCACAACCATAAAGGGAACGATTTTCTCAGCAACAGCAGCGATTCTCTTAAGACCGCCAAGGGTAATAAGAGCTGTAAGAGCCATAATAACAACACCGATAATAACGTTGTAAAGGGAAATACCGCTCATAACTTCAATAGAGGAGAGCGCCTTTACGTCGAAAGCAGCAGCTACGTTTGCAACAATTTTGTTTACCTGACCCATACTACCGATACCAAAAGAAGCGAGCATGGTAAAGATACAGAAAAGAACGGCGAGGATTTTACCTATCCATTTACAGCCTTTTTTAGAGCCAAGACCGTCGGCAAGATAGTACATTGCACCGCCTGACCATTCGTCCTTAGCATTCTTTCTGCGGAAGTACATACCGAGAACGTTTTCGGAATAGTTGGTCATCATACCAAAGAAAGCGGCAACCCACATCCAGAAAACAGCACCTGCGCCGCCTATACATATAGCAGCGGCAACACCTGCGATGTTACCAGTACCTACAGTTGCGGCAAGAGCGGTACAAAGAGCCTGGAAGGGAGAGATTGAACCCTTTTCCTTACTGTGACTGATAACGTCCTTTTTGAAAAGGCTACCGATGGTCTGCTTCCACCAATGTCCAAGACGGGACACCTGAAAAACTTTGGTAACCAAGGTCATGAGAATACCGGTACCGATAAGAAGTACAAGACCGGGAATTCCCCAAACGACGCCGTTGATTTCGCCGTTTATTTGCGCGATTTTGTCTAACATGTTTTTTCCTCCATTTTTTAAAAAATAAACTGCCTTCACTATTGCAAAGACAGCTCCGGAGTAAAATAACCCGTCGGGTTATTTTATTTAGCTCTGTCCTTTTGCCTGAGAGATTTGGGCATTTGCCCTTTCACCTTCGGCATCCAATTTAATGGACTTCTCCAGAGTGCCATCCGCTTACAGTCTTTTCGGTTACCCGAGCCTGAGAGTGTTACTCCTTCGGCAGCAGAGCTTTTCCTGCAAACTTCTCTTGGCTTTTTAAATTTACCCGTACATTATAATACAACATATTCCTTTTTGCAACAAAAAATTCATAAAATTTTAATATTTGTTAAGTTTAGCGAAAAAAACAGTTGAAAGCATTGCCTTTTTGTGAGATAATAATACATATTTTAAAAAAGAGGTTATTATAAGTGTATACTTTAAAAATTCCCAAAGACTATAAATCTCTGCTTTCCTTAAGGCAAACGGAGGTTGCAATTAAAAAGGTTAAGGATTTCTTCGAAAGGGACCTTGCTATTGAGCTTGGTCTTATCCGCGTTTCCGCCCCTCTTTTCGTAGATGAGAACAGCGGTATGAACGATACCCTTAACGGTACCGAGCGTCCCGTAGCCTTTGATATTAAGGATACGGGTCATACTATGGAAATCGTTCATTCTCTTGCAAAATGGAAAAGAGACGCTCTTTCCCGTTATGGTTTTACTCGCGGCGAGGGTCTTTACACCGATATGAATGCAATCCGTCGGGATGAAGACCTTGACAATATTCACTCGGTTTTCGTTGACCAGTGGGACTGGGAAAAGGTTATCGACAAGGCTGACCGTAATATAAATACCTTAAAGGCAAACGTAAAGGCTGTTTATGCGGCTCTTAAGCATACCGAAACGTATATTGCTGAGGAAT
The DNA here is from genome assembly GCA_036307305.1 of Acutalibacteraceae bacterium. Classification (GTDB taxonomy): domain Bacteria; phylum Bacillota; class Clostridia; order Oscillospirales; family Acutalibacteraceae; genus SIG607. Next base: position 49,672 of record JAXJXV010000006.1, read on the forward strand.
ATGATTTTATCGACCGCTTTTTGCCCGAAAAAATATTCTTCATAACTACGCAGGAGCTTTACGATTTATACCCCACCCTTACTCCTAAGGAAAGAGAACAGGCTATTGCTAAAGAACACGGAGCAGTGTTTATTATGCAAATCGGCGGACAGCTTAAAAACGGAGAACTTCACGACGGCAGAGCCCCCGACTATGACGACTGGTCGCTTAACGGCGATATTATAGTTTATTATCCTGTGCTTGACATTGCTCTTGAGCTTTCCTCTATGGGCATAAGAGTTGACGAGGAAGCGTTGCTTAAGCAGCTTGAAATCAGAGGGGTACAGGAGAGAAAAGAGCTTCCTTTCCACAAAGCGTTGCTTGAGGGTAAACTTCCCTACACAATCGGCGGCGGTATCGGTCAGTCAAGAATGTGTATGTTCTTTTTAAGAAAAGCGCATATCGGCGAAGTGCAGTCTTCCTTCTGGCCACAGGAAATGATTAAAGAATGTAAAGAAAACGGAATTGAGATATTATAAACAAAAACCCGAGCAATGCGGGAGTTGGTCTTAGGGAAAAATTGGTTTTGGAACAAAAATTTGCCCTATCACTTTGCCTCTAACCTTGAAAGACATAGAGTATTTCTGCGGTTAATCGGCTTTGTGAATAGAACAAATTTTTAAGTTACAAAACTGCTTTGCACCTAAAAA
>JAXJXV010000007.1:0-122156 GCA_036307305.1 Acutalibacteraceae bacterium
GTAGCAAAGTACAGTTTACAAGGGACTACACAGGGTAGGTATCTGACGGGAGGGGTGCCGCCAGTCAGATTTTCCATGTGATGTTCAAGCTGTCGCTTGTGGCGGCTATGGTGGTGATCATCAAATCCACCACACGCCGCTTGTCATCAAAAGATACATTCTCCCAGGTATCGAGGTAGCCGGAAATCTGGCTGACCTGTTCCGGGCTGATGGCCTCCACAGTCAACTCCGCTATCCTTGCCAGAAGTTCCTGCTTGCGCCCGTCCAGTTCCGCTATCTTCACATTCACATAGGAGAACAGGACATTGTTTGCCCCCGTCAGACTGTCCACCAGCTTTTCAATCTCGCTGTCTACATGGGCAAGTTCCACTTGCAGGGCGGTGATTTTCGGGTTTGCCTTTGCCGCTTTCTTTTTTCCTGTCAGCGTCTTGTAGCTTGCCAGCTTCTTTACCATCTGCTGATAAACAACCGCTTCCAGTTCCGAAGTGATGATTTTCCCACAGCCAGGACAGCTTTTATTGTCCAGCCGTTTCGTGCAGCGGAGATACTGTTTGCCGGAGGGATTGTAGATACTCATAAGAGCATACCCGCAATTCCCGCACTTGATTTTTCCTGCCAGCCATGTGTGGGTGGCTTTCCGGGCAGACTGGATTTTCATGTTGTTCATCAGCTTCTTGCGGCAGGTCAGCCAGGTGTCGGAGGGGACGATACCCTCATGGGGAGCCAGTACCAGCATTTGGTCTTTTAAGTCGTTTTTCTTGCTGGCCTTTACATCTCGCCCTTGATACAGATAGCAGCCGTTCATGCCCGTAAAATCGGCAACGTCATTGACAATGACTGTACCTTGACTTTTGAAAAATTCGTACACATCAAGGTCTGCCTGCACATAGACAGGATTGCGTAACATCTGCGCCAGCGTGGGGCGTATCAGCTCTTTGCCATGGAACAAAATCCCCTGTTCGGCAAAGTACCGGGTAATGTCCCCGTAGGAAGTTGTGGGCTGGGCGTACATCTCAAACATCAGCCGGATATTGGCCGCTTCCTCCGGGTTTACCACCAGCTTCTTTGTGTTGATACCGTCCATCTTGATAGGCTCCGTATGGAAGCCGTAAGGGGCTTTCCCGCCCATCTTAAAGCCCCGCTGACTGCGGGAGTAGTAAGCGTCCGTTACCCGCTTCTGTATCGTTTCCCGTTCAAGCTGGGCGAACACGATACAGATATTCAGCATGGCCCGTCCCATCGGCGTGGAGGTATCAAACTTTTCCGTAGAGGACACAAACTCCACATTGTACTGCTGGAACAGCTCCATCATGTTGGCAAAGTCCAGAATGGAACGGCTGATACGGTCGAGCTTGTAAACCACGACCTTTGCAATCAAGCCCCGCTTGATGTCCCGCACCAGTTCTTGAAACTTCGGACGGTCTGTGTTCTTGCCGCTGTACCCTTTGTCTGTGTATTCCTTGCAGTTACCGCCTTTCAACTCGTATTTGCAAAATTCAATCTGGCTTTCAATGGAAATGCTGTCCTTTTTGTCTACCGATTGTCTTGCATAGATTGCGTCTATCCGATTGTTCATATTGTCGCTCCTTTTCTTAAAAAAGAAACGGAGCTGCTGACAGTTCTATTATACCGCCAGCAGCCCCGCAAATCAATGATGGGTTTGGAAAACCTTATGTCCCGGCTTCCTCACTCTCCCGCTTGTCGGCGTACTTGCGGAACACCTCATAAAGCTGCTGTTCCAGTTCCCGGCGTTTGGCTGCTTCCTGTTCCGGCGTGAACACCGGGGAGAGATTTTCCAGTGTGATTTCCTTTCCCTGAAAAGTCACGATTTCGATTTCCTTTTTGTATCTGATATTACTTATAAGATCACCTTTCCTTTCCATGCTGCCGCTGTTGCCGTTTCAGTTCCGCTAAAATCTCCGGCGGGATACGGTCAACCAGCCGCCGCATATCGTCCAGTTCGCTTTTTAACTTCGCCCGTTCCATCGTGTCATTCATCTTGCCTTTTTCGCTGGCCTTTGCCCTGACTTCCAGCTTTTCATTTTCCGCTAACAAGTCATTGATTGTGACCTTGTATTTTTTCAGTTGCCCGGAGAAGTTCTCCATCTGCGGAAACCACTTTTTCAGCATGGAGAGGGCTTCCTCTTTCTTCTTTCCGGCGTTCAGCGGGGTAATGCCGGAGAGAACCGCTTCAATGGCCCTCGCCTGTTTGGAGAGGTTGACCGCCTGTTTGAACAGCCGGGTGGGGATATGCTTCCGGCCCGTCTTGCTGGCGCTTTCCCCACGCTCCAGGTCGGGGTACTGCTCCACCATACAGGCGTGAAAATCGTCCTGCCACTTCGTCAGATTGGCCCGGTTGCCGATAATTTCTTTGGCGCACAGGCGGTTGTCCTTTGTCAGCGGCACAAAGACCAAGTGCAGATGGGGCGTTTTTTCATCCATGTGTACCATAGCCGAAACGATGTTCTCCCGGCCCACCCGGTCAATGAGGAAGTCCGCCGCCCTCTGGAAGTAGGCCGCTATCTCCTTTGGGGACTTGCCCTTGAAAAACTCCGGGCTGGCGGTAATCAGCGTGTCCACAAACCGAGTGCTGTCCTTGCGGGTGCGGCATCTGGCCTGCTCGATGCGGCTCTGAATGAAATGGTAGTAGCGGCCATCCGGCTTGACGATGTGGAAATTGTACTTGCTCCGGCTGGTGTCAATGTCCGGGTTGCTGGCGTACTGCTCCTTTTTCCGTTCATGGTGGGCTTCCAGCGGCCCCGCCGGGTGGCCCTTGTGCTTCTCAAATCGCAAAATTGCGTGTTGTGCCATTGAACTCCTTTCCCCATTCCATTCCTTTCCGGCGGGTTTTCCCGCCGAAAATATCTCTGATAGGATTGGAATGGAATGAATGTAAATAGATGGTTTTAATCTCTGTATTTCTATATACCGTCAGATTTCCGTACTTCAAGAGGATTGATTTTCGTACTCGCCAAGTACGGTTTTCAGCCCTCCGGCGTACCATAACCGGATTTCTTGAAGTCGGTGTTTGGAACCGCTTCATAGGATTTCGGGTAAATGCGGTTGGGTTTTCCACAGCCCTGTTTCTGGATTTCCACCAGCCCCGCATACTGCAACTCCCGCAGGGTGTTGACCGCTTTCTGCCGCCCGCAGCGGAGCAAAGCGACCACCTCGCAGATGGGGTAGTACAGGTAGACCCGCCCGTACTCGTCCGCCCAGCCGTTCTTCCGGGACAACTCCGCCCGGCGCAGGACAAAGGCATACAGCACCTTCGCTTCGTTGCTCAAGGGCTGGAATGTGGGTGCTTCAAAAAGGAAATTGGGGAGCCGGGTGAAACTGAACGCCTTTTCCGGCTGGTGAATATAAATCGTGTTTGTCATAGCGTGTTTTGTGGACGGTTAGAGGCCCGTTTTCCGGGGCGAATGATAAATGATACCAGCCGCCCCGGTTGAGGGCTTGCGGAGCCTTGCAAATCAAGGCTTTTCCCGCTCTTAACTGTCCACAGCAGACCTCCTTTTCCGTTCACTTTCTGTTTTCTGCCGCCTGTGAACTCTGGCGGCGCAGTCCGGGCAGTATTTGCCCCGGTTGGACTTCGGGACGAACACACCGCCGCACTCCGCACAGCGTTTCAAGTCCCTGTCCCGGTAAATCTCCGCTTCCAGCGTCCTGTCCAGCGGCAAGACCGCCCAGCGGAACCACTTGCAGCAGACGGAGAACGAAATCATCTGCGGACAGGCGCAGGTGTCGCCATCGTCCAGCGCAAGGCAGTTTCCGTCCTCGCAGTTGCAGCACTCCCGGCGTATCAGGCCGCTGGCTCGTCTCTTCTGGGGCGGGGTTATGCGGTAGGGGGAGCCGTCCGGCCTGTGTTCCAGCGGCGGCAGGTGTTGATAGGGTCTTTTGCTCATGCGTCCCTCCGTTTTCTTTGGCGTGTTCTGTTTCCAAGGTGCTTGTCCATCGATGAACTATCCCAAGTCTACACCTTTTTGACCGCCTGTGCCGTATATCCAAGAGGTAGGAAATCAGCCTGAAAAACTCCCTATTTCCACGCTCTCGGATTTGTGATATAATCAAAAAAAGATAAAAGACAAATTCAGGTTTCTGGTCTTCTTGCACAAAATAAAGGAGGAGCTATTATGCAAATTGTTTATATTCCAAGCGAATCAATGTCTGTTCAAGGTAAAAAAGATGAAATCTATAAAAGATATGGGAAAGACTGGAATATTAGAGAACAGGGAGGAGGTAACGGAAATTGGTTGTTGACCAGAAAAAGTGATGTGCTTGTAGATGGAAAAAGTTATCGTACTTTTGTACTTGAACACTACGGTAAATCCAAGCTGACAGCGAAGCTTGTTGATAAATTTCGTGAAGATGTAGCAAATGGTAAAATAAAACTGTAAATGCCTATGCCGTTATGCTATGAGCATAGTACATAGCATAACGGCTTCTCTTTCGTTGAGCTAGCAAGGAGGGTGAATATGTCTTTATCCATACAAGAGCGATTAAAAGACCTACGTGTGGAGCGTGGCTTGACGCTGGGGCAGCTTGCGGAGCAGACCGGGCTTTCCAAGTCTGCGCTGGGCAGTTACGAAACGGAAGACTTCAAGGACATCAGCCACTATGCCCTTATCCGGCTGGCGAAGTTTTACGGTGTGACCGCTGATTATCTGCTGGGGCTGTCTGAAATGAAAAATCACCCAAACGCCGATCTTGCAGACCTGCGTTTGAGTGATGAAATGATTGACCTGCTGAAAAGCGGGAGGATAGACAATACCCTGCTGTGTGAGCTGGCGGCGCACCCGGATTTCCCCCGGCTGATGGCTGACCTTGAAATCTATGTGAACGGAACGGCACTGAAACAGGCGCAGGGTGCAAACGCCATAGTGGACACGATGAGCGCAACTGTTATAAAAAAGCATAATCCTGGCATGAGTGATACGCAGTTAAGACAGCTTATCACCGCCCATATTGATGAGGACGAGTTTTGCCGCTATGTGATACAACGGGACATAAACGGGATTGCCCTTGCTCTGCGGGAAACACACAAGGACGATTTTTTCAGCGTCCCAGAGGATAACCCGCTAAAAGAAATGCTGGAAACTGCTGGTGAAATCGTCAGCCAGGACAGCGACACGGAACAAGCGTACTTGGCGTTTATCTGCAAACGGCTCAAGCTGAATTTTAGGAAGCTGTCAGTAGAAGAACGGAAGTGGCTGAAAAAGATTGCGGAAAAATCCGACTTGCTGAAGAATCCAAAACCGCAGAGAGGACGAAGATAAAAAATGCCTGAACGGCGGTTCTGGTTTTTCAGAACCACCATCCAGGCATTTTGTTTAGTAATAGAAAAAGGTGCAGTTGATTATTGCGTATTGTCAATCTCTCTCAAACCGGGTAGTAAAAATACGGCAAGCGCAACGATGATAATGCCAATTCCGCAAATGACAAACCATTTCTCAACTCCCAGCCGCTCCGCCAGAGGCCCGGAAATGACAAGGCCAAACGGCATGGCGAGGGAAGCGGCGCTTGTCAGTAGAGAAAAAACTCTCCCCAGATATTCTGGTTTGACCGTTTCTTGAAAAATCGCATTTTGCACACCGTAAAATGGAGCGGAAATTCCCATAACAGTACAGCACACAACAAAGACAAGAAATGCGTCTGGCGGCAAAAGCCCGGAGAGCATATTGCTAACGCCCATCAGGAGAACGGAAAGACCGATGGTGTACCGCCGTTTCTTAAAACCGCCCCAAATGCTCAGAATGACTCCGCCAAGCAGCATACCAACCGCAAAAGCAATTTCAGCGGCAGAGGCATGGGCCGGTGTTCCTTTGAAGTATGACATACAGATGAGAGGAAAAAGCGTACTGATTGGCATATAAAAGAACATATAAATTACACCAATCCAGAGCAGAGCAAAGAGGCCCCTGTTTTGCTTTAATACCACATACCCCTCTTTCATATCCTGTAAAAACTGTTGTCTTTTCGTTTCTGGACATAGTTCAGGCGTTGGTATGGACGAAATCGCAACAGTCACACAGGCAAGGATTGCACCCACAATATCTAACAATATAATTGCATTAAGAGGCCAAACAGCATATAAAAACGCTGCGGCAGCTGGACTGATAATCGCACTTACTGCTTGCATGGTCTGCGTGTAACCAGCGCATTTTGTAAGTTCCTCTTTTGGCACAATCATAGGTGTTGCTGCGCTGAATGCTGGAGAATGAAAAGCAGTTCCCGCACTTCGGATTAACAGGACAACCATAATAGACCATACGGGCAATTCCATGTAAAACGCCACCAGCGCCAGAATACCGCCAGCGGCGGCAATTATCAAATCCGCACCAATCATTACGCTTTTACGGCTGTGCCGGTCAACAAAAGCACCTGCAAACGGGCCTAAACAGGCTTGCGGCAAAAATCCAATCAGTGTTGCCGCCGTCAATATGATTGCAGAATTAGTTTTCGCAACCAAATAAAAGATAATGGCCATTTGCAAAATACCGCTGCTAATAAAGGATATTGCTTGTCCGGCAAGAAGTGTAAAATAAGTTTTTCTCCATGAATTGTTGTTTTGGGTCATAATGCGAACCTCCTTTTTTATTGCATTGTTCCTTTGTTTCTGCAATAAAAAGCAGGCGTTGTCCCACAGAGAGGGCAGACGCCTGCATAACAACAAAGCACGAAAAAACACCACGATACAGTTCAAAGACTGCTCGTGTCAAACCTACGTGTTCCTTTGCATACGCACGCAAAAAAAGCCCACCATCATGTGGAAAGGTACTTCTACTTTTTATTGCTTATTAGCGTACACAAATTAACACACGTAAGCCTCCTTCCAATCTCAAACTGTCGCACAGTATAACACACATCCGATAGACTTGTCAACCATTTTTAACCTTGTTTTCCATCTTGTTTTTCCATCTCTTACGGGCAGTAGCAAAGCCAGGCGAGCCAGTCAACGGTCAAGATGAACGGCGCTTTCAGCGCCGCCGTTGACAGTCTCGCCCGTCTTTGCTAATGGGTAATCAAGGCGGGAAAGCCATTTTAGGGCTTTCCCGCCCATTTCAATTTTGGGAGAAGAAAGGCCCCAAAATGAACGAGTGCGGCCAAACACTTTTAGGGATTGGCCACCTTGTCCACCCATCCAGCGGGGCGGCGGGGAACGGTCAAGGCCGGGCGTCAGCCCATTCATTTCAGCCTTGACGGTTTCCTGCCGTCCTGCTACTTTTCCCGGAGTGTGGCCACACATCTGGTCACGGTGTCCAGAGCTTTGGGACTTTTTGTCCCATAGGCCGGGGGCGGAGGACGAGGGACGGGGGCTTTCATAATACGCCCTGTCTGCTGCTGAAATCAGCCCTTTGTTTCCGGCTTACCAGCCCCAAACAAAGCCCTGCTTTCCTGCCGCGTCAAATGCCCTTGCCCTCCCCGGCGGCAACGGTATTTTCAGGGCAACGCCGACAGAGCGTATAACACACTACACTTTGCTCCGCAAAGTCGTGTGCCAAATGGGGCGCTGCCCCCTTTGGAAACCCCCGCAACAAACAGGTGCTATGCACCCAGCCGGGAGCATAGCGCCGTTTGTTGTCAGCAGCCCGTTTCACGGTCTGCGTGTAGTTCCTTGTAAACTGACCTAAAATAAAATTAAAATATTTTCTAATATATCAAATATTACTTTCATGAAAGCAGAATCGTCTTGTGAGTTAAAGAGGATTCTGCTTTTATGTGTCTTGAAAATGTTGATAAATAGTGTTATATTAAGTTATAGAAAAATGCTTGTTGTAAAAGTAGACTCCATCGTCAGAGGGAACCAAGTGCGCTTTGTCTCCAATTTGACACAAGCTTACAATAAAAGAAGAGGTGAATGGCTTGGAACTACTGAAGAAATCAGGACTAAAAAACGGCGCGGTTGTAATTTTCTTTTTGACTGCATTATTTGCAGGGGGTTATCAGGATTATGTTGCCGCCCTTACAGGCGCGGCGCTTCTCATATACATAGCCGTTATCGGTTATAAAAATAGAAAGCTGTCGTTTAACGTTAATCTGACGAGTCTTTCTGTTGTTGTTATTTCTTTATTTTATCTTGTTTCGGTTTTGTGGGCTGTGGATAAAGGTATGGCGTTTGTCGGCTTTGTTAAATTTTTGCCTGTACCTGCTTTTATGCTTATACTTATGCAGGAAAATACAGGCAGTGACCGTTTTATAAAGTTGCTTGTTCCTTTTGGTTTTGCTGTTACCTTGATTAGTATACCGCTGATGTTCGTTCCTTATCTTGAAGGTTATTTTTCTGTTGCCGACCGTCTTGCAGGGCCTTTTCAGTACCCTAACGTAATGGCTCTGTTTATGCTCTTATGCGAACTACTTGTTGTATTTAAGAAGAAATACAGATGGCTTGATTTCTTTTTTATAGCTGTTTTTATCATAGGTATTTATCTTACGGGCAGCCGTTCTGTTTTTGCTATTGGTATAGCGGCAAATATAGCTGCAATTTTTATGAAAAGGAACAAAAAAGTAACGCTTATAACCGCTTGTACCTTGTTGGTAGTTGCCGTAACGGTTATTTGCCTTGCTGTATTTACGGATATACCCCTGTTTGACCGACTTGTGCGTTTTTCCTTTTTTGAGAGTACCTTTGCAGGAAGACTTCTTTATTTCAGAGATGCAGTGGTAATGATACTCAAAAGACCTTTCGGTATGGGGTATATGGGTTATTATTATATGCAACAATCCGTACAGACGGGCGTTTATTCTGTAAACAGCGTTCACAACGGCATTCTGCAGTTTATGCTTGACGTGGGAATAATTCCTGCTTTGCTGTTTTTGGCGGCTGTTATAAAAGGCTTATTTTCTAAAAATATAAAGAGTGAATATAAGCTTTTAATTGCTACGGTTTTCCTGCATCTTTGCTTTGATTTTGATTTGCAGTTTGCCTTTATATTTATGACGTTCTTGCTTTTCTTTAATCTAAATGAGGGCAAAAAAATAAACGTTAATTTATCCTTAGCTTCGGTTATTCTCTCTTTGCTGAGTCTTTATATGGGCGTAGCTTTGAGCCTTTGCGGAGTAGGCCTTTATAAAACGGGGCTTTCTCTTTATCCTGCAAATACAAAGGCGCTCACAAATCTTCTTTTGGCTTGTGATGATATTAACGAGCAGTATGAAATAGGAAACGAAATTTTAAAGTATAACGAATACGTTACGGTAGCCTACAGCGCAAGGGCAAGATATTTTTATTCCAAGGGTGATTTCGCTTCCGTTATTGAAAATAAAAACGAAATATTCAAAAAAACACAGTTTGCTTGTGATGAATATAAGGAATACTGCTATATGCTTATAAACGGTATTTCAATGTACTCTGAGAAGTCTGACAGCTACAGCGCAAGAATATGTGTAAACGAACTAATTATGGCGTATGAAGAACTCAGCAATATGAATGACAAGCTGAGCTATTTTGGAAAAATAATAAAGGATAAGCCCGATACGGCTCTTGAGCCTGAGGTTTCTGAGTATATTGAGAAACTTAAACAGTAGAATAACTGACAAAAAAACGTAGCTGTATTACCATTTTTTCGGCAAAAAGTATTGTAAAAAGGTATTGACAAATAAGATAGCATTGGATATAATATTCTGGTAACGATGGGAGGACTATGTGTGATTCTTGATTTAAAAAAACTGTTTATTACCGAGAATTATACCGTTCCCGTTGACTGTACCTTTGATTTTTCCGATACCGAATTTATGGGTGAACATCCGCTCAAAAAGCCTGTAGAGGTTAAGGGTAAAATCACAAACAGGGCAGGTCTTGTAACGCTGACACTCAGTATGGTGTATGTCTTTTCAGCCAACTGTGACAGATGCGGACTACCAACCGACGTTTGTTATAGTATTGAGCTTGAAAAGTCCTTGGCTCCCGAAATCGCCGGAACTGACAGTGATGACATTATAATAGTTGAGGATTACAAGCTGGACCTTGATGAGCTTGTATATACCGAAATCATCATTTCACTTCCGATGAAGCACCTTTGCCGTGAAGATTGTAAAGGCTTATGCTCAATCTGCGGTAAAAATCTGAACGAAGGCGGTTGTAACTGCGAAACGAAGCAGATAGACCCAAGACTCAGCGCTCTGGCAGAATTATTAAAAGAATAAACTTGACTTTTTATTACTAAGGAGTTGTATTTAAAATGGCAGTACCTAAGAGAAAAACATCAAAAGCAAGAAGAGATAAAAGACGTAATAATTTATGGAAGATTACCGCTCCCGCAATCGTAAAATGTCCTCGTTGCGGCGAGTATAAGCGTACCCATCGTCTTTGCAACGCTTGTGGTTACTATGGTGACCGTCAGGTTGTAAAGGTAGAAGATTAATAGTAAATCTTTAAAAACGGGGCAGAGGGGACGTGTTCTCTCTGCCTTTTTTTTGAGGTAGGTGAAAAGCGTGGCAGTTAAAATTGATTCAATAGAACAGCATTCCCGTGCAGATAAAAAAGGTATTAAGGCAGGGGATACTTTGCTTACCATAAACGGTAACGATATTATCGACGTTCTTGATTACCGTTTTTATCAGGACGATAAAAGGCTTAAGCTTGAAATACAGACTCAGTCGGGCAAGGTGAAAAAAATTACGGTGCATAAGGGCGAGTATGAAGAGCTTGGTCTTGAGTTTGACTCTTATCTTATGGACAGTCAGCGTTCCTGTAAAAATAAATGCATTTTCTGTTTTATTGACCAGCTACCAAAGGGACTCAGGGAATCCCTTTACTTTAAAGATGACGATTCACGCCTATCCTTCCTTTTTGGCAACTATATAACTCTTACGGGACTGACTGAACATGAAATAAGCAGAATTATAAAAATGCATATAAGTCCCGTTAATATTTCAGTTCATACAACCAACCCTGAGCTTCGCTGTAAAATGATGAATAACCGTTTTGCAGGAGAGTGTCTTGATATATTAAGACGTTTTGACGAGGCAGGTATTTCGATGAACTGTCAGCTTGTGCTTTGTCCCGAATATAACGACGGAGACGAGCTTAGAAGAAGTCTTAACGACCTTTTAGGTTATGAGAACGTAAGGTCGGTTGCCTGTGTGCCTGTGGGACTAACTAAATTCAGAGAAAATCTTACAGAAATAAAACCCTATAATAAAGAAAGAGCACAGCAGGTGCTTGATATTATAGAGGAATATGCAAAGCTCTATACGGAAAAGTACGGTCAGAGAAAGGTTTATGCTGCAGATGAGTTTTATCTTACAGCAGAAAATGAAATTCCCCACAGTGATTTCTACGGAGATTTTGACCAGCTTGATAACGGCGTAGGTATGTGGGCGCTTCTGAGAAAAGAAGCCTTTGATGCTATTGAAAATTTTGAAGGTAAGGCTGATTTTAAAAAGAAAACTGTTGTTACGGGCGTTGCCGCATATCCTCTTTTAAGTGAGATTGTTGAAAGGGCAAAAACTGAATTTGAAGAGCTTGACTGTCAGGTTATAGCAATAAAAAACGATTTTTTCGGCGAAAGAATTACGGTCAGCGGTCTTGTAACAGGCTGTGATATTATCAGTCAGCTAAAGGACAGGGATACAGGAGAAGAAATTTTGATACCGTCCTGTATGTTAAGATATGAAAACGACCTGTTTTTAGACGGTACGAGTGTAACTGACGTGGAAAATAAACTGAATGTAAAGGTGATAATAACCGAGAACGACGGTTATAACCTTATTGATAATATTATGGGAGTAAAGGAGGATGTATAATGGCTAAACCTATAGTAGCGGTTGTAGGCAGACCTAACGTGGGAAAGTCAACTCTTTTTAATAAGCTTATAGGACAGCGACTGTCTATTGTTGATGATACCCCAGGCGTAACGAGAGACAGAATTTACGGCGACTGCGAATGGTGCAACCGAAAAATAATGCTTGTTGATACAGGCGGTATTGAGCCGAAGACCGACGATATAATCTTAAAGTCTATGAGAGCTCAGGCAAATCTTGCCATTGAAACTGCAAGTGTTATTATTTTCGTTACCGATTTAACCGCAGGCGTTACGGCTGCAGATAACGATATTGCCGCAATGCTTCAGAAAAGCGGAAAGCCTGTTGTCCTTTGTGTAAATAAGTGTGACAGTCTTGGAAAAACACCTATGGAGTTTTACGAGTGTTACAATTTAGGTCTTGGGGACCCTATTGCTGTTTCCTCTGTACACGGACATGGTACGGGCGATTTGCTTGACGCAGTGTTCCAGTTTCTTGATAACGAGGATACCCTTGCAGATGATGAGGATATAATCAACGTTGCGGTAATAGGAAAACCAAACGCGGGAAAATCTTCTCTTATAAACTGTATATCGGGTGAGGAACGCTCTATCGTATCAGATATAGCGGGAACAACCCGTGACGCTATTGATACTCGTATAGAAAAAGACGGCGCGGTCTATAATTTTATTGATACTGCGGGACTTCGCAGAAAATCCAAGGTAGAGGACCAGATAGAAAAATACAGTGTGCTTCGCGCACAAATGGCTATTGAGAGAAGCGACGTATGCGTTATAATGCTTGACGGTGTCGAGGGCTTTACCGAACAGGATTCAAAGGTTGCGGGTCTTGCTATGGAACAGGGTAAGGCTTGTATAATTGCGGTAAACAAGTGGGATGCTGTTGAAAAGGACAGCTATACAATGGATTCATACAGGAAAAAGCTGATTAACGATTTTTCCTTTATGCAATACGCTCCCATAATTTTTATTTCTGCAAAAACAGGTCAGCGTATTGACCGACTGTTTGAGCTTATCCGTTTCGTTTATGAGCAGAATAATATGCGTATTTCCACAGGCAAACTTAACGATATACTTGCCGATGCAACGGCGAGGGTGCAGCCACCTACAGATAAAGGAAAGCGCCTTAAAATTTATTATATGACACAGGCGTCAACTGCGCCGCCAACCTTCGTTTGCTTCTGCAATAATAAGGAATTATTCCATTTTTCGTATCAGAGATATCTTGAAAATCAAATTCGTACTATTTTTGGTCTTGAAGGCACACCGGTTCGTTTTGTTATCAGAGAAAGAGGAGAAGATAAAAAATGATTGCTTTTGCTGTGTTAGCGCCCGTTTTGGCGTATCTTATAGGAAGTATCAGCTTTGCTGTTATTTTTACAAAATGTTTTTCTAAGACAGATGTAAGAGAGCATGGAAGCGGTAATGCAGGTACTACTAACGTACTTCGCGTAGCGGGGAAAACGGCGGGATTACTTACTTTTCTGTGCGATGCACTTAAAGGCGCAGTAGCGGCGTTAATCGGTATGCTTATTTTCAAAGCTGTTTTCGGCAGTGATGCGAGTACCTTTATAATGTACGGAAAATATATATGCGGTATTTCCTGTATGATGGGACACGCTTTTCCTATCTGGTTTGGATTTAAGGGTGGGAAATGCGCCGCAACAAGTGTTGGCATTTTTGCGGTTTGCTGTCCGTTTGCAATAGTTGCCGGTCTTATAGGCTATGCCGTTAATATGTTAGTGACAGGTATTGTATCACTCAGTACCCTTATAGCAACGGTACTTGTGGTTGGATTTTCAATAGGTATCAACGGCTTTGACGGAATACAAAATCCTGATTTTGTTGTCATAGGTCTTTCTCTTCTTGGTGGAATAATAGTTTTCTGGCGACATAAGGATAATATAAAACGCCTTATTAAAGGTGAAGAGAAAAAACTTAAAATTAAGAAATAAAAAATCGTCTTACCGAGAGGTAAGACGATTTTTTTGTTTACAGAAGTACCGAATAAACGTCTTCTCCGCCGTTTACGAATATTTCTAAAATATATCCGTCGCGAAGAATTTTTATGTCGTCAATCTTTCCTTTATGAATAAGAGGCTCACGGTCTGTTCTTTCTACAGTAAAACCGTCCTCCGTCATAACAACAAGCGGGTCGCTGTCTTTGAGAAGATGCTGTACCTCTTTTACGGGATATCCGTAAACCTTGCCGTTTTTAAAGGTTATCTCACGGGGTACAGACCAGGTTCCTGCGCATCGTTCAAGCTTTAAATACCAACCGGGAATCCAGGTAATGTGCAGGTTTCTGCCCTTGTCATCTCTGAAAACCTGACCTGCATACTGATCTGGGCCTCTGTCATAGCAACCCTTAATTTCAGGTGTATATTTAAGGTTTTCAAGACTGCCGCGCATAGCGTAGAAATAATGTTTCCAGTTTGTAGGAACAACAGAACAGCTTAAAAAAACCTTATCGCCGTCAGGTGTGATTGAGGGGCATTCGGCAAAAATAGAATCCTCCCACTCTGCAGCAATACCGCCATAGTTCCAATGAAGCAAATCGTCACTTTCGTATATAAGCAGTCGCGCAACCTTTGGAGTTTCGGGTCCCGTACCTGTTCCTGTAGCCATTACGCAGTAATACTTTCCGTTTATAAAGGTTACGGCGGGGTCACGGAAATCGGGGAAGCCGTCACCTTCGGGGAAGTGAGGAATAACAGGATTGTTTTCGTACTTTTCAAAGTTAATGCCGTCTTTTGAATAGGCTATGCTAACGCTTTCAACTCTTCTGTCAGCGCCCTCTGGAGTATGAATAGAAGCGTAGAACACGTAAAGGGTATCGTCCTTTACAATAGCGGTACCTGACCAACAACCCTCGTTATCATAGGGGGAGTCGGGATAAAGAGCGACAGGCATTTCCTCCCAGTTTATAAAGTCCTTGGTTCTTGCGTGTCCCCAGTGCATATGCTGTTCTTTAAAGGGATACTCAGTATCAGGACAGTACTGAAAGAAAAGGTGGTAATAACCGTTGAAATACACAAGACCGTTAGGGTCGTTTACCCAACCCTTATGAGGCTTGAAATGAAAGTGAAGCGGAGCAGAATAATCGTAATTTTTTTTGCTGAATTCTCTGATTTCCATAAAAGTAACCTCTTTTAGCAACCCATAGTTGTAGATTTAAGGTCAAGACGGGTAATAATATCCTGCTGAATTTCGGGAGACAAATCAAGGAAGTTTACGAATGTTCCGTGTATACGCATAATGTAAACACCGCTTGGAGCGTACTTCTTGGGATTAGCGAGTACCTTTCTTAAAATCTCCGGCGTGGTTACGTTAACGTAGAGATAGAAAGGAGACACGCCCTCTTTAAGCTCGTTAAAGAACAGAGGCTTAATAACATTATTGTAGAACTGAACACCCTTGACACCAAGGTCGTCACCGCTGAAGAATTTGGGGTCAATGCCAAGGTGAGAAGCATAACCGCCGCAGAATTTTTCAAAAGGAAGCTTCATATTTGAAAGCATTCTGAACCCAAGACCGTTAGAAGCTTCTCCATAAAGCGGGTCAACGCCGTAGCCCAGCATATCGCGACTGAGTCTGCCGTCGGGTGTTGCGCCTACCCAGTATCCGTATGTAAGGTGGGTAGAGGGACTTGCAAAGTCAGGCCTGAAGGGATTGCCGATGTAATTCTTTTTGCTGCGGAGCATATCGCTTACCTTAATAGCGATTTTTCTTGCTTCGTTATCAACCTCTTCAATGTTGTTACCGAATTTTGAGCAGGAAAGGAGGAATTTTCTTAAATCCTCATAGCCCTCGAAATTAGCCTTTATAGCCTTAACAAGCGTTTCCTTGTCAGCTACGTTTTCCTTTATCATCGTGTCAATAGCGATAAAGGAGTCGGCAAGTACGGTAAGACCGTGAACAAGACAGCCACTTCCGTTATACTTTGTGCCTTGAACCTTAGTGTCGCGCATATCGGCGCCTGTTTCTAAACCGCCCATAAAGCAACTTAAGAAAGGTACTTTAAGCTCAGAAAGAGCAGTGGAAACACCGTTAGCAGCGGATACCATTTCGTCCATAACCTTATTAAGCACATTATAGAATACTTCACGGATATTTTCAAGGGTGAAATCCTCTGTATCCATAAGTTTTTCACCCGTAATAGCGGATACACCGCCTGTAAGTACCATTTCAAGTACCTTGGGAAGATTTAACCAGCTGTTAGTGGTGTTGCCGTTATCCTTGCCCATAATAAGAGGCTCCTGACAGCCTGCGACACTGTAATCAGGGATATCCTCTTTAGCAATACCCGTGCTGTTTAAAATCTCGAAAATAGCATCGTCGTTAAAAAGAGAGGGGGTAAGCACACCTGCTGAGAAGAAGAAGCGTCCCATTTCCTCATAAAGCTTTTCGGGAGTGTTTTTGTGAAGCTTTACGGAAAGAATAGGCTGTGGCAGGTTCATATCAAAATAAGCATCCATAATAGCATAGCTCATTATGCTTGTTAAATCGTTGCCTTCGTTATCTCTGCCGCTTATAAGTACGTTCTGAGAAATAGCCCAGCTTCTGTCACCAACGTTATAGAATACGAGGAAGTGACGGAAAAGCTCTGCGGCTTCTTCACGGCTGAGTTCGTTTCTGTAAGGCTCGAAAATTCTGTCGGCGTTACCGATAGAGAAAGCGTATGGATTAGGTGCCTGTTCAAGACACATAATTTCCCACAAAAGCAGATAAAGCTGTAAAGCCTCGTAAAGATTGGTTGCGGGACCGCCGTTTATATTGTTAAGGCTCTTCTCTAAGAATTCAAGCTGTTCTTTTCTCTTGGCAGAACAGGTTTTCTTTTGCTGGGCAATAATGTCAAGATATCTTCCTATAAGTATTTTAACGCCTGAAAGAGCTATAGCTGCGGCGGTATAAAATTCGCCGTCCTTACTTTTTGCATCTTTAATAAGAGCGTCGATACCGTATTTAAGAGCGCCTCTGAAATCGGGGATTACGTGACCCGTAACCTGCTCTACAAAGAAAATAACCTCTTTGGTGTAGTTTTCGGCTTTACCGTAGGTGTCGTTAAGCATTTCAACCATCTTTGTTTTGGCGGTAAAGGAACGCACCTCGTCGATTCTTTCCTTTGTGAATTCCTCGTTTGGCTCAATATCGTTATAGATAGCCATAGGGTCGCAGTAGCCTGAGAAACCCTCTACTGTGAAGGAAGGATTGATAAGCGCGTAGCTTCTTGCAAAAGCATCTCTCTGAGCGCCGACGAAGATTGCATTGTCGCTGATAAAGAGAGGAAGCTCTTTAAGAACCTCGCATAAAAGATAAGCCTTTTTTACCTCGGCAGGATACTGGGCATATTTGCCGTCTGCCTTCATTTCGGTTTCTTTAGCAATAAACCAACCGTCAAGACGCTTGATTTCACGCTCTTCTTTATAAAGAGCCTTTGCCATTGCGGTAAGCTCACCGTTTTTAAAAATTCCGTACATTGTAATGACCTCCTTTAAGTCGTAACGGTTTTCAGACCGTAGTGTTTGAATGTTTCTGTGTAATTTTTAAGTATATCGGCGGTAATAAAACCGTTCTTTACCTTATATTCCGTTTTCCATTTTTCTTTTCCATATTCGTGATAGGAAAGAAATTCAAAAACCGTGTTTTCTGTGTTGAACTTGGAAAAATATTCTGCAAAGGCCTGAGGGCAGTCTGCATTTACCCCATTAATAAGAGGGATTCTAATATGCTGCTGTCTGCCTGTTTTGCAGTTGTTTTCAAAGTTTCTCTTTATATTTTCGTTTCCCACTCCCGTAAACTTCTTTAAAATTTCACTGTCTACGTGTTTAAAGTCCATAATCAGATAATCAATAAAGGGGAGAAGCTCATTAAGACGGGGGGAGGTTCCGTTGGTTTCTATAGCCGTATGTATATTTTCCTTTTTTAGTTTTTTAAGCAGCTCCAAAAGCTCGTTGGTCTGCAAGGTTGCCTCGCCGCCTGTAAAGGTCACGCCGCCACCTGAAAAAAACATTGGCTTACAGCTTATACATTCTTTTAAAAGCTGGTCTGACGAGTAATCCTTTCCTGCATCCCTCTCCATTCCGTCGGGATTAGAGCACCAGATACAGCGCATATTACAGCCCGAAAGATGATAAACGAGGCGGTTGCCCGGTCCGTCCTGTCCAAAGTTAAAGCCTTTTCCGAAAATTTTCATATTATCACATCTTACTATTTGATATTTTAATAATAATTTAAAGGATTAAAAATTTGAATTGACAAATAAGAAAATAAAATGTAAAATAAGTCAAAACATAAATTGCGCGGAGAAGGAAATGAAAACTGTATTCAACACCACAAGACGTCACAACGTTACCGAGGCTAATATTAATTACTATGCAACGCCTTTTATTCATCCAAAACGCAAAATGGCTGAGTACGATTTTATATATATGCTCAAGGGTAAATGGAAAATCGGACAAAATGATGAAGAATATGAGCTGACAGAGGACACGTTGCTTATACTTTCAGCAAATAACACCCATTACGGTGTAGAACCCTGTTCCCCTGATTCCAAAACCATGTATTTTCATCTCTCCTACGAGGAAGAAAACAATAATGAAAACGACCAGCTTTGTGAGGTTGAAAGTCTTACCTACGCTTCTCATAACAGAAATATAAAAAAATATTTCTATGAAATCGTGAATGCCAAGCTTTGCGGCAACCATAAAAAAGCAAACATATTTTTCGATTTGCTTATGTATGAAATTGATGAAGCGGGACATCAGCCGCCCTCTGTTCAGATAGGTGAGCAGATTAAGAATATAATACACAAAAATCCTGAAAGATTTTTGTCAAATAAGGAACTTGCACAGAAAACACACGTGTCGGTAAAAACTGCTGAAAATAAATTTAAAACTCTTTTTGGTGTAACCATTCATCAGTACACTTTAAAGTTTAAGGTGGAACAGGCAATAGCTTATTTCAAAAATTTTCCTGAGATGTCAATCAAAGAAGTAGCGTATAATCTCGGCTTTTATGACGAGTACCATTTCAGTAAGCAGTTCAAAAAGGTGACAGGCTTTTCACCTAATAAATACAGAAAAGAAATACTGATAAAAAATAAAGAATGAGCTTTGTTTAAAGGCTCATTCTTTGTTTTCTATTTTTTTCAGTAAGCGTATATCGTTTCCTACAAAGGTTTTCATACAATACTCACCTATAAAGCGGGAGGTTATTCTTGCTGTGTATCGGCTTTCAAGCTCGTCTATATTAAGATTGGTATTTATTATTGTGGGTTTACCCTTTAACAGTCGGGTGTTGATGATATCGTAAATAAGGGACTGTACGAAGTTGGTTATGAATTCTGTTCCAAGGTCGTCAATAACGAGCAGGTCTGCTTCAAGCAGTCTGTTACGCTTTTCATTTTCACCACTATAGGAAAAATGCTCTTTCTCGGCTTCGGAAAAAAGATTTTGTGCAGAGCCGTAAACCACGTTGTAGCCTTTGCTTACAACCTCTCTGACAATAGATAAAGAAATATGGGTTTTACCAAGTCCGCTTTTGCCCATAAAAAGAATGTTTCCTGAGCTTTCGGAAAAATCGTCTGCGTATTTTTTTGCAAAGGAAAAAATATTGCTCATTTTATCCTTGGCTTCATCAGGGTAGTATTTAAGGACAAAGGACTGAAAACTGCTTTTGCTCAGCGGCATAGCCTTTTCCATTTCGCTTAGCGCGATTTCTTTAGCAATAGATTTAATGCAGTCGCAGATTTTTGCCCCGTTATAGCCTGTGTCACCGCAGACCTGACAGAAAATTTGCTTGGGCTTTACTCCCGCTTTATCTAAAAGCGTCTTTTTTTCATCGGACAGACTGTCGCTTTTTTTCTTTAACAGAGCTATTCTGTCGGTATCCCCCTGAAGCGCCGCCATCATAAGTATAGCGCCGATGTTTGAAAGCTCATGGTTGATTTCTTCAATACGCGGCTCAGAAGAAATTGCGTTTTCTAAAGCTTTGTTATATAAAAAGTCGGCTTTTTTTATTGCCTTTTCTTTTATTTCAAAGGCTTTTTTTATGTTATCAGATGAAATAGCCACACTAATCCTCCTCTAAAAGCTTTTTAATAAGATTCTTGTCGTATGCCGCAAAGCTGTTTTCCGTTTTCTTTTCGGGTTTTGTGTTTTCTTTTATATCGTCAACGGTCTTAACCCCGTCCTTATACCACTTTTCAATAATTTTTTTGATGTACGGAAAAGAAAAATTACTGGTGGTGTCTACGCATATCTCGTACGCTTTTTCTAAAATTTTGCGGTCGTACTTGTACTGCTCTATCCACAATACCGAAAGCTCCGTCTCTTTTTTTGTTGGCTTTCTGTCCTTTATACCAAAGGCAGAAAAAACGATGTTCACGCACTGCTTTTCCTTTAAAAGAGAAGCCATTTTTTCTTCTGCGTCGGATATGGTTTCTACACCGCCGTCAATCCATTCTATTGCGGTTTTTTCAATAAAACGGGTACTGAGCTTTTGCTCTCTCATAGCATATTGAAGCAGCATAAGTATTACCGAAACGTCCATACCCTCATCACTGTAAAGCCAGGCTAAAGTGCTTGACTCGTTCTGCCTTAAAGGTCTTGCGAAAAGGGATTGCGCTTCACGAAGCAAAAACTGAAGCTTAGTATCATTACTTCCAAGTCGGGCGATTTCTTCTCTTGTAGGTTTATTGCTTTGCATACGGGCAGATTTATTTTCGTTATTAACAGATGTTTTTTGATTTGCAGTCTGCCTTTTAAGAATTCCCGTACTGCACCAATAACCGATTGCATCGGTCACCTGATTCTCGTCTGTACCAAGAGCTTCTGAAATAGCAGTAGCATCAAGTTCCTCACTGCTGTGTCTGAAAATATATAAAAGCACCTTTAACTGAACATCAGAGACAAGCTTTATGTGTTTGTCAACCGCATCGGCGGGGAAAGAAAAGGTGTTTGCAAACACCTCAGTATTAATAATGCTGTTCATAAAACTCTCCAAAAATTACTTGATTTTTTTATTTTCTATATTATAATATACTAAGTATAGCACACAAACCTCGGTTTGACAATTATTATTTGGAGATGATTTTTAAATGGCAGTATTAGTAACAGGCGGCGCAGGTTATATTGGTTCTCATACCTGTATAGAAATGATGGCTGCAGGGTACGAAGTGGTTGTAGTTGATAACCTTGACAACAGTAATGAAGAATCTTTGAGAAGAGTTGCGGAAATTACTGGAAAAAAGGTTAAATTCTATAAGGAAGACGTAAGAAATAAAAAGGCTTTAAGAAAGATTTTTAAGAAGAATAAAATAGAAGCAGTTATTCATTTTGCAGGTCTTAAGGCAGTTGGCGAATCGGTTGCAAAGCCTGTAGAATATTATGATAACAACCTTATCAGCACTCTTGTACTTCTTGAGGTTATGCGTGAGTTTGACGTTAAGAAAATCGTATTTTCCTCCTCTGCTACCGTTTACGGCGTAGCAAAGGAAATGCCCCTTAAGGAAGGTATGCCTCTCGGCGCAATTAATCCTTACGGCAGAACAAAATTATTTATCGAAGAAATGCTCCGCGACCTTTATGTTAGTGATAACAGCTGGTGCATTGCGCTTCTGCGTTACTTTAACCCAATCGGCGCTCACGAAAGCGGAAAAATAGGTGAGGACCCCAAGGGTATCCCCAATAACCTTATGCCATATATTTCTCAGGTTGCTGTCGGCAGACTTGAGAAGCTTAACGTTTTCGGTGACGATTATAATACCGTTGACGGAACGGGTGTAAGAGATTACATACACGTAGTTGACCTTGCTAAAGGCCACGTTGCCGCTGTTAACTGGGCGCTTAATAATCAGTCCTGCGAAGCCTTTAACCTGGGTACAGGTAACGGCGTATCCGTGCTTCAGCTTAAAGATGCTTTCGGTAAAGCTGCAGAAATGGAAATTCCCTTCGTTATTGCTCCGCGCCGCCCAGGTGACCCTGATGAAGTTTATGCCGATGCTTCTAAAGCAAAGGAAATTTTAGGCTGGGAAGCTAAGTACGATATTGAAAGAATGTGTATTGATACTTGGCGTTGGCAGAAAAATAACCCTAACGGATACAGAGATTAAAAATTCGCCCACATTACGTGGGCGAAAAAATATGCGCCCATAGCTCAGCTGGATAGAGCGTCCGCCTCCTAAGCGGAAGGTCGGGGATTCGAATTCCTTTGGGCGCGCCAAAAAAGGACGAAGCAATCGCTTCGTCCTTTTTTATCCAAGCCGTAGGCTTAGCATATCATCAAGGTCGGCATGCCGACCTTGTATTTTATCACGCGCCAGCGTGCATCTTTCCTGCGGCTTGATGATATACAACACTTTGTATTGATGATATGTAATTCCTTCAGAATTGATGATATACAAGACTTCGCCTTGATTTATAAATTTTACACTTTACTTTCAAATAGAGAAGCGTTATAATGAAGAAAAAACTTGAGGTGATGGAAATGGAACTTAAGGGTGCAAAAATCAATTTTTTGGGTGACAGCATAACGGAAGGCTCAGGGTCAAGCTGTACCGAGAAACGCTATACCAATCTCATAGCACAAAAAACAGGGGCTGTTTGTAATAATTACGGCATTGGCGGTACAAGAATTGCAGAGCAGTTAAAACCGTCCGACAACCCTATTATTGATAAAACTTTTGGGTCAAGAGTTTGTGAAATGGAGACTGATGCTGACTGTATAATTGTTTTCGGCGGCACCAATGATTTCGGCCATGGGGACGCTCCCTTAGGCAGTATGGAGGACCGCACTACAAAAACCTTTTACGGAGCGTTACATTCCCTTTGCATTTCTCTTATTGAAAAATATCCAACTGCTAAAATAGGTATCCTTACGCCTTTTCACAGATGCAATGAAGATAATCTGAGAGGCGACGGTAGTAAGGAATTTGACGCTGCTCCTCTTAAGACATACGTGGAAATTATTCGTGAGGTTGCTGAGTATTATTCGTTACCTGTCCTCGATTTGTTTAAGTGTAGCGGACTTCAGCCAAAAATTCCCATAATTAAAGAAATGTATATGCCCGACGGACTTCATCCAAACGACAGAGGTTATGAGCTTTTAGCCGATAAAATAATCAAATTTATTGAAACGTTATAATAAAAAGGTTGTACGAATCTCGTACAACCTTTTTTGTTAACCGTCATATTCTTTGAAGAATTTGAGAGTTGCGGCTTCATATCCGTCCTTGTCCACAAAGTAACTCATTCCGTGCGCTGCGCCAGGTACTATAAACAACTGTTTCGGAGATGCACACGCCTTGTAGTTTTCGAAGGTCATTTCTATAGGAACGAATTTATCATCGGTGCCGTGGGCAAAAAGCACGGGAACGGTACAGTTCTGCATAGCCTCTATACAGGAATATCCGTCACTTGAAGCCTGAATTCTTTTTCTGCACATATCATTAACTACAGCACCGTAAAGCCCGTAAGGGATTTTTAAATTGTTTTGTGCTACGTGCTTCCATATAGCGTGAGGGGAGGTGAAGCCGCAGTCGGCAATAATACCTTTTACACAGTCGGGTAAAGTAAAGCCTGCTGTCATAAGAACGGTGGTAGCGCCCATAGAAACACCGCACAAATATACGGGGAGTTTCCCCTTTATTTTGTCAGCTACCCATTTTGTCCACTCAAAACAGTCGAAACGCTCCAGAAGACCAAAGCCCATATATTCACCCTCGCTGTTGCCCTGAGCCCGTTGCTCAACGTAAAGCACAGCGCAGTCGTTTTTATGCCAGAAGGGCGCAATAACACCGAAGTCCTGAGACCAGCGGGAACGCCAACCATGAACGGCAATCAAAACCCGTTTTGGATTTTTGGGACAGTACCAGTGACCAGCAAGTTTTATGCCGTCGTGACTCTCTATTTCTATATCCTCAAAGCTTTCCTTTTCAAGCTCTGTGGCGGCATCCATCATAGTCTGAAGCATTTTAGAAAAATCATCTGAGCCTGTAAGCCGTTGCTTCCTTTTTTCTTTAGCTTTAGGCTGGCTTCTTGAAAGAGCCACCTTTAAAAGATAATTTGCCGTTGCGAAATATGCGGCTGCAGCGCCTACTACACTTGCTACACCTGCAGTTATAAGAATTCTTTTGGTATTCTTTTTCATTTTTATCCTTCTTTTAAATCCTTTACTGTTCTTTGTTTTTGAGGAGCTTCTATATAGCTGAACAGCTCGTCAAGATTTTCTGAAATTTTAAATAGTTCAAGACAGTCGGGTTTTATAAAATTCTTTTTTACCGCTTGTTCCATAGTGGCATAAAGCTCGTTATAATAACCCATCTGATTGTAAATAGCAATGGGTTTATTATGACGGCAAAGCTGTTTTGATGTTAGTATTTCGAAAAATTCTTCATAGGTGCCTATACCGCCCGGTACTACCATAAAAGCGTCGCAGTTATCTTCCATAATCTGTTTTCTCTCGCGCATGGTGTCGGGTTCGATAAGCTTATCACAAAAATCACACACCGCTTCTATTTCTTCGTCCTTGAAAAAGCTTGGTATAACACCTAAAATATAGCCGCCCTCAGCCTTTACACCTCTTGCAGTGGCGCCCATAAGTCCGTTACCGCCGCCGCCGAAAACAAGACTGTGACCGCGCTTTACCATAGCCTTTCCCATTTCCTGAGTGATTTCCATATATTTTTTATCAATGGTGGGAGAAGCCGCACCGTACACACATATTCTCATAAGACAGTCATTCCTTCCATAGTCTTTATAATCATTATATCATAATAGTTATATTTTATCAATGTAACTTTATAATTTGTTTTAATCACAGCTATTGCATTTTTGAAAATCTTATGATACAATAATACAATAATATAATATGTAGGGAGAGGGAAAAATGAAAAAGTTTTTTCAGGAATTCAAAGAATTTGCAATGAAGGGCAACGTGCTGGATATGGCTGTCGGTGTTGTTGTGGGCGGCGCTTTTAAAGAAATCGTTACTGCGCTTGTTAATAACATCATTAATCCGCTTATCGGCGCTCTTACGGGACAGGGAAATCTTTCTGACCTTAAGTACGTAATATCTGAGGCTGTTATAGAAAACGGCGTTGAGGTTATTCCTGAAAACGCTGTTACATACGGTGTATTTTTACAGTCTATTATTGATTTCCTTATTATAGCTTTCTCTATTTTTGTTGCTCTTAAGGTTATGATGAATGCCGAAAAGAAGCTTCAGGAGCTTCTTCATAAGAAGAAAGAAGAGGAAGAAGCTGCCACAGAGGCCGCCGCTGAGCCAGTCGAGGATGAGATTAGCGTTCTCAAAGAAATCCGCGATATGCTTAAAAATGATAAAAAAGCAGAATAAACGGTTGACAACTATTATTTAGTGTGATAAAATAATTTTGCTGAATGAGTAATGGAGATGCAAAAGCTACAGGTGAACCCTGTGGTTTTTTGCGTCTTTTTTTATTTTTATATCATAAAATACGAGGGTGGTTTTTATGACGTTAAATGAATTTAAGGCTTCTCTTGAAAGATTTCCCGTAATAGCTACGGTACATAAATCCGAGCTTTGCTCTGCGCTTAAATCTCCTGCGGAAATTCTTGTGCATATGAAGGCTGACCTACTTACTATTAAAGATGATATCGAAGCAGTTCATAAGTCGGGTAAATATATACTTGTGCATATCGACCTTGCTGAAGGCATTGCAAGTGATAAAACGGGTATTCAGTATCTTTATAATATAGGTGTTGACGGAATTATCAGCACAAGAGGTAAGCTTATCCGTCAGGCGAAGGAATTAGGTCTTATAACTGTACAGCGTTTTTTTGCGCTTGATTCACAGGGTATCGAAAGCATAGAGGAAATGCTGCCTATTTGCTCACCCGATTATATTGAAATTATACCGGGTGTTATAGGAAAGGTTATTACAAGATTCTCGTCAAGGGGAATTCCTGTAATAGCGGGTGGTCTTATTGAGAGTAAGAGTGAGATAACCGAGGCTATTTCCAGCGGCGCTTCCGCTGTTTCTACAGGTAAAGAAGAACTTTGGTACGTGTGAGGTGTGAGAAATGATTCCTGTAAACTATATAGAAATAATAATACAGTTGGTTCTTGCCGTTATTCTTGGCGGAATAATTGGTGTAGAGCGTTCCGGTACTAATCACGACGCAGGTCTGAGAACCCATATTCTTGTGTGTCTTGGTAGTGCAGGTGTTATGATAATGAGCCGTACTCTTGTTGGAGATTTTGGCGGGGATGTTATGCGTATCGGCGCACAGGTAGTAAGCGGAATAGGTTTCCTCGGCGCCGGATGTATACTTGTTCACGGCAAAAAAATACGCGGACTTACTACTGCAGCTGGACTGTGGGCAACTGCGTGTCTTGGTCTTATAATCGGTTCGGGATACTATTTTATTGCAATAGTTATGGCAGCGCTTATTGTGGGCGTAATGCTGGTTCTTCGTCCAGTTACAAAGTTTCTGCAGAAAAAGGGCAGAGAAAAAATTTGCCGTATAAGAATTTATCCTGAAAAGCCTGAGGATTTTGGAAATGCATATAAATATATAACCGAGGGCGCTTTTCACGTAACTTCAATGATACGCGAGGCTGACGGAAGTGTAATTGTATGTGTTGCCGATACCGATGAAAACACAGCCGACCTTATAATTTCATCCTTGCTTACCGATACAAGTATCAGAAAAATAGAAAAAATATAAAGAAGTGGCTCTGCCACTTCTCTTTTTGGAGGTATAACTGTGATATATGATGCGGTGATTATAGGCGCCGGTGTAATAGGCGCAATGACAGCCAGAGAGCTTTCTAAATACGATATAAAGCTTCTTATCTTAGAAAAAGAAAACGATGTTTCCTGTGGCGCAAGTAAAGCCAACAGCGGTATTGTACACGGTGGTTTTGACCCTGTTCCAAATACCCTTAAGGCTGAAATGAACAGCAGAGGCGTAGAGCTTCTTTACAAGGCGGCAGAGGAATTGAAGGTGCCATGTATAAATAACGGCTCTTTGGTATGCGCCTTTGATAAAGAGGGAGAAAAAGAACTTGAAACCCTTCTTGACAGAGCGCTTCTGAATAATATTCCCAACGTAGAAATCGTTTCGGGTGACAAGGCAAGAGAAATAGAACCTGCTTTGTCGGGGAACATAACCAAGGTGCTTATTTCTCATACCGCGGGAATTATTTCTCCTTATGAATTAACTATTGCGGCAACGGCGGGTGCTATGAAAAACGGCGCCGAGCTTAAAAGAAATTTTGAGGTTGCTTCTATAAATAAGGAAGACGGAATTTTCTTTATTACCGATACAAAGGGCAATACCGTAAAGGCTAAGCGTGTTATTAACTGTGCAGGTGTACATAGCGGTAAAGTGGCAGAGCTTTCGGGAGATGACAGCATAAAAATAATTGCACGAAAAGGCGAGTATATGCTTCTTGATAAAACGGAAGGCTCTCTTGTGAGTCACACCGTTTTCCAGATTCCTACAAAGGCAGGAAAAGGCGTTCTTGTGTCTCCGACTGTACACGGTAATCTTCTCGTCGGTCCTACTGCCGAAGCTGTAGAAAATCCTGAATTTACAGAAACCACAGTAAGCGGACTTGAAATGATAAAAAATACAGCAAAGCTTAGCTGTGAAAAAATTGATTACCGTACCGTAATAACCTCTTTTACAGGCGTTCGCGCTTCTACTGCTTCGGGGGATTTTATTATTGAACCCAGTAAAAAGGTAGAGGGACTGTTTAATATTGCGGCTATTGACTCGCCGGGACTTACAAGCTGTGTTGCTATAGCCCAGTATGCCGTAGAGCAGTTAAAGAACGACGGTATGCAGCTTGTGGAAAAAGAAGAATGGTGCGCAGTTCTTGACGACCCTCATTTCTTCTCTAAAATGAACGACGAAGAAAAAAATGAATTTATAAAGAATAACGAGCTTTACGGTAAAATGGTTTGCAGATGCGAACAGGTTACAGAGGGAGAAATCCGCGCCGCTCTTCGCAGAGAACCAAAGCCGTATGATATAGACGGTGTTAAACGCCGTACGAGAAGCTCTATGGGAAGATGTCAGGGCGGGTTCTGTATGCCTACAGTTATGCGTATTATAAGCGAGGAAACAGGAATTCCTATTGAAGAAATTACCAAAAAGGGAAAAGATTCTTACCAGCTGAGAGGTGTACTATGAGAAACGTTGATATAGTGATTGTCGGAGGAGGCCCTGCAGGTCTTGCAGCCGCTTGTGCAGCTTATGACAGCGGTGTTAAGGATATCCTTGTTCTTGACCGTGAGAAACAGGTGGGCGGAATACTCCGTCAGTGTATACACAGCGGTTTTGGTCTGCATAAGCTTGGCGAGGAGCTTACAGGTCCTGAATATGCGTCGCATTACGAGGAGATGGCAAAGCAGAGAAATATAGAGGTTCTTTGCGAAACCACCGTAACAGACGTAAGCGCAGAAAAAATCGTTACTGCCGTAAACAAAAAGGGAGTTCTTAAAATACAGGCAAAGGCAGTCATACTTGCAATGGGTTGCCGAGAAAGAAGCCGAGGCGCTCTTAATATTGCAGGAAGCCGTCCTGCAGGTGTGTATAGCGCAGGTACAGCGCAGAAGCTTGTTAATATTGAGGGTTATAAGGTTGGCAATAAAGCAGTTATCTTAGGTTCTGGCGATATAGGTCTTATTATGGCGAGAAGAATGACCTTAGAGGGTACAAAGGTAGAAGCCGTTTGTGAAATTATGAGTTATTCGGGAGGACTTACCCGAAACATCGTGCAGTGTCTTGACGATTTCAACATTCCTCTTTATCTTTCAACGACCGTTGCACAGATTCACGGCGATGAAAGACTTGAGGGTGTTACCATAGCGCAGGTTGATGAAAACCGAAATATCATTGAATCTACCAAGCGATATATAGAGTGCGATACTTTGCTTTTATCTGTTGGACTTATTCCTGAAAATGAATTGACAAAGGGAGCAGGTGTAACCGTTGACCCTGTAACAAGCGGTGCGGTTGTTGACGAAAACCGTCAGACCTGTGTTGAGGGTATTTTCTCTTGCGGTAACGTGCTTCAGGTGCACGACCTTGTAGATTACGTTTCTGATGAAGCTGAAATAGCGGGTAAGGGAGCCACCCAGTATGTTCTCGGCAATATTCCAAAGGGCGAGACTGTAAAGGCTGTAACAGGCAACGGCGTTCGTTACCTCATTCCTCAACATTTTCACAAGGAAAACGAGAGCGTATCTCTTTATTTCAGAGTTACAAAGCCTTTCGGCGCTGTGAGAATTAACGTTAAATGTAACGACGTATTGCTGAAAAGTGAAAAGAGAATACGCGCGGTACCGGGCGAAATGGAAAAAATCACCCTTAAGGCTAAAGACCTTGAACGGCTTTGCGGTGAAGTAGTGGTAGAAGTGGAGGAAATATGATGGAAAAGAATATTATTTGTATTATATGTCCTCGCGGCTGTCAGCTTAAGGTTACAGAGCAAAACGGTGAAATAGCGGTATCGGGTAACGCCTGTAAGCGTGGGGAAAACTACGCTGTGGCTGAATGTACCAATCCTCTGAGAACCGTTACCTCTATCGTGAGGGTATCAAACAGAGTTGATACTATGGTCAGCGTAAAAACAAGTCAGCCTGTTCCAAAAGCTAAGATAGATGAAGTTATGAAGCTTATAAGGGAAACACAGGTCGTTGCACCTGTAAAAATAGGCGACGTAATTAAGGCAGACGTTTACGGTGCAGACATAATAGCAACCAAAAATATTTTATAAAAGAGCAGCAACAGAAATTTTTCTGTTGCTATTTTTTTGAAATTATAATATTTTACTTGTGTATGTTTGTTTTTTGTGTTAGAATATTATAGAATATAAGTATACTCAAAGGAGTAATTGTTATGTGTGAACAGACACAAAAGAAAAAAGTATTAAGCTGTATTCAGCCAAGTGGTATTCCCACCCTTGGCAATTATCTCGGTGCGCTTAAAAACTGGGTTTCTATGCAGGAGGAATACGATTGTACCTTTGCCGTAGCAGACCTTCACGCTATTACCGTAAGACAGGAACCTGCAAAATTAAGACAACAGATTTATTCTATGTTTGCGCTCTTTCTCGCCCTTGGTCTTGACCCTGAGAAAAGCACTCTTTTTATACAGTCACAGGTACCTGCCCACAGTCAACTTGCTTGGATTCTTTCCTGTTATACGCAGTTTGGTGAGCTTTCCCGTATGACTCAGTTCAAGGACAAATCGGCACGTCACGCCGATAACATAAATGCAGGTCTTTTTGCATACCCTGCGCTTATGGCGGCTGACATTCTTCTTTATCAGCCTGACTTTGTTCCTGTTGGTGAAGACCAGAAACAGCATTTGGAGATTACCCGTGATATAGCAAATCGTTTTAACAATCTTTACGGGGAAGTGTTTACTATCCCTGAACCTCTTATTAAAAAAGGCGGCGCAAGGGTTATGTCTCTCGCAGACCCCACTAAAAAGATGTCAAAGTCTGATGAAAACCCAAACGGCTTTATTTCGCTTCTTGATACCAAGGACGATATAATACGTAAGTTCAAACGCGCCGTAACCGACAGCGAGGCTAAAATTTGCATTGCCGAGGGCAAGTATGGTATTAATAATCTCATTGATATATACAGCGTCGTTACAGGCATTTCGGCTGAGGATACCGTTAAGAAGTTTGAGGGCTGTGGCTACGGTGAATTCAAACTCGCTGTGGGTGAAGCAGTAAACGACTGTCTTGAACCTGTAAGAGAAAGATACAATGAATTCATAAAGGATAAGAAAAAGCTCGACGAGTTATCTAAAATCGGCGCAGAAAAGGCGTACTATGCTTCCAGAAAAACTATGAGCAAGGTAATGAAAAAGGTCGGTTTTGTGTTATGATGTTTCCGCTTATTGGAAATGAGGGTATAAAATCGGCATTTGAACAGGCGCTGAGCAGTGGCAGAATTCCACACGCTATAATTATTGAGGGTGAGCAGTCAAGCGGTAAATCCACCCTTGCGGAGTATATCACCTCTGCCTGTCTTTGCGAGGCTGAGAATAAGCCTTGCGGTGTATGTAAAAGCTGTCATCTTGTCAAGGTTTCTACCCATCCTGATATGTTTTATATCGCGCCTGAGGAAAAAAAGAAGAACATAGCTGTTGAACAGATAAGAAAAATGCGTGAACAGGTGTATATCCGTCCGCAAATGAGCAGCCGTAAGGTGTTTAATATTGATTATGCGGATACTCTTAATCCTCAGTCGCAGAATACACTTCTTAAGGTTTTGGAGGAACCGCCCGGTGACGTGGTATTTATATTACAGGTAAAATCCCGCGCAAGTCTGCTTCCTACCGTTTTATCAAGATGCGTTACCTATACGCTTACCGAGCCGTCTTTGGATATGGCGGCTGATTATATTGCAGATAAGTGTGATATACCTGTAGCAGATGCTAAAGAACTTTTGCAGCAAAACGGACTGCAGATTGGAAACGTTTTGTCAAAACAGAGCAGTAGAAAGAAAAGCGGAGTTTACGATGCGGCGGTTCTGTATATGAGCGCTGTGTCTGCGGGAAGCCTTTACGAGCTTATTGAAATAACCTCGTCCTTTGAAAAGGACAGGGTAGCCGCAGGGGAGTTTTTAAACACTCTTTCTTATTTATTGCTTTGCAATATTAAGGAAAAAGCAATAAAGTCGGAAAGTAATAAAAAGAATATTTATTATTACGACTGTGTAAAAAAAGCCTATGAGCTTTCTAAAAGTAATATTAATCTTCCCCTTTTATTTTCTAAATTGGCGGCAGATTTTAAATTATAAATCTTATTAAGGAGTTATTTATGACACAGGTTATATCTGTTAAATTTAAATCCGACGGCGCGTCCTACTATTTCGACCCCGACGGCAGAACCTACGAGGCAGGAAATTTCGCCGTTGTTGAAACAGCTCAGGGAATAGAATGCGGTACTGTCAGCGAGGGCAACCATGAAGTAGAGGACAGCGAGATTGTAAAACCTCTGAAAAAGGCGCTGCGAGTAGCTACGGAAAAGGATATAAAAAAGGTTGAGGAAAATAAGGAAAAAGCTAAAGAGGCTTTTAAAATATGCGAAGAAAAGGTTATTGCTCACGGTCTTGATATGAAGCTTATAGAAGCTCAGTATTCCTTTGACGCTTCAAAAATAATATTCTTCTTCACATCGGACGGAAGAGTGGATTTCAGAGAGCTTGTAAAAGACCTTGCTGCTTCCTTGCATACAAGAATAGAACTCCGTCAAATCGGTGTGCGTGATGAAGCAAGAATGTTAGGCGGTATAGGTATCTGCGGACAGCCCTTCTGCTGTTCAAGATTTTTAGGCGGTTTTCAGCCTGTTTCAATTAAAATGGCTAAGGAGCAGGGACTTTCCCTTAATCCAACCAAAATATCGGGTAGCTGTGGCAGGCTTATGTGCTGTCTTAAGTACGAGCAGGATGCGTATGAGTATTTGCTTAAGAAAACTCCCTCTATCGGCTCAACCGTAAAAACCGAAATGGGTACGGGCGTTGTCGTTGACGTTAATGTGATTACAGGTAATCTTATCGTTAAGATTAATGAGAATGACGGACTGCCTTTTAAGACTCACAGAGATAAGGTTACGGTGCTGTCAAGAGGTAAAAATAAGAAGCCTGTTCAGACCGAAGAAGATGTACAAGAATAAAATACTTGCTTTTTTCGAAAAAAGTAGTACAATGTAGTAGTAAGGACTAAAAAGTCTTATTCACCAAATTGACAGGAGGTGTTCCGTAATGGCTTACAAAATTACTGATGAATGCATTGGCTGTGGTAGCTGCGCAGCAGGTTGTCCCGTAGAGGCTATCGTTGAGGCTGACGACAAGTACGCTATCGATGCTGACAAGTGCATTGACTGTGGCGCATGTGCAGGCGGTTGTCCTGTAGAGGCTATCGTTGAAGCATAATTGCTTTTTGCCTTTGTACTTAAAATTCCGATTAAATTTTCATGTCG
This sequence comes from Acutalibacteraceae bacterium, assembly GCA_036307305.1. Lineage (GTDB taxonomy): Bacteria > Bacillota > Clostridia > Oscillospirales > Acutalibacteraceae > SIG607. The sequence continues at coordinate 32,757 of JAXJXV010000007.1, forward strand.
GGGATATTGCACAGAGAATTTCTTCTCTGTGCTTTTATTTTTGTTCTTATTTAGACTTGATTTATTTGATGATTTGGTATAGAATATATAAGTAAATTTATGTTGCCGTAAGGCAAAAAAATAGGAGGAAAACAAAATGTTAGTATCTGCAAAAGAAATGCTTACAAAAGCAAAAGCCGGTAAATATGCCGTAGGTCAGTTCAACATCAACAATCTTGAATGGACCAAGGCTATTCTTCAAACTGCTCAGGAGCTTAATTCTCCCGTTATTTTGGGCGTATCTGAAGGCGCCGGTAAATATATGTGCGGTTACACCACCGTTGTAGGTATGGTAAAGGGTATGATTAACGAGCTTGGAATTACCGTACCTGTTGCTCTTCACCTCGACCACGGCTCTTATGAGGGCGCTAAGAAGTGCATTGAAGCTGGCTTCTCTTCCGTAATGTTTGACGGTTCTCATTATCCAATTGAGGAAAACATTGAAAAGACTAAAGAGCTTGTTGGTATCTGTAACGAACTCGGTCTTTCTCTTGAGGCTGAGGTTGGCGCTATCGGCGGAGAAGAAGACGGCGTTATCGGAACAGGTGAATGTGCTGACCCTGAGGAGTGCAAAATGATTGCTGACCTCGGTGTTACTATGCTTGCTGCAGGTATCGGTAATATTCACGGTAAGTATCCTGAAAATTGGGCTGGTCTTTCCTTTGATACACTTGATGCTATTCAGCAGCTCACAGGCGATATGCCACTCGTTCTTCACGGCGGTACAGGTATCCCTGCTGATATGATTAAAAAGGCTATTTCTCTTGGTGTTTCCAAAATTAACGTTAATACCGAATGTCAGCTTGCTTTCGCTGCTGCTACAAGAGAATATATTGAAGCAGGTAAAGACCTTCAGGGCAAAGGCTTCGACCCAAGAAAAGTTCTTGCTCCCGGTGTAGAGGCTATCAAGGCTACCGTTAAGGAGAAAATGGAACTCTTCGGTTCTATCGGCAAGGCTTAATTGTGAATAAAAAGAAAGTTGTTTCTTCCTGTGATATATGTGCGAATTTCGCGTATAACGAGGAATTTGAAACCTACGAATGTATGGCAAGTATGGATGAGGATGAGGTAGTTTCCTTTCTTCAGACTAAAAAATTGCCCTGCGTTCCGCCTTGATGATGAGTACGGAGTAGTCCGAAAACAAAACTAATAAAAAGCTCTCGACAGAGAGCTTTTTATATATTTTAATGGGATTTATAATAAATCAAATGGCATATTTTAGGCGTTACACCGTTTTTAAGTTTTATTTAATAAATTTATCATAGCCTTTGCCGTATTTTACACAGCTTGAAACACGGGCGAGTGTAGCACTTGCAATTCCCGTTTTTTGCATAACCTGATTATAGGTTTCACCTTTTTTCAGAAGACGGGCGGCGCATATTCGCTGAGCCATATTTTCAACTTCCTTGTGAGTGCAGAGGTCTTCAAAAAGAAGCTTACAATCCTCTACACTGTCAATGCTCACTATAACCTTATACAGCTCGTTTATCATATCTTCTCCGATTTTCGCCATATATATCCCTCCTAAATTTCTTCAAGGGACTTTGCAAGGAAAGCCTTTGTTTTTGGACTTTGCGGATTTTCGAATACTTCCTGCGGAGTACCCATTTCTTCTATTACTCCGTCTGCCATAAATATTACTTTATGGGCAACGTTTTTAGCAAATTCCATTTCGTGAGTAACTACAATCATAGTACTGTTGTCTGAGGCAAGACTTTTTATAACCTTAAGCACTTCTCCTGTTAGCTCAGGGTCAAGTGCGCTTGTAGGCTCGTCAAAGCAAAGGATATCAGGATTCATTGCTAAAGCTCTTGCAATAGCAACACGCTGTTGCTGACCACCTGAGAGCTGACAAGGGTAGGAATTTATTTTATCGGTAAGCCCAACCTCGCTGATAAGCTCTAATGCTTTAGCTTTTATTTCCTCATCACTGCCTCTTTTAAGCAAGGCAGGGGCAAGGGTGACGTTTTGGAGTACAGTGTACTGCGGGAACAAATTGAAATTTTGGAAAACCAGTCCAAAGTGCAGTCTGTTCTGTCGTATTGTCTCATCACTAAGTGTTGTTTTATCGTTGCTGTCATAAAGCACTTTTGAATCTACGGTAATAGAGCCGTTATCTGGGGTTTCAAGAAAGTTAAGACAACGAAGCAGAGTTGTCTTGCCACTGCCGGAGGAACCGATAATAGCCAATACTTCGCCTTTTTCAAGAGAAAAGCTTATGTTTTTAAGAACTTCGGTTTTACCGAAGCTTTTTTGTATGTTTTTTACTTCTAATACTGCCATATCTCTTAACTCCTGAAATAGCTGAGTTTCTTTTCAAGTTTGCTCAGAACAATGGTTAATATTCCAACGAATAAAAGGTAAAATACACCTGTATAGAACAGCGGCCAAATCATAGCTTTTGTGGCGGCAAGTTCCTTAGCCTGTTTAATAATTTCGCAGACAACTATGCAGTTAGCAAGTGCGGTATCCTTTATAAGAGTTATTATTTCATTGGACATAGGAGGAACTATTCTTTTTATAACCTGTTTTAAGATTATTTTTCTGAATACCTGAGATTTATTAAGACCAAGAACGTATCCAGCCTCGTACTGTCCTTTTGAAATACTTTCAATACCGCCCCTGTATATTTCTGAAAAATAACAGGCATAGTTAAGACTGAAAGCAATAAGTACAGCTATAATTCTACCTGCATCGGAAACACCGTAATTAATAAAGAAATAACGGTCAATCTGACTGAACATAGGGAAATCAAAAAGAAGACCGGGTACATAGTAGATTATAAATATCTGGAGCATAAGAGGAATACCTCTGACTATCCAAACTATAACTTTAGACGTGGCTTTAACTGCTTTTAAACGGCTCATAGAACAGAAGGCTATAGGTAAACCAAGCGGTGCGCCGCAAAGCAGCGTCACCGCAAAGATTAGTAAAGATATTTTAAAGCCGTCAAACAAAAAAGCCGTAACTTCTAAGAATGACATATTAAATATTCTCCAAATATAAGTGATTACTTCTGGTCAGAAAAATCTGTGATAGCGGTGTTAGCAACACCGTATTTTTCGGCTAAGGTCTTGATGGTACCATCTTTAGCAAGTTTATCAAGCTCTGCATTTACATTAGCAGTAAGTTCGCTGCCTTTCTTGAAACCGATAGCATAGTACTCAACTTCGCTGGAAAGAGAATCAACAATCTGAAGATTTGCATAGTCGCCTTTACCACAGTAGCTCTTAGCAAGCTGAGCATCAAGAACTGCTACGTCAGCAGTACCTGCATTTACTTCGAAAAGACAGTCGGTCTGTTTTGTGAAGCCCTTGAAGGTAATTCCCTCGAAGCTCTTTGCATAGGTTTCACCTGCAGAACCGCTTTCAGCAGCAACGATTTTGCCGTTTAAATCGGCAGCAGAAGCTATACCGGAATCCTTTTTAACTACGATAACCTGACGGTTTTCCATATAGTTGTAGGAGAAATCAACCTTTTCAGAACGTAAAATTCCGTCATCGTCAGCGGTGTTACAGGTAAATCCGTTCCATACGCAGTCAATAGCGCCCGAATCCAAATCGGTGTATTTGCTTTCCCATTCAATTTCCTGGAAAATAACTTCGTAACCAAGGTTTGCGAAAACGGCTTTTGCAAGGTCGGTATCAAAGCCGATAAGCTTACCATTTTCATCAAGATAGTTCATAGGCTCATAAATGGTGTAGCCTACTACTATAGTTTCCTTACTGCCGCAACCTGCAAAGCAGCAAACAATCATCATAACTGCTAAAATAAGTGCTAAAATCTTTTTCATTTTAAATTTTTCCTTTCTTTAGAAGCTTTGCGCTTCTTTGATGATGAGTATATTATACTTCACTTCGATGAAGTTGTAAAGTGTTTTTTTTAAAAAATGAAAATTTATTAAAAAACACCTTGATTTATGAAAAAATCAGGGTGTTTTTTGGCTATTTTAAAGAAATAAGTGCGGCGAGATTACCGCGTTTACCACCGGTATAGCGATGAGAATGAAAAATGTCGGGATTACAGTTAGTGCAAAGGTCGGTAACGTTTATATTTTGGGGTCTTATACCTGCGTTTATAAGAATCTGCTTGTTTGTTTCCCATAAATCAAGCATATATTTGCCGCCACCCTTAGACGTGAAAATTTTATCCTTATCAAGATAAGGGATTTTTGATATAGGCTCATATACGGGAGCGTCAACCTCATAACAGTTTTTACATATTGACGGGCCTATTGCCGCAATTATATCAGAAGGGTTAGAGCCAAAATGCTTACACATTTTTTCCACCGTAATTCTGCCGATTTCACTTGCCGTGCCTCGCCAGCCTGCGTGAGAGGTGGCTACAACGCGCTTTACAGGGTCACAGAAAAGAAGCGGCGTACAGTCTGCGTATTGTGTTACCAGTACGATACCTGAAACGTTAGTAATAAGACCGTCTACGTTATCATAATCTCTGTCCTTGAAAATTCCTTTTCCTATATCTTCCTCAGTTACTATTCTTACGTTGTTGGTATGGGTTTGGTGGGATAATACCACTTTGTTTATATCGGCGCCAATATGATTACATATTATACGGTAGTTTTCAAGTACGTCTTCGTATCTGTCTCCGTTTGTAAAGCTCATATTCATGGTAGAATACATACCTTTACTTACACCGCCTAAACGGGTTGTAAAGGCGTTTCTTACAAAATCAATTCTATCAAGAAGGGGAAAGGTGAAATAAAAGGGTTTATTTTCAGGACGAAAAGTTAGCTCTTGTGATTTAATCATCAGAATTTCCTTTCAAAGCGTCATAGATTCGTTCGCTGTTTTTTATACAGGCTATAAGCTGTGGGTGAAATTTATGACGTATTTCATCCATAGCAGCCTTTATCAGTACGGGACGGTCGGAGACTGAATGGGTATCTGTTGCAATATATGAAACTAAATTTCTTTTAAGAAGCTTGATAACGGTTTTCTTCATATCCTTATTAAAAACTGAATCTGCCGAAATCTGAGCTCTGGCATCCTGATTGTCAACTATTTTCAAAAGTTTTTTAAAAAGTCGGTCGTTTTTATAGCGTTCAATATGAGCGATTATAACAGTAAGACCTAAGTCGCGGTTGATTTTTACAATTTCATCAAGCATAGAAGAACTCAGAGGCGAAAGGAAAGGAAGCTCCAAAAGCAGATAGTGAGTGTTTTTAAAGCAAAGCATATCAAGATTCTGACAACGGGAAATGCCTGTAAAATACTGCACTTCGTATCCGAGGAAGATTTGAGGAAGCTCCATATCCCTGATAGCTTCTTTAAGGCTTTCGTAAGCTATATTGCAGTTTTTGGTATACTCCTCCAAGGTGTGAAGATTGGGATAAAAATGGGGTGTTAGCACAACAGAGGATACTCCGTTTTCTTTTTCCTGAGTGAGAAGCTGTATTGCTTCCTCTGAATTTTTTGCGCCGTCATCAATATTCGGCAAAATATGTGAATGAATATCAATAAGTCCCATAAAATCTTCCTTTGATAAAACCGATAGGGGATACCTATCGGTTTTAATTTATTTGTACTGATATTTGTAGTTATAGTTATAGCGGTATCCCGACCTGTATTTTCTGTAGGTATACTTGCCGGAATGTTTGGGATTTACACCGTTGATAATTGTTCCCAAAACGCGAATGTTAGCAAATTGACAAGCAGAAAGAGAACGGTGAACGTCATCTCTACGTGTACTGTTTTCTCTGACAACCAAAACAAGACCGTCGGTTTTTGGCGCAAGAGAAATAGCGTCAGATACTATATTTATTGGCGTGGAGTCGAAAATGATGTAATCGTAACGCTGATGAAGCTTGTTAAGAAGCTCACTTAACGCCATAGACTCAATAAGCTCAATAGGATTAGAGGGGAAAGGTCCTGACGTTAAAACGTCAAGATATTTATTGCAGTTCTGAACACAGTCGTCAAAAGAGGCTGAGCCTGAAAGAACGGAATAAAGACCCTTCGTATTTATGAGCTTCAGCTTTTTGTGAATAGAAGCACGGCGGAGGTCGGCATCAATAAGAAGAACGTTTTTGCCTAGCTGAGAGAAAGCAACTGCAATATTAACGGCAGTGGTGGATTTACCCTCACCGGGTACAGAACTTGAAATAACGAAGGATTTACAGCCATCCTGCGGAAGCGAAAAGGTAAGGTTGGTTCTTATGGTTTTGTATGCTTCAACAACAGCGAAGGGAACCTTTTTGGCGGTTGTATCCTTGTTTTGTATATTGGTATTTTCCATAATCACACACCTCCTGTAGAAACGTTGCCCGTTTTGGCTTTATAGGCATAGGTAGGACTGTTATCAAAATCGGGAACAGTGCCAAGCACGGGGATATCGAAGTGAGATATAAAGTCGTCTTCGTTTTTGATTGTCTGGTCAAGAGTAGCGATAAGAATAAGCAATACGCAAGTTGCGACGGCACCAAGCATTGCGAAAACTACACTGGTAGAAAGTGTCTGTGGGTAAACGCAGGAAGCAGAGTCTGACATATCAAGAATCTCAACCGTTACAGAGGGAAGTACCTCTTCGGTGTAAGAGGGGGACAACTCTGTAAAAGCGTTAACAATAAGCTTTGCTTCACTTGCACTTGTGCTTTTAAAGGAAATATCAATGAAAAGGCTTTCTTCATCTCGTCTTGAAATTGAAAAACCGCCCTTTAACTGCGAGTGACTGTATTTGCCGTCGATAGCTTCGGAAAGGTCCTTGTAGATTTTCTGTGATTTAAGGATATCCACACAGGTATCAACAAGGTAAATTGAAGCAGAAAGGTCGTTGGTCTGAATAGAGTCGTTCGTGCTGTCGGTAATAATACCGCCGTTTGTAATAAGTATTGAAGTATTTGCACGGTATACGGGAGTTGCGAGAAAACTGCAATAACCGAAAGCAACGGCGCCACACAGCACAGCAACTATTACTACAAGCCAAATACGTCTTAAAATAATAGAAAAAATATTAGAAACAGTTAATTCGTTCATAATCTTCTCCGTTTCTGCATAAATGCATTTTTAGATATATACCATTATATAACAGTTGTTTGGTTTAGTCAAGGTTAGTTTTTGGGTTTAAAGGCTGAACGTATAAAGTTTGTTCATTTGTGTAGATAACCATACCTGCCTTTGCACCTACAGGCTTCTTCACGTATTTTATCAGAGTATAGTCCACAGGAACGTTGGATGAGTTTGAAGCTTTGGAATGATACGCGGCAACTCTTGCGGCGTATAGGATATCCTCGTCCTTTACGCTGTCGTTTTCGCAAATTAAAACCGTGTGGCTGCCGGGAATATTTTTTGTGTGAAACCAGATATCCGTTTTCAGCGCGGTTTTAAGCGTCAATATATCGTTTTGGCGGTTATTTTTACCAACGAAAATTTTTGCACCGTCAGGGGTGGCGTACTGTATAAAGCTTGGCTTTTCATTTTTCTTTTTTTGAGATGGCTTACTGCTTTTTATAATTCCTGCCTCACTTAGCTCATCGCGGATTTCATTAAGCTCTGCAATAGAAGTTGCTCGTGACAGGCTGTCTAAAACAGATTCAAAATAAACAAGGTCGTCCTCCGCCTTTTTGATAAGCTCAGAAAGCATCTTTTCAGCGTTATAGGATTTTTTATAATCTTTAAAATATTTATCCGCATTAGCCGAGGGGGAAAGAGCAGGGTCTAAGGGTATTGTTATTTTGCTTAGGTTTTCATCATAGTAATTTTCAGCCTCAAAGCAATGCATACCTGAAGAGAGTCTGTACAGATTGGCTTTTATAAGCTCACCGTATATACGCAGCTTTTCTCTGTCTGCGCAATCTTCAAGTTCTTTTTTTCTAAGTCCGATTTTCTTTTGAGTTCTGCTTATAAGTATATAAATGAGCTTAAAAATGTCCTGAGCGTTTTTTCTGATTCGCTCTGAATTTTCTTTTTCGGTGTAAAATGCTTCAAGAGCCTCGCTGAAATCGGTAAAGTATTTTTGGGTAAATTCATTAGAATACTGGTTTATATCAGTAAAAGAAAAATCCTTCGGTGTGCCGTTTTTATCAAAAATCACCACAGGCGTATTATCCTGAGCGACAGACTTAACAAGAGAGTTAAGGATGCCGACAATATTCATTTTCTGTGCATGGGTCAGATTGTTTACGGCTAAATCTCCATCACCTATACGATTGGAAAGTTCTCTTGCAACAAGGGGAGAAAGACCCTCTATCGTATCGAGAAATGCCTTGCGCAAAGGCAAGTTTCCAAGGGAAAGAATTTTTTCGGCAATAACGGCGGTTTTTGTTTCCAGAATATTAAGCTTGTTAGGTTTTTCGGGGGGAATATATTTTGCGCCCGACTGAATTATTCTGACAGAGCTTTCCAAATCGCTTCTGTGAACCGCGTCGATTATAGTACCGTTTTCGTCTGTTAAAATTATGTTAGGCTGACTGCCGATAAGCTCACAAACAAGACGGGGATAGATAACGTCTCCCATTTCATTAAGGGAAGAAAAAACGAAGGTAATAACCCTTTCAAATCCGTTTTGCTCAATATCAACGATTCTGGCTGAGCTTAGGTATTTTCTGAGAAGCATACAAAACATAGGGGGAGAGGCGGGATTTTCGGGTCTTGAAGAGGTGATATGCACCCTTGCAGAGCCTTGCTTTGCTGACAAAAAAAGTCTGAACGCGCCCTCTTTACAGCGCAACAAAAACACCAGCTCGTCTTTTGAGGGCTGGTAAATTTTATCAAGATGGGCGCCCTTTAAAAAGGACATTTCATTTCTTAGCTTATAAAGAAAAATTCCGTCTAATGCCATTAAAGGTTCTCCAGTAAATCTTTTATGTGTTCTCTTACTTTAGTGAGATATGTCAGCTCGTCTGTTTTTTGAGATAGGCTTTTAATATCCTCAATGCAGTTGTCAATACGACGAAATTGTTTTGAAAGGTATAGCCTACCTTCTTCAGAAGAAGCGGTAACCATACCTGTATATTCACTGCCCATGGGCAAAAGGACTTTCTTACCGCTGAAACGTGCGCAAATAACGGTATATACCTTGCCGTTTTCGGTCAAAGGTATCTCCTTTGTTATTTCGTACGAGTTATCAAAAAGGTAGGTTCTCAGTATTTCAGCGCTTGTCATTGGCTGAAGCAAAAGGGTAATACCGTTGTTTTTAAGCCACTGACAGCTCTGAAGAATATGAGAAATAACATCGCCACCCATCCCCGCAACAATTATGGTATCGGCTTCACCCGCGTTTACGGGTGAAATGCCGTCACCAAGCCTTGTTTCAATATCAGAGATACGGAATCTGGCGATGTTTTCCTTAGCTTTGTTAAGGGGTTTTTCGTTTATATCACAGGCTATGATTTTACTGCACTTGCCCGACAAAGACAGGGCAATAGGCAGATAAGCGTGGTCGGTACCTATATCGGCAACCCTTGAGCCCACAGGTACCAAATCGAATATAACCTGTAAACGCTTAGATAAAGGACGCATTATTTATCCTTGAAATATTCGTTAAGCTTTGCAATAAGAGCGTCACAGTCAGTATTGTGTACTTCACAGGCAGCCTCAATAGATTCGCCTCTTGAAGCGGGGCAACCCAGACAGTGCATACCGATTTCAAAGAAATATTTTGCGCAGCCTGTATCAAGGTCAAGTACGTCGCCTATAAGCATATCTTTTGTGATTTTCATTTTGGTTTCTCCTTTGTTTTAAAATAATACTGTTGGTTTATTTAAATCACTTTTTCCGTGATTATAAAGCTTTCTGTTGTCCATTGACCACAGTCTTGAGGAAAATTCGCCAATCTCTACGTTTTCAACGGCTTCTTTCATTTCATAAATACGAGCGTCAAGCATATCAAGTTCGCTGAGTATTTCAGCCTCGATAAACATTGGACGCACCGCCGCGCCGAACTCAGGGTCGCCGTGATGGGATAGAAGCATATGCTCAATAAGATTTGAGGTTTCTTCGCTTACCCCCACCTTATTGGCGGTCTGTCTTACCGTAATCGCGCCCTCGGCAAGATGGCCGATAAGGTTGCCCTTTACACTGTAGCCCGTTGCAATTCCGCTGTCAGCTACTTCAAATTCATCGATTTTAGCAATGTCGTGAAGAATTGCGCCTGAAATAAGAAGCTCTTTGTTTACAAAAGTATAAATACTGCAAATGTTTTCACACATACGAACTATTGAAAGAGTGTGAAGCAGTAAGCCGCCGCGTATAGCGTGATGAAGCTTGAAGGCGGCCGGCCAGTAAAGCAAAGAAAGTCTTCTTTCATTTAAAATAGTGGTTACAAGAAGAGATAACTCTTTGTCCTCGAATTCTGAAGCAATTTCAAAAAGAGCGTTGTACATAGCAGAGCTGTCATATTCTGCGCTCTTTACAAAATCCTCGATTTTAACGTTATCTTCATCACTGACAGGACGGATTTTTTCGATTCTTAACTGGTCACTGCCGTTATAAACGGAAATAGTGCCGCGTATTTTCACAAGAATATTTGCATCGTATACGCCGTGGAGGTTTTCATTATAGTTCCACAGCTTACCGTTGATTTCACCTTCGCTGTCCGAAAGGGTGAAATCAAGATAGGTATCTCCCTTTGAAGAGGTTTTTTTATCAACGCTTTTTATAAGGCAAAAGCCCTCAACAAGATTTTTACCGTCAATAGATTTAAAATTCATAAAATTGTCCTCATTATAGTATTTTCTTGCCTTGTTTATTATACATCAATAATATCCTTAGTGCAATAGATTTTACAAAAAAAGAAACAGCCGAAGCTGTTTCTTTTAAATTAATCTGCAACATAGAACTTTACAAGACTCTGGAGAAGTGTATCTCGGTCTACGCGTCTTATAAGATTACGAGCATTGTTATGTGTAGTTATATAGGTCGGGTCCTCAGAAAGAATATATCCGACAATTTGATTGATAGGATTATAGCCCTTTTCCTTTAATGCGTCGTAAACCTGTAAAATAATTTTACGGATTTCAAGCTCTTCGTCATTAATTAAAGAAAATTCAACTGTTTTATCCATCATTAAACACCTCTTTTATATTATATTACTACACTTTTTAAAAAAGTACAAGTAAAAAAATTATGAACTACATTCTCAGTGAAGCGCCCTTGGCGTCAAGCTTCTTTATAACGCGCTTTACAGCGGCATCAATCTGCTCGTCGGTAAGGGTGGCTTCAAGACTTCTGAGAGTAACGCTGAAGGCTACGCTCTTTTTGCCCTCGGGAATCTGATTGCCTTCGTATACGTCAAACAGTTCAACGTTTTCGCAAAGCTTTCCTGCGGCTTCCTTAATAATATCCTGTAAATCGCCCACAGGGATATCCTTGTCGCACAACAGGGCAAGGTCTCTTGTAACGGCGGGGAATTTGGGTAACGGTTTATAAAGAGTCTTTTCGGGAATAACGGCAAATAGCTTATCAATATAGATTTCAGCAACGTAAGCGCGTGTACCCATGTCGTATTTATGGAGAACGTCGGGATGAACTTCACCTAAAACGGCAAATTTTTCTTCACCTATATAAACCTCTGCCTGTCTTCCTGGGTGGAGGAAAACCTCGCTGCTCTTAACAAACTTGCCCGTCTGACCGAATACCGACAGTACTTCTTCAACCACACCTTTAAGTGTAAAGAAATCTTCGTCGTTTCCGTACATACCGATGCACATAGTTGGGATTTCATCAGGAGCGTCGGTCAGTGGCAGAGCTTTAGGAATAAAGCGTTTACTTATTTCAAAGAAGCGTACGTCACTGTTTTTGCGGTTGTAGTTGGTTGAAAGAACGGTGAGCATACTGGTGATAAGCTGAGTACGCATTGTAGAGTATTCGTCGCCGAGGGGATTAAGAAGCTTAACAGTCTGTCTTCTGCTGTCGTCTTCATTCAGACCCAGTGTATCAAGAGCCTTTGAGGAAATAAAGGAATAGGTGGCGATTTCGTTTGCGCCCAAAGAAATCATAGCAGATTTAATTAAATCAGATTTGATTCTTTCGGCATTTTTCCTTCCGCGTCTTACGTTACCTGTCATAGCAGTGCTTACTATATGGTCGTAGCCGTATATACGCATAATTTCTTCTGCAAGGTCGGCTCTGCCCTCGATATCATCGCGGATAGAGGGAACGCTTACCGTAAGAACGTTGCCATCAAGCTTGGTTTCAAGACCTAAGTCAGAAAGAATTCTTACCATTTCTTCCTTTTCTATATTAAGACCTAAAAGGGCGTTTATAGAATCGGTTGTACAGGTGAGTATTTTGTTTTCGGGAAGTGACTCGTATTTGTCAATAACACCGTCAATGATATCACCTGCATCAAGGGCGTTGATGAGATTTAAGGCTCTGTCCATAGCAAAGCCTGTATTGTTAACGTCTATACCTTTTTCAAATCTGCCAGAGCTTTCGGTACGAATACCCAAGGCTCTGCCTGTACGACGTATGTTGTCACGCTTGAATTTTGCTGATTCAAGGAACAAATCGGTGGTAGTATCGGTGATTTCGCTTTCAAGACCGCCCATAATACCTGCAAGACAGGAGGGCTTCTGACCGTCTGCAATTACAAGCATATCGGGGGTGAGGTTATGCTTTTTCTCGTCAAGAGTCTGAATGAATTCGCCGTCCTTTGCGTTTCTTACAATGATGTGCTTGTCTGCAAGGTCGTTGTAATTGAAGGCGTGCATTGGCTGTCCTGTTTCAAGCATAACAAAGTTAGTGATATCCACTATATTGTTAATAGGACGCATACCGCAAGTTTTCAGCACCTGCTTCATCCAGTCGGGAGATTCCTTAATGCGAAGATTCTTAACGACTCTGCCTACGTATCTTGGGCAAAGCTCGTAGTTTTCAACGTCGATTTTAATAAAATCGTTAATATCCTGTCCTATAGTAGTATAATCGGTAGCGGGTATTTTAAAGGGAGTACCAAGTACAACGCTAACTTCCTTAGCTACACCTATAATGCAGTTGCAGTCAGGACGGTTAGCGGTAATCTTAAAGTCTATTACATAGTCTTTAAGACCTAAAATATCACGCATATCGGTACCTGGAGCATACTCGTCCTTTAAAATAAGAATACCGTTTACAGAGGCGCCCACGTAGTCGGCTTCAGTAAGCTCAAGCTCACCGCCTGAGCAGAGCATACCGTGGGATTCAACACCGCGAAGCTTACCTTTGGTTATATGGGTGCCGTCGGGGAGATAAGAATCGTGAAGGGCTGCGGGAACAAGAGCGCCCTCAAAAACGTTCTGAGCACCTGTAACTATCTGAACAAGCTCACCTTTACCTGTGTCCATCTGACAAATTTGTAAATGGTCGCTGTTTTCGTGAGGAGCAATAGAAACGATTTTAGCCGCAACAACGTTGCTCATTTTATCTGCAAGATTTTCAATGGACTCAACCTCGAACCCTGCCATAACCATTTTATCGCAAAGCTCTTCTACGGATACGTTAATATCAACGTAGTATTTAAGTGTATTAAGTGCAATTTTCATTTTTTATTACTCCTTTCCTTAAAACTGGTCAAGAAAACGCTTGTCGTTTTCGAAAAGCAGACGGATGTCGCTTATTTTATAACGGGTGGTTGTGAGTCGGTCAAGACCGATACCAAAAGCAAAGCCTGTATATTCCTCAGGGTCAATACCGCAGTTTTTAAGTACGTTGGGATGAACCATACCTGCGCCTAAAATTTCTATCCAGCCTGCGCCCTTACAAACACGGCAACCCTTACCGCCGCATTCGGAACAGGTTACGTCAACCTCAACACTGGGCTCGGTAAAGGGGAAGAAGGACGGACGGAATTTAACCTTGGTTTCAGGACCGTAAATTTCGTGAGCAAACTGTTCAAGCACACCCTTAAGGTCGCACATGGTTATACCCTTGTCTACAACAAGACCTTCAATCTGATGGAAAACGGGAGAATGGGTAGCGTCAACCTCGTCAGCGCGGAAAACTCTGCCAGGGCATACCATACGGATAGGAGGCTGTGTTTTCTCCATTGTACGCGCCTGTGCGGCTGAGGTCTGCGTACGAAGCAATAAGGAATCGGTAAGATAAAAGGTGTCCTGCATATCTCGGGCAGGATGGTCGGCAGGAACGTTAAGCTGTTCGAAGCAATAATGGTCGGTTTCAACCTCAGGGCCGTCAACTACGTCAAAGCCCATAGACTGAAAAATGTCAAGCATATCGTCAAGCACTTTATTAAGAGGATGCAAAGAGCCTATTTTACGCTTTTTAGAGGGCATAGTAACGTCAACGGTTTCCTCTGCAAGTTTTTTATTCTGTTCAAGCTTTTCGATAACCACGCTTTTTTCGGTAATTGCATTGTCAATTGCCTCACGTACCTTGTTAGCAATTTGTCCCACGATAGGTCTTTCCTCAGCGGATAGACTTCCCATAGACTTAAGGATAGAGGTTATTTCACCCTTTTTGCCAAGATATTTAATACGGATTTCTTCAAGAGCCTGACGGCTGTCACTGCTTTCTACGGCCGAAAGGGCATCGAGCTGTAATTGTTCAAGCTTATCTTTCATATTTTTTCCTCCAAAAATAAAAATAGTCCCCGTCCCATAACAAAGGGACGAAGACGAGAAATTCTCCGCGGTACCACCCAGATTTTAGCATAGAGCCAACACTCTTTGAAAATATAACGGTTTTCAGCCCGTTGACGCTTACTGTTATTTCGGCGCCACCGCTCAGAAGGGAACTTCGGTAAAAGGACCATTTGTATTTTTCAGCCTTGAATACAATCTCTGTGAAGGTCTTGTTTTAACTACTTTCCTTCGTCAATGCGTTTGATATCTTTAAAATAGTAGCATATTATTAAATAAAAATCAACCTTTTTATTAAAAAAATTGAAAATTATATTTTTATATGGTATACTACAAAACGGAGGCGGTAATATGTATACTCATTTTAAGGAACAAAGCTATAGCGCTGCAAAGGAAATTATTGAAAAAGGAAAGCTTAATAAAGGCGATATCCTTGTCGTTGGCTGTTCTACCAGTGAAACACTTGGACAGAAAATCGGTACCGATTCTTCTCCCGAAGCGGCGCAGTATATATTCGACGGAATTTACGAGGCGGCAAAGGAAAGCGGCGTGTTTGTTGCCGCGCAGTGCTGTGAGCATCTTAACCGCGCTTTGATTGTTGAGCGTGAGGCTGTGGGAAATTGTGATATCGTTAACGCCGTGCCTAAAGCTAAGGCGGGTGGAAGCTTTGCTACCGCCGCATACAGTGCTTTTAAAGAGCCTGTGGCTGTTGAGGAAATTAAGGCACAAGCAGGTCTTGATATCGGATTTACTATGATAGGTATGCACATAAAAAAGGTAGCAGTACCCGTTCGTCTTGAAAATAATAAAATAGGTAATGCCACCGTTTTAGCTGCCAGAAGCCGCCCGAAATTTATCGGCGGAATAAGAGCAAATTACGATGATAATCTGCTTTAAAGATTGGATAGCGTACGGGAGGATTTGCATCCTCCCGTTTTTTGATGTTATTTTTAAGAAATTGTTTTAAGGGAAAACTTTTCACTGATTCGAAGGTGATGCAGTCGTTCCTTAAGCTCGGCTGACTCTTTCATAAAGTCCTCGCTGTCGCCAAGGCGCACTCTTGCTATTGAGTATCCTATTTCTTCAAGAGCGCCGTGATTTGTAAAAAACATAAGCACTGTGTCGTATTTATCCCAGTTGTTCTGTAACTGAGACAGAGGTTCAGCAGTGCTTTTTTCTTGTCTGAACGCTTCTTCGCATTTATCTAAATCATCAAGAAGCACTTTACAGCATCGGTCTATAGTTAAGGAAGACGCAATTATAAGGCTAATAACAATAAACAGTAAAGTAAAAGCCGCAATAAGACGTTTCAAAATTACCTCTCCTTTTTAATGATTTCTTTTTCTCCGTATCTGTCAAGTGTCATAAGAAAAACTTCTTTGACAGAAAGGGGATGTATAGCTTTTTTCAGATGTTCTTCCGTAATGTTTAAGGCACTGAGAGACTCAGCTATTATTTTTCCGTCGCTGATAACGGGGAGAGGGAGAGAGGCTTTTTTTACTTTAATATCCTTAAGGTCGCCGGTTTGTAAGGGACGGTACTGATTTTTAACGACTACACTGAGATTGCCGTTTACTTCCAAAATAGCAAAGGCTATTTCGCTAACGTTAAAATAACCTTGACCTCTGAGAAGCTCAATAAGGTCAATAACGGTAAGACGAACCTTTTTTAGTGCTTTTTGGTCAATGACACCGTTTTTTATAATAACGGCGGAGTTACCGCTCATTATTTTTCTTACCGTGTGAGATTTCATTGAAATAACAGAAATGATTATTTCCAAAATCACAAGTACAAAAATAGCAACAATGCCGTTTAGTACAGGCTGAGAATTATCCTGTAGCGGAATTGCTGCAATTTCTGAAATGAGCAGTGTAATAACAAGCTCGTTCGGTTGCATATCACCGATTTGTCTTTTGCCCATAAGCCGTATAGCAAGGGTTACAAAAAAATAAACAACTGCGGTTCGTATGACTGTTATAATCATTTTTAATCACCGCAGTTATTATTTGTTTAGTTATCCTTATTATTCATATCGTAAGAAAGAACCATAAGCTTATCGCCGAAATGTACGTTCTGTACCGAAACGTTCGGATATGCAAGACCTAAATCGTAGTGGCTGAAATTAAGGAAGCCTTTAATTCCGAGTTTTACTAGCTTATATGCAATAGCCTCGGCTGACTCCTTGGGAATACAAAGCACCGCCGCAGTAGGCTTGTTTTCCTTGCAGAACTCGTCAAGAGAGTCCATAGAACGAACGGGAAGATTATGCACAATCTGACCCACAAGAGATTCTTTTTGGTCAAAAAGACCGATAAGCTCGTAACCTTTATTGTCAAAACGAATGTGAGTGGCAATTGCGCGGCCTAAATTACCTATACCTATTATGATAAGCTTCTGAGGTTTATCAAGACAAAGAATTTTTGCAATCTCAACGATTAACAACTGGACGTTATAACCGTAGCCCTGTTGACCGAAACCGCCGAAGCAGTTAAGGTCCTGTCGAATCTGACTTGCAGTAAGTCCCATTTTACGTGAAAGCTCAGCAGAAGAAATACGGGTTATGCCTTGCTCTTCAAGGTCCATTAAAAATCTGTAGTATCTTGGGAGTCTGCGAATTACCGAAGGGGAAATCGAACGGTAAGCCATAAGATACCTCCGTATAAAAAATTAATAAATATTTACTCTAATATTATGTATCAAAAACGACTTTTTGTCAACACAAATAATCACACTTTCATTGACAAATTTATCTAAGAATAGTATACTTATACATATATTTTTGAAAAGAGGAATATAAATGAAAAGAATCATTGCTTTGGGCGTTTGCCTTTTGTTTATCGTTTCTTTGTGTGGCTGCGGCAGTATGGAATCTATAAGGGAAAATCTTGCTGATTCAGGCTTTGAGGTTGAAGAAATGAATGAAAGCAGAATATCTTCTCTTAATAATGACGTTAAGTATACCTATGGCGGTAGAGGCTCGGTTGTTTCAGGATTTTATGCTAACGGTGAAAATGGCGAAAGTATTATTTGCATAGAGTTTTCGGATAAAGACGACTTAACCGTTATGTATAAGCAGATTAAAAGTCAGCTTGAAGACGGCTGGATTATAGATATAAAAGGAAACATTGTGGTGTACGGAACACAAAAGGCAGTAAAAACAGCCTTGAAATAATAGGCTTTGTGTGATATACTGATAGAGTTGATTCAGTCAGGAGGATATAATATGCTGGATATTAAATTTATAAGGGAAAACCCCGAGCTTGTAAAAGAAAATATTAAAAAGAAATTCAAGGACCATAAGCTTCCTTTGGTTGACGAGGTTTTAAAGCTTGACGAGGAAAAACGCGAGGCTAACAGCCGCGCTAACGAGCTTCGTGCGCTTCGTAATAAGGTAAGTAAAGAAATCGGCGCTCTTATGGGACAGGGCAAAAGAGAGGAAGCCGAGGAAAAGAAGAAGCTTGTTACAGCTCAGGCTGAAGAATTAAAGCTTCTTGAGGAAAAGGAAAACGAACTTGCCGCAAAGCTTAAAGAAAATATGATGAAGATACCTAACATTATCGACGACAGCGTTCCTATCGGTAAGGATGACAGCGAAAACGTTGAGGTACAGCAATACGGTGAGCAGACAAAGGTTGATTTTGAAATTCCTTATCACACCGATATAATGGCGCTCTTTAACGGTATCGATAAAGAGGCAGCAGGTAAGGTTGCGGGTGAAGGCTTCTATTATCTTATGGGTGACATTGCCCGTCTTCACAGCGCGGTTACCGCCTATGCAAGAGATTTTATGATTGATAAGGGCTTTACCTACTGCATCCCTCCCTTTATGATTCGTTCAGGGGTTGTTACGGGTGTAATGAGCTTTGAAGAAATGGACGCTATGATGTACAAAATTGAGGGTGAAGACCTCTATCTTATCGGTACAAGCGAACATTCTATGATAGGTAAGTTTATTGATACTATTACCGATGAGGCTAAGCTTCCTTTAACCCTTACAAGCTATTCACCCTGTTTCAGAAAAGAGAAGGGCGCTCACGGTATAGAGGAACGCGGCATATACAGAATACATCAGTTTGAGAAACAGGAAATGATAGTTATCTGTAAGCCCGAAGAAAGTATGGAATGGTTTAATAAAATGTGGAGCTACTCTGTAGAGCTTTTCCGTTCCCTTGATATCCCTGTAAGAACTCTTGAGTGTTGCTCAGGCGACCTTGCAGACCTTAAGGTTAAGTCCTATGACGTTGAAGCCTGGTCACCTAAACAGCAGAAGTATTTTGAGGTTTGCTCATGTTCTAATCTTGGTGATGCTCAGGCAAGACGACTCGGTATAAAGGTTAAGGGTGAGGACGGTAACAAATATCTTGCTCATACCCTTAATAATACGGTTGTTGCTCCTCCAAGAATGCTTATAGCTTTCCTTGAGAATAACTTGCAGTTTGACGGTGAGAAATATTCTGTAAAAATCCCCGAAGCACTTCGTCCTTATATGGGCGGCAAAGAGGTTATTGCTTATTAATAAAAAACAGTCGTTATCTTTAGAGATAACGACTGTTTTTTTGTTGCGATAAAAGAAAGAAATTACAGCTATTCAATAATATGGTATAATAGTATAAAGACAAATTATGGTTCTTATATGTTAACGGGAGGATAACAAATCCTCCCCTACGAAGTAGCCGCAGAGACTGCGCTGAACATTAGTAGGGGCGGAATTGTTTTCCGCCCGTTTGTTATTACAGGCAATAAAAAATCCCGACTTTTTAAAAGTCGGGATTTTTGTATATGTAAATACTAAAGTATCAGTTGCGCTAAAGCAACGAATAATGGCATTGTAATTATTGAAAGCAGTGTTGAAACCGACACAAGCTTTACCGAAAGGGCGGTATCGCGGTTGTATTTTGCAGAAAATACGGTGGTTACTGCCGCACAGGGTGCGCTGACTGCAATAATACAGGAAACGGCTATTGTATTTTCTATTCTAAGGGGTGACATCTGAAGAAGCATCAGAAGAACAAGAGATATTATTGGAGAAATAACAAGACGTGTTGAGATGGGCAACCATATACGGCTATCGGTGATAGCGGTAATGATTTTGGATTTTGACAGGTAATAGCCTATAATTATCATAGGTACAGGGGTATTAAGATTTCCTATATGTCCTACGGCGCTTTTTATGGGGTCGGGGATAATATGAGAAGAATTTGTAAGGAACATAATAAGACCTATTGTTATTGCCATAACACCTGGGTTGAAAATCAGTTTTTTAACGGTGATTTTAGTATCCTTACCGCCCATAAAAACGAGTCCGTAGGTCCACAGTATTACGTTGAACACAACAACGTAAGCACTGCCGAAAAATACACCTACGTCACCGAGAATTGCCGCCTGTAAGGGTAACGCCATATATCCTGCATTAGAGAACACAACACCGAACTGACCCACAAGACGTGAATCAATATTTTTGTTTCTTATAAATGCAAAAGCAAGTATACCTGCTACAACGTGAAAAACAACCGAAATGCCGAAAGCTATTATAAATTTAATAAGCATTGATTGTTCAAAGGGGCGGAAGAATGAGTTTATTATTACGGCAGGGGTAGCAAAATAAAGCACCAAATCCGACAGACCTTTTGAAATGTTGTCGTCAATAAGCTTTGTTTTGCCGCATATAAAGCCTACTGCAATAAGCAAGAATAGAACGAATACCTGTGAAGCAACAGCCCCGAAATTTGAAAGTAACTCTGTCATAGTTTATAACACCTTGATTGGAGAATAATGGTCGGTAATGAAATTTACCTGAGGAAATTCCTTGCTCAGCATAGAGCAAAGAGGTTCGATAATAACGTCTTCTGTGGTAAAGTGTCCTGCATCAATAAGGGCGAAGCCTTGACGCGCCGCTTCAAGAAACAGATGATGTTTAACTTCACTTGTAACAAGAGCATCACAGCCTTCATTTATTGCATCAATGAAAAACTCACAGCCTGAGCCTGAGCAAACGGCAACGGTTTTAATTTTATTTTCACCTACGTATTTTATGTTGGCGTTTAGCTTTTTGCCTACAAAAGCGGCAAATTCATCGCTTGAAAGAGGATTTTTAAGTTCACCTTTTCTTATTATAAAACCGTCGCTTGTGGTTAAAGGAGTTACACACTGTAGTTCTAAAGCGTTACACAGAGCATCATTAACACCATTTTCACCAATATCAAGATTTGTGTGCATAGAAATAACTGAAATTTCGTTTTCAATAAGAGTATGTACAATATCGCCTTTTATGATGTTTTTCAGTCCGCTGAAAATTACGGGGTGATGGGTTATTATGAGCTTTGCGCCTGTTTTTATAGCAAGGTTTAGTGCGCTTTCTGTACAGTCCAACGCTAAAACAGCAGACTTTACGTCTGCTGTTTTGTTGCCGATAAGAAAACCGCTATTGTCAAAATCCGCAGCTGTATTTACAGGAAATTTTTCATTTAGAAATTCGTAAATATTTTCTACCGTCATTTTGATATACCTTATTTCTTGAATGAATCTTTAAGAGCAACAATTCGGTTGATGATTATATTGTTTTCATCAGTGTCTGGGTCAACTGAGAAATAACCCTGACGCATAAACTGGAAACGGTCGCCGATATTTGCCTTCTTAATATCCTCGCCAACCTTACAACCGCTAAGAACCTGTAAAGAGTCGGGGTTGAGATTGTCGGCGAAAGAGGAAACACCTTCCTCGTCTGAGGGATTTTCTACGTTAAACAGTCTGTCATAGAGGCGTACCGTTGCATCAAAGCAATGGTCGGCGCTTACCCAGTGAAGCGTACCCTTAACCTTTCTGCCGTCTGGAGTTTCACCACCGAAGGACTCAGGGTCATAGGTACAGTGAACCACCGTAACGTTGCCGTTTTCGTCTGTTTCGTGGGAAGCGTATTTAATAAAGTACGCGCCCTTAAGACGAACTTCTTTCTCAGGACAAAGACGGAAATATTTGCCTGGAGGGTCGAGCATAAAGTCATCTGCTTCAATATAAAGATTTTTGGTAAAGGGAACGGTATATTTGCCCATTTCCTCTTTATTTGGGTTTACTTCAACCTCAATATAATCTGTCTTGTCCTCAGGATAGTTATCAATAACAACCTTTAAGGGTCTGAGCACAGCCATTGTACGAGGAGCGTTCATATTAAGCTCGTCTCTTACGCAGGATTCAAGAAGGGCGTAATCAATAACACTGTATGCCTTTGAAACGCCGATTTTATCAACAAATGCGCGAACAGCCTCAGCAGGATATCCTCTTCTTCTCATACCGCAAATGGTTGCCATTCTGGGGTCATCCCAGCCTGAAACAAGACCGTCGTTAACCAGCTTTAAGCATTTACGCTTACTGGTTAAGGTGTAGTTTACGTTCATTCTTGCAAACTCAATCTGTCTTGGGGGCATCTTAATGTCAAGGGCATTTAAGAACCAGTTATAAAGAGGACGGTGGTTTTCAAACTCAAGAGAGCAAAGGGAGTGTGTTACACCTTCTTTTGCATCAGACAGCGGGTGAGCAAAATCGTACATAGGATAAACGCACCATTTGTCGCCTGTTCTGTGGTGATGCGCCTTCATAACGCGGTAGATAATAGGGTCGCGCATATTAAGGTTAGGAGAAGCCATATCAATTTTTGCTCTGAGTACCAGTGTGCCGTTTTCAAACTCACCTGCAGTCATACGTGCGAAAAGGTCTTTGGTTTCTTCTATGGGACGGTTTCTGTAGGGGCTTTCCTTACCTGCTTCGGTGAGAGTGCCTCTGTATTCTCTGATTTGGTCGGGGGAAAGCTCATCAACGTAGGCAAGACCTTTATCAATAAGAGCTAATGCGCATTCGTAAATGTAGTCGAAATAGTCAGAAGCGTAGTATACGTTGGCGTAGTTAAATCCCAGCCACTTGATATCCTCTTCAATAGCTTCAACGTATTCGGTGTCTTCCTTTGTAGGATTGGTGTCGTCAAGGCGGAGATTGCATATACCGCCGTATTTTTCAGCAGTAGAAAAGTCTATGCAGATAGCCTTTGCATGACCTATGTGAAGATATCCGTTAGGCTCAGGCGGGAAACGGGTCTGAACGCGGTCATAAACCCCTTCCTCAAGGTCCTTGTCAATAAAATCGTAAATGAAGTTAGATGGTTTTTCTATAACTTCGGGTGCTTTAATTTCGTTTTCCATTTTATATCTCCTAAAGAATAGCTGTTATTTTGTCAATTCTTTCCATACATTTAGCTTTACCCATAACCTTCATTATACTGCAAAGGTCAGGAGTGTTTCTTCTGCCCGTAATTGCGATACGAAGAACTGTGGAAAGGTCACCTGCATGTCCCTTATAAGCGGACGGGTCAGCTTTATAGGCTTTTGTTTCCTCAGCAAAGTTAAGGGAAGGGCAGAGGCTTTTGATTTTATCAAACCACTGCTGTTTGTCGTCGTTTTCATCATAAACTGCCTTGTATGCCGTAAGGAAAGCTTTTGCATCCTCTTTATCGATGTTTTCAGGAAGGGTGTAATCGGGACTGAATAGTTCCTCAAAGAAATAGGATACGTAGTCCTTTGCATCCTTCCACTTAGCGATATCCTTACGAGGCTTTGCGCAGTCGCGGTCTATTGAGAAAATTGCCTTTGTGTAGCTTTCATCTCTGCTCAGCAGGGTGTAGAAATCAGTGTCAAATTCTTTTGCCCAAGCTGTGATTTTTTCGCTAACCTCTTGTCCTGACATTCTTGAAACAATGTTTTTGCTTACATCAAGCAGTTTGTTTTCGTCAAACAGCGCACCCGATACACTCATTTTCTTTAGATTGAATTTAAACTCGGTATAGGGTTTGTCGGGATTAGCTCTTCTGAAATCTTCAAAGTCAGAAGCCGCGATGGTCATAAGATACTCAACAACACAAAGGGCATCGAAGCCTTCTTCAATAAAGAAGTGAACTGCAGCTTCGGGGTCTTTACGCTTGGAAATCTTTCTCTTTGCGCCGCCGTCAAGCTTCATAATAGGTGAAACGTGAGCAAATTTAGGTACCTTGAAGCCAAGCAGACGGAAAAGCTGAATGTGTTTAGGTACGGATGAAATCCATTCATCTCCGCGCATAACCACAGTGGTATGCATAAGGTGGTCGTCGATAGCGTGAGCAAAGTGATAGGTGGGAATTCCGTCGGATTTTAAAAGCACGAAATCCTCGTCGTTTTCGGGCATTTCTATTTTGCCCTTTATCATATCGTCAAATACAACCTTGTTTTCTTCACTTCCGGGAGATTTAAGACGGATAACAAAGGGGAGTCCTGCGTCAATCTTTTCCTTAGCTTCCTCAAAGGCGATATTTCTATGCACAGCCCACTGTCCGTGGTAGCCTGTACGGATATTGTCCTTTTCCTGTTTTGCCCTTATTTCTTCAAGCTCCTCGGCAGTGCAGAAGCAAGGGTAAGCAAGTCCCTGTCTGATAAGCTCTTTAGCGTAGGTCTGATATATTTCGGCTCGATGGCTCTGCTGATAAGGTCCGTAAACGCCCTTTTCCTCAGTTCCGCTGACAAAACCTTCGTCAATGGTAATGCCGAAACGGTTAAGACCGTCGATTATGTTTTCAATACCGCCCTTGATTTCTCTTTTCTTGTCGGTGTCTTCAATTCGGGTGAAGAATATACCCTCGCTGCTTGTGGCGGCAATACGGTTTACAAGGGAAGTAAATAATGTACCGATGTGAAGATAGCCTGTAGGACTGGGGGCAACTCGTGTTACCCTTGCGCCCTCCTTTAAGTTTCTTTCGGGATACAGGCTCTCATAATAATCAGGTGTTTTATCTATATGACCGAGCAACAGCTCTGCCATTTTAATATTATCTTGCATAGTGATTCCTCTCTTATTTCTGGGTGAGCTTTTTAAGTTCTTCCATAAATGATGAAATATCATCAAAACGGCGGTAAACGGAGGCGAAGCGAACATAGGCAACCTCGTCTACGAATTTGAGCTTCTCCATAACCATTTCACCTATATGAACAGAGGTGACCTCGCGGTCAAGACTGTTTTGTATGGAAAGTTCAATTTCATCGATAAGAGTTTCGAGTGCGCCCAGTGTAACAGGGCGTTTTTCACAAGCGCGAAGCAATCCGTTAAGAAGCTTTTCGCGTTTGAATGGCTCTCTTGATTTATCCTTCTTAATAACGATAATGGGAAGACTCTCTACAAGTTCATAAGTAGTAAAGCGTTTTGCACACTTAAGGCACTCACGACGTCTTCTGATTTTTTCGCCTTCATCTGTGGGGCGCGAGTCGACAACCTTGCTTTCTTCAAAACTACAATAAGGACATTTCATAATGTTTCACCCATTTTTCACATAATTATTTTTTAGTATAACACAATATATAGTAAGTTGCAAGAAAAAAATAACTATTGAAATGTGTGAAAATTATGATAAAATAAAGGTGATATTTTTATTGAAAGGATGATTTTGATGTTAAAACAGTTAAGTCCTGCAGCTACAGGCGATACCGTAGCGGTAATGCACACCACTATGGGCGATATAACAATCAAACTTTTTGGAGAGGAAGCTCCAAAAACCGTTGAAAACTTTACTACACACGCAAAGAACGGGTATTATGACGGAATAATATTCCACCGCGTTATTAAAGATTTTATGATTCAGGGCGGTGACCCCACAGGCACAGGTATGGGCGGTGAGAGTATTTGGGGCACAAGCTTCGAAGACGAATTCACACCTGAGCTTCACAATTACAGAGGCGCTCTTTGTATGGCAAATGCAGGTCCCAATACAAACGGCAGTCAGTTCTTTATCGTTCAGGCTGACATCGTTCCTGCAAATATGGTGTCACAGATGAAGTATTTATCTGATAGCTTTCCGCCTGAGTGCGTTGAGGCTTATGAAAAGCTCGGTGGTACACCTTGGCTTGATTACCGTCACAGCGTTTTCGGTCAGGTATGCGACGGTATGGACGTGGTTGATGCGATTGCAAATGCAAAAACAGGCGCAGGTGATAAGCCTGTTGAAGAAATATCTATCGTAGGTATTGATATTAAAGTTTTATAATAAAAAAGAAAACTCCCTCTGGGAGTTTTCTTTTTGCTTTTAACTGTTAGTCAGATTGATTTTCATCATTGCTAAATCTGATGTTTTTATAAAAGAGTCACAGTCTACATCGGCTGCTTCCTCGTCGAAATTTTCAGGTATCTGACCTGCAAGATAAAGCTTTAAGAGTGCTAGGTCACGAGTATCAATCTGAGCATTTCCGTCGCAGTCACCCTTAAGTGTGTTTTTAATAACCGTAACTTTTCCTTCAATCATATATCCTGCATAAACAAAATATACGTTCTGTTCGCCTAAAACTGTATTATCGTAGCCGATAACGGTGAGCTTTCCCGTATCAAGTTCCTCACTCTGTCCACTATAATAGGTAACCTTCATTTTTCCGCCTGAAAGGTCGGGTTCGCCGCCCGTTGAAAATTCAGTGCTATTTGGCTGACTTAAAATTTCTACGCTTTGTGCGCCTGCAACCGATGCAAAGTGTAGCTGAGGATATGCATATCCACTGGTACTGCTTATCCACCACAGATTTTTAAAATCAAAGCCTTCAAAGGATTCGGCTTTTTGCATAGCTTCGTCAGTAAGAACCGAAATGCCCGTGATATTTGTTGTGTCGAAATTTTTAGCTATGCCGCGACTTGCATTATTTAGGTAATAATTATTTTTATAAATGCCGCCTGACTGACAGCCTATAACACCGCCTATGAGGTCAGGAGTATTTGAAGTAGGAGCAACAACACTATAGCAGTTTTCAACCGACATATTTTCTTCTTCTACACTTGCATAGGAATTAACCGATGCGGCTATACCGCCTGAATATGCACCCTTGTCTGAATGCGCGTCATATTTTGAAGTGCAGGAAAGGATTTCACCTGTATTATAGCAATCGGTAATACCGCTTTCGTTAAGCTCGGCGGCGATACCTCCCGCATAGGCTTCGTAAGTATCCGAGTAGGCTGCAACCTCACCTGCATTGTAGCAACCGCCTATAAGGGTATTACCTGCACCGTAGCCAACGATACCGCCGCTTGAAGAACAGTAAAGAATTCCAAGGTCGGCAGACAGTTCTCTAAGTACACTTGTGTAGCCTACGAATCCTGCATTACCGCAAGTGACTATCTGAGCGCCGTTAGAAACAGCGGCAATACCGCCTGTAACATAACCGCTTACAACACCTAAATTATAACTGTAGGCTATAACAGAGTCTTTAGCGGTTATACCTGCAATACCGCCTGAATAAGCTGAGTCGCCTGTGGGGTAAATGTAAATGAAAGTGCTGTTGTAACAGTGGTATATTTCCTTTTCGTTGGCACCTGCAATGCCGCCTACATAGGAACCGTCGCCGCACAAGGAAATAATACTGCCGCTAACAGAACAGTTTGTGATATTGCCGGTATTCTTACCTACTAAGCCACCTAAATTTGCAGAACAGTCGGCGTAAGCCACTAATTCCAAGTTTTCAATGAAAAGATTTTGTATATTTCCCGAATTATTTCTTATAAGACCTACGTTTACGGTATACGAGGTGTTAGAAGTAGTGTATTCATAATACGTCATAATACCTGAAACGGTATATCCGTTTCCATCAAGTGTACCGCTGAAGTTATTAATAGGAATAAAGCCGCAGTCGTTATTATAGAAATCTCCACCAGGTGCAAAATCAGCCTCGGTAAAAATGATATCACTTGACAACATAAAATAAGCAGAAGGATAATTACGGATGTTACTGAAATGCTGGGGCGTGGAGATAAGATAAGGACTTTCCTCGGTACCGTTTCCACCTGCAAAGCCTGAAGCTGTAGCAGAAACACAAAAAGCTACTGAAGAAAAAATTATAACCACACAAACAATAACCGATATAACTTTTCTTAATAATTTCATAAAAATCCTCCTTTGTATTTTCAGTTTAGCCTTATTATAACATATAATTCGGAATGTGTAAATATTTATGATTGTCAGACAGTTAGTTATATGTTAGAATTACACAGGTGATAAAAATGGATTTTATAGTTAAAAAATTTGAAGAGCTTAACACCTTTGAGCTTTATGAAATTTTAAAGGTGCGTTCACAGGTTTTTGTAGTAGAACTTAAAATGAACTGTCAGGATATGGACGGTGTGGATTATAGTTGCTATCATCTTTACCTAAAGGAAAAAGAAAAAATAATTGCTTATATGCGGATGTATTTTGAAAATAAAGACAGTAAATGCATTCATATTGGCAGGGTTTTAACCGTTGAGCGTGGTAATGGATATGCCAAAGCTTTAATGGAAAAGGCTATTGACTATGCTCAAAATGTTCTTTTTTGTAATAAAATATGTCTTAATTCACAAAAACAGGCGGTAGGTTTTTATGAAAAAATGGGATTTAAGGCTACGTCGGGTGAGTTTATTGAGGAAAATGTTATACATATTTCTATGGAACTTGTTCTTTAATATTGACATATTTTAAGGTATTTGGTAGAATTTACAGGTAGAAAAAAGGTGAGATGAATATTAATGGGACTTGTATTATTTACTGCTCTCGGTGTTGGGGGAGCTACGGTATTCGGTGCGATTATCGGATTTATTTTCAAAAAACTGACTCATAAAATTTCGGATATTATACTTGCCTTCGCGGCGGGCATAATGTTGGCGGCGGCTGTTCTCGGTCTTATATTGCCGTCAGTTGAGTATGGCGGTAAATACGGTATAATTATTACCGTTGTGGGTATTTTTGCGGGTGCAATTTGTATCAATCTTATGGACAAGTTAGTGCCTCATATACACGACTTCCTAGGCGGACAAAATGAGGGACATAATGACTCAAATCTTAATAAGGTCGTTCTGTTTGTAACGGCTATAGCAATACATAATCTTCCTGAGGGAATCGCTTCGGGTATAGGTTTTGGTTCGGGAAATACTTCTCAGGCACTGATGATAGCCGGCGGTATCGCTTTACAAAATATACCTGAAGGTATGATTATTATTACGCCGATGCTCGCGGCAGGGGTGAGCAAAAAGAAAACCTTTTTGTGCGCTTTTATCACAGGTATTGTAGAGGTTGTAGGAACGTTTATAGGATATTTTGCTGTAAGCATTTCACAATTTGTTCTGCCTTTTGCCCTCGCCTTTGCAGGAGGTACAATGTTATACGTAATAAGCGACGAAATGATAATTGAAACTCATTCTCATTCAAGTCAGCGAGGGGCTACTTATGCACTTATTGTGGGATTTTGCGTTATGCTTGTAAGCGATATACTATTAGGGTGATAAAAATGGAAGAAATTATATATATATTAGGACAGGCTTTAGGCTTTGTTGCGGTTATTTTAGGCTTTGTTAACTATCAGGTTAAAACAAGAGAACAGGTGCTGTACGTACATATTGCAACAACTATAGTTTTTGCAATTCACTTTTTATGTCTTAAGGAATATGCAACGGCTGTAATGCAGCTTGTGGGTACCACCAGAAATATAGTTTTCTATAACAAGGGAAAGAACGGAAAGGTGTCAAAGGGTGTAGCCATTTTCTTTGCACTGCTTATGGGTACACTCGGCAGTATAACAATGTTTGCTCTTCAAAAAGGCGAATGGTTTGCAGTTATTGCAATAGTAGGTCTTGTTATTAACTCCTACGCAATGTCTTTCTCTAATCCAAACAATGTAAGAAAGAGCATACTTGTATCTTCACCGCTTGTGTTTACCTATGACGTGTTAGTTCACTCTATAGGCGGTGCGCTTTATGAAGCAATCGTTATCGTGTCTTCTGTTATAGGTCTTATCCGCTATAGCAAAAAGACTCAGAAAACAGAGGAAAACGAGGAAAAATGAGAGAAGATATTTGTACAATTCCCGTCAGCGAGGTTTTTGAGGAAAATGACGGCTGTCCGATGTGCAGAATGTATAACACTGTACAGGAAAGAATAATAGAATATATTATGGGTGCCGCAATGATGGAACCTGAAATAAGAATGGTCACCAATCAAAAGGGCTTTTGTTACAAGCATTACTCAAAGATGTTCGGCAGAAAGGGAAGACTTCAACTCGCTTTAATGCTTGAGTCTCATATAGACGAAATAAACCGCGAAATTTTGTCAGATAAGCTTATGAGAAGCAATAAATCAAAGGGTGAAAAGGCAAGAAGAATAACCGATTCCTGTTTTGTTTGCGAAAAAATAGAGTGGGGTATAAGCAGAATGATAGAAACTGTTTATCGCTCTTATGAAACGGATATGGATTTCAGACGGATGTTTAACGGTCAGGAAATGTTCTGTATGCCGCATTTTGAACTTTTGGTAAGCGGCGCAGATAAAAAGAAAATGAAGAACTATTACTGTGAGTTTGTGAAAAATCTTACCCATATAACACAGGAATATTCAAGAACTCTTCACGAAGACGTTAAGCATTTCTGCTCAATGTACGATTACCGTAACAGCGGTAAAGATGCCGATTGGGGTGATTCTAAGGACTCGGTGGAGAGAACAATTAACTTTTTGACAGGAAACGATGGTGAATAGTATGGTTTATGAAAACATACTTGAGGCTATGGGAAATACTCCCATAATAAAGCTTAATAATATGGTAGATGATGACAGCGCTGACGTTCTTGTGAAATTCGAGGGACTGAACGTAGGCGGCTCTATTAAAACACGTACGGCTTTCAATATGATTCTTGAAGCAGAGAAAAAAGGACTTTTAAATGCCGATACCGTTATCGTTGAGCCTACAAGCGGTAATCAGGGTATAGGTCTTGCTCTTGTGGGCGCCGTAAAGGGCTATAAGGTAAAAATAATTATGCCAGATTCTGTCAGTGAGGAAAGAAGAAAGCTTGTAAAGCATTATGGTGCTGAGGTTATTCTTGTTCACGACGGCGGTAATATCGGTCTTTGTATTGAAGAATGTGTAAATCTCGCCCTTAAAATGAAGGCGGAGGACAAAAACGTTTTTGTTCCTCAGCAGTTTGAAAATCCCGCTAATCCTGAAATACAAAGACGGGCAACGGGACAGGAAATACTGTCACAGGTAAACGGTGAAATACACGGTTTTTGTTCAGGTATAGGCACAGGCGGTACCATTACGGGTATCGGTGAAACCTTAAAAGCGGAAAATCCCAATATGGTTATATGGGCGGTTGAACCTGAAAATGCCGCTATTCTTTCAGGAGGCTCTATCGGTACTCACGTACAAATGGGTATAGGTGACGGAGTTATTCCGCAGATACTTAATCAGAATATATACGAAGAGGTATGTATAATAAAGGACGAAGAAGCGCTGAATACTGCAAAGGCTCTTGCTTCAAAAGAGGGTATTATGTGCGGAATAAGCAGCGGTACTAACGTAGCCGCGGCATTAAAACTTGCTAAAAAGCTGGGAAAAGGGAAAACTGTGGTAACCGTGCTTCCCGATACAGCCGAAAGATATTTTTCTACACCTCTTTTCGAAGAATAAAAACTAAATATTGTCAAACAATTAACAAAAACCGCCGTATAGGCGGTTTTATTTTTGTGCTGTTGGTTTGTCAATGATGTGTTACAAAATTAGAAAACCTCGCCGTTAATAAGAAAAGCCTTTAAATAATCAGCAGGAGATTTCCAATTAAGTGGACGCATCGGAAAGTTATTGTATTTTCTGTTGTGAACAGAAAGTTGCTTTTTAAAGTCATCAAAAGAGTAAAAAGAGTGAGTGGCATAAAAATATTCGTTATCTTTACGGTGAGAACGCTCGACTTTGCCGTTATGTCTGGGTGTGTACGGAGCAATAAGCTTATGTCTTATGCCACACTGTTCGAGCGTACGCTCGAACAGTGTGGGCGTCGGCTTTTGGGTGTTACCTAATTGCTTTGTAAATTCCATACCATTATCTGTTTGAACACACTCTATCTTGAACGGAAAATTCTCTATTAAATGCTTTAAGAACTGTGCTGATGAATATGAGCTATGCTCTTCAAAAGCCTCTAAATAGCGAAATCTTGAGTACTCATCAATAGCGGTATATTGGTAAAACTTTTTCCCTTTTGCTTCACCCACTATGCAGGTTTCAGGCACAAATTTTACGTCTATTTGTATTCTTTGACCGGGATAATGCATTTGCTCATAAGGTTTTGGTATATACTTTGGATTGGGCGGTTTTACAGCCATTTGACCTTGTTTTCGTAAAAGTCGGTATAATCCCGTTACGGATCGTGTATATCCTCTTTGGCGGAGTTTTACCCAAAATACTACTAATCCAGCATTCGTATTACGTTTTCGCATATCTGCTATTAGTTTTAATTCTTCAGGCGTATGCTCGTTAGGATGATGATGGGGTCTATGTGATTTATCTGCTAATGATTGTAAGGTTCCGTCATATCTTTTCCTCCAACGGTAAATATATTGACGGTTGGTTTTGTATCTGATTGCTGCCTTTGTTACTCCATATTTCAAAGAGTATTTAATTAAGGCTTGACGATACAGCATTGTTTGTGTTACAGTTTTCATGACGAATGGTTAATCCTCCTGTACGTTTTGTCTCAGCAACTTAACTGTAACACAGGATTTTCCATTCGCCACTTCTTTTTTATTCGCTACTGTAACACATCTATTGTAAACCTACACAAATTTATTTTTAAAAAAGTCTTGCAATATTGAATTTTATGTGATATAATCGTAAGGCTGCGAAATTATGCAGTAATATAATACACACATTCCGCTTTACTGATACAGAAGGTCTCTTTGCCGGAGTTTCCTGTATAGGCGGGATGGAGGTTTAACCTTAGGAGGAAAAACAAATGGCAGTAGTATCTATGAAACAGCTGCTCGAAGCCGGTGTTCATTTCGGACATCAGACTCGCCGCTGGAACCCGAAAATGGCTGAGTACATTTTCACAGAAAGAAACGGTATTTACATTATCGACCTTCAGAAGACCGTAAAGAAGCTTAACGAAGCTTATCTTTTCGCTCGTGAAATTTCTGCTGAAGGCAAGGATATCCTTTTTGTAGGTACCAAGAAACAGGCTCAGGATTCTGTTAAGGAAGAAGCAGAAAATTGCGGTATGCCCTATGTTAACGCTCGTTGGCTCGGCGGTATGCTCACTAACTTCAGCACCATTCAGAAGAGAATTGCTCGTTTGAAGCAGCTTCGTGAAATGGAAGCTGACGGTACCTTTGAGCTTCTCCCCAAGAAAGAGACCGTTGGTCTTCAGCTTGAAATTGAAAAGCTTGAGAAATATCTCGGCGGTATCAAGGAAATGAAGAAAATCCCAGGCGCTCTTTTCATCGTTGACCCAAGAAAAGAAAGAATCGCTGTTGCTGAAGCTAAGAAGCTCGGTATCCCGATTATCGCTATCGTTGATACCAACTGCGACCCGGATGAAATTGATGCAGTTATCCCCGGTAACGACGACGCTATCCGCGCTGTAAAGCTTATTGCTGAAACTATCGGCGCTGCTATTATCGAAGGCCGTCAGGGCGAACAGGATGCTCCTGCAGCTGAAGAAGCTGTAGAGGCTGTTGAAGAAGCTGTTGCTGACGAAGCTTCTGAAAATACAGAAGAATAATTGTAAACTTTAAGAAAAGAGGAAAAGTATATGGCTTTTACTGCTAAAGATGTACAGGCTCTTCGTGAGAAAACCGGCTGCGGTATGATGGACTGCAAAAAGGCTCTCGTTGAGTGTGACGGAAATATGGAAGCAGCCGTTGACTATTTAAGAGAAAAAGGTCTTGCTTCTCAGGCTAAGAAGTCTTCAAGAATTGCTGCTGAAGGCACTATCGCTGCTGTTGTTAAAAACGGCGTTGGCGCTCTTGTTGAATTAAACAGTGAGACCGACTTCGTTGCTAACGGCGAAGGCTTTAAGGCTCTTGCTGCTAAGGTTGCAGAAATCGTTGCTGACGAAAATCCTGCTGACCTTGATGCTCTTCTTGCTACCTCTAAAGACGGCCAGACCGTTGAAGAAATGGTACAGGAACTCTTCCTTGCTATTCGTGAGAATATTAAGGTTCGTCGTTTCGTTCGTTATGAAGGTAAGGTTGTATCTTACATTCACGGCGGCGGTAAAATCGGCGTTCTCGTAAACTTCGATACTGAGGCTGCTGCTGATAATGCAGAGCTCGTTGCTTGCGGTAAGAACATCGCAATGCAGATTGCAGCTATGAACCCCGCTTTCCTTGATGAAGCAAGTGTTCCTGCTGAGGTTATCGAGAAGGAAAAGGCAATCATGGTTGCTCAGATGAAGGAAGACCCCAAAATGGCTAACAAGCCCGAGGCTGTGCTTGGTAAAATCGTTGAGGGTAAAATGGGCAAATACTACAAGGAAAACTGCCTTGTTGAACAGCAGTACGTTATCGACGGCGACCTTACCGTTGGTAAGTATGTAGAGAGCGTTGCAAAGGCTATCGGCACTCCCGTTAAAATTGCTTCTTACGTTCGTTTCGAAAAGGGCGAGGGTATTGAGAAGCGCGTTGACGACTTCGCTGCTGAAGTTGCTGCAATGGCAAAGTAAATTAAAGGTATAAATAATCAGCACTCACAAGGAAACTTGTGAGTGCTTTTTGTTTACGTAATGTGAAAAGTTTACATCATTTCGGGAGCTTCGATTTTCAGCAAATCAAGAACATTCTTGATAACTGTTTTTGTGTCGGTACAAAGGGTGAGACGGGCTTGCATAAGTCCCTCGTCTTCGCCCTTAACTCTGCAGGAGTTATAGAACTTATGGAATTTAGTAGCAAGGTCTTCTACGTAATGAGTGATTTTTGCAGGGTCGTAAGCTTTAGCCGCGCTGATGATTTCGTCGGTATATGCGGCAAGATGAACTGTTAGCTCACGCTCCTCGGGAGTGTTTAATTTCTTAAGTTCTTCAACACTGCACTGACGTTGTGTAATGCCGTCGTTTGCAAGATTTCTTATAATACTGCAAATTCTTGCATGAGCGTATTGAACGTAGTAAACAGGATTTTTGTTTGATTCCTCAATAGCAAGGTCAAGGTCAAAGTCAAAGTGAGAGTTAGGCTCACGGAGATTAAAGAAGAATCGCGCGGCATCAATGGGTACTTCTTCAAGAAGTGTTACGAGAGTAATTGCCTTACCGCTTCTCTTACTTGCCTTGATGATTTCGCCGTCCTTTACAAGACGTACCATCTGCATAAGAACGACGTCAAGTCTTGCGCTGTCTACACCAAGAGCAGTAAGCGCACCTTTAAGACGGGGAACGTAGCCGTGATGGTCAGCACCGAGAATATCAATAGCCTTATCAAAACTACGGGTAACAAGCTTGTTATAATGGTAAGCAATATCGGGTACAATGTAGGTTGGAACGCCGTTGCTTCGTACCAATACGAAGTTGTCGCTTCCGAAATCCTCACCCTTAAACCACAAAGCGTCTTCCTCGGTGTAGGTGTGACCGCTTTCCTTTAATAATTCAATAATTCTTGCGGTTTCACCGTTTGCGTGGAGAGTGCTTTCCTTAAACCAGGTGTTATACTCTATTCTGTACTTTAAAAGGTCGTCATGAAGGCCTTGTATGTTTTTAGGCAAAGCAAATTCTACTAATGCCTTTCTTCTGTCCTCTTCGATGACCTTTATAAATTTATCGCCGTTAATATGGGCAAAAGCCTTGGCGTGAGCGATTATGTCTGCGCCGTGATAGGAGTCCTCAGGCATTTCAACACTGCTGTCAAAAAGCTGCTGATAACGAAGTGACAGGGAAAGACCGAATTTATTTATCTGATTACCTGCATCGTTGATATAGAATTCTCTTTCAACATAGTAACCTGCTTTTTCCATAACAGCCGCAAGACAGTCACCGAGAGCGCCGCCTCTGGCGTTACCTATATGCATAGGACCTGTTGGATTGGCAGAAACGAATTCTACAAGCACCTTTTTATTTTCACCGTAACCGCTTTCGCCGTATTTATCCTGTTTTTCGCTGATATCCTTTAGTATATCGGCATAGTATTTATCATTCAGGAAGAAATTGATAAATCCGGGACCGGCAATTTCACAGCGGTCGATATAGGTATCTGAAAAATCGGCATTCTCTATAAGAGTCTGTGCAATTTTTGGCGGAGCGCTTCTGAAGGCGCGTGCCCATACAAGCGCGGCATTAACGGCATAGTCGCCGTGCTTTGTGTCAGAGGGGCTTTCGATATTAAAATCGGGAAGCTCTGCCTTTGGTAAAATTTCCTTTTCCATCGCTTTGTTTGCGGCTGAAAGGATTAAATCCTTAATTTCTTTTTTTGCTTTATTCACTAACAGTGACATATTTTTAAACCTCTTTTAAAATGATTTCTGTTGTATTTTCACTAAGCAGTGCATTGCCTGAATAAATTGAATACTCAAGGGTCAAAACACCGCCGTTTAAACCAAGATTGTTTTTGACGTTCTTGCCCATAACGTTAAGGTCAAGGGTTATGCCGTTGACACTGTAACTGCAAGGGTGATTTCTTCCTTTTTCTATAAGCATTGTGCTGACTGTAGCGCCGCTTCTTTTAAGTGTAGCCTGACTGTCATATACGGTTATCTGTGTTTGGGTTAGGTTACCGTCCTCGTCCTGCTCGTTATATTTAATCAGATATTTGTTGTTTCTGAAACCCAGTTTTCCTACTGTTTTGGTAGAAATGATATCTTTTTGACCGTCAATAAGCTGACAGCCGTTAACGGTTATTGATACGTTGGTCATATACTGTTGATATCCACCTTTTTAACCTGTGTCTCATTTACCGTAGTACCTAAAAGACGGGAAGCAGTAGAGGAAAAGGAAGGCGTAATATCGCTGACAAAATAGGAAACGGCGCCTTCACTTTCGTTATTGCTCAGCATATCCTTTTCTTTAAGAAGCTCTTTTACGGCAACAGCGGTAGAAGTACCTGCATTAATAAGGGTTACGTTTTCTCCCATAACCTTTTTTATGGCGTTTGTAAGCAATGGGTAATGGGTACAGCCCAATATAAGCGTATCTACCTGCGCTTCTATTAAGGGAGTAAGATATTTCTTTACGGTTTCATAAACTACAATATCATTTTCGTCTGTCCAGCCTGTTTCTACTAAGGGAACAAACAGCGTACAGCTTTGACAGAATACCTCGCATTCTGGGGAAATAGCTTTGATTTGCCGTGAGTGTTCGCCGCTGTTAATGGTAGCGGCAGTGCCGATTACACCGATTTTATTGTTTTTTGTTGTCTTTACGGCGGCTTTACAGGCGTGTGAAACAACCTCAATAAAATCTACGGAAAGCTCGTTTGCCGTGCCACTTGCTACAGAGCTTACCGTACCGCAGGCGGCAACAATCAGCTTTACGTCCTTTGAAAGCAAAAATGCTTCATCCTGACGGGCAAACTTCAAAATAGTGTCGTTACTTTTTGTACCGTAGGGAACGCGGTCGGTATCTCCGAAATAAACGATGTCTTCGTTACCAAGCTGTTTGACGATTTCTCTTACAACGGTAAGTCCGCCGAGTCCCGAGTCAAAAACACCGATAGGACGGTTATCAGCCATAAAATTCCCCTTTCTTGAAGATATTTATATTATTTTAACATATAACTTTAATAACTGCAACAATTTATTACTCTTGAAATATAAAATAAAATGTTATATAATAGTATAAATTAGATTGGAGTGGTATGCTTGTTAATTGGTTTGTTACAGGGCAGAGTTGATTTTACCGATGCAGTTATATATATTCTTTCGGCGTTAGTGGTAATATTTCTTACACTGCCTTTTCACGAATATGCTCATGCTTTTGTTGCTGACAGATTAGGCGATAAAACAGCCCGTTATCAGAGAAGACTTACTGTAAACCCTTTTGCGCATATTGATTATTTCGGCGCTCTTGCTATAATTCTTTTCGGTTTCGGTTGGGCAAGACCTGTGCCTGTAAATCCCCGTTACTTTAAAAATCCTAAACGCGATATGGCTGTTTCGGCACTTGCAGGTCCTGTTATGAATCTGCTTCTTGCCTTTGTTGCCTGTTTCTTCTTTTATGCTATTGCGGGTAGCTTTAACCGAAATGCGCTTATTAAATATTTGGGTATATTCTTATTTTATTACGTGGAAATAAATATAGGTCTTGCTGTGTTTAACATTCTACCCATACCGCCGCTTGATGGTTGGAAGGTGTTGGGCTCTGTGCTTCCCGACAGAATATACTGGCGCGTCATACAGTATGAAAGATATATCAGCTTTGCCCTCATCCTTATAGTATATCTCGGAATACTTGACCGTCCGATTAACTTTATTTCAGGCTTACTTATAAACGTGGTTACGTTTATACCAAGACTTATATTCGGGTACTGATTATGGAAAAGGTTCTTTCTTATAAGGTAGAGGACTTTGAGGGCCCCCTTGACCTTTTACTACAGCTTATTGCAAAAAATAAACTTAATATTTATGATATACAGCTTACCGTGCTTATAGACCAGTACCTCCAACAGATAGAGCTTATGAAGCTTAACGATATGGACGTAGCAAGTGATTTTCTTGCTATGGCTTCCCGTCTTATTTATATCAAAACTGTCAGTCTTCTTCCCAAACACGAAGAGGTTGAGGAACTAAAGCAGGAACTTACGGGAGAGCTTCTCGAGTATCAGCTATGCAGGGAAATTGCGGCTAAGCTTAACGATATGAGCAAGGATATCGACCGCTTTATCAAAAAGGCAGAGCCTGTTGAGCTTGATAAAACCTATACCCTCACTCACGATGCTGGGCTTATTTTTGAAGCCTATCTTGCGGCGGCAGGCAGAGGAAAGAGAAGACTTCCTCCTTCAACAGCCCCTTTTACAAAGATAGTTGCTAAAAAAATCGTTTCGGTGTCCTCTAAAATAGTTTACGTAATGCGTAATCTGTTCAGGGGCGGCACCAAAAAGCTTTCAAGTCTTTACGGCTCTGCAAAAAGCCGTTCTGAATT
The DNA here is from genome assembly GCA_036307305.1 of Acutalibacteraceae bacterium. GTDB lineage: Bacteria > Bacillota > Clostridia > Oscillospirales > Acutalibacteraceae > SIG607. Next base: position 71,230 of record JAXJXV010000007.1, read on the forward strand.
GGTTGCTACCTTTCTTGCAGTGCTTGAGCTTTGCAAGGCTAACCGAGTGAAAATTACAGGTGATGCAAATCAGGCAGAGATAACTCTTATTAAGGAGAAGAAAAAATGAATAAAGAAATACTTAAATTTCTTCCTGCTTTTGAGGCGGTGCTTTTCGCAAGTGGAGAGCCTGTATCAATAGATAAATTAAGCGCGGTTTTTGATTTGAGCATTGATGAAATCAATGAGATTACCGAGGCGCTAAGGGACCGCCTTAATAAAAGCGGTTCGGGAATTGAGCTTGTAAAGCTTGAAAACGCCTATCAGCTTTGTACAAGAAGCGAATACGGAGAATATATAAGAAAAATTGCCGATATGCACAGAAAGACTCCGCTTTCTCAGGCAGCCTTTGAGGTATTGTCTGTTGTTGCCTATAATCAGCCTGTTACCAAATCCTTTATAGAACAGGTAAGAGGAGTAGATTGTTCCAGTACGGTAACTACCCTTATTGAAAAAGGTCTTTTAGAGGAAAGAGGCAGACTTGAACTGCCGGGTAAACCATTGCTTTACGGAACTACAAAAAACTTTCTTCGTTGCTTTGGGATATCTGATTTAAGTGAGCTTCCCCCCTTACCGCACGATGAAGAAATGCCACGCTCTGATATGGGCGAACAGCTTTCTGCTATTGACGTTATTGAGGAAGAATAAAAAAGGAAAGATTTGTAAAACTACTTAAAGGTGTGTGAATTATGAGTGAGCAGAAATTAAAGGGTATACTTGATACCTCTATGGAAAAGCTTCGTACAATGGTTGACGCCGACGTCGTTATCGGTACTCCTATAGTTTTAGGAGAACTTACGTTAATTCCTGTTTCAAAGGTAGCTTTCGGTCTTGCTACGGGCGGAAGTGACATCCCGAACAAAACACAGCAAGAGGTTTTCGGTGGTGCAAGCGGCGCAGGTGTTACCGTTTCTCCCGTTGGCTTTTTAAGCGTTAAGGGTGATTCGGTACGTATGATTCCTGTTACAACCGAGTCTACTGCCGTTGACAGAGCTATTGCGGCGGCGCCTGAAATCATCGAAAAGATTACTGACGTTTTCGCTACTAAGGAATAGGAATACCGCCGTCCCTCTTTTAATAGATATGTTAAAGGGGGCGGATTAATGAAAAGGATTACTTGTTTAGCTGTTTGCTTATTTTTAATATTGTTCTCTGTTCGTACTAAGGCTCTGACTGTATCCGCTAAGGCTGCAACCCTTATGGACGGTGTCAGCGGTAAGGTGCTTTTTTCAAAAAATCAGGATATGAGGCTGTCGATGGCAAGTACCACTAAAATAATGACGGCTCTGCTTCTTTGTGAATCGGGAAAGCTTGACGATACCGTTACTGTTACCGACCAGATGGTGTATGTTGAAGGTACGTCTATGGGGCTTAAAACAGGTATGAAGGTGACAGGACGGGATTTGCTTTACGGTATGCTGTTGTCGTCGGGTAACGATGCGGCAACTGCGGCGGCTATACTGGTTGGCTCAAACGTTAAAGGCTTCGTTGCTATGATGAATGAAAAAGCAACGGCTCTCGGACTTGAAAATACCAATTTTGATACGCCATCAGGTCTTGACGGCGAAACGCACTATACCACAAGCTATGAATTGGCGCTTCTTGCAAGATACGCTCTTTCTAATGCTGATTTTAAAGAAGCCTGTAAAACCAAAAAAATAACTCTCAAAATTGACGGTAAGAATATAACCCTTGTAAATCACAACAAGCTACTTTCTTTGTATGAGGGGGCTGTGGGGGTAAAAACAGGCTTTACCAAAAAATCAGGACGTTGTCTTGTTTCTGCGGCAGAGAAAGACGGCGGACTGCTTATTGCAGTCACTCTTAACGACGGTAACGATTGGCAGGACCATATAGATATGCTTAACTTCGGGTTTTCCTGTATAGGTGTTAATGAAGCGACCTTTAGTGAAGTTACGTATACGGTTCCTGTGTTTTCTGGAAATAAAGAATATGCAACAGCAAAAAGTCAGGAAATCGCTTTTCGTACTGCAAACGGAGAAAAAGTAATAAAAAAAGAGTATATTTATCCCTATTTATTTGCCCCTGTCAAAGAGGGGGAAAGGATTGGGTATATTGAATATATAAGCGGCGGTCTTGTTGTTGCAAAGGATGAGCTGTACGCTTTAGAAAATATAGAAGAAAAATCACAGGCAAATTTTGGTGAGAAATTAATTGCGGCATTTTTAAAATTGCTTTGTTATATATAAAGGAGAAAATATGAAGGACAATAAAATCCGTCTTCAGAAGCATTTATCGGAATGCGGTATTGCTTCAAGAAGAAAAGCGGAGGAGCTTATAGAAAATAAAAAGGTACGGGTAAACGGAAGAATAGCCAGTCTCGGCGACAAGGTTGACCCAAAAAGAGATAAGGTTACGGTTTCAGGCAAAAACGTTATTCCTGTAAATAAAAAGGTTTATATTATGCTTCACAAGCCCCGTGGCTTTGTCACTACCGTATCGGACGAGCTTGGCAGAAAATGTGTTACCGACCTTGTTAAAGACGTAGGAGTAAGGGTATTTCCTGTAGGAAGACTTGATAAGGATTCAGAGGGACTGCTGTTCCTTACTAATGACGGTGAGTTCGCTAATAATCTTACACACCCGTCAAAGCACGTAAACAAAACCTACAGAACCACCGTTAAGGGTGAAGTAGATGACGAACAACTTTTGAAACTTTGTGAGGGCGTCGTTATTGACGATAAAAAAACTCTGCCCTGCGAATGTTTTGTGGCTGAGAGAAAAAGCGACAGAACGGTGCTTATCTTTATAATTCACGAGGGAAGAAACCGCCAGATAAGAAAAATGTGCGAGGCGGTAGGTCTGACGGTTTTGCGTTTAAAGCGTACCGAAATTGCAGGTGTAAAGATGGGTATGCTTCCTCAGGGAAAATGGCGTGAGCTTAATGAAAGAGAAATGAAGCGGCTCACATCCATTTCTGTGAGCAAGGAGGGGGAAAATAATGATTAGCGTTTTGCCCTCTAAGGACAGCTCTGAAATAAAAGAGCTTTTTGATAAGCATAATTTAGAATTTAACGAAAATTCGGGTTGTGTTATTGCAAGAGATAAAGAGGAAATTTTAGGCTATTGTCTTTACAGTCTTGATGAAAAAATGATGACGGTTTTTGAACTGGAACCAAAAACTGATTTGTTTCTTGCTGACGGAATACTCAGAAGCGCTATACATAACGCGGTATGCGCCAATGTAATTAAGGTTTATTACAGCGACAACGCACCTGTGGAAGTTTTTGAGAAGCTTGATTTTATCTGTGATAAAGCCCAAAAGAAGCTGGACGTTTCTAAACTTTACAAAAGCTGTCACAGCTGTTCGGCAAATAATGAATAAAAATACTTGATTTTTTATTCGAGTTGTGATATCATTGCATTGTTACAGATATAGGAGGATTTTAAGATGGAAGTTTTACAGATTATTATTGGTATATTACTTGGCTTACTTTCACTTGGTTTAATTGCTATTATTCTTTTCCAGCAGGGACACAGAGCAGGTATTTCAGGCGCTATTTCAGGCGCTGCCGAAACCTTCCTTTCAAAGAATAAGGCAAGAAGCAATGATGTAAAATTAAAGCGTTATACTATGTATGGTGTTATCGCTTTCTTTGTACTTGCCATTGCAGCAACCGTTGTTGCTACCTTGATTTCTTAATAATAAGAATAATAACCGCACAGCCGTAAACCTTTGTTTTACGGCTGTGTTTTTTCATATTTACAGCTTGTTTTTCATAATCTTTATTGGGTGATTTTATGAAAGCTTTTTTAATGATTATGTGGACGGCTGTGGGTATTTATCTGCTTCTTTATTTTATTTTGCTTATACTCACCAAAAAGCCGATTAAAACCATGGTGTTGACTGCTGTAATCGGTTGGTGGTGTTTAGCTATAATAGAGCTGACCTCCTTTTACACAGGACTTCATTTGCCCATTAACGTATCTACCGTCAGTGTTTCGGGATTAATGGGACTACCTGGGGTTGTTTTGCTTGAGATTATGAAATATTTAATATTTATTTAAAAAAATAGGTGAGAAAATTAATATTCTGTGGTATAATTAAATGGAATATAATCACCTTGGAGGAGTATATGCTTAATATTATATGCGGACGTGCTGCAACAGGCAAAACTACAGAAATATTAAACAGAATAAAATCCGCCTGTAAAGACGGAAAAAATATTGTGTATATTGTTCCCGAACAGTTTTCATTTGAAAGTGAACGGGCTGTACTTACTATGCTTGGGGAAAAGGATGCGCATAAGGTTAACGTTATGAGCTTTTCCAGTCTTGCTGATACCTTGACTTCTTTGTGCGGCGGTAGTTGTCGTAGTGTTCTCAGCGATGCTGATAAAATTATGTTTATGAGCAAAGCTTTAAAGAGTGTTCAGGACGGTATTGATATATGGAAAAAGCATATTTCCTCTATTGGCTTTGCTTCTAAAATAGTTGATGTTATCGGTGAGTTTAAGGTCAGCGCCATAACTGCTGACGAGCTTGACGAAACCGCTTTAAAGCTTGACGGTTCTCTAAAGGAAAAAATAAAAACTCTTTCTCTTGCATACCGCACCTATGACGCTCTTATAGGCGAAAGGTTTATCGACCCTGCGGACAGGCTGACCAAACTTTTTTACGACCTTCAAAAACATAGATATTTCGAAAATAATGAGGTATTTATTGACGGCTTTGCAGGTTTTACAGGTCAGCAGTATAAAATTATAGATTTAATATGCGCACAGGCAAATTCAGTCTGTGTTGCTTTGCTGTGCGATAAAGAAAATCAGCAGGGATTGTTTGATAATACCATCATAACAAAGAATAAAATTACTGCTATAGCCAAAAAGTACAGTAAAAAAATTGATGAAGTATATCTTAAAAAAACATATTTTTTAAGCGAGGGAATAAAAAATACAGAAGAAATTCTTTCCTGTGTTACCGATAAAAATAAAGAATATAACAGCGACGGTGTTACATTGTGCGTTGCCAAAAGCAATGAGGACGAGGTTAAATTCGTTGCCCGTAATATAAGAAGACTGGTAAGAGAAAAGGGCTACCGCTATAGCGATTTTGTAGTTATTGCAAGGGATATAACTGCTTACGAAAATGCGGTGGAAAGAGAGTTTGACGCAAACGGTATTTCCTGCTTCTTCGATAAACGCGCCTGTCTGACGATTTCGCCCTTGTTTACGCTTATTGATGCGGCTATGGAATGTGCTTTACAGCTTAGCAGTCAGTCTGTTTTCCGTTTGCTTAAAACAGGCCTCGTTCTTGATATAACGGATGAAGAGATAAGTGAGCTTGAAAATTACGTTTATCTGTGGGATATAGACGGTGAAAACTGGGATAAGCAGTGGGATATGGACCCTACGGGCTTTTCTAAAACAGACGAAAAACGTAACGAAGAAATAAGCGGCACTTTAATAAGAATCAACGCGCTCAGAGAAAAAACCGTAAAGGCTGTAAAGTCTTTTGCTTATAGATTTAACGGTAATGTACAGGAAATGTCTTATGCAGCAGTGCATTTTCTCAGAGATATAAACTGTGCTGACAATATGAAATCAATGATAGAGTCGGCTAAGGAAATATTTTCTGCTGAGGATACAGACGTGCTTCGTCAAAGCTGGGAACTTATTATGCAGGTGTTTGACGGACTTGTTAAATGCTTCGGAAAGGATAATATTTCCCGTGAGCAGTACAGAGAAATGTTTAAAACTGCCTGTGGCTTGACTACGGTGGGAAGAATTCCTCAGACTCTTGATGAAGTGACCTTTGGCGCGGCTGACAGAATACGTCCCTCTTATCCAAAGATAGCCTTTATAATGGGTGCAAATTACGGTGTTTTTCCATCCTTGCCTGAAAATAACAGCGTAATATCCAATAACGATAGGCGGATACTTAAGGAAACGGGTCTTGAAATAAGGGATAAAACCCTCTTTTTGTCGGTTGAAGAAAATATGCTTGTTTATTCCTGTGTGTGCTGTGCAAGTGAGCGGCTTTTTATCAGTTATTCGCAAACAGGTGTGGATGCCAAGGCAAAGGAACCGTCAGCTTTCTTTTCTTTAATTCGTGACAGGTTAAACAACGTAGCGGTATTAAAGGAGCCTTATGACAGTCTGTGTCAGGAAAATTACCCCGAAACTAAAAAGGTAGCCTTTAAGACTCTTTGTAACTATATAGGAAACAATACCTCAGGCTCGGTTGATATTGCAAAGGCTCTCTTTACCGATAAAAAACAACGGGAAAGGTTCGCTTGTGTTCAGGGCGCGTCTGCAAAGTACGTTATGAAGCTCAGCGAGGAAAACGCAAAAGAGCTTTTCGGTAATAATATCAGTCTTTCTGCTACTAAATTCGATACATATCACACCTGTCGTTTCAGATATTTCTGCAGATACGGACTTGATACAGATATTATTCAACCTGCAAAGCTTGATACTCTGCAAAGAGGTACTATTGTTCACTTTGTTCTTGAACAGTTTTGCAACGCTCATTTAAGCGATATAGAAAATGTAAGTAAAGAGGATATAGAAAAAGAAACTGACAAATATATAGGGGAATATTTTGAGAGCATAAAGGGTAGCGCTTTCTTGTTCACTGCAAGATTTAATTTCCTTGTCAGCAAAATTAAAGAGGGTATTATTGAGGTTATAGAGAGAATTGTGCAGGAATTCGCACAAAGCAAATTCAGACCGCGGCAGTGTGAGGTATCTATTGGAAATAACGGAACAATACCTACCGTTACCTTTCCTTTTTCAGATGACGGTAAGCTTTCCCTTTACGGAAGTATTGACCGACTTGACAGTTGGGGAAGCTTTGTAAGGATTGTTGACTATAAAACGGGAAGCAAAACCTTTGAGCTTTCAGATACCCTTTACGGTCAGAATCTTCAGATGCTGATTTACCTCTACTGTGTTATAAGAGGAAATTCTCAGTACAAGGGTAAAAATCCGGCGGGGATATTGTATCTTATTTCCAAAAAAGACCTTGAGAAGAGCGGAATGGCTATGAACGGACTCATAAGCGAAAATATAGACGTGGTTGAGGCTATGGAAAAGGAAAACCAAGGTCAGTTTATACCTAAATATAAGCTTAAAAAGGACGGTACTCCTTATAAGAATAATAACTCTTATATTCCCGAAGAGGCTTTTGATACTATTTTTGACTATATTGAAGAATTGGCAAAGAAAATGGGACAGACTCTTCACAGCGGAGATATAGACGTAGAGCCTGTTGATGCCTGTAACACAGAGGCCTGTAAATACTGCAACTACAGTGCTGTCTGCGGTATAGAGGACGAAGAACACAAGGCTGTTGTAAAGCTTTCAAATTCAGATATTATTGAGGCTATGAGAGGAGGCGCAGAGGATGAAACTTGAGCTGACCAAACAACAACAGGCGGCTATAGATGAGCAGGGAAGTATACTGGTTTCTGCCGCAGCAGGTTCGGGTAAAACAGCGGTGCTTGTACGCCGTATAATTAAAGCTCTTACAAGAAAAGAAAATCCTGTTCGCGCTGACAGAATTTTAGTTGTTACCTTTACTAATTCTGCCGCCGCCGAAATGAGAGCTCGTCTTGAAAAAGGCATAAATGATTACTGCGCAGAAAATCCCGATGATAAGGCGGCTTTTAAACAAAAGCTGTTACTTCAAAGTGCTTCTATATGCACTATTGACTCTTACTGTATATCCCTGGTGCGCGACAACTTTCAAAAAGCAGGGGTAGCTATAGACTTTAAAATTGCTGAGGAAAACGAGCTTGAGGCAATAAAGGAAAAGGCTATAGCGGGTGTTTTTGAAAGATATTTTGCAACAAACGATAAAACCTTTGTCGCTCTGCTTGATGCATTTGGCGCTATATATGATGAAAAAAGCCTCTCTGATGCTATAAAAAGCATTGGTGAGGTTGGTATGAATATGCCTTTCCCTGAGGTATGGCTTGAAAAAATGAGGAATAGATATGAATCAGGCTCGTTTGCTTTTTGGCGTAGCGAGGCTATTAGCGAAGCAGGTGTATACTTAGGCAGAGCCGTAAGATATATAAATGCCGCCGAGAAGTATTTGAGTGCCGATGAGAGTGTAAAATCTGCTTACGGACCATCTATGGAAAGCGCAGGAAACAGAACAGAAAAAATTGAGCGTGTGCTTAAAAACGGGGAATGGGATAACGCTTACGGTCTTTTAAATGCTTTTGCTTTTGACAGCTTTTCGTCCCTTAAAAATTCCAAAGAAAATAAAAATGCCGTTTGTGTGGCTCAGTTGAGAGATTTTGCAAAGGCGCAGCTTGAAAAAGCCGCCTCTCTTATTTACGAGTGCGAACAAACGGTGCAAAAGCATTACGAAACCACTGCACCTCTTTCTGCTCTTATGTTCGTTATTGCAAAAGAATATTATGAAGAACTTGAGGCAATGCTTTTTAAAAAGGGAATTTACTCCTTTAGTCATATAGAGCATAAGGCGTTTGAGCTTTTATGCGAATATAAAAACGACGAAATTATGCTAAAAGACGGCGCTGAGGAATTTATAAATCAGTACGATGAAATTTTTGTGGACGAATATCAGGACGTAAACGATTTACAGGATAAGTTCTTTTATTATCTTGCAGATAAAGGTAAGCATCTTTTTGTGGTAGGCGACGTGAAACAGAGTATTTATGGCTTCCGCGGCGCTAATCCCGAGAACTTTTTAAGTAAGCAAAATACGGCTGTGGATTACCGAGAAGCTAAGGATAATGAAATTAAGTCCATAATACTTGATGCCAATTTCCGCAGTAAAGCGGGTATTTGCGATTCTATAAATTTCATGTTTGACCGCATAATGACAAAGCAGTTTTGCGGTATTGATTACAGCGCTACCGAAAGACTTACTCCAAAGGCAACCTTTCCTGAGCTTTCTATACCCAGCGCCGAGTTTCATCTTATAGATACAAAAGGCGAAAATGAAAAAAATGCAGAGGCCTCGTATATTGCCGATTACATTTTAAAAGTTATGAATTCGGGCAAGGTTATCAGGGACAAGGAAACGGGAGAGCTTAGAAATGCACGTTTTTCTGATTTTGCTGTGCTTGTACGTTATTTAAAGCCTGTTTCTAAGGCTCTTGTCAGCGAATTTATAAAGCGGAAAATTCCTGTCAGCTATACAAAAGAGGGCTTTTTAGAGGCAAGGGAAATAAAAATTATGCTTTCTCTTTTGAGTGTTATAGATAACCCAACCCTTGAAATAGAGCTTCTTTCTGTGCTTATGTCACCCTTTTTCCGCTTTACCCCTGACGATGTTGCAAGGGTGAGAATAAAAAGCAGAAAAACCAATCTTTATTCTGCTGTGGTAAGCGCCGCAGAGGATGGAAATGAAAAATGCCTGAATTTCCTGAAGATTATAGGAGATTTTAGAAAATATTCGGCAGTTATGCCACTTTCAAAGCTTATAACCCATATTTATGACGTTACCGATTTTACCGATGTAGCAGCTCTTATGAGCGACTGTCAGTCAAGAATAGCTAACCTTAATTATCTTGTGCGACTGGCAAGTGATTTCGAGGCATCGGGTAATTACGGTATAGCTGCCTTTAGAGAGCATCTTATAAGACTTGGCGACGGAAAGCTTAAGGGCGCGGTAATGAACGGGGGAGCAGACAGCGTTCAGCTTGTTACCGTTCATTATTCCAAGGGTCTGCAGTTTCCTGTGTGTATCTTTGCCTTTACAGGCTCGGGCTTTAATAATAAAGACCAGAGAAAATCTCTTATTATTGATACCGATTACGGCATTTCCTTCAAGTATTATGACGAGGCTGAGGGCGGAATAGTTCCTATTGATAAAAAACTATTGTCAGCCTTTTTAAAGAAAAAACAGCTTAAAGAGGAACTGAGAATGTTCTACGTTGCCGCCACTCGCGCTGAGGACCGTCTTGTTATAACTGCGGCAAAGAAAAATCCTGAGGCTGTCCTTTCAAAGCTTTCTTCTAAGCTTTCTGCCGCAGATGACGGGATAACAGAGGACATTTACAGCACAGCAAATTGCTATGCAGACTGGATTATTCCCTGTATGCTTTTGCACCCTGACGGACAGAGCCTAAGAAAAACAGCCGATTATGAAATGGAAACAGAGCAGAAAAACCAGATGCTTATAACCATAGGCGAGAATAAGGAGGCTGTGGAAAGCGTAGAAGAACGAATTCAAACTGTTAATGATAATGCCGTTGATAGTATTTGTGAACGGTTAGACTATAAATATCCCTTTGAAGAGCTTAGAAACGTGCAATCAAAGGCGGCTGTTTCGGTATTGGCGAAAGGGGAACAGACACAGGCTCAGTATGATTTTACAGCCTTACCTGCGTTTTTAAGCAGTACGGGACTCACTCCTGCCCAGCGAGGCACTGCTGTTCATAAAATAATGCAGTATATGGATTTTGCCGCCGCAAAAACGGATTTCCAAAAGGAAATAGAGCGTCTTTGTGAATGGGAATATATAACTGAGGCTGAGGCTCAGGTGGATACTTTGCATATCCGCAACTTTGTTGAGAGTGAGCTTTTCGATAGAATTACTGCTTCAAAGGACCTTCGCAGAGAAATGAAGTTTTTGAGCTTTACGTCGGCAGATAAAATACAACCCGATTTACCTGAGCATTTAAAGAATGAAAAAATCGTGATACAGGGCGCGGTTGACTGTGTTTTTGTGGAAGACGACGGCGCGGTTGTTGTGGATTTTAAAACCGACAGAGTAAAGAGGGAAAAACAGCTTATTGATTCTTACGCTATGCAGCTTGATATATACGCGCAGGCGTGTGAGAAGATTCTTGATATGCCTGTTAAAGAAAAAATAATATATTCTCTTGTGTTAGACAAGTGTATTGTGGTATAATTATACTGTTAAGTATTTATTTAATGGAGGAATAAATCTTGCCCCAAAATTTCAAAAGAATAGCAGAGGGTGTAGATGCACTGTATCTGCCTAATAAATCATTTAATACGACCTATGTTTCGGTGAATTTTTACGTACCGCTAAACAGCGATACCGTAGCAAAGTATGCCCTGCTTCCTGAAATTATGGTTACCTGCAGTCAGGATTACCCCGACTACTTAAAGCTTAATTATAAGTTATCTGAGCTTTACGGCGCCGACGTTATGTCAAACGTATCAAAGGTTGGCAACAGCCTTTGCATAAAGCTGTCTGCCTTTTCTATAAATAACCGCTATGCTTTTGGCGGTGAGAATGTGGTTGAGGATACCTTTAAACTGCTTCTTGATATTATTTTTAACCCAAAGGTTAAAAACGGCGCTTTTTATGAGGAAGACGTAAAAAGGGAAAAACGTAAGCTTATCGAGCGTATAAGAGGCGACCTTAACGAGAAGCGTATATATGCAAGAAACAGGCTTATAGCTGAAATGTTTGAGGACGACAGCTACGGTCTTTACCGTCTTGGTACTGTTGAGCAGGTAAATGGTATTACAGGCAAAGAGCTTTACTCGGTCTGGCAGGAAATGCTCAGTTCTGCTTATGTCAGCGTAAATATTATCGGTGAGCAGGAGCCTGTAGCCGTATACGAAAGATTAAGCGGAGAATTTTCGAAATTTGAAAGAAAAAATATATGGGACGTTAAAACCGTTTCTGTTCTTGCGCAAAGAGAACAGGCTAAAACCGTTGAGGAAAAAATGGATGTTGCACAGGGTAAGCTGGTTATGGGCTTCAACTGTGACGGCGGCGATGATGATTCTACCTTAGGCGTTATGGTAATGTGCGATATTTTCGGCGGCGGCACCTATTCAAGACTTTTTAATAACGTAAGAGAAAAAATGAGTCTTTGTTATTACTGCAGTGCGCAGTCGGTTCGTAATAAGGGTTATATAACCGTTGATTGCGGTATTGAACAAGAAAATGCCGAAAAGGCAAGACAGGCTATTTTAAATGAGCTTGAAATAATGCAAGAGGGAAAATTTACCGATTTTGAATTTGAATCCTCTCTTAAAAATATAGGAGATTCCCTTAAAACCTATAATGACAGTCAGAGTGGTCTTGACGTGTGGTATACCTTAAAGGCTATAAATGGTAATGTTTATTCCCCTGAGGAAATTATAGAGAAGCTGGGCGCTGTTACAAAGGAACAGGTTATAAAGGCGTCAAAAAGCTGTAAACTCAATACGGTTTATATGCTTAGCCCTGCGGAAAAGGAGTGAGCGTATGAAAAAAGAAATACTGAAAAGCCGTTTTGGTGAAAGCTACGTAAAATATGTTCACCCCACAGGTCTTAAGGTTTTTGTTTGCGAGAAGCCTGATTATTCTTCAAGCTATGCAGTTTTCGGTACAAAATACGGTTCTATAGATACTTTTTTCAGTAAAGACGGCGGAAATAATTTTGTCAGTGTCCCTGAGGGAATAGCTCACTTTCTTGAGCATAAGCTTTTTGAAAGTGAGGACGGTGATGCATTTTCACGTTATGCTGTTACAGGGGCTAATGCAAACGCCTATACTTCTTTTGACAGAACCTGTTATCTTTTTTCATGTTCGGATAAATTTTACGATAATCTGGAAATACTTCTTGATTTTGTTCAGCACCCTTATTTCACAGCTAAAACTGTGGAAAAGGAACAGGGCATTATAGGTCAGGAGATACGAATGTATGATGACAGTCCGTCCTGGCGAGTACTATTTAATATGCTTGAGGCTATGTATGAAAAACATCCTGTAAGAATTGATATAGCAGGTACGGTAGAAAGCATAGCTGAAATTACCGACGGACTTCTTTATGAATGTTATAATACTTTTTATAATCCTTCCAATATGTTCGTATGTGTTGCAGGTAACGTTAAAGCTGACGAAATTTATGAGTTTGTAAACAGTCATCTTTTAAAAACACAGCCTGTTGAAATTGTAAGAGGTACCTTTGAAGAAGGAAAAAACGTTCGGAAAAAGTACACAGAGCAAAGTCTTGAGGTTGCCTCACCTCTTTTCTGCTTAGGCTTTAAAGAGGAATGTGACAATAGGGGCAAGAGCTTGGAAGAAAAAACCGCAATGGAGGTTACACTTGAGGTTTTGGCGGGAGATTGTTCACCTCTTTATAAACGTCTTACCGACCTTGAGCTGATTAACGACGAATTCGATACAGAGTATTTTACCTCTACGGGATACGCATGTGTAATGTTTTCGGGCGAGTCTGAAAATCCTAAGGCGGTAAAGGAAGAAATAGTAAAGGAAATTGCCCGTCTTCTTGAAAACGGCATAGATGCAAAACTCCTTGAAACTGTGAAAAAAGCTATGTACGGTGACGTTATAAGGAGATTTAACAGCACCGAAAATATAGTAAGTCAGATGATAGAATGTGCAATGTTTGATTTCGATATGTTCTGTGAATCGGAATTAATTGCAGGTGTTACTGAGCAAAGTGTAAAAGAATGTCTTATGAAGCTTTACGAAGAAAAAAGTGTTCTTTCAGTAATAAGTCCTAAATAGAAAGGAAGTTTAATATGGCAAATACAATAACTATATTCGGTATTACACTGACAATCAACCCCGTTGCATTTACAATTCCTATAGGTAGCGGTTGGCCTATTTACTGGTACGGAATTCTTATCGGCACAGGCTGTCTTTTGGCGCTTATTTACGGAATGAAATACGCTACGCGCTTTAATATCGACAAGGACAGAATGCTCGACGTTGTGCTTGTAACCATTCCTGTTGCAATACTTTGCGCAAGAGCCTATTACTGTATTTTTGATAACGTAAGCGGAACAAGGATTTCTTCGTTGAAGGAATTCTTTGGCTTCGGTCAGGCAGGTGGCTTTTCGGGTCTTGCTATTTACGGTGGTGTTATAGGCGCATTTGTTTGCGGTGCTTTAATGTGTAAACTTAGAAAAATTAAAATTCTTGATATGTTTGACCTTGCCGCACTGGGCTTTCTTATCGGTCAGGCTATCGGCAGATGGGGCAACTTTACCAATCAGGAAGCATACGGCACCTTTACGGGAAGTGCCTTTTGGGGAATGCAGAGCGATACTACCATACGCGAAATGGGCGAAGGCCTTGTACATCCTTGCTTTTTGTATGAATCCTTATGGTGCATAATCGGTTTTGTAATTCTTCATATTATAAGCAAAAAGCGTAAGTTCAGCGGTCAGATTTTCCTTATGTACGGCGCGTGGTACGGTTTCGGTCGTTTCTTTATTGAGGGCATCCGCACTGACAGTCTTACTATTGGAAAAATCCGTGTTTCTCAGTTGGTTGCCGCACTGGCTTTTATTGCTTGTGTTTCACTTCTCGTTTATCTTTTCTCAAAGAGCAAAAGAGTATATGAAACTATGCCTTATGAAACCTTGTTTGACGAGCAAATGAAGGATGAGCAGGAAACTACCGAAGAAGAGTATGATGAAAAGGCAGAGGAAATCTGCGAGGAAACAGTAACAGAAGAGGAGTAATTATAATGGCACAGATTATTGACGGACGCGCAGTTGCGGCTTTTGTAAAAAACAGAGCAAAAAATGAAGTAGAGGCTTTAAAGAAACAAAACATAGATATCTGTCTTGCAGTTATTCTTGTGGGTAACGACCCTGCTTCCTGTGTTTATGTAGCAAACAAGAGAAAGGATTGCGACGAGCTTGGTATTAAATCGGTTGAATACGCCTTGGGCGAGGATACCACTATGGAAGAGCTTCTCTGCCTTATAGATAAGCTTAATAACGATAAGGAAATCAACGGTATTTTGTGTCAGCTTCCGCTTCCTCGTCATCTTGACGAAACCAAGGTAATAGAAGCAATTTCTCCAATTAAGGACGTAGACGCTTTCCATAACGAAAACGTAGGCAAAATTATGACAGGTAAATATGAGTTTTTGCCTTGTACTCCTGCAGGTATTATGGAAATGCTTTCATACTATAATATTGACTCCAAGGGACAGAACTGTGTTGTAATAGGCAGAAGCAATATTGTTGGTAAGCCTATGGCTATGCTTATGTTACATAGTAATGCTACCGTTACGATTTGCCACTCGAAAACTAAAAATCTTGCTGAGGTTTGTAAAAACGCAGATATACTTATTTCTGCCGTGGGTAAAGCGGATTTCGTTACAGCCGATATGGTTAAGGACGGCGCCATCGTTATTGATGTTGGTATGAACCGTAACAGCGAGGGTAAGCTTTGCGGTGACGTTGACTATGAGGGCGTTAAGGATAAATGCTCTATGATTACTCCCGTACCAGGTGGAGTCGGCCCTATGACGAGAGCTATGCTTATGTGCAATACGGTTACCGCCGCTAAAAAACAGAATGGAATTTAAAGCTATGAAAAAAACTGTTTCGGTTTTGTTTGTTATACTTTTAATTATTGTATCATGTTGCTCCTGCAAGGAAATAAAGTCGGGTCAGGTTTACTTTGAGCCAAATGAAGAAATTGTGATTTGTACACCCGAAAATATTTCTGAAGAGGCAGAAAAACTGTTTTTAAAGAGCAGGGAAGAACTGAAAACTGAAATGCTTGAAAGCGATATGTTGATTACAGGGGCGAGAAAGGACAGAACACTTAATTTTTCCGTTGTTTGTCAGTCCACTGAATTCACACAGCAGATAAAGGATTTTTCTCTTTATAAACAAACCGAGCTTAACGATATTGCAAAAAACCTTTCTCCTGAGTATGTATTTTTTTATGAAAGCAACGGTAGTATATACATTGTCACTGACGGTATGGTTATGGGAAATGAGCATCCCTTTAGTACAAGGCAGTACGTAACCGTTAAGAACGGGAATATGTATATAGTGTCAAACACAACACATGATGAAATGTTTGATGAAACGGACGAACAAAACATACTTAAGGTTATTGACAGTATAACTGTAAAGGAAAATAAGGATAACAGCGTATTATGGATAGTTATTCTGTCGGTTGCAATACTCTTATTAGTGACTTTGATTGCGCTTGTTGCAGTTTCCATTGTCAGAGATTTGAAAAAGAAAGAAGAATAATTAATTGTTTGTTAACATTTATGAGTGAAATTTTTCAAACTTCGAATCTATACTATTTATAAGCTGAGTTTTATGCAAAGGAGATAGTTTATGGACGACTACAATATATATAACCAACGGGACGACGGGTTTTCGGGAAACGGCGGTAACGAAAATTCATCACAGCCTGTAGAACATACCTATATTTATAATCCCGATACACCGCCGTATTATAATAAACAGCCTTCCGTGAAGAAGGAAAGAAAAAAGAACAAAAACACAGTTACGATTCTTGTGTGCGCACTTCTTTCCCTTATAATCGGTGTTACAGGCGGTGCTTTTGCGGCAACCTATATGATTGCAAAGCTACCCAACGAGTCCTCTCAAAGCCAAAGTCAGAACAATACTGATGGAAACAGAACGGATGTAAACATCACTGTTGACGAAACTGTAAATTCTGCTATTGAGGCTGTTGCTAAGAAGGTGACCCCAAGCGTTGTAGGTATAAGAACAACGGCGGCGGTACAGAGCTTTTTCGGCGGAAGTACAGAGTCTACAGGCGAGGGCTCGGGCGTTATTTATTCAAAAGACGGATATATAATAACCAACTATCACGTTATTGAAAGTGCTACAGGCAGAACCAACGCTTCTATTGAGGTGTTCTTTGAGGAAGATAATCAGAATCCTGTTAGCGCAACTGTGGTAGGTTATAATATTGCTTATGACCTTGCGGTTATAAAGGTTGACAAAAACGGACTTAATGCAATAACTTTTGCTAACGTGAAAAATCTTGCGGTGGGACAGTATGTAGCTGCTATTGGCGCCCCAGGTGGTCTTGAATTTATGGGAAGCGTCAGCTACGGTATTGTAAGCGGACTTAACCGTACTCTTGCCGCTTCTAACGCTTCAGACAAAGAAGTTTCTCTTATACAGACCGATGCCGCAATTAACCCCGGTAATTCAGGCGGCGCTTTAGTAAATATACAGGGAGAGCTTATTGGAATAAACAGCTCTAAAATTGTGTCGGAAAGCTTTGAGGGAATGGGCTTTGCTATTCCCGCTGATACCGTAAAGGAAATCTGTGATAAGATTATAGCAAAAGAATATAATCCCGACCCGTATATTGGTATTACGTTCAGCAATTCCTGGACGGAGGACAGACTTGAACTCTACGGATATCCTGCAGGCGCGGTTGTAAACAGCGTTGTAAACGGCGGTCCCGCCTATGCGGCAGGAATTAAGAGCGGTGATATCATTACGGAATTTAACGGTGTAACTATTAAAAACGTTGATACGTTCAGTGAGGCGCTTAGCAAATGCAGTCCCTCCGATACCGTATCTGTCAAGATTTACCGTTCGGGAAGATACTATTCAACCGCAATTACGATTAGCTCTAATAACGCTCAATAAAATAGAAAAGATATAATTGGGAGAACACTTCTTAAAGAGGTGTTCTCCCGTTTTTTTGCATTAAAAAACCACCGGCACAACGCTGGTGGTTTAAAAATTTTTCAGTTAGCTTAGCGGTATATTAATGTAGAAAAAGTCGCCTGTCGTCTACCATAAGCGTTCTTAAAGCATATTTATGATAGCTGGGATTCCGTAGGATATAAATGCCATTATAAGTCCTGCAGAGATAACTCCTGCTGTGATAAGCGGGAAGGCGGTTTTGATTCTTGTATCCATTACGTCTGCGACTAAAGCACCCGTCCAGGCACCCGTGCCAGGCAATGGAATAGCAACGAAAAGGAACAATCCCCAGGCTTTGTATTTAAGCATTGTTTTTGAGTTTGCCTTTTCCTTCGCTTTCGTATCAAGCTTTGTGATAAGCTTTGAAAAAAGTCTGGTTTTTTTGAGCAACTCAAAAATTTTCCTTATAAAAAGCAATACGAAGGGAATTGGAAGCATATTGCCTATAACACATATAGGAAAGGCAAAGAATAAATTAACGTCCAGAAGCGCGGCGGCAATAAGACCGCCTCTCAGCTCCAGTATAGGAAGCATCGAAATTATAAATATAAGTAGCTCGTCTGGGATTTTACTTCTGAAAAAATCCACGAAGCTATGCACTAATTCTTCTGTCATACAGACCTCACTATGAGAAGTTAAATACTTCTTTGATATATTCCATAACGTTAATGGCGTTGGTTGACGGCTCATATACCAAAATATAAAGCAGAGCGGCAGCAACGACTAAAAGCATAACGATAACTGCCAGTATAGCGATACTCAGTCCGCTTAGACGGAGCTTTTTCTTAGGTATGGTAGCGTCGTCATTTTCATCCTCGGTATAGTCGTTAGCTGCTTCTTCCTCGGTTTCTGATTTGGTGAACACATAATTATCATCAATAAGAGAAGCTTCGTTTTCTTCTTCATCGTTAAAGAAACTAGATTGCTGTGTCTCATTTTCTTCTGTCTCGTTTTCAGAGTCGGAAATTTCTGTTTCGGGAAGTTCTTCTGCTTGTTCTACTTCTTCAACGATTTCTTCTTCAGTTATAGGTTCAACGTCAGCTTCTTCTGTTTGAACTTCATAAGTTTCTTCGGTATTCTCTTGCTCTTCTTCTGCTATTTCCTGAGTATTTTCTTCCTCTGGTTTTTCCTCGTCACCCATAACGTTGTCTGTTTCGGGGGTTTTGCTCATAGCAGTAACATAGGGGAAAACAAGGGTTTCGCAGATTTCCTTGCGGAGAGATTTGCTGTCAGGCAAAAGCACGATGGCTTGTGGACCGCTTTCTACGATACAGCCTGCAAGAATACCATCGTTGCTTATAAGAGGCAAAGCATTTTTGATAACGACGGGAGTCTGAGGATAAACCACAGAAAATTCTTCAGTATTAACTTCAGTAAGAGGCATACCGATGGCTTTTGAGATAATAGCCATAAGTCCGTCTTCCTCATTAACCTTACCGATAACCAGTATGATTCTGCTTCTGCTTACTGATTTGGAAAGAGCTGTTAGCATTTCAGCAGGGGAGGAGGTGCGGTTGTTTAAAATACGTGACGGACAGCAACCACCCAGATTGAACTCAAATTCAAAGTCTGCGGGGGTGTTGTAGTAAATAACGTCAACTTTCAAATTTTGTACCATAATATATGCTCCTGTCCTTTTATTTATTCTTGGCTTTCGTTTTCTTGCTGTTGGTTATTTTCCGAGCTGTTTTCAGAGGATTGCTCATTTGATTCTACTTCGGAGTTTTCGCTGCTGTTTGAGCTTTCCTCATTACTTTCATTACTGCTGCTGCTCTCGTTTTCACTTGAGCTTGAGCTTGAGCTTTCTTCACTTTCGGTAGTGCTTGAGTTACTGCTGTTATTCGAAGAATTTGCAGGTCTGCTTGGAGTCTGAGGTGTGCTTGGAGTCTCGGTCGGTTCTTCTTCACTGCTTGTTTGGGTGGAAGCTTCCTGAGACTGTGAAGACTCGTCGGCTTCGGGAGAAGACCATACAGCCTCTAAATTTCTGCTGTCATACCAAATCTGCGGATATCGGGGAGATGGGTTTACAGAAAAAATATGATTCTCAGAGGACTCGGCTACCTGTTTTGCAACAATCACAAGTCTGGCTCCGTCAAAGGCTTTACTGGTGGTAACAAGGGTGAGCAGGTTATCCGTATGAGTGAGCTTTGCGTCTGTTAAATAAAGATTTCGTTCCGTAAGCTCGTTATACCAAGAGTCGAAATTGTTTTCGTTAAAGGTAGTTTTCGTGAATTCAAAAAGATGATTGTTGTCGTCCTTTTGCTGTGAGTTCATTATAAGAACGGCAAAAATCTTATAAGTAGTCTTTGTATTGTTTAAGGTAAGACTGACGTTCTGATTTTTCTTAATAAAGCCTTCGTCCAGATACTGAGAAAGTCCGCCGAACATAGCGCCGTCGTTAAGGTTAAGTCCGTAAATCACAAGGTTCTGAGAAACGCCGATTTCATTTCTGTAATCAAAGTACAATGCGCCGTAACGGCTTTTCTGCTTTTTCATATTATGGTTTGTGTAATATGAATTATCAAGGCTTTGGTATACAGGATTGTTAATCTGCGTATTTTCAATGGTCAGCCAACCTGTGAAATCGCTGTTTTCTGTTTCGAGGCTTTCGAAGGTAGTCGTGGGATTGCTGATATAAGCCTTCTGTGTGTTTTTAAGCTGTGAACGGTCTCTGAAAGCAGAACCGAAATATATACCGACGAAAATACAAAATGCCAAAAGAACGGCAATAAAGACTGTAAAGCATATTTTTGTTATAGATTGCGTCTTGGTTCCATTTTTATAAAAACCGCTAATTTGAGAAAAAAGTTTTATGAAAATATTTTTGGACGGTTTTTTTCTGAAAGACTCATATTCTTCATCGCTTTTATCCTCTAAGAGATATCCGTCTATATCGTTTTCGCTTTCAACGGCAAGAGTGTCGTCAATGCTTTTTTGTTCCTCCTCTGTATAGAAAGAAACCTCTTGTTCATAGAAACTTGTGGGCAGAGGGGCGTCTTTTTTATCCGTATCGGTTTTATCGGTATCGTCTTTAGGCTGTACGTATTCTATTTCCGGCTGAGAAAAAAGAAGCGAGGGTTTATCTATAGTACAGAAACCCGATAGAGTATCAGGTAGACAAATACAGTACCTTCTGATAAGGTCAAGGGCTGTGTTAACTGCGAAATTGCGGATTTCATCTCTTGTGCTGTCAGGTGACATATTAAGAGAGCGTATCCAAAAATGCCGTTCATCGCAAACTGCTACGTATACAGTACCAACAGGCTTTCCCTCAGAGGAGGATGGACCTGCGACTCCTGTTATACCAACGCCAAGGGAGGCGCCGCTTAGCCGTCTTATACCGTTTGCCAAAGCCATAGCCGTTTCCTTGCTTATTGCGCCATAGGTGGTAAGAATTTCCTCACTCACCCCAACAGCGTCACGTTTTATTCTGTTGGAATAGGCGCATATACCAAGCTCTAAAATCTCGGAAGCGCACGATACTGAAGTAATTGTTTCGGATAGAAAACCGCCCGTACAGGACTCGGCAGTAGCTACGGTAAGTCCGTTTTTGCGCATGGCCTCTACGGCAACGCAGGATAGAGTTTTGTTTCCCATCTCAAAAATATTATATCCAAAAGCCTTTTTAAGCTCGGTTATTGTTTTAAAACAGGCGTTGTCCGATTCGCTAAAGCTTTTCGTACAGGCTGAAACGGTAGCAGAAACAATTCCGTTATGAAAAGAAACGGAAATATTGGTCTGATATAATCTGCGCATAGAGTCAAGAACGGTGCTGAGATTGTAGGCGTCAATGCCGAATATATTT
This sequence comes from Acutalibacteraceae bacterium, assembly GCA_036307305.1. Classification (GTDB taxonomy): domain Bacteria; phylum Bacillota; class Clostridia; order Oscillospirales; family Acutalibacteraceae; genus SIG607. The sequence continues at coordinate 92,467 of JAXJXV010000007.1, forward strand.
ATCTGAACCCTTGACAGACTCCGGTGGAATTCTTTTGAAAAATACGGAATGATAAATTCATCAGTAAGATTTTCCAAAGCAGTAAGTAAAGAAGGCAGAGCAATAACCGTTTTACCTGCGATTTTAAGCGCAAAGGCGGCTTCTTTTGTGTTGCGGTCAAAGAATACAACACTCCCGTCAGGGAAAAGAAGTTGTTCTGATGCTTCCTTACACGACGCAAAGGCATCGTACTGCGCATCGGGCTGTCCTTTGCAGTGCATAAGAAGACAAATAGCCTCGCTGATAATAGAAACCTCGCCGCAAACAAATATAACGTTATTGCGGCTTATGGCAGATTTAAGGGCTGAGACGAATTTATCTTTCTCAAATCTTATTTCAGTGTGATATGTGTTTTCGATTCTTAATTGTTGCGACAGGGTTGAGATATAGGCTTCGCATTCGTTAATGTTGCTATTAACCTTCTCATAGCTGAAGCTTAAAATTTCTGCATTCATATTATAATACTTTCCTTAGATTTAATTAGCTTCACCGTCTTTAGTAATACGGCTGTAAACGGCGTCGTTTATTGCTTTTTCTATTAAAGGCTCAAAATCAAAAACGCTTTCTACCTGTTCACAGTCCTCTATTGTGGGACGGGTACGGGGATGCTTGGGAGTAAATACGGTACAGCAATCCTCGTATGGAAGAATTGAAGTTTCAAAAGCGTCTATTTTACGGGAAATGCTTATGATTTCTTCCTTGTCCATACCGATAAGAGGACGAAGAACGGGGATTTCCTTTGTTACGATATCGGTAACTGCAAGGGCAGGGAGGGTCTGACTTGCAACCTGACCCAGACTTTCTCCTGTAATAAGCGCCTTACTGCCTGAGCTTATAGCCAGTCTTTCGGCAATTCGCATCATCATTCTTCTCATAATCAGAGTGAAATATTCTTCTTTGCAGTTGTCGGCAATAGCTTCCTGTATTTCGGTAAAGGGAACTATAGCAAGTCTTATATCACCGCTATAGGCGGCAACCTTACTTAACAGTGTTTTTACCTTTTTCTCAGCAAGAGGTCCTGTGTAGGGGGGACTTGCAAAGTGTACAGCGTTTAAAATGAGTCCGCGTTTTGCCATTCTGTATGCTGCTACAGGGCTGTCGATACCGCCTGATATAAGAACGGTTGCTTTACCGCCCGTGCCAACAGGCAAACCGCCTGCGCCCTGAATTTGTCCTGCGTGGATATATGCGGCATAGTCTCTTATTTCAACCGACACGATTATATCAGGGTTATGAACGTCAACTTTGAGATAAGGCATAGCTGAAAGAATTTTGCCGCCAACCTCACGGGAAATTTCGGGAGAACCTAAGGGAAAAGCTTTATCGCTTCTCTTGGCGATTACCTTAAAGGTTTTAGCATTACTAAGGGCAGGTCTTACGTAATCGGCAACAACCGATAAGATTTCGTCCATATCCTTATTAAGCGCGGCGCATCTGGAAAAAGCGGCGATACCGAATATTTTTTTAACCCTGTCACAAGCTTCTTCAAAATCAAAGTCGTCGTCAACAGGCTCGATATATATAGTTGACTGAGCGTGTTTTATGCTGACTTTACCAAGGTCGTGAAGCCTTCTTCTGATTGTTTTTACAAGCATACTCTCAAAGGTGTTGCGGTTAAGTCCTTTAAGAACAAGCTCACCGTTTTTTATAAGTATTATTTCTTTCATTATTTAAACCTTCTCATTTTTGATGTGATTTCCCGTATTGCCTCTGCAAGACTGTCTATATCCTCTTTTGTAGTTTCTCTTGAAAAGCTGATACGAAGTGCGCTGTCAATAAGGGAAGCGTTGACGCCGATTTCCTTTAAAACGTAGCTTCTGTGTCCCTTAGAACAGGCGCTGCCCTTTGAAATGAAAATATTTTTTGAAGAAAGAGCGTTAAGCATAGGCTCTGATTTATAACCGTCAACAGAAATATTAAGTATACAGGGAATTGCGTTTTCGGGGGAATTAAACTTAATGCACTCAATTTCTGAGAGCCTTACTTTCGCGTAGGCGTTTAACTCTTCCCATTTTGAAAGCTGTTCCTTTAAATCGGGTAGGGCGTCAACGGCAGCACCCATACCTGCAATTAAAGGTACACACTCGGTGCCTGAACGCAGTCCGTTTTCCTGACCTCCGCCGAAAATAAGCGGTGTAATATGGACTTTAGCAGATTTATACAGAAAGCCGATACCCTTTGAAGCGTGGATTTTATGACCGCTTGCAGATAACAAATCCACACCCAAAGAAGAAACCCTGATTGGTATTTTACCAAAGCCCTGTACTGCATCGCAGTGTAAAAGCGCGGGTGACCCCTTTTGCTTTATAATTTCAGAAACACGCTTTATATTCTGAATAGAACCAATCTCGTTATTGACGAGCATAACAGACACCAGTATGGTGTTTTTATCGATAGCATTTATGAAAGCTTCGTCGGGTACGACGCCGTTTTTGTCGGGGGAGAGAAGCACAATTTCAAAACCGTCCTCCCCAAGCTTATTTAAAGCTTCAAGGACGGAAGGATGCTCAATAGTCGTGGAAACGATTTTTTTGCCCGTTTTCTTTTTAGCGTTTGCAGTACCGAAAAGAGCAAGGTTATTAGCTTCGCTTCCGCAGGAAGTAAAGAAAATTTCATTTTCATTTACCCCTATATGACGGGCGATGGTTTTTCTTGCCCACTGCACCTCCTCCATAGCTTCAATACCCAAATAGTAAGAGGAAGAAGGGTTACCCCAATTTTCAGTAAGACAACGATTTATTTTATTTACAGCCTCTTTGCAAGGCATTGTAGTGGCGCTGTTATCCAGATAAACGGTTCTCAAATAAAAACCTCCAAAAGAGCATAATAATACATTTTATTTCATACATAACTCATTATATTATATATTCATATAATAAGCAAGTTTTTTGTGCGCAAAAAAATATAAAAAATAATGCTTGATTTTTTTTGCACTTTGATGTATAATACTAAGGCATTTGATTTCACCTACTCCTTTTAGGTGGGTTTGATGCCGAATAGTTCGACATTAAAGCGGGTGGTCCTCTGTCAAGGAAATAGGTCCTTGGGTATGAACGTCTGAATAAATTAGGAGGAAAATAAAATGGACGCTATTAAGAAGTTGACTGAAGAATGTATGAAAAAAGACGCTCCCGAAATCAATATCGGTAGCACCGTAAAGGTTCACGTTCGCATTAAGGAAGGCGAACGCGAGAGAATTCAGCTTTTCGAAGGAACCGTTATCGCAAAGAACAACAGCGGTATTGCTGAAACCTTTACCGTACGCCGCGTATCCTACGGTGTAGGTGTTGAGCGTGTATTCCCCGTACATTCTCCTAACGTAGCTAAAGTAGAGCTCGTAAGAAACGGCCGTGTTCGCAGAGCTAAGCTTTATTATCTCCGTGATAGAGTTGGTAAGGCTGCTAAGGTTAAAGAATTAATCGGCTAATAGTTAATCTGACAATGAGGGAGGAGGCAACGGGTGTTGTCTCCTTTTTTCGTTATTTTTAAAAGAAGGTGTTAATGTGACCGAGAAACAGGCGGATTTTCAGGTAGCTAACGATAAAAAACGCGTTAAAGATATATTCGACTGGGTAGAGGTTGTACTCAGCGCAATGCTTGCAGTTGTTATAATTTTTACCTTGCTTTTCCGTGTTGCTACAATAGTTGGCGAGTCAATGGAAAATACTTTTTTTGAAAATCAAAAGGTAATTATCTCTAACTGCTTTTATACTCCTAAGGCAGGGGACGTAGTCGTTGTGTCAAGAAATGCGGATAATAATTCCGTACTTGACAACGAGCAGGGTCCCATTATAAAAAGAGTTATTGCTACAGAGGGTCAGCAGGTCAATATTGATTTCAAAAGCGGTATAGTGTACGTTGACGGTATAGCTCTCGATGAGCCTTATACCAAAACTCCTACAAATCTTAAATATGATATAGAATTTCCTGTATATGTGCCTGAAGGACACATTTTCTGTCTTGGAGATAACCGTAACGATTCTCTTGACAGTCGTTCAAGCAGAATTGGTATGATTGATACCCGTTACGTATTGGGTAAAGTAACCTTCAGAATTTTACCCTTCGATGCATTCGGAAAGGTTGAATAGTATGAGCGAAGCACAATATATACAGTGGTTTCCGGGGCATATGACAAAAACTCGTCGGCAGATGGAAAAGGAATTATCCCTCGTAGATGCCGTTGCAGAAATTGTTGATGCCCGTATTCCTGCTTCGAGCCGAAATCCCGATATACCAAAGCTCCTTGGAAAAAAGCCTATGCTTGTCATTCTTAACAAATGTGATATGGCAGACAGTGCTGCAACTGCGCAGTGGATAAAATGGTTCGAAGAACAAAATATAAATGCAATCGCTGTTGACTGTCGTACAGGCAAAGGACTTAATCAGTTCGTTCCTAAGGTAAAGGAAATGCTTAGCCAAAAAATTGATGCAAATAAAGCCAAGGGAATGGAGGGTAAGCCTTTAAGACTTATGGTTGTAGGTATACCCAACGTTGGTAAATCTACCTTTATTAACAAGGTGTCTGGTGTGAATAAAGCTAAGGCAGAAAACCGCCCCGGTGTAACAAGAGGCAATCAGTGGTTTACTGTTGATAAACAGCTTGAATTACTTGATACCCCAGGTGTACTCTGGCCGAAGTTTGAAGATATGAATATAGGTGAAAGACTTGCCTTTACAGGAGCTGTAAAGGATAATGTTGTAGATATAGAATTACTTGCTATGAGATTGCTTGAAAATCTTATGGCTTCCTATAAGGAGTTACTGTTTGCCCGTTACGGTGAGCTTGATGAAAGTCTTGATTCCTACGAGCTTTTGTGCGCTCTTGCCAAAAAGCGTGGAATGGTAGTGCGTGGGGGAGAGTGTGATACTTTAAGGGCGGCAAATATGCTTCTTGAAGAATTCCGCAACTGTAAAATAGGTAAAATAACTCTTGAAAGGGTGTAATTTATGCCTGATTATTCTTTTGAAATTGCCGCGCAGCAAAAAGGATTTAGTCTTGTTTGCGGCGTGGATGAAGCTGGTAGAGGACCACTTGCGGGACCTGTTTGCGCTGCTGCCGTTATACTTCCCCAAGGACTTATTATTGAAGGTCTTGACGACTCTAAAAAGCTTACCGAAAAAAAGAGAGAGGCTCTTTTTGACGTTATAAAGGAGAATGCCGTTGCTTACGGTATTGCTTTTGCTGATGTAGATGAAATTGAAGAGCATAATATATTAGGGGCTACTTATATTGCGATGTTCAGAGCTGTTGAGGCTTTGAATATAAAACCCGATTACGTGCTTATTGACGGCAACCGTTATCCGCCGCAGCTTGATATTAAAGGTGAAACGGTGGTTAAGGGTGACAGCAAAAGTATGTCTATTGCCGCCGCCAGTATTCTCGCTAAGGTGACAAGGGACAGGCTGTTACTTCAGTATGCAGAAAAATATCCACAGTACAGCTTTGAAAAGCATAAGGGCTATGGGACTAAGGCACATATAGAGGCAATAAAAAAGTACGGAATAACCGAAATTCACCGTCCGTCTTTTCTTAAAAAACTGTTATGAGTGACAGCTTTGGATTAGGAAAAAAGGGCGAAGAAATAACGGCGGATTTTCTCAAAAAGCACGGCTTTATAATTTTCAAACAAAACTATCACAGCCGCTTTGGAGAAATTGATATAATTGCGGAAAAAGGTGATTTGCTTCTGTTTGTAGAAGTGAAGACAAGATTTGCCGATAATATGGTTTCACCTGCTGATGCAGTTGATTTCCGTAAAAGACAGAGAATGAGACTTACTGCAAAAACCTTTCTTAACAAAACGTTCATTGATTATAAATGCCGTTACGACGTTAGCGAGGTAACCGTAAGAATTGAGGACGGAGAGTATAAATATTCTCTAAACTATATTAAAAATGCTTTTGAATAAAAGAAAACCACCCGTAAGGGCGGCTTCCTTTTTGGTTAATCCTTTGCTCTGAATGTGGTACAGGCTGTTTCTGAGCAGTTACAAGCGCTTTTGTAACCCACCTGAATTTTACCTGCGGTACATCTGTCACCTGTTGTGTGGTGGATGCAGTGTGAAGCATCGCAAAGAATTCCGTCTACGATTTTTTCGTTGTTTGCATTTTCCATAATATCAATTCCTTTCAGACCCTGCGGTCATTATTATTATTCCCATAATGAAAAAACTATCCTAAAAGAAAAGGAGGGAATTTTTTGAAAATTTTCGGAATTTCGGATTTGCATCTATCCTTTGAAACCGATAAACCTATGGACGTTTTTTACGGTTGGCAAAATCATACGGACAGAATAAAGGCTAATTGGACGCGTCTTGTCAGTGACGAGGATATAGTTGTATTACCCGGTGATTTGTCCTGGGCGTTAAAGCTTAGCGAAGCAAAAAAAGATTTTCAGTTTATTGATTCTCTCCCTGGAAAAAAACTGCTTATAAAGGGTAATCACGATTTATGGTGGTCTACCGCTAAAAAAACGTATGAATTTTTTTCTGAAAATGAAATTAAAACGGTAGATATAGTTTTTAATTCAATGTATAAAGCGGGGAAGTATGCCGTATGCGGAAGCAGAGGTTGGCTGTTTGAAAAGCAAGAGGACAAGACGATTGCTTTAAGAGAGGCAGGAAGACTTAAGACTTCTATTGAGGCGGCTGTAAAAGAAAATCTTACACCAATAGTATTTATGCATTATCCGCCTGTTTACGCTCAGCAGGTAACCCAGCCAATAATCGACGTGCTTAAAGAGTATTCTGTGAAAAAAGTTTATCACGGGCATATCCACGGAAGCGGTGTGAATACCTGTATCAAGGAATTTGAAGGTATTTCTTTCAAACTTTTGTCCTGTGATTGCATAGATTTTACCCCATATTTTATACAAGATGTAGAAAAGTGAAAATATTATAATTTTTTTCCAAATAAATGTAGAAATTTTGAAAAATATATGCTATAGTATATGTTGATAAATTTTGCGGAGGTATTTCCATGAGTTTAAAAAATGCAAAAAAAGTTGATACTAACCGTTATGAGTTAGAGGTAGTAATCGACGGAGAAAAATTCAGAGAGGCTCTTACAGGCGTTATGCGTCGCGAGAGCAAAAAAATTACAGTCCCCGGTTTCCGTAAGGGTAAGGCACCAATTAGCTTTATTGAAAAGTATTATGGCGCCGAGGCTTTCTTCGAGGAAACTCTTAACACCCTTTACGGCGCTGCTCTTGAAGAAGCCGCTAATGAAGCAGGTGTTGAGATTGTTGATGATAAAATGGACTTTGACCTTGTGTCCATCAGCAAAGAGGACGGCGTTGACTTTAAGGTAACCCTTACCGTTGTTCCCGAAATTGAAATCGGCGAATATAAGGGTCTTAGTCAGGAACGCGTAAAGGTAAGCGTATCTGCCGCTGAGGTTAACGAGGCTGTTAAGTCTATGGCTGAAAGAAACGCCCGTATGGTAGCTGTTGAAGACAGAGCTGCTCAGAAGGACGACACCACCGTTATTGACTTTGAAGGATTTGTTGACGGCACTGCTTTTGAAGGCGGTAAGGGCGAAGCTTATACTTTAGTTCTCGGTTCCGGTCAGTTTATCCCTGGTTTTGAAGACCAGATAATCGGTCACAACGTTGGCGATGAGTTCGACGTTAACGTTACTTTCCCTGCTGAGTATCAGGCTGCTGACCTTGCAGGTAAAGAGGCTGTATTTAAGGTTAAGCTTCACGAAATCAAGAAGCGTGAGCTTCCTGAAATTGATGATGAGTTTGCTAAGGATGTCAGCGAATTCGATACCCTTAAGGAGCTTAAGGCTGACCTTAAGAAGAAGGCTCTCGAAAGAAAGCAGAAGGCTGCTGAGGATGAGATGGAAACAAAGCTTCTTGACCAGATTATTGAGTCTATCAAGGGTGAGATTCCTGAGGCTATGTTTGAAAACAGAGTTAAGCAGAATCTTCAGGACCTCGATTACCGTTTGCAGTCTCAGGGTATGAGCCTTGAAAATTACATCAAGTACACAGGCGCTACTATTGAGGAGATTTCCAAAACTTATCGTCCTCAGGCTGAAAAGCAGGTTAAAATGCGTCTTGCTCTTGAAAAGATTGTTAAGCTTGAAAACATCACAGTTGAAGACAGCGACGTAGATAAGAAGTATGAGGAAATGGCAGAGCAGTATTCAATTCCTGTAGAGCAGGTTAAGGCTGCCGTTGGCGCTGCTGAGCTTAAGAAGGATATTGCTGTAGAAAAGGCTCTTGACCTTGTTAAGTCTACTGCTGTTATCACCGAAGCTGAGGCTGCTCCTAAGGAGGAGAAAAAACCTGCCGCTAAGAAGACAACCTCTACAGCCAAGAAAACTGCCGAGGCTAAGAAGGATGAGGGCGAAGCTGAGAAGAAGCCTGCTGCAAAGAAGACTACTTCTACCGCTAAGAAACCCGCTGCAAAGAAAACAGAGGAATAATCTGTTTATAAATTTTCGGATTTGTGCATAATCTTTAAACGGAGGTATTGTTATGGATATGAATTTAGTTCCTATGGTTGTAGAACAGACAAGCCGCGGAGAGCGTTCTTATGATATCTTTTCGCGTCTGCTTAATGACAGAATTATTATGCTTAACGGACAGGTTGACGATGCTTCTGCCAGTCTGATTGTAGCACAGATGCTTTATCTTGAGGGTCAGGACCCTGATAAAGATATAAGCTTTTACATTAACAGTCCCGGCGGAAGCGTTTCTGCAGGTCTTGCTATATACGATACTATGCAGTACATCAAATGTGACGTTTCTACCATTTGTATTGGTATGGCGGCAAGTATGGGTGCGTTTTTGCTTTCAAGCGGCGCTAAGGGAAAGCGTTATGCTCTTCCCAATGCTGAGGTTATGATTCATCAGCCTTTAGGCGGTGCGCAGGGACAGGCAAGTGACATTCTTATAAGCGCAAAGCATATTGAAAGAACAAGAGAAAATCTTAATAAAATCTTATCAGAGAATACCGGAAAACCAATAGAGCAGATTGCAGTTGATACCGACAGAGATAACTGGATGACTGCAAATGAAGCTCAGGAATACGGAATTGTTGATAAGGTAATCGCTAAGCGAGGATGATATGTCTACTAAAGATAACGATAAAAAACAAATACGATGCTCGTTCTGTGGTAAAACACAGGACGAGGTAGTGCAGATTGTTGAGGGCCCCGGCGTTTATATCTGCGATAGCTGTATAAACTTCTGCAATACGCTTTTATACGGCGAAATGGCTGATAATAAACCCAGACGCAAAAACCAAAAGGCAAAGGAAAAAGAAGAGTTTATTCTGCCAAAGCCCAGAGAAATCAAAGAGAAGCTTGATGAATACGTAATAGGACAGGATGAGGCAAAAATAACCCTTTCCGTTGCGGTTTATAATCACTATAAGCGCATTTTCAAGCAGACCGATAACGATGTAGAACTTGCAAAGAGCAACGTGCTTTTGCTCGGTCCTACGGGCGTTGGTAAAACTTTACTTGCCCAGACCCTTTCAAAAATTTTACAGGTGCCTCTTGCTATAACCGATGCTACCACGTTAACCGAAGCTGGTTACGTTGGTGAGGATGTTGAGAATATTCTTCTCCGTCTTATTCAGGCGGCTGATTACGACATTGAAAAGGCAGAACGGGGTATTATCTATATTGATGAAATAGATAAAATTGCAAGAAAGAGTGAAAACACCTCTATTACCCGTGACGTAAGCGGCGAGGGTGTTCAACAGGCACTTCTTAAAATTCTTGAAGGTACGGTTGCAAACGTTCCGCCTCAGGGCGGAAGAAAGCATCCTCAACAGGAATTTATACAAATTAATACGACGAATATTCTGTTTATCTGTTCTGGTGCATTTGACGGAATTGATAAGGTTATTGAGCGTAGAATCGGCGGCTCAAGTCTTGGCTTTGGCGCAGATGTAAAATCACCAAAAAGCAAGGAGGCTATTGCGGCGGCTGAAAATGCCACACATCAGGACCTTGTTAAATTTGGTCTTATACCTGAGCTTGTAGGACGTCTGCCTGTTGTTACAGGTCTTAAGGGTATGGATAAGGAAACACTTATCCGTATAATGACTGAGCCTAAAAACTCTATTGTAAAGCAGTATCAGGCGTTGTTCCTTATTGACGGAATTGAGCTTGTGTTTGAGAAAGAAGCGTTGGAACGAATTGCAGAGCTTACTATAGAACGCAAAACGGGTGCCCGTGGACTTCGTTCTATAATAGAAGCGACGCTTCAGCCCCTTATGTATAATACACCCTCTGAGAATAACGTAAAAACAGTAACCGTTACAAAGGCTACTGTTGACGGCGGAGAGGCTGTTATTGAATATAATGAATAATTTTTGATAAACCGATTGCTTAGCAGTCGGTTTATTTTATTAAAGAAAAATCGTTATTTTTGTCGGTATTGTCTATGGACATAATGCCTGTTATGGTTTATAATTTCTTAAAATGAATGTTTTGAGGTGAATGGTATGAGGGAAACGATAAAAATGAATAAAGATTGGTTTTTTTGCGAGGGAGATTTAAAGGTAAACCGCCCATTAAACAAAGGGCCTGTCTACTCTCAGAGCAAGACCGAAAGAAAATTACAGGGACCTGCAGCATATAATTATTACGATAATCCTTACGGTTGGTCGGGCGCAGGTAAAGAAATTATCAGTATTGGTTGGAAGTTGGTGTCTTTGCCACACGATTATATTGTCACCAAAACTCCCGTTGAAAATTCAAGTGAGTCTAACGGCTTTTTTGAATATACAAACGCCTGGTACAGAAAGCATTTTAAGCTTGATGAGGCGGACAGAAATAAAAGAATTACCATTCTTTTTGAGGGTGTTGCAACCCACGCTACCGTATATCTTAACGGCTGTCTTATGAAGCATAATTTCTGCGGATATAATTCCTTTGAGGTAGATATTACCGATAACTGTTATTTCGATAAGGAAAATATATTGGCTGTATATGTGAATACCGAGGAGTTTGAAGGCTGGTGGTATCAAGGCGGTGGTATCTACAGAGACGTATGGCTTACAAAAACCGATAAGGTCTGCGTTGATTTATACGGTGTGTATGCCCGTCCCTTAAAGGTAAATGACAGCCTTTGGACAGTTAAATTTGAAACTACTGTCAGAAACGAGAACTATGACGGCAGAGCAAAACGTGTTACTGCAAAGAGTGTAATAAAGGACAAAGACGGTAACGTTGTGGGTGAGGCGCAGGGCAGTGTTCTTGTTGGCGCAAAGGAAATCGGAGTTGCAAAATATGAAGCAAGGGTTGAAAGCCCACAGCTTTGGGATATTGATGACCCTAACCTTTATACCGTAGAAACAGTACTTATTAAAAACGGTAAAGAATGTGATAACGTTACCGACAGAATAGGCTTCAGAACGGCTTACTGCGATGCTGATAAAGGCTTCTTCCTTAACGGCAGACACGTTAAAATAAAAGGTGTCTGCACCCATCAGGATTTCGGTCTTACAGGACTTGCCGTACCTGATAATATCCTTAAATATAAGATAAAAATGCTTAAGGAGATGGGTTCTAACGGTTTTCGTTGCTCTCATTATCCGCACCCCACCGCTACTATGGATGCCCTTGATGAAATGGGCTTTATAGTAATGGACGAATGCAGATGGATGGAGTCTACCGACGAGGGAATAGCGCAAATGGAAATGGTTATGAAGCGTGACAGAAACCGTCCAAGCGTTATCTTCTGGTCACTTGGTAATGAAGAGCCTCACCATAAAACCGACGTAGGACAGAGAATAAATAAGTCTATGTACAGAAGGGCAAAGCAGTTAGACCCCGACCGTTATATTATGGCGGCTGTAGATAGAGCTGACGGCTGTACTATTTTCGGTTGTCTTGACGTTATTGGCGTTAACTATAATCTTCATCTTTATGATGAAATTCATAAAATGTATCCCGACAGAGCGGTGTTCGGCTCTGAGTGTTCTTCCTGCGGTACAACCAGAGGCTATTATTACGGAAATATAGACCTTATAAGTGAGCAAGGTTATGTGGACGGATATGACCATGACACAAATAGCTGGTTTATTGGCAGAGAAGCTACGTGGAAGTTTATGATGGAAAGAGAATGGACTCTTGGCGAATACATCTGGGCAGGTTTTGAACACAGAGGCGAGGGCTTCTGGCCAAGACTATGCTCACAGTCAGGCGTTATTGATTTGTATTTACAGAAGAAGGACTCTTTTTATCAGTGTCAGTCACACTGGCTTGATGAGCCTATGGTATATCTTATGCCTCACTGGAATTGGCGCGGTATGGAGGGTGAAGAAATAAAGGTGTTTACCTATACTAACTGTGACCAGGTAGAGCTTTTCCTTAACGGTAAATCCTTAGGGAAAAAGGAAATTGAAGCTTACGGACACGGTGAATGGATGGTACCATTTGAAGCAGGAGAGCTAAAGGCTGTCGGTTATAAGGACGGCAAAAAAGTTGCGGAGGATAAGAGAGAAACCTCTGGTAAACCCTATGCATTAAAGTTAAGACTGGATACCGATAATGCGGTAAATGTTGGGGATATAGCGTTGTTTACCTGCTACGTTGTTGATGAGCAGGGAATAACCGTTCCCGATGCAGCTCCGTACGTGCGTTTTTATACCAATACTAAGGGTGTTATTGTTGGAACGGGCAGTGACGTTTGCGACCACAACCCTGTAAATCTACCTAGCCGTCAGATGAGAATGGGCGCAATAAGCGTAGCCGTTAAGCTCACCGGTGTTGAGAGTGAACTTAAAGTTTACGCTGAAAGCGACGGACTTAATAAAGGATTTATAAAAATAAAGTTATGATTAAAAAATCCCAACTTCAGATGAAGTTGGGATTTTTGTTTTAAAGAGAGTTGATTTTATTTAGCCAATCCTTGTACTGCTCAAAATTAAAGCCCGGCGTACCGCAAAGGTAGGTGTTGAAGTGTTCCGTAGAGTCTTCAAGCTTCCATTTGATAAGTAACATCGTTTGTTTTGAATACATTATATTGAGTTTTCCAAGCTTTGTGTTGGCGTTTGGAGATGCTGAAAACTCTGTTGAGAAAATTTCCTTATCGGTAGATAGGTCGATAATGGTGCAGTTACCTTTGACGGTATTAAGAGAACTGTTAGCGCAAATAATTTCGTTGCCCCAGTTATTTGTTTCGCCAAGCATTATTATGAAATCGCGGCTTGAACGCTTTATGTAATCGTAAGCGAGTTTTTTGTTGTAATAATAGTCTACAACTGCATCGGACATCTGAGGCCAACCGTCAATAAGATTCCACCAGATTACACCGCCGTAGTAATCCATTTTTCCTCTGATACGCTCTATGAAGTATTTTTTTGCTTCTGCCTGAGAAATCTGTGAAGCCAAAACGTACTCGTTTATATCGGTGGGAACTTTACCAAATAATTGCTCAACTTGGTTATGCATAAGCCATACTCTTGAAGCGTTGCCTGACTGGTCTGAGGAATGTAGAGTCCACTGAGAATTATTTGCGTATGGCCATACCTTGTCAGCATCAATGAATTTTTCAATAGATTCCTTGGACGGACAACCGTGATAACCTGTTTCACTGACGAAATAAGCCTTTGACTTAGAATAGAAGTTGCTCTTATAGTAGTCTCTCGGTCCCCAAAGATGTTCTTCGGGATGGGATTCATAACCGAGTTTAAAGGCAAGAGGAGAAATGTAAGGGGAAGAAGCTATGTAAGGTCTCAGCGGGTCAAGACGCTCAACTACGCGGGGCAGAACTTCCCTTGTAATGCGGTTGACAGCAGGGTCAATACCGAAAGCGTTAACGAGAGAGTCTATTTCATTATCACCTGACCATACGGCAATACAACAGTGGTGACGGTATTCCTTAACAACCCACTCAGCTTCTTTTTGAATAGCTTTTAAAAATTCCTCTGTTTGCGGATAGTAGTTACAAGCCATAGCGAAATCCTGCCAAACGAGAATTCCGTGGTCATCGCAGAAATCAAAGAATTCGTGGTCCTCGTATACGTTACCGCCCCAACAACGCAGTACGTTACAGCCGATATCGTCGGCAAGTTCCAAGGCTTTCTGATATCGGGATTTATCTCTGCTGTGGTAAACGTCCATAGGTACCCAGTTAGAACCGTTAAGTAATATCTTTTCACCGTTGACTATAAATTCAAACTTGCCGTTTTCTTCTATGATGTCGGTTCTGTCTAAAGAGAGCGTTCTGAAGCCCTGACGGATTGTGGTTGACGTTATTTCGTTACTGTCCAAATCGGTTAAGGTGATTTGCAGGTCGTAAACGTTTGGTTCTCCGTAAGGCTTGGGCCACCAAAGCTTTATGTTTTTAATAGTAAAAGCGACCTTACCACTGGAGTGTCCATAACACTTCTGTTCAAATTGCGAATCTCCGCATTTACCCTTTATATTCAGAATAACTCTTTTGAACAGATATTGCTGAGGAACGACAGAGTCGTACATTATATGAACAATTCCGTCGTCGCCGTTTATTTTGTTTAAGTGGAAAAGAAGATATTTAAAACGGTATTTATCTCTGCACTCCAAGGTGACGTCGCGCCAAATACCTGCGCTTATAGCTCTTGGCATAATATCCCAACCGTAAGAGTGAGGAGCTTTTCTTACGTTGTGATGAAGAGTTGTTTTTCCCCAGGAAAAATAGCACTCATTAGGCTCGGCATCAAAACAGGCGCCCTTAACCAGAGCAGAGTGAATATGTACGTGGAGAGTATTGACCTTACCGTATGCAAGTTTGTCTGTAATGTCAAATTCATTGGCGATAAACATATTGTCACTGCTGCCTATATAAGCGCCGTTAAGGTAATATTCGGCAAAGCAGTCAACTGCACGGAAGTTAAGAATCATTTCCTTGTCCTCGGGACAGCTACTGGGCGCAGTGAATTCTGTTTCATACCACCATTCGTAAAGCTCGAAATTTTCGGCTTTAATAATGTTTTCGCCTTTAAAAAGGTCTTTTGGCAGAAGCCCTGCATCAGACAGGTCAAGCTCAACGTTACCGGGTACCGTACAGTCGATACAGGGTAAGCCTGAGGTTTTCAGGTCGTAAATACCATTTATTTTATATTTACCTTCTTCTGCAAAATAAAGCTTCCATTTTCCGTTAAGGTTCATATAATTATACCTCCCACAGTTATGCGATAATTATATCATAAGAAAATAGTAAAAACTACATTTATTTACGGGAATTTATGATTAAATTACAATTTTATTTGTTTTTTGTTGAAATTCTAAAAAAAGTATGATAAAATTTTAGATTGAGGTGAGACTATGGGAGAGAGAATATACCGCTATTTGCTGAAAGCTAATGCCAAAGAGGGAAGCAACATAATTGTCAGCGAACGTTTTGTTAAAGAATCATCGGCACTTCATTGGCATAACTTTATTGAACTTGAGCTTGTTACCGGTGGAAGCGGATATCATATTCTTAACGGACAGCGTTTTGAATTATCAAGAGGAAGTCTTTATTTGCTTCGTCTTGTAGACTTTCATGAGGTGAAGCCTGTACCTAGTCTTAATCTCATTAATATGGCGATTGATGACAGCTTACTTTCCGAAGAATTACTTGCTCAGCTTACGGCGGGTAAACCGCTTATATACAGCCTTGATGAAAAAGAAACCTGTGTAATGGAACAGCTGTTGCGTCTTTGTATGGAGGAAAATGACGAGAAAAAACCCCACCAGAGATATCTCAAGCATCTGCTTATTTGCATACTGCTGAGAATTTTAAAGCTTGTTCCAGATAACGGCGATTACGTTCCTCTTAAAGACAAGCCCATACAGGCTGCAATATTGTATTTACATCTTCATTTCAGAGAAAATCCTAAGCTTAGCGATTTGGCAAAAATTTCCCACTATAACACCAGTCATTTCAGTACTACCTTTCATAAGGAACTGGGTATGACCTACTCGCAGTACCTTAATATGCTGAAAATCAACTACGCGAAAGAACTGCTTTTGTCAACACCGCTTAAAATCACTGAGGTGTGTTATGAGTGCGGCTTTGCTTCACAGTCCAACTTTCTTCGTTTGTTTAAAGAATATACGGGATTTTCTCCACTTGAATTTCGCAAAAAAGACAGTGAAAAGAATAAAAGCAAGACGGATATATAAAATCTGTCTTGCTTTTTATATACCCAAAATCTCCCAATCATCACTTGACTAAACCACTAGATATAGTGTATAATATACTAGATTATAAAACGAAGGAGAAAACCTTTAATGGCAGTAAAAAAAGCAGAGTATACTAACGAAAGTATAAAACAGCTAAAGGGACCTGACCAGGTAAGAAAGCGTCCTGCCGTAATTTTCGGCTCTGACGGTCTTGAGGGATGTCAGCATTCGGCTTTTGAGATTCTTTCTAACTCAATAGATGAAGCCCGTGAGGGACACGGTAAAAAGATTATAGTAACCCGATATGCCGACGGCTCTATAGAAGTGCAGGATTTTGGACGCGGCGCCCCCGTGGATTATAATAAAAACGAAGAAAAGTATAACTGGGAGCTTCTTTATTGTACTCTTTATGCAGGTAGTAAATATGATACCAATACAGGTGGAAGCTATGAGTATTCTATTGGTACAAACGGACTTGGCTTATGCTCCACACAGTTCTCTTCTGAGTATATGGACGTTGAAATAAAGCGTGACGGCTTTATTTATAATCTTCATTTCGAAAAAGGCTTTAATATAGGCGGTCTTAAAAAAGAGTCTTATGACGGTAAGGATACAGGCACTAAGACTCGTTGGAAGCCTGATAGAGAGGTCTTTAACGATGTAGATATCCCCGTTACTTATTTTGAGGATACCATAAGACGTCAGGCTATTGTCAACGACGGACTTTTGTTTGTTTTCAGAAATCAGGTGGGCGCAAAATTCGAAACTAAGGAATTTTGCTATAAAAACGGTATTGAGGATTATCTTCACGAGGAGGTTGACGAAAAGGCTCTTACCCCCGTTCAGTTCTGGAAAACCGAAAGAAAGGGAAGAGACAGAGACGACCGCCCCGAATACAAGGTTAAAATCAACGTGGCTGTTGCTTTTTCTAACCACAACAAAATGACTGAGTATTACCATAACTCAAGTTGGCTTGAGCATGGCGGTTCACCTGAAAGGGCTGTAAAATACGCTTTCGTAACACAGCTTGACACATATATAAAACAGCAAAATAAATATCAGAAGAACGAAAGTAAAATTTCTTTTTCCGATGTAGAAGAGTGCCTTAACGTTTGTATTTCTTCTTTTTCCACCGAAACATCTTATGAAAATCAGACTAAAAAGGCTATTACCAATAAATTTATTTATGAGGCTATGGCTGATTTTCTAAAGCATCAGCTTGAAATTTATTTCATTGAAAACAAGGCTGAGGCTGATAAGATTATAGAACAGGTGCTTATTAATAAGCGTAGCCGTGAAAAGAGTGAAAAAGAAAGAATAAATATTAAGAAAACTCTTTCCACAGGAAATACTATGGCTGACAGAGTTCAGAAGTTCGTTGATTGCAGAAGTCGTGACGTTAACGAGCGAGAACTTTATATAGTTGAGGGTGATTCGGCTCTCGGATCCTGTAAACTTGCCCGTGACGCCGCTTTTCAGGCTATTATGCCTGTAAGAGGTAAAATACTCAACTGCTTAAAGGCTGAATACGATAAAATATTCAAAAGCGAAATTATTACCGATTTACTAAAAGTGCTTGGTTGTGGCGTTGAGGTTAAATCAAAGGCAAATAAAAATCTTTCAACCTTTGATATCAGGAATTTACGCTGGAATAAAATCATTATATGTACCGATGCCGACGTGGACGGCTTCCATATAAGAACTCTTATACTTACAATGATTTACCGACTTATGCCGACTCTTATTAACGAGGGCAGAGTATTTATTGCTGAAACTCCACTTTATGAAATCGGCACTAAAAATATGACCTATTTTGCCTATGACGAAACCGAGAAAAAGGAAATTTTAGAAAAAATAGGACAGGAAAAATATACTCTTCAGCGTTCAAAGGGTCTTGGTGAAAACCAACCTGATATGATGAACCTTACCACAATGAATCCCGACACACGCCGTCTTATTAAAATAAAGCCTGAGGATGCAGAGAATACGGAAATGATGTTCGAAATGCTTCTGGGTGACGACCTTGCGGGAAGAAAAGAATATATATCTGAAAACGGCTATCTCTATATGGATGATGCCGATATTAGCTAAGGAGATATAGAAAATGGCTCCAAGAAAAAAGAAAGAAACTGAAGCCGCGCCAAAGAAAAAAGGCTCAAATGCCTTTATTGCAGGTGCGGGTACCGTTATCGATCAAGAGGTAACGGAAACACTTAAATCCAACTTTATGCCTTATGCTATGAGCATTATTGTGTCCCGCGCTATTCCTGAGATTGACGGCTTCAAGCCTTCTCACAGAAAGCTTCTTTATACTATGTATAATATGGGACTGCTTAACGGCTCAACTATAAAATCGGCAAATATAGTCGGTAGAACAATGCAGCTTAACCCTCACGGTGATGGCGCTATATACGAGACTATGGTGCGACTGAGCGAGGGCTACGAAGCATTACTGCATCCCTTTGTTGCATCAAAGGGCTCCTTCGGTAAGGCGTACTCAAGGGATATGGCCTATGCCGCTTCCCGTTATACCGAGGCAAAACTCGCTCCCATTTCTGCTGAGCTTTTTGCTGATATTGATAAGGATACGGTTGATTTCGTAGATAACTACGACGCAACTATGAAAGAGCCTGTACTCTTTCCTGTAACTTTTCCGACCATTCTCGTTAATTCGAATATGGGTATTGCCGCAGGTATGGCAAGTAATATCTGTTCCTTTAACCTTAAAGAAGTTTGCGAAACAACTATTGCATACATTAAGGATAACGATATCAATGTGGCTGATACACTTCTTGCGCCTGATTTCCCAATCGGTGGTGAGCTTCTTTATAACAGGGAAGAAATTGAAAAGATTTATGAAACGGGTCGCGGTAGCTTTAAGGTTCGTGGTGTTTACACATTTGACAAGAAAAATAACTGTATAGATATAACCGAAATTCCGCCTACCTCAACGAGTGAGGCGATTATTGAAAAGGTTATTGAGCTTGTAAAACTTAAAAAGATTACCGAAATCAATGATATACGTGATGAAACCGACCTTTCGGGTCTTAAAATTACCATTGATTTAAAACGAGGAGCAGACCCTGATAAGCTGATGAAAAAGCTATACAGACTTACTCCCTTACAGGATAGCTTTGCCTGTAACTTTAATATTCTTATTGCAGGTTATCCAAAGGTAATGGGCATTAAGGAAATTATCAGTGAATGGGTTGCTTACAGAACTCTTTGCGTAAAGAGAAGGGTATATCATAGTCTTACTAAAGCAAAGGATAAATTGCATCTTTTAAAGGGTCTTTCCAAAATACTTCTTGATATTGATAAAGCTATTAAAATTGTAAGGGAAACTGCTGAGGAAAAAGAAGTAGTGCCTAATCTTATGATAGGCTTTGGTATTGACGAAATTCAGGCTGAATACGTTGCTGAAATAAAACTCCGCCACTTAAACCGCGAATATATATTAAAGCGTCTTGACGATATTGAAAAGCTTGAAAGCGAAATCGATGAGATGGAGAGTATTCTTAAATCCAACGCCAAGATTTTAAAAATTATAGTAGGTGAATTAACCGAAGTTATAAAGAAATACGGAAGTGACAGAAAGACTAAGATTGTAAGCTTTGATGAAGCGGGTCTTGATTCGTTGGAAGAAAAAGAGGTTGATAATTCTCCCGTCACCTTCTTCTTTACAAATGACGGCTACTTTAAGAAAATCACGCCGTTATCACTTCGTATGAGTGGTGAGCAGAAGTGTAAGGAGGGCGACTTTATTACACAGACGGTTGAGTCCACAAATGCGGCAGAGCTTCTCTTCTTCACCAATAAACAACAGGTTTATAAAACAACTGCGGAGGAATTTGCCGAAACAAAGGCAAGTGTGCTTGGCGATTATATACCTGCGAAGCTTGACTTCGACGAGGGTGAATTCCCTGTGTATATGACTGTGGTTGATAAATATACGGGTTATATGCTCTTTGTTTATGAGAACGGAAGAATTTCAAAGGTCGCTTTGTCTTCTTACGAAACTAAAACTAACCGTAAAAAGCTTATAAAGGCTTACTGTGAAAAGTATCCGCTGTTCAAGGCTATTTATATTAAGGAAGAAACCGAGCTTATGCTTCGTTCCACAAATGGCAGAGTGCTTCTTGTTAACAGCGCCAACGTTCCTGCAAAGGGCGTCAAGGATAACGGCGGTATAGCGGTAATGACTCAAAAACGAGGACAGAAAATCGAGGCAGCAGAAATATATGTAAAGGGTTCTATTGAAAATGAGCACAGACTTAGAACCAGAACTCTGCCCGCCGCAGGTAATAAGCCTGTAGGAAGCGGTTCACAGGATGAAATGTCCTTTGAATAGCAAAACCGCCTGAAAATTTTCAGGCGGCTGTCGGAATTTTAAGCAAACGCGAATAGCTCCGACAAAAATATGTTTACCTTTTTATTTTCAAATATTCATTAATTATTTGACAAATAAAGGATAAAGGTGTATTCTTAATAAGATTGATTTTTAATTTTAAATTGGAGGAAACTCTAGTGGCAAAAGAATTAGCAAAACAGTATAATCCGAAAGACGTTGAAGACCGCGTATATCAGTCGTGGCTTGACGGTAAATACTTTCACGCAAAAAGAGAGGAAGGAAAACAAACCTATACAATAGTTATTCCTCCTCCAAACATAACGGGTCAGCTTCATATGGGACACGCCCTTGATAACACTCTTCAGGATGCTCTTATCCGTTTTAAGAGAATGCAGGGCTTTGATACCCTTTGGCTTCCGGGTACCGACCACGCTTCCATTGCAACCGAAGCAAAAATCGTTGCGAAAATGAAGGAAGAGGGCGTTACTAAAGAAGACCTTGGCAGAGAGGGCTTTTTGAAACGCGCTTGGGAATGGAAAGAGCAGTACGGTGGAAGAATCGTACAACAGCTTAAAAAGCTTGGTTCATCTTGTGACTGGGACAGACTTCGTTTTACTATGGACGAGGGCTGTAATAAGGCTGTTAAAGAGGTTTTCGTTAACCTTTATGAAAAGGACCTTATTTATCGCGGTGAGCGTATTATTAACTGGTGTCCTCACTGCCTTACTTCTATTTCAGATGCTGAGGTTGAGTATGAGGACCAGGCAGGTCATTTCTGGCATCTTAGATATGCTCTTGCTGACGGAAGCGGCTATATAAACCTTGCTACCACCCGTCCCGAAACCTTGCTTGGCGATACTGCCGTTGCGGTTAATCCTAATGATGAACGTTACAAGGATATGATAGGAAAGAACGTTATTCTTCCTATTGTTCATAGAGAAATACCCATTGTTGCCGACGATTACGTTGAAATGGATTTCGGTACAGGCGTTGTTAAAATTACTCCTGCTCACGACCCTAACGACTTTGAGGTTGGACTTCGTCATAATCTTCCCGTTATTAATGTAATGACCGACGATGCAAAAATAACTGAAGATTATCCCGCCTATGCAGGTATGGACAGATACGAGGCAAGAAAGGCTATTGTTAAAGACCTTGAGGCTGAGGGTGCTCTTGTTAAAATAGAGGACTACAGCCATAACGTTGGTACCTGTTACCGTTGCTCAACAACTGTTGAACCGAGAGTTTCTAAACAGTGGTTTGTTAAAATGAAGCCACTGGCTACTCCTGCTATTGATGCTGTTAAGAACGGGGAAACGAAGTTCGTTCCACAGCGTTTTGAAAAGGTTTATTTCCACTGGCTTGAAAATATCCGTGACTGGTGTATTTCCCGTCAGCTCTGGTGGGGACACCGTATCCCTGCGTGGTACTGCGCAGACTGCGGTGAGATAACCGTTTCTAAAGAGGATGCTACTTGCTGTGCTAAGTGTGGCAGTAAGAATATAGATCAAGACCCCGATACCCTTGATACGTGGTTCTCTTCTGCTCTCTGGCCGTTCTCAACTCTCGGTTGGCCTGATAATACCGAAGACCTAAAACATTACTATCCTACAAACACTCTTGTAACAGGCTACGATATTATTCCTTTCTGGGTAATGCGTATGATGTTCTCGGGTATTGAACATACAGGTCAGGTGCCTTTTGATACCGTTCTTATTCACGGTCTTGTTCGTGATGAGCAGGGAAGAAAGATGTCTAAATCCCTTGGTAACGGCGTTGACCCTCTTGAGATTATTGATAACTTTGGCGCCGATGCGCTTAGATTCTCTCTTATTACAGGTAACAGCCCAGGAAACGATATGCGTTATATTCCGTCCCGTGTTGAGTCCTGCAGAAACTTCGCTAACAAGATTTGGAACGCCGCGCGTTTCCTGCTTATGAATCTTGAAAATGATAAGGAAATGCCGCTTCCAAAGGACCTTGCTCTTGAGGATAAATGGATTCTTTCAAAGTATAATAAGCTTGTTAAGGACGTTACCGAAAATATTGATAAGTACGAGCTTGGTCTTGCGGCGCAGAAGCTTTACGATTTTATATGGGATGTATTCTGCGATTGGTATATTGAAATATGTAAGGAACGCCTTAACGGTGATAATAAGGAGTATGCCGATAATGCAAGAAGCGTACTTGTATATGTATTTGGCAATACGTTAAAGCTTCTCCATCCCTTTATGCCTTATATTACTGAGGAAATCTGGCAGTCACTTCCACACAGCGGCGAGTCTATTATGATAAGCGCTTGGCCTATCTATGATGAAACGCTTGATTTCACTGCTGATGAAGAGGATTTTGAAAAGATTATGGATGCGATTAAGGCTATCCGTAACAGAAGAAGCGAAATGAACGTTCCGCCCTCCAGAAAAGCAAAGGTATGTATCGCTACCTCTATGCAGGAAACCTTTAATGCAGGTACTTCTTACTTCTGTCGCCTTGCTTCAGCATCATCAGTTGAAGTTGCTGATAACTTCGATTTACAGGGCGCAGTTCGCGTAGTAACCGATGCGGCTAATATTTATATTCCTATGAATGAGCTGGTTGACGCCGCTGCCGAAATAGCGCGTCTTGAAAAAGACCTTAAGAAAGCCCTTGACGATAAAATATTCTTTGAAAAGAAACTTAATAATCCGGGCTTCGTTGCAAAGGCACCTGCTAACGTTCTTGAAGAACAAAAGGAAAAGCTTAAAAAGGTTGAGGATAAGATTGAGCTTATTAATCAGAGTATTGCAGACCTTAAAGCAATGCAGTAATAAACGTAGATTCTGATAACAAAACTTCATACTTGCTAAAAAGCAGATGTAACTGGTACTTCTCATAAGGATGATAAAAACCACGATGAATTTTATCGTGGTTTTTTATATTACTCCATTTGGTCGTAGCAATATAACTTGCCGTTAGAAAATTACTATCAAACATCTTGATAAAATGGTAAAAACCGAAGACAATGTAAAATCTGGTATATCATATACATTTTAGCGTAGATTTATCTAATATAGGCAAATCTGGTGCTGACCTTGACGGTGACGGAGAGATTAATACCAGTGACCTTGCAACTCTAAAACTGAAATTAGCAGGAGCTTTTTAAATTCCAATTTAGCAAAGTAGGGGAGGATTTGTTATCCTCCCGCAATATTTCTGCTAAACTAAACGGGCGGAAAACAATTCCGCCCCTACTAACGTTCAATATAGCCTTTGCGGGTATTTTGAAGGGGGAGGATTTGTTATCCTCCCCTATGGCTTCCTTGCCTTAAAGTGTAGATTTTTTATTGAAATTTCTGTATGGTTATTATATAATTAAGCCTAAGGAGTGATGTTATGAAAAAAGCTCTAGCGATAATATTATCTTTTATTATGATTTTATCTTCTTTTACCATCTCGGTTTCTTCATCTAACTTTGAACAGTCTACTATCGGACTTTCGGGATGGTCGGGTTTTAACGGATATTATTCTATTGAACAAAATACTGTTACTGTTGCTAACAACAATAACCGTAACAACTTCTTTTTATCTCCTGCAGATAAGCAGATTAAATCCTTTGTGCTTGAGGCGGACGTTACAACTAATGCTTCACTTTCAACCACTGCGCCTCCTGCAGTGGGACTTGCTTTTGGTGTAACCGACCCTGATATTATAAACAAAACCGCAACGGGTTGGCCTAATGATTTCTTTGCTTTGCATATTCTTTTTAATAAAAATAATAATGCCGAAAATCCTACTCTTAACATATTTAAAGCGGGTGGTAATACCTTTGGTACGTCGGTAATTAACGAATATAAGGACACCAACCGTTTAAAGCTTGTAATGGACGGAAATACGGCATACGTTTATATTAACGGCGTGATGCTTTACAGCACAACCGTAACGGGATATAGCGGCGGTCAGATTGGTCTTTGTACATATAATGCTACTGCTACCTTTTCTAATATAAGCTTTATAAATCTTGAAGGTGTAAAACCGTCTGCCGATATGAACTGGACGGTCAACTCCACAATATATGAAAAAGCTAAATATAGCTTTAACTCCAGCGGTGATTTGACTCTTGATTTCGTAGACAACTGGAATAATTTCCTCACCACTGATGATATAAAGGTCACCGACAGCTTTATACTTGAAGCGGATTTAACCGCAACTTTAAATAATCTTACAGGCGCGGGATTTATATTAGGTGTAAACGAACAAAAAATAGAGTCGGATATATGGGCTTCAGAGCATCTTGCCGTAAAAATCGAACACGATACAAGTCAGGTGCGTATTCATAATCTTGGTATTGATGAATACTACGACCTTGAAAATTTTGACCCTGCGGCAAAAAATAACTTAAGGGTTGTTGTAAACGGCGCTAACGTAAAGGTTTACGTAAACAGTGTGCTTATAACCGACTTTGACTGCAATGAGCTTGTTAGCAGAACGTATAAGGCTATCGGCTTTAACGCTTATGACACGAAGGCTGTATACTCAAATATTAAGTACGTTAATATTGTAAGAGAAACGGTGGACGGCAGTTGGTACGGACTAAGCTCAAAAAGTACCTTTAACAACGTTGCACAGGAAAAAATTAAGCTCAAATCAAATGCGGGGAATAACTACCTTGTTTCAAGCAACAATTTACGCTCTTTTACTATGGAAGCTACCGTCAGTCATACTACACAGTCGGCTGGTTTTCTTTTCGGCGCTCAGACCAATAACTGCAACGGTCTTAGTAAAAACTGGTATGCAGTGCATCTTAACGGCGATTCTGTCCGTCTTTTCAATGAGGCTAATTACAATGCCGAGGGCGGTCTAAATATAAAGAAATCGGTTTCAGGTCTCGGCACACAAAAGAAACTTCGCCTTGTGGTAGAGGGCAACAGAATAAGAGTATACGTTAATAATCAGTTGCAGATAGACACCGTTGATACTCAGTATTTAGGCGGTTACGTTGGAGTATGTAATTACTATACCGATACTACCTTTACGAATTTTACTGTTATAAATGACGGTGGTACGTTTGCTACCAATTTAGATGATTTTAATAAGCAAAGTGGTAAATGGGAATATGCAAACGGATACGCAGGTACCTGCCTTAATGCTGAAGCGGCATACAACACTTCGGGATATAATCTTAATAAAGGCGAGGATTTTTCAGTATCTGCAGATATTGTTTTTGAAGATGTTACCTCAAAAGCGGGTATAATCTTTGATGTAAAAAACGTAAACTCGCCGTCTGATTCTTATTGCTATGCTTATGTGGATGCAGAAAAATCTCTTGCAGGTATACTTACCTATAAAAATGGCGAAACACAGGTTAAAGAAGCACAAATTAATAAAGCTGAAAGTTATACGCTAAAGCTTGAGTGTGTTGACGGTATAGCGACGCTTTATATCAATAACATAGAAATTGTTAAAACGGATATTATTACCGACGGAGGATATATAGGTCTTGCGGTATCTAAAGGTAAGGCGATTTTTAATAAGGTATATTCCTACTCTTTAGAGCCTACTGTACTTACAAGCCTTTCCCTTGTAGGAGCTGATATGAATATGGAATTTGACCCTGCTACTGAAATATACACCGCGTCGGTTGATAATGACGTAAACAGTGTTACTGTAAAGGCAACGGGACCGTCACGCTGTATCGTTACTATCGGCGGTACCGCTGCTGAGGAAAAAACGGTAAATCTTACTGTTGGATATAATAAGATAGCAGTAGCAGTTACAAATACCGAAACCGCAGAAAAGGTAACTTACTATGTAATTGTTCGTCGCGAATCTGACTATGAAACTATTTATAAAGAAGAAACGCGCGCCAAACTGCATTTTTCTGCTCAAGTAAAATATATGAACGACCCCAACGGTCTTGTATATAACGCTTACCGAGATGAGTATCATCTGTATTATCAGTACAGTCCTTATAATATGGGTCACGGGTTAAAAAGTTGGGGACACGCGGTGTCAAAGGACCTTGTTAACTGGGAAGAAAAGCCTATTGCTATATATGACGATAAAAACGGCTCTAAGTGGTCGGGTAGCGCGGTTATTGATAAAAACAATACTACGGGATTTTTTGACGAATCTACCCATCCCGATGACCGTATGGTGCTTATAATTACCGACTGGATAGATGGCGAGGGTGCTTTTACAAGCATTGCATATTCTACCGATGGTGGTTATACATATAAATATTATAACGATGGAAAGCCGGTGCTTAGAGCTCAGGATGCTAAGGTAGTATGGCATGAAGAAACTTCTATGTGGTTACTTATTCCAACCTCTGGCATTATTTATTCTTCACCCGACCTTAAGAACTGGACTAATTCGGGAAGAACTTATCAGCAAAACGGCGCGGCATTTCCTTGGTGGGAGTGTCAGGACCTATATCCTTTAAAGGTTGAGGGAGAGGATACTGAAAAATGGGTCTACAATGCGGCAGGTTCATGGTACGCCGTGGGCAGACTGGTGCATAATAACGGCACTTACAATTTCTATGCTGAAACTCCTGCTCAGCTTTATAACGGTGAATCCAATCAGGAAAAGGACAAAACTTTGTCAAACGGCTATTTCTTTGAACAGTCAGGTGACCAGTCGCTGTATGCTACACAGTCCTTCTATAATGATAAGTACGGCAGACGCCTTACTATAGGTTGGGTACGTGAAACAACAACTACAAACACATGGCAGGGCTATCAGACCTTGACCTATGAGCAAAAGCTTGTTAGAACGGATAGTGGTTACACTCTGTACAGTTATCCTGTAAAGGAGCTTGAAAACCAGAGAGAAGAACTCATTTATAAAACAGAAAACGCTGTTGTAAATGAGAATACGAATATTTTGTCAAATACTAAAGGTCGTCTGTATGATATAAGCGCGGTTATTACCTTGGGAACAAATAGCAGTAAGGTTGGATTTACCTTAAGAGATAACGGCACTAACTATATTAAGGTGTATTATGATGCCGACGAAGAGCTTCTTGTTGTGGATAAGAGCAATAGCGGAAGCATTTACACAAAAACGGCTTCAATGCCTATGTCTAAGCTTAACGGAGATAAGATTAAGCTTAGAATAATTGTTGACGACGCCGTTCTTGAGATTTTCGGAAATGACGGTGAGGCGCCGATTGTTTCTCTTGCATATCCAAAGGTGAGTGAGGGTATGAGCTTCTTTGCCGAAGGGGATAGCGTGACTGTAAATAATATGGAGATTTACAGTATGCGTTCTATCTGGGAAAAAGAAAATTCTTTGCTCGGTGATATTGACAGAAACGGTAAGGTCGAAACCTCAGACCTTGCTGCATTAAAACTCTACCTTGCTGGAGTCGGTCAAGAGGAGAGCGTGGATAAGAAGGCCGCTGACCTTGACGGTGATGGAAAAATCGGCACAAGCGACCTTGCAGTGCTAAAGCTTTATCTTGCGGGTGCAACAAATATTTAAAAATAAATAATTTTTAAAAACCTGTCGACTGACTTCGACAGGTTTTTTATTTTGTAAGTGATATTATAGTTTTACAGCTTGTACAGGAGGTAAAAATATGTCAGTGAGAATAAGTGTAAAGGGTGAGGTTGTAACGGCGTATCTGTCGGGAGAACTTGACCATCACAGCGCAAGGGAAATGAGGGAGGCAATAGACGGTGCAATAGAACTGAATATGCCCGAGCTTTTAATTCTTGATTTCTCGGGTATTGGTTTTATGGACAGTTCGGGTATCGGATTGGTTATGGGAAGATTCAGAAATCTGCAGCGACTTGGCGCTCAGCTAAATATTACAGGCACGTCGCCTCAGATAACAAAGGTGATGAAACTTGCAGGTATAGAAAAACTTGCGAAGCTTGATATGGGAGGTTTTAAAATTGAAAACAATTAATAAATTCAGTATGACTTTTGAGTCCTTTTCTTCAAATGAATATTTTGCCCGTGCGGCAGTAGCAGCCTTTATTACACAGCTAGACCCTACTCTTGAGGAGTTAAGCGATATTAAGACCGCAGTATCCGAGGCTGTGACAAACTGCATTGTCCACGCATACAAGGATAAAATAGGGAAGATATACATAACCGTTCAAATTTTTGAGGGCGGCGTAATAAAAATTAAGATACGCGATAAGGGGTGCGGAATCGAAGACGTTAAACAGGCAATGCAACCGCTTTTTACTACCGTAGGTGGAGAAAGAGCAGGTCTTGGCTTTGCAGTAATGGAAAGCTTTACGGACGGCGTCAGGGTGTCTTCTTCGATTGGTAAGGGAACGGTGGTAACCCTAACTAAAAAGCTTGAACTACGGGTAAAGGGAAATGCTTGATAATGAAAAACTTGTAACCGAAAATTTTGGACTGGTGAGAGCCTGTGTAACAAAGTTTCTTGGGCGAGGTATAGAATATGACGACCTGTTTCAGATTGGATGTATCGGTCTTATTAAAGCAGCTCAGGGCTTTGATGAATCACGGGGACTTATGTTTTCCACCTACGCAGTTCCTACAATAATAGGTGAGATAAAGAGAGTGTTCAGGGATACGGGAGCTATAAAGGTTTCCCGTTCTCTGAAAGAACTTTCCTTTAAAGTGGCAAAAGCGAGAGAATATTTAGAAAAGGAAAAAGGAGAAGAGCCTTCCGTCAGTGAAATAGCAAAAATACTTGAAACAGACGAAGAATCTGTGAAGGACGCAATATGTATTTTACAGCCCGTAGCTTCGCTCACATATTCAGACGACGGCGAAAACAAACAAATTGAACTTCCTACAGAGAGTGAAGAAGAAAATATTAATAATAAGATTTTTTTGGAAACACTACTTAGTAAGCTGGAGGAAAATGACAGAAAACTCATAATGTTACGTTATTTTTACTATAAAACACAAAGTGAAACGGCAAGTATTATGAATATGTCACAAGTTCAGGTTTCCCGAAGTGAAAAGCGTATTTTGAGTAAGCTTAGGGCAAGTTGCTCCGGTGAATAAAAATTTTAAAAAAATTAAAAAAATATGTTGACAAGAGGGAGGAAATGTAGTATAACAATAAAGCTGTCCGGAAGAGGATAGTGAAAAACACAGCAAAAAAACTTTTTTAAAAAAAGTAAAAAAAGTTCTTGACAAAGGGAACTGACTGTGTTAGAATGTATAAGCTGTCCACCGAAAAGGTGAGCAGAACGGACCTTGAAAATTAAAC
>JAXJXV010000008.1:0-141044 GCA_036307305.1 Acutalibacteraceae bacterium
ATGGGACACGGTGCCGGTGATATCGCCCTTCAATGCGGTGTCGCTGTGGGCGCCACCGCTATTCTTGTCCCGGAAATTAAATCAAATCTCACAGAGGTAATCAGCAGGATTACAGAAACAAAGAATAACGGTAGGAATCATTTTATCATCATTGTATCTGAAGGAGTGTACGATGTAAAAGAGTTAGCTCAAAGGATCCAGGATGAAACCGGCATCGAGAGCAGAGCGACCATTTTAGGGCATGTTCAGCGAGGCGGTAATCCTACCCTGCGAGATAGATTGATTGCTTCTAAAATGGGCTTTGCTGCAGTTGAACTTTTGAGCAAAGGGATCGGCAATCGTGTTGTCGGATTAAAGGATAATAAGATTGTAAATTACGATATATTCGATGCTCTCAATATGAGCAAATCTTTTGATAAAGAAACATACGATCTATCAAATATCATTTCCATCTAATAAGATGCGTTCTTTGAGCTTTCCAGAACGGAGGGTATCATACCTGCCATTGAAAGCTCCCACGCTGTTGCCTACGGTATGAAGCTGGCCAAGTCTATGGGCAAAGGTTCCGTGCTAATTAACCTCTCTGGGAGAGGCGATAAGGATATGATTATATCATCGAGAAATACGGTATTCGATAACAAGGAGGAAAAAATGCAAGAGCAACTCATAATACAAGCCAAAGCGGTTATCACAGAACTTACAGAAAAGGCAAAATTGAAAACAGGAGACATCGTTGTGATCGGATGCTCCACAAGCGAGATCATCGGTTCCAGGATCGGGACCAATCCCAGTCCGGATACTGCCAAAATGGTTTTTGAAGCCATATACGAGGTTACACAGGAAAAAGGTGTGTACCTTGCAGCTCAGTGCTGTGAGCATTTGAACCGTGCTATTATAATAGAGCGTCAAGCTGTCCCCTTTACCGAAACTGTGAATGCAATCCCCCACCCCAAGGCAGGCGGCTCATTTGCAACACAGGCATATCAGCATTTCAAGGATCCTGTTGCGGTTGAGGAAATCAAGGCGGACGCCGGCTTAGACATTGGCTCGACACTTATCGGCATGCATCTGAAAAAAGTGGCAGTACCGCTTCGGCTTGAAAACAAAATGATCGGAGAGGCAATTGTCGTAGCTGCACGGACCCGACCTAAATTCATTGGCGGCGCTCGTGCCGTATATGACGATAAGCTTTTGTAAAGAAAAGAGGTAAATACAATGAGCAATTCAACACAAAATAACACCACGCAAAGGATTGTTATGGCAGCATTACTTGCAGCACTTACTTGCGTT
The DNA here is from genome assembly GCA_036307305.1 of Acutalibacteraceae bacterium. Taxonomy (GTDB): domain Bacteria; phylum Bacillota; class Clostridia; order Oscillospirales; family Acutalibacteraceae; genus SIG607. The sequence continues at coordinate 1,291 of JAXJXV010000008.1, forward strand.
GCAACGATGATAATAAAAATACCGTCCCCACTCAAAGGATATTTGAATCTTGGAGACTGCGTGGTTCTGCTTGCAAGTTGGATGCTGCCACCGACCTATGGCTTTCTTGCGGCAGGCCTCGGTTCCGCACTTGCCGATACGTTTTCCGGCTACGTTACCTATGTACCGGCGACTTTTGTAATCAAGGGCTTGATGGCTCTGATCGCTTTCTATGGATTCAAACTTTTGCACAGTAAACTTGGTAATATTTCATCAAGAATCATCAGCGGTATCGTGGCGGAAGTTGTAATGGTTGCCGGATACTTTATCTTTGAAGGATTCCTGTATGGCTTCGGCCCCTCTCTAGTCAACATTCCCGCCAATGTTATTCAGGGTATTGCCGGGCTAATCATCGGTACGATTCTTGTAAAAGTATTTGAGAAAAGCAAGATTACATTTTAAGTGCCAACAAGCAGATGGATAATCTAAGTATAAACAGAAGGCGCCGCATTTTGATGCGACGCCTTTCACTATTATTTTATCTATATTTTTAGAGTAATATACTATAGCAAATAAGCCGAAACACATAGAGAAGCGTGGGGAACAATCTGGAAGTTACTCCGCAATATTTATTACTGTTAATCCTTTGCTTTTTGCATAGTTTACTGTATAGAATGTTCCGCCCTTGTTTTCAGTGAGATAGGAAATACAGACAGAGCTATTATCAACCAGGTGGCGATTACGCTTATGCATACAACCTCTCATGTACTCCTGAGAGGTATAAACAATCTTATCGGCCTTCTGCTTGATATCCTCGTATATCTCAATATCTTCCTGGGACCATCCTCGTGTTTGAGATAAACAAGGCAGCACAAGGATCAGCCTGATATCAGGATAACGTTCCTTCAGCTTGAGGACCGCAAAGGCAGCAATCGTATCAAATCCCAATGCACCCCCGGCGCCAAAATACAGATAGCCTTTTTTAATAAGACTCTCTATAGCGTCTTCCGTTCTTGCGAAGATTTTTCGACGCTGCCCTGAGGGGATTTCTCTATGCCCGGTAAAGCAGCATGTTTTTTCTTTCACATCATCACTTCCATTTTTAACATAGATTTTTTTATTTATAAATTCGTATCGACCATTTTATCTTTTAATATCTGTTCGATCTCATCAATGACCTTTTTGATTGCCTCAGGTTCATCCTTAGCAAGACTCCTTTTAATCACGGCCAGTATACCATAAACAGTCAGGTTGAAATCCTCAGGACTTAAATTCCTTGTGTGTATAATCAGATCATCGAGAATGAGCTGCGTTGCATGTTCCGGATCTTTTGCACTCCATTTAAACGCCATTCGATCAATAATTTCTCCTATGCTCAGTCCACTGACTTCACACATACCTTCGATAGAATTCTTAGTCTGCTGTAATACGGTTGCTGTAATCTCTGTTAGACTTGTCTTATCCATTTCTGGTTCCTCCGGTTATACATACTCATCACCAACGGTGTTGATAATGGCTTAGCCTTAAATAAACTAAAATGCCCATCGAACCGATACAGTTCGATGGGCTATCTTACAACTCGCTATCTCTTATAAGCTCCCTGAAGGGAACAATCAGGATGATTCCTGTTCGGTTATGTTCTACTTAGGATAGGCACCCCATAAATAAAGCATGTGTGTATAGCGGTTGTCAAGATTCTCTTTTCAATTACATTTGCTCATCTAATCACGCATCTGTATCATTCTATTATACTTTTGCTCTAAATATTAGTCAAGTGCTTTACAACATATGCGGCAATAAAAAGACAGAAAAAGTATAATAATATTAAGAAAGGCAGGTGACTGTAAATGAGTAAAGAGGTTGAATTCAAAAATAGAGATAGATTCATCCAGCTCGGCATTGCAATAGCTGCGCTTCGCAAGATGCGTGGTATGTCTCAAGAGAAGCTTGCAGAGTTATCCAATGTGAGCCGTTCACATATCAGCGCCATCGAAGCTCCGGGTATTGTACGCCCGTTCTCCCTTGAGGTCTTTTACAATATTGCAGACGCCTTAGAGATTGATCCCGCAGATTTAATTAACGCTTCCGTTTTCCCGGATAAGATTATATCAGAGAAAAAGAAATAATACAACACCTACAGAATCGTTCAAGCAAAACGCTTGAGCGATTCTTTCATTTTTTAACAAAAGTTGACATCTCAACTTGTTTGTGATATAATCCAAAAGTTGAAATCACAACTTTTGTGCTTAATAAGGAGTATAAACCTATGTTAGAAAGATTTGAGCGATTCTCATTTGCTATATCCGAGATTTCTCGTTGTTGGCGTAAACTTGCTTCCGAAGAACTTGCAAAATACGGATTAAAAAGTCCACATGCGACCTACCTCACAACTATGCATAAATATCCCGAAGGTATCACCGTTCCAAATTTCTGCGAAATTAGCGGCAAGGATAAATCGGATGCATCTCGGATGATCGCCATACTGGAAGAAAAGGGACTCGCGCGCAAAAAGGACGTTGATGGAAGTCTTTATCGTGGGCTTTGGGTTCTTACTGATAAAGGAAAAGAAGCAGCTGAGCAAGTAAGTCTTCGTGCAAGTAAAGCCGTCGAATTAGCAGGTAAAGATCTTGATAAACCAACAAGAGAGATTTTTTATAAAGCCCTTGAATCTATTACGTCTAATCTAACAAGGCTAAGCAAAGAAGGTATTCCGAACTAATAAAGGAGAATGATATATGGGAATAAGAATAATTGTAGACTCCACGGCCGATTTGACGCCTGAGTTTAAGGATCGTGTGCACGTTGTCCCACTTACCTTAAATTTTGGCACCGAAGAATATATTGATGGTGTCACCATTGACCATAAAACGTTTTACGAGAAACTCATAGAAAGTGACGTGCTTCCTACCACAAGTCAAGCTACTCCGGATGCTTTCATGAAAGAATTTGACAAGGCGAAAGAAGCCGGCGACAATGCTGTTGTTATCACGCTTTCCTCTAAATTTTCAGGTACATATCAATGCGCAACCATCGCCGCTGCAGATTACGAAAACATTTATATCGTTGATAGCACCAGCGCTGCAATGGGAAGCGGTATATTGGTAGAAATGGCATTCAGGCTTTTAGACGAGGGAAAAACCGCTGAAGAAATTGTAAAAGCACTTGAAGAAGAAAAGAAAAAGATTGTTGTTGTGGCCTTGGTAGATACGCTTGAATATCTAAAAAAAGGCGGACGTATTTCCTCAGCTGTAGCTTTCGCAGGCGGCGTGTTAAACATTAAGCCTGTCCTTTCTGTTATTGACGGAGAAATCAATATGCTGGGCAAGGCACGCGGATCTAAAATGGGAAATAACCTTCTTGTTCAGGAAATAGATAAGGCAGGTGGCATAGACTTTAGTAAACCTGTTTTATTAGGATATAGCGGTATTTCCGATGCCCTTCTTTTAAAATATATTGAAGATAGTCGTCATATATGGGAAGGAAATCTCCAAGAAGTCCGTTACACGACCGTTGGCAGCGTTATAGGCACACATGCAGGACCTGGTGCTGTTGTCGTTGCCTTTTTCAAGAACTAAGTATGAAGGAATGAACCCTATGGCAAAAAACAAAAAGCCACAGCTACGCTGGCTTCGACTTGATAATGCCGCAAAAATATACCCAGCGGCAAGAAGAAAAAACTGGAGCAATGTTTTCAGACAATCCGTTACCTTATACGAAAATATCGATAAAGAAATTCTGAAATCCGCATTGGAAGTTACCATTAAGCGTTTCCCCTCTATTGCATCAAGGCTTCGCAAAGGGATGTTTTGGTATTACCTTGAAGAATTAGAATCTGCTCCGGACATCAAAGAGGAATATAGCTATCCTCTCGTCCATATGGGACGCGAAGAAATGCGCAAATGCGCTTTCCGTGTAATTGTTTATAACAATCGAATAGCCGTCGAGTTTTTTCATTCATTAACCGATGGTACAGGTGCTTTGATTTTCCTAAAGAATCTCGTTGCGGAATATTTAGAGCAAAAGCACAATATAGCCATCCCATATGAGAACGGGATTGTAGATCGTCGCACGTCTCCTACCGAAGAGGAATTAGAAGATAGTTTTCTAAAAAATGCTGGTACCGTTTCCCTAACAAGAAAAGATACTAACGCATGGCATATGACAGGCGATAAATACAAAGATGGGTTCCTTGCTCTCACCTGCTTTCAATTACCGGTAAAAGAACTTTTAGATATGGCTCATCACTATAACTCTACTCTGACAGTTTTTATCAGCGCAATCATAATGAAGAGCCTTATGAATTATCAAAACGAAACAAATCCGAATCGCAGACGTCAAAAAAGAATCAAGCTTCTGATTCCAATTAACCTACGGCAACTGTTCCCGTCTAAAACTCTTCGGAATTTTGCGATGTATACCGTGCCTGAAATTGATCCTCGCTTAGGTGAATATTCCATTGAGGAAATCTGCAAGGTTGTTCAATGCAAAATGGGGACTGAATTTACTGCAAAACATATGGGTTGTGTCATTGCCACAAATGTCAATGACGAAAAAAATCCTTTTCTTCGATTGGTGCCCTTGCCGATTAAAAATGCTGTAATGAAGGCGATATTTGATAGTGTTGGCGAGAAGAAATCCTGTCTCACACTATCTAATATTGGGAAAATAAAGGTCCCTTCTATAATGGAAGCATATATCGAGAGATTTGACTTTATCCTCGGTGTTCAAGCAGATGCCCCATACAACTGTGGTATGCTATCGTTTAAAGATACTGTGTATATTAATTTTATACGCAATACGATTGATTCCGAACTAGAGAGACATTTTTTTGCGGTATTACAGGAATTAGGTGTTCCTATAACTGTCGAAAGCAATTCAAACGAAAGGTAGCGATAAAATGTATTGTGTTCAATGTGGTGTTAAACTCAACGACACTGAAAATAAATGTCCTTTGTGCAATACGGTTGTATATCATCCAAATATAAAACGTAATGATAAGCAACCGTTATATCCCGCCAATAAAATGCCTAAGAATACTTCCGGTTCAAAAGCTTTAAACGGTGCGGTTATTATCCTGTTTTTAATTCCAATTATCATTTGCTTTATCTCTGATTTACAGATAAACAAAAGCTTAGATTGGTCCGGCTATGTAATCGGTGCCTTAACAGTATCTTATATAACCTTCGCCCTCCCCATGTGGTTCAGAAAACCTAATCCGGTAATTTTTGTTCCTTGTGATTTTGCTGCGATCGCACTGTATTTGCTATATATTGATCTTTTCACATCAGGTGGCTGGTATTTGAGTTTTGCTTTACCTGTTGTAATCGGTATTGCGGTGATTGTATGCACCGTAGTCACACTGATTTATTACCTTCGTAAAGGCAGACTGTATATAATCGGCAGCGCCTTTATTGCACTTGGCGGATTTATGCTTTTAATGGAACAACTACTGGATATTACTTTTGGCCTTAAATTTATCTTCTGGTCCGTCTATCCGCTTATATCACTGGTTATGTTAGGTGGTTTATTAATCTACCTTGGAATAAATAAAACAGCAAGAGACGCAATTGAACGCAAACTGTTTTTCTAACGCTTGCTGTTAGGGGGATTTTTGATGAGTATAGAAATAAAAGAAGTTTTAACAAAAAAAGATTTGACACATTGGGTTCGTTTCCCAAACAAGTTATATAAAGATAATGAATTCTTCGTACCATTCTTAGAAGCCGATGAAGTGGACACCTTCACGCCAAGCAAAAACCCGGCATATGCTTTTTGCGAAACAAGATTGTTTTTGGCATATAAGGATGGTGAACTCGTAGGAAGAATCGCCGGACTAATCAATCATGCATATAACGAAAAATGGAATAAGAGGGCTATTCGATTTACACGTTTTGATTTTATTGATGACTACGAAGTGTCTGAAGCGCTCTTTAATCAAGTCGTTTTATGGGGTAAGAAAAATGGTCTGAATGAAATTATGGGGCCAATTGGTTTTACCGATATAGACCACGAGGGGATGCTGGTAGAGGGATTCAATGAAACCAATATGTCTATTACCTTTTATAATCACCCCTACTATATTACCCATATGGAACGCTTAGGACTAACAAAAGACATTGACTGGATTGAGTATTTGATCAGCGTACCCGAGAAGCCTGATCCACGTTATGAACGTATGTCAAACCTGCTGATGAGCAGAGAGAAATACGAGATAGTGACCTATTCTGACAGAAAAGTCTTGTACCATGATGCATTCGAAGCGTTCAAGTTGATTGATCTCTCCTATTCCAAGCTTTACGGTACGGTGCCCTTAACGGATGAAATTATAAAAAGTTCAATAGATAGTTATATTCCGCTTGTAAATCTGAAATATATCTGTGCCGTTAAAGATATTGAGGGTAAGATCATTGCGTTTGGAATAATGGTTCCATCCATTGCAAAAGCGCTAAAGAAATCAAACGGGAGATTATTCCCATTTGGTGCTGTGCGACTACTCAGAGCGCTTAAAGGACGAAACGACACACTGGAAATGTTCTTGGTTGCAGTAGAGCCATCCTATCAGTTACAAGGAATTCCTGCTCTGATTATACATACACTTCTTCAGCAATTAATAGATAATGGGGTTAAATACTGCGAAACAGGTCCCATGCTTGAAACCAACACAGCTGTTCATAGTTTATGGCGTCATTTTGATAAGAGACAACATAAACGTCGCAGATGCTATATTAAAGAGATATAAAAAAAGGTCGCCTGAGAACAAAACTCAGACGACCTTTTATCTTTCTATAACAACATGTTTGGTTAGTCTCCCAAGCGGATATTGATTCCACCGCCGGAATTATTATCGTTATTGATATTTAGATACGGTGTGAGGCACTGTGCTGTGTTGATAACAGGCATAGACTGGATATATACCTTACCGGGACCGGTGATTCTCGTATTAAACAATCCCTCGCCACCGAAAAAGATATTCTTAACACCTTTAACGGTTTCAATATCCATCGTACAGCTCTCACTCATTGCTGCGAGGTATCCGGTATCAACTATGATGCTTTGGCCGACTCCAAGGTCATATTCCTTGCAATAACCATCGATCTCCAAAAATACAAGGCCATCGCCCTTGATTTGCTGCATAATAAATCCTTCACCGCCGAAGAAGCCTTTGCCCAATTTCTTTTGGAAATACACAGATAATTCCAAACCTTTTTCCATTGCTAAAAAGCCACGCTTTTGGACAATGATTCCGTTTCCGGGTGTTACGTGGTACGGGATAATGCTTCCGGGGAAAGATGATGCAAAAGCAATCATTCCGGTTCCACCCTGCGCAGAATACTCATTCATAAAGATTGACTCGCCGGAGAACATTCTGCCGAATACCTTTTTAAGTCCCCCACCTGTATTGGTTTCCATATGCATATTGGGGGACATCCAGCTCATCGCACCGCTTTCGGTACAAAGTGTTTGTCCGGCTTCCGGATAGCAAATTACGACCGGCAGGTTACCGCCTTCAATTTCATATTTAATCATTCAAATCAGTCCCTTCGTTTAATTGATGGACGGTGGCAATATTACGTCACCGCCCGTTTCACAAAATTATTTATCTTGAATTTTCTTCTTTCTGTCAATGACAGTCAGCGTGATAAGTACGCCTCCGCTAATAAATAAGAGTGCAATCCACAACACTATGTTGCTGTTGTCTCCTGTCTGAGGAGAATTGGTATCAGAAGGCTTATTTTCCTTCTCAGATTCAATATCTTTTGGAATCTCGGTATATACGGCATTAACAGTTACATCACCGGTAGCTTTATCAATAATGGTATCCCATTTTACTGTGTAGCCTTCCTTAGTTGGAACTTCCGGCATTACTACGGATTCACCGTGTTTATATGTAAATGTTTTATATATACCGTTTTGATCTTTAAAGGTGATCGTATAGGTTTTGAGTTCAACACCCTCAACAGTAATTACAAGGTCCTTGGTAGCCACAACAACGACGTTGTTATACTCGGTCAACTCTACAGCCTCACCATTCACCTTAAGCGCAAAACTATCTGTCTTTTCATAACCTTCTTTGGTCGAAATAGATATATATACCTCACCGCCATGCTCTATGGTTTCAACATCTGTTTCAAGGGTATAACCTATCTGTTCCGAAGGGATGGTTACAGTGTACTGATTAATGGTATATACAGCGTTGATTACTGTATCGGTTGTGATGTTAACCCCTTCCTTATCCCATGTCGGTGCGGTCTGTGTATAACCTTCCTTTTCGGGAATTTCCGGAACTGTAGCATCCTTGCCGTGACCTATGGTTTGAGTGGAAACGATAATTCCATCGGCTTTGTAGGTTACGGTATAATTTTTCATCACTGTCACAATATAGGTTGTTGTATTACCTGCACGGTCTTTTACAACGACGGTATGCTCTGCATTATCGGCAGGAATAAATCCGTAAGTACCTTCAAGAAAGCCCAGTGGTTCGCCGTCGAGGGTTACGCTTTCGATATCATAAAACTGCTCTTCTGATTTGATAACGGTTAGATCTCCGTAATAGGTCTTTCCATTTTCAATACCCTCCAAAGTAGGCGCAACATTATCCAGAACAAGACCGTCCGAATTGATATAGGTCATATTTCCGGCATTGTCGGTGACTTTTGCATACACAACATAGCGGTTGTTCGGATTGATCTTGAACGTTCCGTTATATTCCACCCATTCAGTAAGGGTTGCAAGTTCTTCTAAACTCATCTCACCGGTAGAAAGGTAATATTCAACACAATTTACTCCGCTTCCTGTGTCAGTGGCTGTAATAGTTACATCCTGCGATTCCTTAAAGAAGATTCCAAAGGTAATGTTGTTGAAAAACGTCGTCCACTTATTGCCTTTCACATCCATTTCAGCTGTTGGTGCTGTAATATCAGCGATACCCTCAACCGTAATAACGATATCCTCAACCATTCCGACTCGATCAAGCGTAGTTCCGTTGTTGGAAAGATATTGTGTGCGATCGCTTCCGTTTGAAAGAAGTTTAAACGCGTCGGTCTTGCTATATCCATCATGCAGGGTCAGAGTAATGGTAACATTTCCACCGTAGTCTACCTCGTCGGCTGTGGTCGTTACAGTATAACCAACAGTATTCTTCGGAACAGTGATCCTGAGTTTACTTCCTGCAGCAATAGTAATTTCAGTATCAGTAGAAGGATTGTGGTTGCTATCTCCCTGGTAACGAACATAGTATTTACCTGCAGCAAGATTCTCGAGAATACTGTTGTTCACAGCCTCATACGTAGATTCACCTTCTTTGCGGTACTCCATATTGGCTGTAACACCTGAAATCGTGCCGTCTGCCTTTTTGGAGATAGTTTCATCTGTTTTTGTAATGGTGGCAGGCGCAGCCCTGTCTGCCTTCACTATTGTGAATTCCTTGGTTAATGTGCCTGTTAGGATATAGTTACTTGCATCCTCACCGGAAAGAGCAGTGATGCTCGCAACATACGGAGAGTCAGAAGCATTTATCTGTGCGCCGGTCGTAACAGCTCTTACGTCATCTCCGCTTATGATACCGCTAAGTATGAGTTCAGGGAACTTCTCAGTTCCATCATAAACGAAGACACTATTCCCCCAACCAACGCTAACTGCTCTGTGTTCAATTTCAAAACTGTGTGATGTAGCCATCAACTTGTAGTTACCGGCTTTTCCTCCAATAATGCCGGTAGCAAAAACGTTATATTCGCCTGCATTTATTGCGGTGGAAACTTCAATGAAAATCCGATCATTATTAACGGTGTTGACAGGGGTGGCAGTAGGTGATTGTTCTTCACCATTATAAAGAAGCACTGTGTTGGACCATTCAAGCTCCAATATCTTTTGCTCAACAGTTAGATTCCCTTTCAAAAAAGTAATCGCATAGTTATCTGCGCTAAGACCTTTGGGAGTAATGTCATACACACCAACGTCTCCATAAAGCATATAACTGTAGTCATAGGTTAACGATCCGTTCAGAACAGACTCATCATCGCCCGAAACAAAGCCCTCATATTCTACTCCGGCATTTACAGGTGCATCGCCGTAAGTAATGGTATGGTCTTTTGCTTTCACCGTTAACGGTGCCTTTGTGACTGTAACAGTAAGATCAACCGTTACTTGCTTATAGTTAGAATCTGCAGGTGTATAGTATGCAGAATGCTGATGTTCTCCAACATTACCAACCTTGGCTGTCGGCGCTCTCCAGCTCCAACCGTCCGGCAAATCAATCATAAACAATGAGTCGCCATAGGTAGCCGTGAAACCGGTAGGAGTCGTGTAAGAAGGTGTTGCAGGTTCTACAACAACGGGAACATCCGCCTCTATGGTTTTATAATTCGAGTCACTAGGTGTGAATACGGCCTTGAAGGTCTTGCTTCCTACATCACCAACGGTCAAAGAGGAATCTCTCCAACTCCATCCCGAAGGAAGAATAACATCTGCAAGGGTGTCGCCATATGTAGCCACAAGCGAAGTAGGTGTTTCTTCGTTAGGCTCAGCTTCTTTAATAACAAAGTTTACGGATGCAATAGCACTCTCTTTTTGAATCTTTGCAGTAGCTGTTCCTGCGTTTTTGTTATTCTCATAGGTGATTGTTAATTCCCCGCCTTGCCAGCCTTCAGAATAACCGACTGTTACACATTCTTTTACAGAGCCATCATAAATGACGTCACTAGTAGGTGGGTTCAAGGTTGCCGTTTCAGTGTGCTCGCAGTCATTTACACACGTCTCAGTAATAATGTTACTGTTCGCTGTATAGGTAAATTCGTGGGTGTGATCAACGGGGAGATTCGTACCGTTGAAGAAAACGGGATAGTTATCCGTTCCAATGGTCTGACCCCACACCTGAATAGAACCGTTTGCATTTTGAAGCAGTTCGTAAATCGTACCATTCTTAAACTCTTCAACTGTTGATCCAACGATGACCGCTTGCGTACTGTTTTGAACATCTTTTGAATCCAGATAACGACAAACAGAAGGGGCTTCAACATTACCTTCGATTGCATGGTTGTTGACAAGTTTATTTTTGCCGGGCCAGCTTCCTGCATCTGAAGAAACAATGTAACCAGCAACGCCGTTGGAGACAACTTTGGCATAGTTATGTGTATTCTCAACGATACCGTTACCGCCATTACCTGCAATGCCGCCTGCATAAGATGTGCCGGTTACAAGACCTGCATTGTAGCAGTTTATGATCTTATCCGAACTATTATAAGGTCTTACAGCAGCAATGCCGCCCACGTTAGAACCACTGATGGTTCCTGTGTTATAAGAATTCGAAATACTAACATAACTGGACCGTTCACCATAGCCGGAAATACCGCCTGCGTAAATAGATGAAGTAATGCTTCCGGTATTTGCACAACCGGTCACCTGTACAGTTGCAGTTTTCGGTCCTGCAACAATACCTGCAGCCGCGCAGTATCTACCCGCATTTGCAGAAGCAGATGCTGCGTTGGAGCAATCGCTGATGGTGCCACCTCTGGAAACACCGCAGACGCCAGCAACCCAAGAGTCATTGGTGTTGCCAGGGTTGGCGCCTGTCACTTCACCGGATGTTACTTTGCAGTTTGTAATGGTGCCTTCATTTTGTGCCATAAGACCTGCAGCAATATATTTACTGCTGATGCTCACATTGGATGCGGTACAGCCGGTTACGGTTCCATAATTCTCGATAACCAAACCTGCCGCATAACTTGTGGTAGTAATGGTGGCATTGGAAATGGTGCAGTTTTCTATGGTGCCTTTATTATGGTACACGATGCCTGCTGCATAACTTCCGCTTGTAATTGTTACATTGGAAACGGTTAAGTTCGTCAACTTACCGTTGGTACCAATATAACCGAAAAGAGCGTTTTTACTTACCTTTGAAATGTTCGATATTGTTTTATTATTACCATCAAAGTAACCGTCAAAATAGTACTTCGAACTAGAAGTACCGATGGATATCCAACTTTTTGTATCGCCATCCAAGTCAAGGTTTGCACCCAGCTTGAAATGGACACCGTTATATTGCGTGCCACTATTAACGTTCGATGCTAACTTCGCAAGTTGTGCTGCTGTCATGATGACATACGGATCCGCTGCTGTGCCACTTCCGCTTTCCCATGCCTGAGATGCAGTACTGCCATTCCAAACATCATCTGCCGCTGCGGCACTTACGGTAAACCCGGTGATCGGCATCATACCAAGCACCATCACAAGCGCAAGCAATAAGCTCATAATCCTATTTGAAAGTCTGAATTTTGTTTTCATGTCGTTTCCTCCAGGTAGGGGTTATAGGGATTGGCGTTTCGCCGTTGTTAATTTTTGTAAATTTACTTTCGTTTCATCAGATCAAGAAGCGCTTGTTCTGTGGTTTGGTCTACGTATTTTCTGAATTTTTTCAATGTTTCCATACCAAGTTTTTGATAATTCATCGAAAGCACCTTTTCTATTTTCTTGTTTCGAATCTCTTTGGGCACATTATAAATTGAGAGAATGGTCCTAATGGCTCCGGCAACGCGAAGTTCCAAAGAAGTCGATTTTTCAGTTGTGAACAGTGTTGCATATTCAATGCCCGAAACTAAGGTTTCTGCTTCCTCAAAATAATCATCGTTCCAATCAGGACAATATTCTCGAAACACTTCCTTTGCACGTTCCTTGTCATGTTTCCGAATTAAATTCATACATATCTCGCTTTGATAGGCAGAGACAAAAAAATCCTTTGCAACCTCATCCTGCTCACAAGCAGACGCGATCGTCAAAAGTTCCAGGCATAATGCCATTATGGAGCTATTTCCCTCATCCGTTTCGTCCTTCATCAATTTCCACTGATACCCACAAAGCATTTCTACAAGCTCTGCAAGCATGTGATCCTTTGAAGGAAAATGGAAGGTCATATTTCCTGTGCTCATATTTAATGACTTAGCCATGGAAGCAACCGTTGTCTTTGTGTAACCTTCGTTCAGAAAACGGTTTGCCGCAACTCGTACAATCTCATTTCTTGTAAGCTCTGCCCTGTCAACTCTTATCATTTATAACGGCCTCCTTAGAATTTTTATTGCAGAGGATTTGTTTTCGTTTTAGTTCGCCTGTTTATTTTAGCATATATCCTATAAATTAGCAAGAGGAAATTTAAAATTATTTTCTCCCTAAAGTTAACACGACATAAAATAAAAAAAGGTCGCCTGAAAACAAAACTCAGACGACCTTTTATCATATGCGCATTATTTATTCACAGCATCCTTAAGAGCTTTACCAGCCTTGAAAGCAGGAGCCTTGCAAGCTGCAATCGTTACAGTCTCGCCGGTCTGAGGATTCTTGCCGGTACGTTCACCACGCTCGCGTGCCTCAAAGGTTCCAAAGCCGATAAGCTGAACCTTATCCCCTGCCGCCATAGCGTCAGTGATTTTTTCAAAGGTTGCTTTGATTACTGCATCGGTATCCTTTTTAGAAACGCCTGTTGCTTCTGCAACTGCTGCAATAAGTTCATTTTTATTCATAATTACTCCTCCAAATTTCGGCTTTTATGCCAAATATTTTTATTATTATACCATTTTTGTCCACTTTTGTCAATTATCGTGCATTTTAAGCGGAATTCACGCTATTTGGTTAATTTTTAAGAATCAATCTTGCAATTACATCCTCATAAGAAACAAACGGATTATCCCAATACCGAGAATCATGGGAGTTGTCTGCATTGTCTCCAAGCACATAGAAACTGTTCTTCGGCACAGTCACTATGGTATTTTGATGAACGAGGCTATCACCTTCACATGCTGCTATCCTCTTCACGAGATAAGAGCCATCGTGGCTAAAGATGATGATATCACCATTCTGCAGATCATCAAAACACCTGAGCCCAAGAATAAGGCTCCCTGCTTCCAATGTAGGTTCCATAGACTCTGTAGGGACATACCCGAGAAAGAAGATGCTATGAAAGAGAATGACTACGGTCAATGTTATTGCGACCGGTATGATAAAAGGGCGAATCTTTTTGAACAACAATTTCATAGTTACCTCCAAATGAAAAGAGACGCCAAAGATTAGTCCTTAGCGTCTCTTACTTTACCTATTGCCTGCCAGTTCAAGGACATCTTTCCTTGACTTAAGGAATTTACGTGCCTTGGATATCCAGGCAGCTACTACTTTATCGGTGGCACCCATCTGCTCTCCGATCTCTCTGCAGGTGAAACCATCGGCCATCAGTTTGATAGCTTCGATGCCTTTGACAGTGGATGGCGGAGCTTCAAGCTTTGCTTTATCCAAAGCCTGGTCAATTGCTATACCCAGTGCCAAATCGTTTTCATCTGTCTCTGCAGTATACGGTGACACGTCGTAAGTAACCTCGTTAGCTTGGCGACGGGTCGAGTAGATCAGGGCATCACATATCTGATTCCAAATCAGTCTGTAGGCATAGGTCGAGAAGTTGCCGCCTTTGTCCGTCGCGGCAGCTTTGCAAAGACCGATGCATCCAATCTGGAATAGATCATCTCGGGAATAGATTCCCATCTGATACGGACCGTGAACCTTGTCATTGATTACCTTGTGTACCAGACCGAGATTTTCTTCCACCTTTCTTTGAGCTTCTGCATTTAGTTTCATGATGCCGCTGCACCTCCTCTGAGGACTTGAAATCGCGGAACCTGGTTGATTCTTCGCGACCTGTCCAGAAGCTTACGGCTCTCCTCGATAACAAGCTTGCAGTAATACTCGCCGAGATGACCGATGTGTGCCTCGGACAGAGGCGCCATAATCAAGTCTGCGAGCCACTGATATGCATCCTGCTTGCTCATGTAACCCGAGAGATGAAGCTGATCAAAATAATGGTGAGCTGTTCTGCGTAAAGAACGGAGCTCGTGATTGGCCAGACTACCGACCGGGATATTGGTGCCGGCGTGAACTCTGACATATGCATCGCATTCAGGAAAGTTGCTGCACACGTACAGCATGGTACCTTTCTTATTCTCGTGATAAATTCCATCTGCGCTGCGATAAACAACCGTACTGCCGCAATATGGACAGCGCATGCTGCTTGCGTTAAATCCCTTTCTTTTTTTCTTATTCTTATTCATCGTAGATCCTCCGATTAGATAAAGAAAAAAGCCGGAAGGTCTGCAAAACAAATAAACAGAGCCAAGCGCTGGAGTTCTATGTCTCATCCAGCATTTGACTCTGTAATATTCGAGCAGCCTTCCGGCTTAATATTCAATTGACCTGCGTTGTTGTGGATCTGCTCATTGCGCAAGATCCGTAACGGATCCCTGATTCCCTTGAACCAGGTCTGACGTTAACCTTAAACGTTCCGAGAGCCTGAACGCAAGCCCTGCCACGACTATAGTATAGCCGATTAGGTGCGATTTGTCAAGCCTTTTCGTAACATTTACAGATTATTCACAACAAAATGGTGCTTATTAGGTGCGATTACGCCCCAAACTCAGTCTGGAGCGTTATTCGTCATTATCATCGTCATACGCAGGTTCGGACTCGCGGCGTCTTTTTACTACGTGCATAGCAATTAAGGCACCGATTGCCACTACCATACCGCCTGCGAAGAGTACGATATGGAGTACCGGAATGCCGGCAACGGTTGCGCTGCCATCTTCTGCTGAGTCAGTTTCGGAATTGGATTCTTCCGGGTCATTCTCTGTTGTGGCAGGAGCTTGCGTCGGCTCCGGAACTGTGATAGCAGAATTCATACAGGTTAAGATGTACGATTTGCTGCCGCCGATTTCCATACGGAGCACACCGTCCTGTCCTACTTTTACAGTGCCGGGATATAATCCGGCATCTGTTTTAAGTTGGAACTCCACACCGACCCATTCGGTACCGAGCTGGATTTCCAGTTTCTCAGCTTCCATCAGCTGAAGTTCATCTCCGGTCGTGCCTTGCTTTGTCTCTGCCATGACCTGAACAGGAAAGCAAAGGATGCACAGCATTGCCACGCATAGGAGAATCGATTTAATCGTTTTTGATTTCATGGTTTATACCTCCGCGTCTTCGCGCTTTCTTCTGCGACCGTAGATCACGGTACCGACCATACCGAAGCAGCTGAGTGCCAAAAGACCAAACCAAAGTGCCATGTTGGACTCGTCACCGGTCTTAGGAGGCTCTTCGATGGTGATCTTATCGTTATGAACCTTAACGGTAAGGGTTTCGTCTGCAACAAGCTCGACCTCGACAGGTTCAGGACGCTTATATCCTGCACTGACTTCATCTTCCACTTCAGTTACAGTGTACTTTCCGATGCGGAGACCTTCGATGAGGATCTCACCGTTGGCGTCAGTCTTGAAGACTTCATCATAGTTCTCACCGGTTACACGGAAAGAGAAGCCTTCGAGACGTCCGTCAGAAGAGCTCTTTACGATCTTGAGGTTGCCAACCATATGGTTGTTGATGAAACCGATGCCGGCTTCGTTTTCGACCTCTACCATCTCACCGTCGTTCACGATTGCGAAGTAATGATAAGCATCGTCCTTGACGTAATTAGCAGGTGCCTGTTTCTCATAGAGGAAGTAGCCGCCGTATCTGAGGTTTTCAAGCTCGTAAAGACCAGGCTCATACTCAACCATTTCACCGACGAGAGTGTCGATGTCCGCGTTGAATTCCTTATTTCCGTCTACGTCCATGTAGATCTCAAAGATGGCACCGGCAAGCAAGTTGTCCGGATAATCCTTATCCACCTTGGTGGTGTGAACCATACCGTAGATATGACGGTTCTCAGCTTCGATTTCAATAACAGCACCATCGGCGGTTACGTCGATCGGGAAAACAGTGTCATTGGCCACAAAGCCTTCTGCAGGTGCGAGTTCTTTTACGACCCATTTGCCGAAGCGAACGTCATCGAAGAAGAAAATGCCTTCTGCATCAGACTTGGCTGTGAGCACAGCTCTCTCTTCGGTAAATTCAGTCTCATCCTCGGTAAAGAGTCCGAACAATGCACCCTCAACAAGTTTGCCGTCTTCGTCTACCTTATAGCCCTTGATATCGCTGCGGATGAACTTATTCTCAAAGGAGATATTGATAACTTCGCCTTCAGTCTGGATATTGACTTCGATAGGAGTTTCGTTGAGCACGTAACCTGTGGCAGGTACAAGCTCGCGTACAATCCACTTACCAAAGCGGATGTCTTCAAAGCGGAATTTACCTTCGGCGTCAGACTCAGTTACGAGCACTGCGGTTTCTTCGGTAAACTCTGTGGTACCAGGCTTAAATAAGCCGAACTTCGCACCGGCGATGACATTGCCGTCCTCGTCAAGCTTGAGTCCTTCAATATCACCACGGATATAACGGTTCTCCAGTTTGATTTCGACAACATCGCCATCTTCCTGAATAGTGATCTGGTATGCCTTTTCGTTAAGCACGAAGCCAACGGCAGGTTCAATCTCACGAACGACCCAGGTACCGTAAGGAATATTCTCGAACTTGAAGGTACCATCTTCTGCGCTTTCTGTTACCATATACGCATTTTCGCGAGTATACTCATTTTCATCATTGCTGAAGAGACCAAACACGGCGCCTTTAATAACCTTGCCGTCTTCATCGACCTTAAGACCGGATACAGAACCGTACTTAAGCTCGTTCTCAATGGCTGCACCGTTATTGACTGCGAGTTCAATGACCTCTACGGTTTGCTCTCCGTAAGTAAACTCAAAGCCAAACTTCTCATCACTCAAAATATAATGGTCATCAGTGCTGCGCTCCTGGACATAGTAGCTGCCCAAAGGCAAGTCGGTGGAAATAACAGCCTTACCGTTTTCATCAAAGATGATGATTTCAATCAGTCCGCCCTCAGGAATCTTAGTGCCATCGGCCGCAACAATGTCGGTCTGGGCATAGAGACCAAAGGTGATGTTCTTCAGTTCAGCATTCATGCCGATGCCGAAGAGTTCGTTCTGCTCAAGAGCTTTCTCCAAACTCACTTTCACTTTCTGGCGTTCGTTATAGAGATTACCGGAAGTTTCGGTGATGGAGATTTCCTGACCGGCATACACGAGCTCGACAGTCTGAACTTTTCCGTTCAGTACCATGGAGTGAGGTGCTGTGACTTCCTGGATATCGTATTTACCCAAATAGAGTTCCTTACTGGTGGCGATTCCGTCAGACCCAGTTGTAATAGTGTCCACAAGCTCGCCCTTCGCGTAATGCATCACGCCATCCAGGGTGTAGATGTCCTCTGCAGCACGGATCTCAAAGACCGCACCTGCAAGATTCTTTACTTCGTATACCGGTTTGTGCATCTGATCGTTGATTACGACAGACTGGAACACCTCGCCGGTCTTGGTAATATGGATGACGCCTTTCTGCGGCATATTGGAACGCTTTACGTTCACGATAGTCAGACCGCCTTCGTCCGTCGCGTCATCTGCAGTAACATCAAAGTAAACCGGGTCTGAGTTAAGCACGTATCCGTAAGGCGCCTTCACCTCAACCAAATAGTAACCCTTACCGTATCCCAGTGTCTCAGGAGTGATAAGATAACCATCTTCGTTGGTGTAGAAGGTGTCGATTACAGTGTGTTCCGGATAGGTGTATTCCATAGAAACCTTGGTTCCATCCGGATTGTAAATTTGGAATGCTGCACCGGCATACGGAATTGCTAAGCCCGATTCAGCATCGGTCTTCTGGATCTTCACATAACTGGTGAACGGGGCGTTGTTGATAATGAACTGGTGATAAGCTCCATTTTCACTAATAAAGACATCAAAAGGCTTCATTAAATCAAATCCATCGGAGCCTTTAACCTGCTTTACAGTATAAATACCATAAGGCAAAAGATCGGTTTCAGCATAGCCCAATTTATTTGTGACGAGGTATGCACGTTCAGTTGCCTTTGCGTTCTTATAAGAACCTGCAGATTTTAAATAAACCTCGAACTCTGCGCCGTCTTCCTCAGTTTCAATCTGAGTGTCACCGTTATCCTTGTGCTTGAACAAATAGAGACCACCATAGATGATGTTTTCGTAAACATCTTGCTCTACAGTGTTCTTTTCAACGGTATACTGACTTGCATCTACATCAAGCCAGTAAATGCTCTCATCGAGTAAGTAACCCTCAGACGGAGAAATCTCACGGATGTTCCAACCTTCGCCACACACATAGTAATCGGTGAGAATGTAACCGTTCTTGTCCGTGGTATAGGTGTCTACGAGTTCGTCGTAGCGATACACACCGTATACTGCACCTGCAAGAGTCGCATCGCCCTGAGATGCACCGTAAGGGAACCCAAGTCTCTCTACGATCTCATCGGAATTCAATGAGAGAAGCATGGGAACAGCACCACCACTGCCATAACGGAGGTCGGCATCAACTTTTAGGATGTCGGCACGCCATTTCTTGAGTACGTTGTGGAACTGGCGCTCTGTTACCTTATTCCACTCGACAGTAATATTCTGCACCTCAGGAATAACGTAACGGTTTGGGGTATTTACTTCGGCAAGCTTATAGTCAATGCCAATTGGCACGC
Organism: Acutalibacteraceae bacterium; assembly: GCA_036307305.1. Lineage (GTDB taxonomy): Bacteria > Bacillota > Clostridia > Oscillospirales > Acutalibacteraceae > SIG607. The sequence continues at coordinate 20,741 of JAXJXV010000008.1, forward strand.
GTTCAAATACAGCAACACCTGCTTCGTTGGTAGTAGCTGTCATACTGACTACCTCTCCGTAAACAGAGGTGCCGGTAAGCTTGAACTTAAGCCCGTTTACAAGTCCGTCTTCAGCGGTCTTGATCACCTTGACGCTGCCATACTGACGAAGGTTTGCGATGTCCAGTGTAACAAGCGGACTATTGTCGTCAATGGTGATATTCCATGTGGCGTCACCATCAGGCTGATAGTTCACGGGTACCTTGGTTTCCTTGACAATATAGCTGCCGTAGGTAATCTCACCGGATTTCGCATATCCCTTAGAATCGGTAGGACCGATAACAGCAACTTCTTCACCATTGTAATCATATACAGTGAATTCAGCGCCGCTAAGGTCTTTACCAGACTCATAATCGGATTTCAAAATCTCAACGTGGCCCTTCTTGAGTTTGTTCGATGCATTGATGGTCGCGAGAGCACCTTTTGCAGTGTTAATGGTAACTGTCCACTCAGTCTGACCATCTCCCTCATAGTTGAACGGGAATGTTGTCTCGACTACTCGATAGGTTCCGTAAGGAATATCTGCGGATTTGGCATAACCACGGTCATTGGTAGGTCCAATGGTGGTTACTTTGGTACCTGAGGTGTTATAGACGGTAAATACTGCACCGCTAAGAGCACCGTTGTTCTCCGAAGCTTTCTTATAAACCTCAATGTTACCTTTTTTCAGTTCATTCACTGCATTGATGGTAACAACACCATCGTTGGCCGAGCTTACCGTTCGGGTCCATTCTTTTGTACCTGAATAGGTATAGTCTGTCGGGAACACAGTCTCCACGATTTTATAGGTACCGTAAGGGATGTCTTCCTGAGTACATGCATAACCACTGGAGTTTGTAGGACCGATGCCGAATTCTTCGCCAGTCTCAGTATTGGTAGCGAGGAAGTAAGCACCGCTGAGGTTCTTACCGTTAGGATCTTTTTTGTAGACTTCGATCTTACCGGCTTCCTCTACGAACTGAGGTACAACTACCTGTACAACAGCTTCCGGATAATCGCCTTTACTCATACCAACGATGGTACTGAATTCGGGACCACGGTCATTACCAACGTGAGTAACAAAATGAATGCCGTTGTAGTAGCCGGCATAGATTGCAACGTGAGCAATGCTTCCAGTTTCGATGTGTTTAAAGGTAACAAGCGAACCGATCGGGATTTCTTCGCTCGGGTTGAAGTTGTCACCGTTAGCGCTCTGTGTGAAACTGATTCTACGTGCTGTACCCGCATTTACCCAAGCATTCGCTGCCGTGTTATAAGAGCTGGCAGAACGAGGGTTGGAAGGCTTTGCAACACCGCTGGTGTCAATACCCGCGATATTCGGCATGTAGTTATAGTACACATAGGTCACATAACTGGCGCAGCAAAGACCGCTGCTCTCGAATCCGGCCAAGTCCGGAGCGAGACCGGTAGCCGTACCGGATTTAGTTACGGTTTCAGTACCGTACTTGGTGAGGCCATACGAGATATTCGAGCCGTAGGCCGAAGCTCGGGAACCATATGTTTTGTAGATGGTTCCGTCATTTTTCTGCGCTTGCACCTTGTAACCGGTATACGCGAGCGCATCCAAATAGACATTATCCAGCATCTCACTCGGGATGTCCGATGCCGGAGCCGCGAATACTGTCGCCGGGATCATCGAGACGATCATTAACATCGCCAGGAAAAGGGACAGGAATCGCGAGCTAAGTTTGGTTCTCTGGGTCATAACTTTTCAATCCTTTCTGAATTTTGATATGAAAGGAGCCCCAACGCTTTCGCATTGAGGCTTCAATTCCTAAATTGGTTTAATATTCATCTGTATTCTCGGATGCCACTGTGATGGCACAGTACCACATATCACTCTCATAGGTGACACCAACTGCAATGTAACAATACTGAGTATCGCCGATATAGTTCCAATGATTCTGGCTGTTCTTCACCAGCGTTGCCAGTTTCATTGCCACCTCATCAATGGTGCCAACATAACCGGCTTTGGCAATGGCTTCGCGGGCATTGGCTCTGTAATAAGGCTGTCCGCTGCCGCCAAACACACTGGGATCTACGTATTCTCCATACTGGAGTGCAGTTGCTGCAGCACGCTGATCCGCAGTGCTATGCGCAAAGTTGGAAACCAACTGTCGGCTTCTATACTGAGCGTATTCTGTCAGACCCGAAAGTCTTGTAGCAGGACTCGAACGGTACTGGTTGATATACTCCAGAACACGCTGGGCTACTGCTGCAGTGTCATTCTTACCTGCACGAGTTTCTGTGGGAACAGTCTCCGCAGGAGGTTCTGTCGATTCGGGTTCCTTCTGAGTAGGCTCTGTCTGTGGCTTTGTGGTCTCTGTTGGATTAGTCGTCTCATTGGGCTTTGAACTCTCTGAAGAATTGCCATCACCAGATGACTGCGAAGGAAGGGTTTCTTTGGTTTTGTCCTTGCCCGTAGTGTCTTGGCTTTGGTTCGAGCCTGGCTTCACTCCCGGGTCATTTGCTTCCTGGTTTTTCTCATCTCGGTCTGAAGCGGATGTGGTATCCAAAGAATTCTCAGGGCCCTCTTCAGCCGTGGAGCGACTTTCCAGGGTGTCATCCAACTCGGTCTGGGAGACTGAGGTTGTATATGAGCTATCCAGATTGTCACCTCCCGAAGGGGAAGAGTTTCCAGATGAGTCTGATGCAGAGCACGCGCAAAGAAGCAGCATACTCAGCGCTAAAAGAATAGCTAAAAGCTTTTTCATGATGCATTACCTCCATTCAGGTCGTTTACTATCATTACACGACTGAGTCTGGAGAAATACAACTAACAGGCGAGCTTGAGGAACCCTCGATTCGCCTCATCCACACAGCGATTGAGCATCTCAAAGAAGCGTTCGGCATTCAATTCGGTGTCCAACCAGTGAGTAGCACGATAAGAATAGCAGCCGACTTCGTCATTGATGGCGTGGCTACCGAGAATGCTTCTTAAGTTCAGCTCGTTGGCAATTTTCTCTTGCTTGGCTGTGTTGGGTTTGGTGATTGCCTTTGCCAGACAGAACACCATCAGCGGGTGCAGCTCGGAAAAGGAAATCTGCAGGTAATAATCTCTGTACCCACACATAATGGATGTTTCATCTTCTGCATCTACCTGCAAAAGATTTACCACCAATGCACGAGTGTGGTCTGCGATTTCTTTGCGCCGCATCTGCTCTGTTTGAGTCAGATTACACTGGGTCATTATATAGGTCTCCTTTCTTAAAACTCGAATTAGATTACACTGGAGGTGTGTGTGATAACACCCCAGATTCGTTGCTTACCTCGGTCTATACCGAGGATCTTAACCGTTACCTGTGAACCGATCGGTGGACGTCCACGTTTCGGATAATCACAAAGGCAATCAACGCCGCCTTCCATTGCAACGAATACACCATTCTCATCTACCATTGTTACCGTTCCGATATAGTGGCTTCCAGCACTGTATTTCTGAATGGCTTTTTCAAATGGGTTTTGCTGCGCTCTCTTAACGGATGCTGCAACCTTAACGCTACTTCTGTCGCTGCGGTCAACCTTGAGGATTCTCACGATAATGCGTTGGCCGGGTCTGAAGTAAGCACTGGCGTCGATGATTCGCTGATAACTCAACTCCTTCATCGAGATAAAACATTCAGCGCCGAACAGGTCTACAAATATACCAGATTTGATGACCGATACAATTCGGGCTTCGGCGAGAATGCCATCATAGATCTTATTGTTTCCATCCCAGTCTCGTGTGAAGTAGTATTCTTTCTGGCGGGCTTTCATTGCATCGAGACGGGACGCCACTGCAATGCCGGTCTCAGGATCCATACCTTTTACGATATAATCGAACTCGGTACCGAGGCGTTTGGTAAGCATATACCTGTGTACTACCTCAGGATCCTTGCCTCTGTAATCTTTCGGCAGGATGATTGCTTCCGTTGCGGGAATGATTACCTTAAAATCGCCGTGATACAGGACTGCGGCAAAACTGCCGTTAATCCTTTCAACACCTTGGACGAAATCGGTAAGGACTCGTTCCGCTTTGTACGACTCCATGAGATCAAGGAGATGGTTCTTCGCTTTATCAGACTCGGTTTGCGCATCTCTGCGTTCAGCAATTGAAACAACAGGCTCATCTGACGGTGAGGACTGAGTTGCAAATTTGGTTTTCTCTTTGACGTCACCGTCGTCTTCTGCTGCTTTCTTGCTGGATTTGGTTCTTGTACCAGACTGGGTTTTCTTCGGAGCCGCCTTCGGTTTGGACCTTGACTTTTTGGCGTCATCCGGTTGCTCGCCCTGCATCGACTGTTCCAGTTCTTCAGCAGGGACTTTGGATTTCTTTTCTGCCATTGGTTTTAACCTCCTTCTTAAAAATCAGCCGGCGGCTTTGCCGAACTGTATAGTTTCTTACTCGATGGCTTCTTCGGTTTTGCCTCCGAAGTAGGCTCGGTCTGGGGAGGAGTAACCTCCTCAGGCGTTGATGCCGGCTTATAATCCAGAATTGACCTCTGGACGATATGCCTTGCCATTGGGTGCTTGGTATAATCGAGTTTGTCGAGCTTCAGAATGTTGTGACCACGAATGATACACAGCATTTCTTCATTCGGCAATCTCAGTACCTCGTCGGGAGTGAGAAGTCTGCGACGTCCATGTCCCTCAAGGCTTCGGTATTGCGGGATTACCTGTGCCAGTGCCAAGGTCTGCCGCACTGTCATTGTGGATTTGACCTGCACTGACATATCTCCCGATCGTGCGGAGAAGAACTCAGCGGATACATCATCAGAGCAACCCATCATCAGTTGGATGTCACAGTTGCCTATGATTTCGGACCACAGGTTCTTCGGGTATCGGTTCTGTAGCTGGCCTAAACTCTGTACAGCGAGCATCACACGGATATCTCTGGATCTGACAACCGAAAGCGAACGGGCAAAGTCGGAACCGTCCTCGGCACCTCCGATGCGTCCCACATTGTTAAACTCATCTAAAATCAGATTAACGGGAACAGGACACCGTCCCCCGGGTTGTACATCAGCGAATCTGCTGAGTTTAATGAACATACAGCTGAAGAACAGAGATGAAAGAAATGACATCGTCGCATCCTGGTCACTGAGTATGATGTAGTACACACACTTTTTCTTCGCCGGTGCGATTAGGTCGATATCCGAACTGCTGGTGATACGCTGGACCGCTTTGTTCTGCAGCACTTGAAGTCTCGTACCCAAACCCAGTATGATACCGGATTTCACCGTGTCACTAGACTGAGAAAAAAGATTAAACGGGGCACGTGCCGGATGGTCAAGCGGTAGTTTATTGAACTTGGCTATCAGCTGACCCTCACTGTTCTGAGTAAGCATCTGGTAAACTGAGGTCAGATTCTTCTGACTGGGATTGAGTTTCTTATCTTGGTCAACCATTAAGATGAGTGCCTTGAGAAGATTGCCTTCACCGTTATCCCAGAAGTGATCGCCCTTACCGGAACTGGTGTTACCGATAATGACGTTGGTCAAAACCTGCGCCATCAGGGTATCTCCGTTCAAGTCTGACATACAGTTCCAGGAATCACCGTGCTCAGGGTTCACGAGATTGAATACCTTCACCTCATAACCTGCGTTGCGGAACAGTTCTACAGTATCGGTATACATCTCGGATTTGCTGTCGGTCAAAATAGCAGACTCACCACGTCTTATAATCTGGAATAACGCGTTCCGGATAATAGCGCGTGATTTCATGGTACCGGAAGCACCGAAGATGGCGATGTGTCGGTTCAGTCTGGTGTCTTTTGGCATACACACGGCTTTTCCTTTGTACTCACCAAGGATAGTTCCTTCCACCTGTCCGATGGAGGAGACTTCGAGTACCTCGTGCATCTCTTTTTCATCCATCCAGGAAGCAGTTCCGTAGATACCGCTGTCACTCTTAGTGAAACCTCTCGGGTCTTGCTGCTTGCCGTCAAACCGATTGTAAAGCTTATAGACAATGAAGATAGCCCCGCCGATAAGTATCATACCGACAATGGCTTTGAGTCCGATTGCTGTGAATGCCAGAGGTATGCATACAAGTGGGTTCATATTTACCGGTTTCATCATTGCCTGTCCGGTAAGTCCGCCGGTGTTCATCCAGACTGAGTAGTTGCTGAGCACCTGGCTCATCATTCCGCCCAAATAAAGCATTGCGAATAAACCGAGTACCACGGCCATAATGATACCGATGGTTCTTTTTTTATCCTTCAAACAAGTTCCTCCGATCCGGGCCAAGCTCATCTTCCACCGCGTCAAAGTCGATTACCTTCAGTTCGACCAATGGCCCAAAGTATTCACGGAGAAAGGCAACCTGGTATGCAAAGCACAGGACGACTACGTCTCGTTTTTGAGCACTGAGCGTTTCGTGTAGTCGCATCAGTCTGGCAATATCTGCATCCAGATAGGAATATATGTAGACATCATCTACGATTGCGTCATACTCAAATCGACCTCGGTTGTAAGATCTCTCTTCCGGGTCAAAGAGCAGATTTAAGATTTTTTCTTTCCAATCCGGAACGGTAAGGAAGCGAAGCTGCCGGATGCCATCCTCGTTCAGCGGAATGAAATATATGTGGTCATATACGGAATCAAATCGAAACTCCTGCTTCTGCGATTTATCTGATTCCACGATGGTGTTCAGAGCGACTGTACCAGACTGACCTAAAAGAATCGCCGAATTAACAATTGATATCTCGGAATTCATATTGGACAGGTCTCGTAAAGAGTCCCTTGCCTTGAACTCGCCCTTGCCGGACCATTTCATTGTGGCGCTGCGTGTGTTGTACATGGCATAACAGGTCCCGCACGCAAATAATGCGCCAACCATTCTGGTGAAGCTGGTCTTGCTCATCTCGTCTTCGCTGAGTCTCTTAAGATCCTTGGACGGATACATAACGGCTTCGCTGGGTATGACGTGAACAAAGGCTTCGTTCTGAAGTTCCGGTAACAAGAACGGTCTTGCTTCGATGCCGGCACGCATACACATTGTCACAACCTCACCGATGCGGTGATTTCGTTCTCTGTGTGAGACTGAGCTGGAGAAGTTATGCTTCCTGAAGGAATTCAGGTGATAGCTTTTGCATTCAGGAGAAATCCATTCCAGTATGGGGAGAGCCACCTTGCAAAGGCGGATGTTTCGGTTTCGGTCGTCGCCCGAGACACTCAGGAGTCGGCAAGTCATCGTGTCGCCGGTCTCTGTGTTGCAAAAGGTTTGTGGTCGGTTAAGTTTGTGTACGAGGTTTTTGAGGACAGCCTTGTTGCCAAGTAAATGTCGCGAACCAAGTGGATACTCACCGACGATTGAAAGAAGTGTGATGAGCTGCCAGACCTGACTGCCGGGAGTGAATTGAACCATCAGCGTAAAAACCTCGTGTTGAAAGAAATTTCGGCACGATGACTGCACTCTCCGCCTAAAATCCCGTCAGCCAGATTCTCGAAAACCCTTGATTTACAAGGACTTTTTGCCATTCGCTCACGTGTTACGCAAATGGGGGTTAAAAAAACGGCTTTGCGTAACATGGGTTTATGACCCGCAAATGATGTTTTCATAGAGCGTGACCCCCTTATCCGGCATTGCTTTTTCTTCCACAAACCACATTGGGAAATCGTGCTTCGGGACCACATAGACCTCAGTACGATCTTCACTTGCTGCAGCACTGCAATAGTAATGCGTGCATACATTCGGGTTGTCGTCCGGCATTACCTTCGTGGCAACAATGTCTGTTACCATATTCACCTCGATGTTATCGTGATCTCGCATCTTTCGTTCTGGGCGCCTCATATCGTAGACGTGACGAACAACGAGCACACAGTCGCGGTATCGTATTCTCGGGCGACCGTTAAAGAACTTATCCATAGCCGGCAATAAATAAGTTCGGATGTAATCGTGAGACCCGGATGATTTTTTAGGAAGCAGTGTTGGCATCCTGAGGCAGAACCAACCTTCAGCGGTAAAGCCGATTTCCACCGGAATCTCTTTTGCAATAATCTCGGCCACATCTTCCTTTGCGGTACGGTAGCCGGTATAAGCAGGAAGCACTCTCGTCAGAAGCGTTGTCTTTTCGGTAACGGCTTCCAACTTGAGTGCTTTGTCATAGGCTGTATCCAAATCATCTGCTTCCAAATACCAGCGCACAGCTGCGGCCTGTTCGCTCATTCGCTTGATGCCATTTTCGATTTTTACGAGCACCTGATAGAATTGACTTTCTTTATTCATTGGCCACGTCCTCCTGCGTATAGAAATGAACCTCTGGCTCGTCTTCACCCTCAAAGTCGATGGTGGCAAACAAACACGGTGCATCCGGAAGCTTCAGGCGAGGGATCATTGAGGTGTTCGGTACCACAATAATGTATTTGAGGTCTTCATCAGGCTGAAGAAGCTTTACCTGATGTTCTTCGCCTTCATAAAGAACCACAATTTCATATCCAGTGTTTTCCTTGAGAAAGTACACCTGCGCGGGATAAGTCGCCGGATAATGAGCTCGGGGATCTACCTGATCAATGAACTGGAGAAGAACCCAGATAGCAAGTTCTGTTCTTTGCTCAGGCTTACACAATTTATCAAGCCCCCAGTAGTAACCGCCGCCAACCTCATTGATTTTTCGGTGCCTTTGAAGGTTCTTCAAAATCTTTTCCTCGGCAACCTCGGGCACCTGCAGAAGTTTAGACACCTGAAGCTTGGGAAGGGCTCCATATTGCGAAAGCCATTTGATAATGTTTTGCTCATCCTGCAGAAACACTTAAAAACACCTCCTTGTGAGTATTTGGTATCAGAATGAGTATTTTACTCGGAATGAGTATGTTCTTTCTGCCTTTCCCGTAGAATCGCCTCCAGTTCAGCACGGTCAGTGGTAATCATTTCGTGCTCTACTTTGGAAGCCTTCACGAGAACGGGTACTTTGTTGTTGTTGGAATAAATCAGTGCCTCACCACGTTCGAAACGGGTAATGGACTGAATCTCGGTCTTGGTCAGCTTCAAAACATCCTGCACATACTTGGCTTCATCCGGCTCAAGGTTGAGGATGATTTTATTCTTGGAGTTATTGATGATGGCACGACCGTACTTGCCATCTTCAAGTCCGAAGAAGTCGCTGAGGTCCTGTGTGGCAGAGACAGCTGCGCCACCGAAACCACGAATGGTTTTGAAGATGGTCAAGCAGAACTCTGCAGCTTGTTTATTAGAGCTGGTACCGACAAGCTTCCATATCTCGTCGATCATAACTGCCTTCTTCTTGGTAAGGTCTTTCTTGACTGAGTCCCAAATATAATCGAGTGCAATCATCATACCAACGGGAAGAAGTTTGCCTTTAAGCTCTGACAGGTCAAAAACGATGTACTTGTTGGACAAGTCAACGTTGGTCTGTCGATTAAAGGATTGTGCCGAACCGGTAACAAATCGGCTAACGATAACTGCGATACGCTCGGTCATCTTATTTTCAAGCAGGCGCTTGTGAAGATCTCCGAGGATTGGCATCTGCTTCATCTTCGGAGGAGAAACCGTTGCGTCTTCATAAACAGATTCGTTATCGTGGGTGATACCGTAATCGGCGTAGGTCTTAATCAGTGCTTCATCCAAAAGCTGTTCCTCTTCATTGGTCATATCCGGAATCAGCAAGGAGAAGAAAATCATAAGTTGCTGAATCTTATTGGCCAGCATCGAGCCAAGCTCTACGTAGTCCATTGCATCAATTAGCTCCATTTCGGGAGCAATTGTGTGTCGAATCTCCATAATGTTAATACAGTGCGGAGAACCGGGAGCAATGCGGATGAACTGACCACCCACGGCATTACAAGCGCGTCTGAACTCGTGTCCCTTAATAGGCGCCAGGATAAAGCATTGGATGCCGCGCATTCTCATACGCAAAGCCAAGAGCTGAAGCGTAAAGGTTTTGCCTGCGCCACTGGTTCCAATAAGGTTTAGGTTCGCATTTTTGTTCTTCTTGGTATTGAACAGGTCCACAATACACAGCGAGTTATTATGACGGTTGATGCCGAGCAGAACGCCCGTATCATCCGAAAGCTCATAGCTCGTAAACATATAGGTAGATGCTGCACCACTGGTCAGCACGTTTCGTTTTGCCTTCTTCTCAAGGGAAGGAGCAATCTTCAAAAACGGCATTACCGAACGGAGTGCCGTTTCCTGTTGGAACTTACAATCGCTCACATACATATCCATCGACTTGAGCATATCTATCATTTGCTGCTTGCGCCACATCAGCTCCTCGTAGGTCTTGGCGGACACAGTAACAAAGACAGACATATAAAACAGATCTTCATTGTAGTTAGCGATGCCGTGTTTGATGTAATAGCCGGCCTGAATAGAGTTTGCCAGTTCCTCATAGTCGGTACTGGTATCCTGCATACTCTTGATTTTGGTGCGGTTGAGTCTGATACGCTGAGCAACCTTATCGATGGTCTTGCTTCGGTTCTCTCGGCGCAGGTGGACGTCAATGTCCACGCCTTCACCGGCATTGATCAGCGCCGACATCCAACCGGCTCTTACACGGCTCGGATAACCATCACCCTTGATATATAAGAAAGTGTAATACAGGCCGTCCATAATCACATAGTTGTGATGCTTCAGATCAATGCCTCGGGGAGCAATGAAGTGAGCAAATCGGATATGTGGCACTTCATCAATACCGATAACCTTATTCTTCGCTGCCATCGTATCCACGACAACACGCTCCACACGGCTCGAAAACGGCTCATCAATGCAGGAACGACGATTGAAGAACATATACAGAATTTCTGCAGTTGCTTCGTCCGGATCCTCGGGCTGAAGAATATTGTTGCCACACTGCATAAAGTACGCTCTGGCATTCTGTTCTGCCGTCTGCATCATGCTGTAGATCTGTGCGAAGTCATCCGTTTCATTGCGACGGATTTCTTCATATTGGAAAATCAAAAAGAAGCGCCTTGTGAGCGCTTCTCGGCTTCCGACATCCTTGATGAGATTGATGTAATCTTCTCCAAGGTGCTTACACTCTTCGCTCGGTTCTGCTTCCAGTTCCTCACGAACCATAGCCACGTGCTTATCGGAGTCGGCGCGGCGAGTGATGGATTTGAATTGTAGTTTCATCGGTGAGATCTTCAGCCAGCTCGCAAAGGTAGAGATGATGCCGAACTGCTCATCATCAGAACGAAGCATAAAATTGATAGGCTCGATCTCAAGGATCTTGATGTACCTGCCATCAGTCGTTTCAATAATACCGTGGCGCAGGTCTTTGATTGGTATGAAGTCCTGTACGAACTCAAGCTTTTCTGGCTTTTTTCTTCGCTTTTTTCCTTTTGCGGAGTTGCGCTGGGTCATATTTATATCCCACCCTTCTAAATGTTAGTTTTCTGCGGTTCATCATGTGATAAATGATGTGCCCTAAATACTGGAATAGTGAGTCTCCGTCAATTCCCATCAATGCAACTACGCCGAGTGGAATCAGCGTCACAGTCATTACAACGATGCGAATTGTACTCGGCATCGGTATCAGCATCAACTCCGGATAACCAATTAGCACAATTAAAATCAGTGCTTCAATAGCATTACGGGGCTCAAGCATACCACCCAGGATCTTACCCGAGTCTGTGTAGTTTGCCGGTATAGAGAAGACGTTACTGAATTCCTTATCGTCCATAGCTACACCTTCTTTCTATTCAACGTCGGGAACAACCGACGAATCTTCAAAATTAACCTCTTTCGGTCTGCGCAGGGAAAGGCTTGCTTCATAACTCGGTGTGTTGAGTATGACGCCTTCACCACCGGAGGAATGCACCCACATGCGTTCTCCGTTTTCACCGTATCCGGCAAATATGAGCACGTGGTTCCAACCCTGACCGTCAGCATCCATCAAGAAACCGAGGTCGCCCGGAAGGAGCTCCTCCGCAGAGATTGCATAAGACTCATCCCACTGGCTCCAGGTACCACCGTAGAGACTGACCCCAACAGCGGTCTTATATGTCCAATCGGTAAATCCGGAGCAATCAAGCCCGAATGGTCGAATGGTTCCACTTGTAGTTGAACCTGCAGCTGTTACAAGCTTTGGCGTATTCCACTCATCATTCCAACCTGCAGCCGATTTGCCACCCCAGAAGTAAGGAACCTTACCTACAAGGGAAAGCCCGGTCTTCACAATATGCTTACGGGTCTCACTACAGTTTTGCCTTGCAAGAAATGCGATGAGTTCAGTGTCGGTAAGCGGAACTGCACTTCCATTTGATGCTGTACCGTAAAGCGTCATCTTAAGCGCTTGAGCTCGGCTATCAATAACTTGACCGTAGGTTGTACCAAACTGGCTGTATTCGGCATTCAGATCCAATCCGAAGGCGCTGGAAATGACCGTATTATCAAAGGGATGAATAGTGCATTCCAGATACTTGACGATTTCTTTTGTCGGTGTCAAGGTCTGTTTACCTGCAGACTGATAATAAGTTGCTGTTCGGGTTCCACTAATAGAACCACCAGAGTATACAGGAAGTGTTACCGTTACAGCTGTATAAGCATCAACCTCAACGGCAACATCCGAAGTTTTTTCTTCATCCTGCACATAGTAAGTCTTCTCAGCGGTTTCATATCGGTACTGAGGAACACCGTTGATGGTGCCGGTCTGGACGATTCTTGTGACTACCGTCATCGTTACCGGCTTATAGGTATAATATGTAACCGGTGTGATAACCTCGTTTTCTTTCTCGACCGATGTTACAGGGAACATATTACCCGATACACCAGACAGTTTTGCTTCCAAATCGGTCTGGGTAGCACTGAGCTGATCAACCGACGTGGAATATGCCGACATAATATATGCCACATCATATCCGGCTGAACTCTGAGCGTGATTCACAAGGGCATTCATTGAAAGCTCGTAATCATAACCACCATCTGCTATCAGCGTTTCCACCTGCGTCATCGAGGAATCGTATCCAAGCCCGATAATATTGGAAATCACATCCGTAACCGTCTCAAACACTGTTACAATCGTGACTTGCTCGGTTGGTTGACTACCATCAAGTCCTAACGCTCGGTTTATAAGAATACCGGGGAGCTCTACTATGAGCACGATTAAGAAAACCACACACAAACAGATGCAGACGAGAATCTTAAAGAGTGTGTGGCGCATTGCCCATGCTGCAGCTATAATTGCACCCCAAGGTCCTCCCGAAGCTGTACCGGCAGCAATCTCTGCAACTGCTTTACCGCCTTCAACACCGGCTTTTACCGTTGCTGCGGCCGCGTTTGCTGTAGCTTCAGCACCTTTCGCAGCTGCAGTTGTTGCGGCAGTTTTACTTGCTTCTTTGCCGACGTTAGCTGCTTGTTTTGCTGCTTTGGCGGCGTTCTGCGCTGCGGCACCATAACTATCAGCGCCGTCGCCGATTTGTTGTTTGTTCGGCTCTGCCATTATCTGCACCTCCTATATTCAACTGCATATGGCAGTGTTATTTTCGTTTTTAAGAAGCAAACAGCCGAACCGGGAATACCGATTCGGCTGTCGCCATTGTTTTACCTCTTACGCTTAGGAGACTTGATTTCGCCATCATTTCTGGCTTCAGGTTCTCCATAACGGGTAGGCGTTGATTTATAGCGAACTGTATCAACGTTGACCGTTCGCACATTGTCACCGTCATAAACGGGTTTACCGTTTTCAAAGACGGGTCTGCGATCCACAGCAGCCTCACCGTGAATTGCATACCATTGACTTCCGTTGACGTCCTCGAATACCTGATAATCTCCACGAGGGGGAGCAAACTGGGAGGTATCGTAGAACATCGTACCGGAACCGTTCTCGTGTCTGACTTCAAAGTGTCCGTCGAGTCTTTCGGAGCCATCCACAGAAGAAACAGGCTGATCGAATCCTGGCATAAACTGTTGAAAATAAGCCTGGTTGTATGCATAAGCTTCGTCACCGGCCTCAAACTGAGGAGCATCCGCGTGCTGTTGCATAGCATACCAGTCTACACCGTTTGCAGCCGTCATAACCGTATGAGGCGCATCCGGCTCATCATAGTAAGCACTGTTGTACCACATAGTGTTGTGGCCATCGTGACTTGCTTCGATAACACCGTCGCCAACGGTTCTGAGGGTTGTTCCGTCCGCTGCATCCGGGAATGTGGCAGCAACTTGTGCAGCTTCAGCAGGGCTACCGTTAAACTGAGGAGCATCGTAAAATGCACCTGCACCGGGACCGCTTGCCATTTGATACCACTGACTGCCATCCGATGCCGTAACAACGGAATGAGGTCCGTCAGGTTTCTCAAATTGTGCTGCACTGTACATTGCGACTGAAGTTTCCTTTCCGTCCGCACCCACAACTTTGGCTGTGATTTGACCACCGGTGATTTCGGTACCCGAAACATTCATACCACTCATATGAGGCATATAGTTTGCGAGACTTCTATCTGCAATATCTCCGGCAATCGTACCGGACATATTCGGTGTTCGTGCTGCGACGGAAGCGATAGAGTCACCAGTCAACTGCGCACCGTTACGTGCGGCCATACCGCCAAAGGCTCTGCCAACAAATCCAATCGTTCCACCGGCGCCCATACGCTGACCGCCTTGTACAACAGCATCTCGAACATAGCTGTTGCCCTTGAACATGTTTGCGAACCCGGAAGCAAAACCGCTTGCTGCGGCACCGGTACCTGTGGCAGTTGCACCACCAAATACGTTTCCCGCACTCCTTGCACCGTGTCCAATACCTGTGACGACTCTTGCTGCCATCAAAAGTTCCATACCCATACTGGAGCCAGTCTGAGCCACGTTGAGCCCGATCGACGCCAGATAAGAGTCAAACTTCTGCGCAGTTTTGAGGAATGCCAAAGCACAGAACAGCCAAAGGAATACGCTGCCGTATCCGGTAGATAAGGCACCGCCGTTTCCAATGTAGGCACCCATCGAGGAGTTAAATCCTCTTAAGAACCACACATTCATAACGAGCAATAAGAGCTGGGATCCAACCATACGACACCAGCTTCTGAAAACCGGTGTCGTTGCTTTTGAGGCACCCATAGAAAATGCCAGAGGTGACGTATAGCAGAGTACACCAACCACGATATATCTCTCGACCGTTTCAAGCAACAACTTGAAGTAGTTCCAACCCAATGCAATCTCCAAAATAACGAGTAGCAATAGTCCGACGACGGATATGGTCGCTATGAGCGTTGTCAGTCCGTTCATCAGCATTGCCTCTATACCTGCAAAGGTAAAGTCCTCTGCGGTCATCTGGATATCCATCAGGGCTGTGTACGGTGCTGTGGCGATGTCGAGGCACATTGAGAATATCGGCTTTGCATAACCGATAAGCAGTGCAAATAACGCACTTCTACCAATCAGTGCCCACGGATTTTCCGCATCTGTAACCGGCCCACCGAATACTCGGAATAATTGCCAGACCGTGATGAGGAAGAGAAGAGCCCAAGCCGTATACTGCATAACAGTGAAGGCTTTACTTACGAAGGGGAAATATTCTTCCATGGCGGTCATGTCTGTGCCAAGCGCCTGCAGGAACATACCTGAGACGGCATCCATCAGGTCGGTTACAACAGAACTGACCCATGTAATTATCCCTTCAAATATCCAGTCAAGCATCGGCTATCACCTCCATTCCTGCTTGACCCGGATGCTTAAATGGTGACAGTGCCACCACCGCCGCTACCACCGGGCGAGTAATTTCCGCCGGCGATGAGAGGCTGCAAATACGCAACGATGAAGCCGAGAGAGTTGAGAATGATCCAGGTGATCACGATTCTCTTGAGCCACTGCGTCGCTTCGTCCACTGCACGCTGATTTCTCGAAACCATTCGGATAATCAGGGCAATGGCACCTACTGTGACTGCCACGATGGTACTGATCGCCACAATCTGACCGTAAATGTCCTGCATAATCGCTGAGAAGCGATCCCAGATCGTTGCGGCCATAACGGGATGCATAGAGAAAATCATTGCACACGCCGTTCCGACGAGCGACCAATAGGCGGATTTCATTTTGCTACCGCCCAGCCTGAGTTGCTTAATCATGCCTGTGTACCTCCTTTTTTTCAGATTTTCGGGCAACAAAAAAAGCCGTCTCTTTCAAGCATTTCTGCTAAAAGAAACGGCCTCGTCTTCACCCGAGCCCAGTTTTGGACGATACAATTATAACACATTCCCATTCTCTTGTCATCGGCAAAACTGTGCCAATTTTGTGCCAATTTACTGTCACTATTCAAGGTTTTCCAAAAGGGTAAGCATATCAAACCAAAAATCAATTCCAATAGCAGGCGTTGCCCACAAACGAATTGAAAGAATTGTGATTGCCTGCTGACGAAGCCGGTAATATGTTCTCTTCGAGATTTCAAGCTGATCAATCATCTCTTGCAGGGAAAGATGCTCCGTTGCAATGTAGGTCATATATATGACATCATACAGAAGCTTTCCGTTACCTGGCTTGCTCTTGAGAACAGTTAGAGCCTCGTTGACTCGATCAAAAAGAAGTCTCGACTTGCGAACACCTTCCATTCGACCTTCAAGTTTGCGGTTTCCCATAGCCATTTCCATATCAACCTTATCTATCAGCTGATCAATATGCTCAAACGGAGTGTCCAACTCTGCAGCAACGTCTGTAGGAAAACACTCAAGAACCCATGCAATTGTTCGATAGTGTTGCAGAAGCATCTTGGTGTTATGATAACTGGTCTGTCTCTTTTTTTGCTGTGCTGTGCGAATTTTCTCGTTATCAATCTCGTGATCACCGAGAATCCCACGCTTTGTCAGAAGTGAAATAAAAGCGTCTGACTGCGCTAATATGCGGTCTTCTTGCTGCTCATACAGCGATTTTTCGTCTGTTTGGCGGGTCATATGTAAACATCTCCTTTGCAATTATCGTTATATCCACAGGCGCACAAGGCCCACGGATTTTACTCGTATCTATAACTGGAGGGGAACATATACATTTACCCGTGCAGTCATATATACACTTCTTACAATTCGAGTGAGAAAAATACGCGTGTAATATATATGGGTCAAAAAGTGCAACGCGATTTTTAGGCGGAGTGTTTTCACTCTCGTCAGCGTATTCCATCAAGAGTTGACGACTGTACAAAGCGATCAGTCTGCCGATATTCTCATGATCAGAACCCACTTTCTGCTCATTCTTTGCCAAAATGCGTATTTCGGCAATTATACGCTCGATTTTCTCGGACTCCGGCATTGTAAACTCTGTATCACTTGGATACAGTTTATTGAAAATGAGGCAACCATAAGCGCCGGGAAGACGGTGCAGCATAAAAGCATCCCCATGCTTCTGAAAGAAACGCCACACTTTAGTCTTTTCCCAGTTCCATCGCTGTCCCAGGGTTTCCAAAGTTAGTACGGTACCGAACTTGCCAAACTGTACGATCGGTGCCAAAAAAGAAAACGCATTGCCAAAATCTCCGGATACCGTGTGGCACCACAGATCAAGCCATGCGTCTGCTTCATCAAATATGTAGTTTTGTTTGATGAGTCTGTCAGTAATGTTGCGAGGGAGGCAGAGGAAGCCATATCCTTCGGTAGCATAAACCGATCCGTTCATACACTCCTCGCCGGAGCATTCGACAACCCAGTCTGTTATTTGATACGTGAGCTTCTTTGTCTTTGCATTTAGCGAATATCTCACATAACCGAGCTCAGAGAGCTTAGAAAGCGCCTCAAGGCTCTGTGCGCGGCTTCTGGAGCCGAGTATACTCTTTAACCCCACAATGCCTCCAGACCACATTCCGGGGCTTACAGCGTTAATATGGCCGCAATAAGAAGCTTGTCCCTTACGGAACGCTGCACGGGATGCAAGCTTCGCCCAGGCACTCATGATACCTTTGCCTTCGGGCAGATGATTTCGGGGTAATTTAACCCACTGATACTTCATCAAGCATTTCATAAGGGACACCTCCTTTGTTTTTATATAAAAGAAGGGCGACCTCAATAATGAAGTCGCCCAGCAAATCATTTCTATTAAATTCTAACAACAAGGCCCACCAGTTGATCTGTTGGAACACCAACGAGAAACCAACCGTCTCCCATTTCAATGCGGGTAGGAACCCACTCACCGTCGATGAGGACATCTAAGCATTCACCGCAGTGTAGACCGCCATAGTAATCCAATAATCCAAAACGAATATCCATTCGGCCACTATCTTCATCAGTGACCATCGTACCTTGTCTTTTCATAAACTCCTTTCCGGAATCGTCAGAGGCTTTTTTCTCCAACTCTTTCTTATATACCTTTCTTAAATATTCATCAAAAATAGTTCTGCGAATCAAGACCTTCTTTCCAATTTTATAGACAGATCCAGCTTCACGTGCCATACGGGTAAACACCTTTAGACCAAGTCCATAGTAATCGGCGCCTTGATATAACGTAATAAAATCATGCTTCTGCATCTCGATGTCTTCATCATCGAGCATGTCTGAGAACATCCAAAGGTTTCCGCTCATTTCTGATCCTCCTTTGAGAGAAGTGTACTTGGCTCGTGGAACCTCTCCAAGTACTCCTCAAAGATATCGCGGTTAATCAAGACAGTTCCGTCCATGCGATAAATTGCACCTGCTTCGCTGGCAAGCTCCAGTATTTTCTTGTGTTGGAGACTATAAATAATCTCTGCATCCTTATAGCGTAAAAATTGCCGACGAATCCTCTTGGCACTTTCTCTGACATCGTTACGTTTCTTCAGGTCGTAGTATGCTTTTGTCTCTTCACTAATCATAAAATTCAGTTCCTTTCAGATTTGATTTTCTGTCATGACAAAAGCAGACCCAACGAAAAAAGAGAACACCTCTTGAAATTTCTTTCAAAAAAGTGTTCTCTAAATAGCAAGTGCTATATTGTGTTTTGTCCTGTCAACTATTCATACTGCGTTACAATCCTTCAAAATAATATGAAAAATTGTTGTCAATTTGTTGTCAACTCGGATTTGAGATGCCGAAAACCCTTGATTTTACTGGGTTTTTTAGTCGATTGGCTTCATTGTGGGGAACAGGATTACCTCGCGGATAGTGTCGGAGTTTGTAAGGAGCATTACTGCTCGGTCTACGCCGATACCCATACCGCCTGTTGGAGGCATACCGTATTCCATAGCGGTGAGGAAATCCTCGTCAAGCATTTCTGCCTCATCGTCGCCACGCTCACGAAGCTCAAGCTGTTTTTCGAAGCGCTGACGCTGAACGATTGGGTCGTTAAGCTCTGAGTAAGCATTTGCAAGTTCGCTATGGCATACGAAAAGTTCAAAACGCTCGGTGAGTCTTGGGTCGGCTGGAGAAGCCTTAGTAAGAGGAGAAACCTCTACAGGATACATTGTAATAAAGGTAGGCTGAATAAGCTTTTCTTCTACCCTTTGGTCGAAACAGGCGTAAAGGGCGTTGCCCCAGGTTCTGTCTGCCGTTTCATTAAGCTCAACACCGATAGCCTCGGCTGCCTTAACGGCTTCTTCATCGTCGTTTATTGCGGAGAAGTCTATCCCTACGTATTCCTTAACGGCGTCAACCATAGTAAGTCTGCGCCAACCTGGTGTAAGGTCAATCTTCTCGCCCATCCACTCTACCTCATAGGTTCCGTGAATTTCCTTTGCAGCGCCTGAAATAATACCCTCTGCAATATCCATCATATCGTGGAAATCAGCATAAGCCTGATAAAGCTCGATAGAGGTAAATTCGGGATTATGTTTAGGGTCCATACCTTCGTTACGGAAAATTCTGCCGATTTCATAAACCCTGTCCATACCGCCCACAATAAGACGCTTAAGCGGAAGCTCAGTAGCTATTCGCATATACATAGGTATATCCAGTGTATTATGATGTGTAATGAAAGGACGTGCAGACGCGCCGCCCACTATTGTGTTAAGTACAGGGGTTTCAACCTCGATATAACCCATATCATCAAGATATTTTCTCATAAACTTGATAAACTGAGAGCGTACCACAAAGTTACGCTTAACGTTAGGATTCATAATAAGGTCAACATATCTCTGACGGAATCTTAAATCGTTATTTGTAAGACCGTGGAATTTTTCAGGCAATGGCAGAAGGGATTTTGAAAGAAGTGTAATACCCTGTGTATGCAGTGATACCTCACCCGTTTTTGTAACAAAGGAGAAGCCCTCGACACCAACGATATCGCCGATATCCATTTTCTTGAATGCGGCATAGGCGTCCTCGCCAACGTCGTCGCGTCTGATGTAGCACTGGATTTTGCCTGTGGTATCCTGAATATGAAAGAAACTTGCCTTACCCATAATACGTCTGGACATAATTCTGCCCGATACCTTATAGGTTTTTTCTTCGCCCTCAACATACTCTGCCTTGATATCCTCAGCATAGCCTGTAAAATCAAATTTGGTGATTGTAAAGGGGTCGTTGCCCTGCTCCTGCAAAGCAGAAAGCTTTTCACGGCGCACCTTTAATATTTCGTTTAAATCAGCCTCCTGATTTTCAGGGGTCTGTACGTTATTTTCTGCCATTTGTTTCAGTCCTTTTATTTAGAAATAGCAATAATTTTAAAATCTACCTCGCCGTCGGGAGTTTCTGCCTTAACTGTCTCGCCTGCCTTTGCACCGAGAAGGGCTTTACCAACGGGGGATTCATCGGAAATAAGTCCGTTTGCGGGGTCTGCTTCTGCGCTGCCGACAACTCTGAATTCAAGCTCTTCTTCAAATTCAACGTCAAGAACCTTAACCTTAGAGCCGATAGTAACTGTTTTGGTAGCGCTTTTCTTTTCGGCAATTATTTCAACGTTTTTAAGCATTGATTCAAGCTCAACGATTCTGGCTTCGATTTTAGCCTGTTCGTTTTTAGCTTCATCATACTCGCTGTTCTCGGACAAGTCGCCGTAGCCTCTTGCAACCTTAATTTTCTCGGCAATATCGGTTCTGCCCTGAGTCTTAAGGGTTTCAAGCTCATCCTGTAATTTTTTGAGACCTTCGTCGGTAAGTTTAATTGCTTTTGCCATGATAAACACACCTCTACTGTAATTTTATAAATATACCTATCTATTATATATTTTTATGCAAAAAAAGTCAATATAAATTATATCCCTCTTTATAGTCGCCGTAAATTGCCCTTACTTCTTCCTCGCACTCTGTAAGAGAAAGAGTAGGTAATACTGTTATTCCCGAATTAGCGCATTTTTTACCCTCAATAAGTACTAAAAAAGGTTTAAGCTCAAAACGCTGACAGACAAACCTCAGTTTTTTAGGCTCTATTTTATGCTCACTCATTTTTTTAAGAATTTCAGTAAGTCTTTCGGGGCGGTGACAGATACAAAGTCTGCCCGACGTATTGAGCAGTCTGAAGGAGGCAGACAGCACGTCGTCAATAGTGCAGTCGATTTCGTGACGGGCAACCGCCTCTACGCCGTCGGGGTTTTTAAGTCCCCTGCCCTGTGTAAAATAAGGGGGGTTACAGGTAACAAGGGTATGACAGCCAAACCCTATTTCTTTTGGTAAATTTTTAATATCGGCATTAAGTACCGTAAATTTATCCTTTAAATTTCTTTCCTCTGCCGTTTTATTTGCAAGGCTAACCGCTTCCTCGCTTATATCCACGCCTATTGCCTTTTTTACCCTTTCATCTCTCAGCATTACAAAGGGAATTATTCCACAGCCTGTTCCAAGGTCAACGTAGCTGTCCTTTTTCTTTGGCTGTGCAAAATCGGCAAGAAGCAGCGCGTCCGTACCAAAAGAGTGATGCTTCGATACATAAAGGAAAGCCCCTTTTCTGTCAAGGGGCTCCTTTTTAATTGTTACGCTCTGGTCCATTTTACACCCTGAGGAGTATCCTCAAGTATGATACCCATTTCCTTCAGCTTATCTCTTATTGCATCAGCCTCGGCAAAATTTCTGTCCTTTCTTGCCTGTGTACGCTTTGCAATAAGCTCCTCAATTTCACTGTCAAGGCTTTCTTTCTTGCGGTTATAAAGGAAGCCAAGCACACCTGTAAGCTCATCAAGAGCCTTTGCCATAGCAACAAGACTTTCCTTTTTAGCGTTAGCATCAATAGCCATATTTATATCTTTTGCAAGAGTAAATACGGCAGCAAGTGCATCGGCGGTATTAAGGTCGTCTTCCATAGCGGTAATAAACTCGTTTTTATGAGTTTCAATAAACTCAGGCGCTTCTCCGCCCTCCTCGGCGTGTTCTATAGCGAAATCTATTCTGTCACGGCAGTTGTAAAGACGCTCAAGAGCGCTCTTGCCCTGCTCGATAATATCAATAGAATAGTTAATGGGGCTTCTGTAGTGAGAAGAAATCATGAGATAACGGATAGGTTCATAACCGTATTTTTGGGCAACGTCTCTTACTGTAAAGAAATTACCGAGAGATTTACTCATTTTTCTGTTATCAACGTTAATAAAGCCGTTATGCATCCAGTAGTGAGCAAATCCCTGTCCGTTTGCCGCCTCGCTCTGAGCGATTTCGTTTTCGTGGTGAGGGAAAATAAGGTCCTGACCGCCGCAGTGGATATCTATGGTTTTACCAAGATATCTGCAGGACATAGCAGAACATTCAATATGCCAACCGGGTCTGCCGTCTCCCCAAGGAGAAGCCCAGAATGGCTCACCCGGCTTTGCGCCTTTCCACAGGCAGAAGTCCATTGGGTCTTCTTTTATTTCACCCACGGCAATTCTAGCACCTGATTCAAGGTCCTCAAGAGGCTGATGTGAAAGCTTTCCGTAATCCTTGAATTTTTTGGCTCTGTAATATACGTCGCCGCCCGACTCATAAGCAAAGCCCTTTTCAATAAGGCTTTCAATAATAGAAATAATCTCGTCAATATTTTCGGTAGCTCTTGGGTGAATGGTGGCGGGTTTTACGTTAAGTCCGTCGGAATCAATGCGGAATTCCTTAATATAACGCTCGGCAACCTCAGGAACGGTAATTCCTTCCTCGTTTGCCTTTTTAATGAGCTTATCGTCAATATCGGTAAAGTTCTGAACGTACTTTACGTTAACGCCGCGCCATTCAAGATAACGGCGCAACACGTCGAAAACGCAAAGAGGACGTGCGTTACCGATATGGATATAGTTATAAACGGTAGGTCCGCAGGCGTAAATCTTTACTTCGTTTTCATCAATAGGAATAAATTCCTGTTTTTCTCTGGTTAAAGTGTTAAAAATTTTCATATTATCTGATTCCTTTCTCTTCAAGTGCTTTTATCCGTTCTTCAAGACGGCATATTTCCTGCGCAACAGGGTCGGGTATATGAATCTGGTCAAGAGGCTGTACCTTTTCGCCGTTTCGTCTTACCACCCTTGCAGGAACACCAACAACGGTACAGTCAGGGGGAACCTCCTCAAGCACAACGGCACCTGCGGCAATTCGGGAATTATCCCCTACCTTAAAGGGACCAAGCACCTTTGCACCCGCGCTTATCATAACGTTATTGCCAATGGTTGGGTGACGTTTGCCCGTATCCTTACCCGTACCGCCCAGTGTAACACCCTGATAAATAAGAACGTCATCGCCGATTTCGGTAGTCTCACCGATAACAATTCCTGTTCCGTGGTCAATTACAAGGCGTCTGCCAATGGTTGCGCCGGGGTGAATTTCAATACCTGTTTTTCTGGCGCAACGCTGAGAAATCCACCTTGCAATAAAGGGATGCCCGTGTTTATAGAAAAAATGCGCACGTCTGTGCATACGCACCGCCTTTACACCTGGGTAAAGAAAAAATATTTCAAGACTGCTTCTTGCCGCAGGGTCACGCTCCTTAACTGCGGCTATATCTTCTCTTATTCTCTCAAACAAGATTCTTTCTCCTTTCGATTAGGGAATAGGGAGTAGGGAGTAGGGACGGGCGGAGAACCAGTCCGCCCCTACGAACGTTCAGTATAGTCTTTACGGCTACTGTGTAGGGGAGGACTTGTTGTCCTCCCGCAAAGATACTGCAAGACTAACGGGCGGAGAACCAGTCCGCCCCTACGAACGTTCAGTATAGTCTTTACGGCTAAATAAAAAAACCTCCGATACTGCCTATGCAATATCGGAGGCGAAAAATCGCGGTTCCACTCCGTCTTATAACTCTTGTTTCCTTAACGCAGAAATTACGCTTTCGTATACTGAAAATTTCCCCGAAAGAGCTAATGGGTGCAATTCATTTTTGTTCACTGTACAAACCCTTTCAGTCTATGAGGTCTGCTCCCTGTAAGCCGAATCCAAAAAACTACTGTTTCCCATATCATAGCTTTTTATACATTATATTCATTTTCATACACTTTGTCAAGAATTAATCAAAAAGGTCCTTTACTTTATCAAAGAACGATTTTCTCTTTTTATAGTTCTTTTCCTCAAGAGAGTTCTCAAATTCTTCAAGCTTTTTACGCTGTTCCTTGTTTAAATCCTTTGGAACTTCAACTACAACTTTTACATATTCATCGCCATTGCCTGAGTAGTTAAGGCGTTTTATTCCCTTACCTCTCAGCTTGAACTCATCACCCGGCTGAGTTCCCTCATGAATGGTGAATTTTGCTTTTCCGTCAAGGGTAGGTACGGTAATCTCAGCGCCGAGACAGGCCTGTGAATAGGTAATAGGTATTTCGCAGAATATGTCGAAGCCCTCGCGCTCAAATATAGGATGAGGACGCACCGATACGGTAATATGAAGGTCACCTGCAGGACCGCCGTTAGCTCCCATATCTCCGCCGCCGCGAAGTGTTATGGTCTGTCCGTCGTCTATACCAGCGGGAATATCAATGCTCTTAGCAGTAGTTTTTCTTACTCTGCCTTTACCCGCACAGCTTCTACAGGGCTTATCAATAATTTTACCTGTACCACGGCAGTTTTCACAAGCGGTCTGTGTTTGGATAACGCCAAATGGTGTACGCTGTCCACTCATAACCTGACCGCTTCCGTGACAGGTAGGACAGGTCTTTACCTGAGTACCCTTTTCAGCGCCTGTACCCGAACATTCGCTACAGCTTTCGGTTCTGGTTACGTTAATATCCTTTTTACAGCCCTTTGCCGCTTCCATAAAGGAAATAACAATATTGGTTGCGGTATCTGCTCCGCGTCTTGGGGCGTTGGGGTCGCGTCTTCTGCCACCGCCAAAGCCACCGCCGAACATAGAGCCTAAAATATCGCCAAGGTCGCCAAAGTCGCCGAACCCTCCGCCGAATCCGCCGCCAAAGGGATTGCCTCCCTGTCCTGCGCCGAAATTAGGGTCTACACCCGCATGGCCGAACTGGTCATAACGGGCGCGTTTTTCCTTATCCGACAGTATTTCGTAAGCTTCGTTTACCTCTTTAAAGCTTTTCTCAGCCTCTGCATCCCCCGGATGTAAATCGGGGTGATATTTCTTAGCTGCTTTACGGTATGCTTTTTTCAGGTCGTCATCGTTGACACTTTTGTCAACACCCAGCACCTCGTAGTAATCTCGTTTTTCGCTCACTTGTTTATCTCCTTGTGGGATACTTTTTACCTATTATTGATTGTTGCTATCTTCAACATCAGAGAAATCTGCATCGTATACGTTATTAGCGTCTGCGCCGCCTGTTGCGCCTTGGTCGCCGCCCTGTGCGCCCTGAGCCTCTGCAGCTGCCTTATATACCTTTTCGCTTATAGCGTAAACCTCTTTCTGAAGAGCCTCCTGAGCTGTCTTGATAGCTTCAATATCGGTACCCTTAAGAGCTTCCTTCAAAGCTTCTTTAGCGGTGTTAATCTTGTTCTTTTCATCTTCGCTCAACTTATCGCCGAACTCGTTTACGGTCTTTTCGGTCTGATAAATCATCTGGTCAGCGTTGTTTCTCAGGTCAACCTCTTCTCTGCGCTTTTTATCCTCGTTTTCATACTGAGCAGCTTCCTGTACAGCCTTTTCAATATCTTCCTTAGACATATTGGTGTTAGAAGTAATGGTGATAGACTGCTCTTTACCCGTACCCAAATCCTTAGCAGATACGTGAACGATACCGTTAGCGTCTATATCAAAGGTAACTTCAATCTGAGGAATTCCGCGGGGAGCAGGAGCAATTCCGTCAAGATGGAATACGCCAAGCTGTTTGTTGTCCTTAGCGAATTCTCTCTCACCCTGAAGAACGTTAACCTCAACAGAGGTCTGACCGTCAGCGGCAGTAGAGAAAATCTGGCTCTTCTTTGTTGGAATGGTGGTGTTTCTGTCAATAACCTTAGTAGATACGCCGCCCATTGTTTCGATACCAAGTGAAAGAGGAGTTACGTCGAGAAGAAGAAGTCCCTTAACATCACCGCCAAGTACACCGCCCTGAAGAGCAGCGCCCAGAGCAACACATTCGTCAGGGTTGATACCCTTGAATGGCTCAGCACCGATGAAGTTTTTAACAGCTTCCTGAACAGCAGGGATTCTGGAAGAACCGCCAACCATAAGCACCTTGTTGATTTCGCTCTTGTTAAGACCGGAGTCGGCAAGTGCCTGACGAACAGGTCCCATAGTAGCTTCTACAAGGTCGGCGGTAAGCTCGTTGAACTTAGCTCTTGTAATGGTGGTTTCGAAATGCTTAGGACCGTTTGCATCAACGGTAATGAAAGGAAGATTGATATCAGCGGTAGTCATACCTGAAAGGTCAATCTTTGCCTTTTCTGCAGCCTCTTTAATACGCTGCATAGCCATTTTATCCCCTGAAATATCCATACCGTTTTCTGCCTTAAAGGTTGCAACGATATAATCCATAATACGCTTGTCGAAGTCGTCACCGCCAAGCTTGTTGTTACCTGCAGTAGCAAGAACCTCCTGTACGCCGTCGCCCATTTCAATAATGGAAACGTCGAAGGTACCGCCGCCAAGGTCATAAACCATAACCTTCTGGTCGTCTTCCTTATCAATAGAATAAGCAAGAGCTGCAGCAGTAGGCTCGTTTATAATACGCTTAACCTCAAGACCTGCAATTTTACCTGCGTCCTTGGTTGCCTGACGCTGAGCGTCGGTGAAGTATGCAGGAACGGTAATTACAGCCTCTGTTACAGTCGTACCCAGATAGCTTTCTGCATCAGCCTTTAATTTCTGAAGAATAATTGCAGAAATTTCCTGAGGTGTGTAGTTTTTGCCGTCAACGTTAACGGTGTAGTTTGTACCCATTTCACGCTTGATTGAGCTGATTGTTCTGTCAGGATTGGTGATAGCCTGACGCTTTGCAACCTGACCTACCATTCTTTCGCCTGTTTTTGAAAATGCTACAACGGAAGGAGTTGTTCTGCCGCCTTCGGCATTAGGAATAACAACGGCTTCGCCGCCCTCCATAACTGCTACGCAAGAGTTTGTTGTACCAAGGTCAATACCAATAATTTTACCCATAATAATTTTTCTCCTTTATTATATATATGTTATTTTTTAAAAACTGACTGATTAATTAGCTACCTTTACCATAGCTACGCGGATAACCGTATCCCCGATTTTATATCCCTGCTGAAGAACCTCAGCGATTACGTTTTCACCAAGCTCACCGTCTTCAACGTGCATAACAGCTTCGTGACAGTTAGGGTCGAATTCGTCCCCTACCTTAGCAAGTTCGGTAACCTTCATTTTTTCAGGTATAGCAATAAACTGCTTGATTATCATTTCAAGGCCTTTGCTGTAATCCTCGCTGTCTGACTGCGCAGACAAAGCTCTGTACGCATTATCAAGTACTGGAAGAAAATCCTTGAACATACTTGCCTTTGCAAATTCAGCAACCGAAAGTCTTTCTCTCTCGGTTCGTTTTTTGAAGTTATCGAACTCTGCGGCAGTACGGCTTAAAAGGTCTTTAGTTTTACCCAGTTCCTCTTTAAGTTTTTCTGCTTCTTCGTTCTTTTTAGATTTCTTAGGCTTTTTTTCTACAGGCTCCGCTTCAACGGTTTCCTGCTCTTTCTTTTCCTCTGCCATTTAAACTTCCTCCATATCTTTTATATTCTCGTTTGCAATTTCGCTTAATTTTGAAGCTAAATATGCAACCGAAGGTACTATCTGACCATAGGACATTCGGGTGGGTCCGATTACGCCGATTCGCCCACCATGTGAGCCGTCAGCTCCCCAGGTCGCGAAAATTACGGCGGTTTTTTCAAGCTCACTAAAGCCCGTATCGGTACCGAATATTACCCCGACTCTTTCACTGCTCTGTGATATTACCGACAGTATGCCCTCCTTTTGTTCAAGGAACATATAAAGACGCGCCGCCCGATTACTGTCACCAAGCATTGAATATATATTGGACTGTCCTGAGAAATTTATCTGAGGCTGTCCTGATTCCCTAATCATATCAAACAAAGCTGCAAGAACAGGCATAAGCGCAAAAGCATTGATTCCTGCCGCGGCGTACAGGTTCTGCATTACCGCAGAGGTAAGAGAAGAAAGGCTCTCCCCCTCTATTCTTTCCTTAATAAGCTTTTTTAATTGCTCAAAAACATCTATTCCTATATTATTAGGCAATCGGCACAGTTTACTTTTAGCTCTGCCATCGCTCATAACCGCAACCATCATCATTACTCTCTGACTCATAGGGGTAAGCTCTACCCGTCTGACAAAAACACAGTCGTCGGTTATCTTTGCGTTAAAGGACGGAAGACCCGTTATATGTGATAACAGCTTTGAAGCAATAATAGGTAAGCCTTCGGTATCAGTAGCGGCTGTTTCAAGAGTTTTATCAATGTAAGCCTTGACACCCTCGTCAAGCTCATCCTTTTGCATAAGGTTGCTCACGTAAAACTCATAGCCCTTTCCCGTAGGAATTCTTCCCGCCGAGGTGTGAGGTTGTTCCAGCAATCCCATACAGGAAAGCTCACTCATTTCATTTCGCAGAGTCGCAGAAGATGGCGCATTTTCCAGCGTAGTGGTCAGCCATTTAGAGCCGACGGGGGCGCCTGTTGCTATATGATACTTAACTATAGCCGCCAGAATTGCCTGTTTACGCGGTGTCAGTTCCATTCCTCTTTCACTCTCCTTAAAATTTTTTGGTTTTTAGCACTCGACCATACAGAGTGCTAATACACTTATATTATAACCGCTTTTTTCCGTTTGTCAATAGGTTTTAGTGAATATTTTGTAAATATTTTTTGACTTTTTCTGACCTTTGCAAAAAACAATAGACAAACCTCCCTTATCGTGCTATACTATATACATATTATTAATATGGTGGTATCAGTTATGTATTATGATGTATTACTCAAGAACCTTTCATCTTTCTTTGAGGAAAATGAAATAACCGCCCTTGAGGACGGTTCTTTCGGCGCAAAGGACAAAAAATTCAAAATCTCCTATAACGAGCAAAACAAATGCTACGAGCTTTCATTTGCAGAGGAAAACGGAGAATTCAGTGTTATTTCCTCCTATCTTTTTGACGAAACACAGCGCGAAAAGGACGTGGAAAGCGTTGCTATCGACTTTACCGAAACCTTAAGAAAACAGCTCAGCATCGCTAAAAAGCGCGTTGCTTCTTCCGTTTCCTTGCCAACAAGTGATTCGGGCGAAAACGCAACCCTTTCGGGACTTACTCAGAAGCTTCTTGCTTTCTTCCCGCAGAATAAGGAAATTTATAAAACCGAGGTTGCAAATCAGGGTAGATTCTTAGCCACTAAATTTTACAAGGAATATTTTATTCCCGACATTAAGGCGCTTCTTTCCTCGGGCAATAAAAAGCAGATCAAAAAATTCTATGACGCTATGACCGAAATTTTTATTAACGGCGATGAGGAAACGGTTACCTTTACCGTTGCTTGTATCTCCGCCGCCGTTTACGACAGTGAAGAGTTGAAGGAAACCGCAAAGGCTCAGACAACCGATTGCGCTTCTTTCTACTCAAACATTTACCACTTCTGCGGTCAGCTAAAATCAGACAAAAAGCTGAGAGCTACATTAATTAAATAGAAACCAGAAATCCCACCGATTTTTCGGTGGGATTTCTTTTGTTTTTACATCTGCCTCACAGACTATAACCTGTGGTTGGCATGATTTAATTGACGAGGACTCCTTTGAATTTTATAAGCCGGTTGACAAAAGCACCTTGATTGACGATACCGTTTCTTCTTTTAAAAACGCCACAATAAAGTATCTTATAAAACCATAGAAGAAAGCTCTCTGCGTCCCCTAAAGCTACTGCAAAACGGGCGGAAAACAATTTCGCCCCTACTGATGCGCAATATAATCTTTACTGATAGTTCGTAGGGGAGGACTTGTTGTCCTCCCGCATAGCTTCCGCCCAAAAGACAGGGTACGGTTCTCTGACTTACATCTTTAAAGAAAACGCCGCCATACTTTAAAGTACGGCGGCGGTATTTTTTTACATCTGTGCGATTGTTTCCTTGGTTAAAAGCTCACTGGAAATCAGGTAATACCCGAATCGGCTGTCAGGACTTTTTACAAATCGGGATACAGCTTCTTTTATCTCGGTATCGCCGTCGTGGTTTTCAATTTCCACGTCGGAGTATACGGTAAAGGTGCCGTCCTCGTTAGTATGGAAATTTGTAATGCTGTGCTTATAAAGACTATACCCTCTCGGCAGTATTTCGGTTTCTCCGTCTTTGTTGAGAGCCTCCTTGCCCTCGTCAGCGTACACCGACGGGTCAATACCGTAAACCTCACTTACAAAAGCGATAAGCTCACTGTTAGGAAGTTTACCGTCCTCTGCTTTTTCAAGAAGCGAAAGCTCTGCCGCAGAAACAAGCAAAGAAATCTCATCAAAATCACTGCCGTAAGCATAGTTATTATTGAGAATATTCTCGAAACGGTTTGTCATAACCAGAAACTCATCAGGCTGTGCGGCGGAGAACTCTTTTTCCTGTTCGGTAAGAGTCTGTGCAGAAAGGGAAAATATGCCTGTGGTAAACACAAGAGCAAGTGCTAAAAAAACAACTAAAAGTCTTTTCATACGTATCCCTCCTACAAAATTTCTTAGTTTATTATATTATATAGTTAAAAGGTTAAAAAATCCCCCTTTTTTGATTACATTACGGTTACAAAAATGTAACAAATGACCCCGAAAAGCTACAAAATTGTAATTTATGCTCTTTTCACAAAAAAAATGAACATTTATCAAAAAATATGTTGATTATAACAAAACACTGTGATATACTTATTTCATACTAAAATAATATCCAGTTTTAAAGGAGTGCTATTTATGAAACAATATTCATCCGACAAAATCAAAAATGTCGTACTGCTGGGACACGGCGGTTCGGGTAAAACCACGCTGGCTGACGCATTACTTTATAACGCAGGTATTATCGAGCGCATCGGCGCTGTTGGAAGCACGGTTATGGACTTTGACGTTGAAGA
Organism: Acutalibacteraceae bacterium; assembly: GCA_036307305.1. GTDB lineage: Bacteria > Bacillota > Clostridia > Oscillospirales > Acutalibacteraceae > SIG607. Next base: position 51,976 of record JAXJXV010000008.1, read on the forward strand.
AAAAAAGCGTTCCGCAAGTCTCGGTCTTTCTATGTATCCCATTGAAACAGCAGATGTTAAAATAAATTTACTTGATGCGCCTGGACAGTTTGATTTCACCGCAGGTGTTTACGAGGGTCTTTCTGCCGCTGATAATGCCGTTATCGTTATTTCGGGTAAATCAGGTCTTACCGTCGGCGCAAAAAAATCCTACGATTTAGCAAAGGAAATGGGCAAGGGTATTGCTTTCTTTATAGGAAAGCTCAATTCCACACACGCTCACTACTACCGCGTTGTTTCGGCTCTTACCGCTAATTACGGCGCCGCCGTTTGCCCCGTTGTTGCTCCTATTGTTGAAAACGACGCCGTTACCGCTTACGTTAATCTTATCGATAACACCGCTTACCGCGCTGACGGACTCAGCCTTACACAAATAAACTTCACCCCCACCGATGAAGTTACCAAAATGCGCGATTTGCTTTTAGAGGCTGTTGCAAGTACCGATGAAGCTCTTATGGAAAAATATTTTGAGGGCGAGGTATTCACTGAAGAGGAAGTGCTGACCGCACTGCAAAAGGGTATGAAATCAGGAGAAATCTGTCCTGTTTTCTGTGGTGTTCAGGCAAGTGGCGACGCTGTTCCTCTCTTTGCTGATATCCTTTATAAAATTTTGCCCGATGCAAGTCAGTATCCTCTTTCTGACGAAAACGGCGAGGAAATTCCTATGGACGAAAATGCAAAACCGAAGCTTTTCGTTTTCAAGACCGTTGCAGACCCCTTTGTTGGCAGACTTTCCTACTTCAAGGTAGCTCAGGGCAAAGCCACAAACGATTTGCGTCTTAACTGTATCCGCACAGGCAAGGAAGAGCGACTGAGCAAAATTATGGTAGCAAAAGCCGCAAAGCAAGAGGACGTTGCCGTTCTTATGCCGGGTGACATTGGCTGTGTATCAAAGCTTGGCGACGTTAAGACAGGCGATACGCTCTCCGCCGCAGGCGGTCCTGCCGTAAAGGCAACGGTGTTCCCTGCTCCCTGCATTTCTTCAGCCGTTTATCCCAAGAACAAGGGCGAGGAAGAAAAAATCGCAGCAGGTATGGCAAGACTTTGCGAGGAAGACCCAACCATTTCCTTTGGCTTTAAAACCGACACTCTTGAATCGGTTCTTTCTGCTATGGGCGAAGTGCATATTGACGTTATCGCTTCCCGTCTGAAAGCTAAATTCGGCGCAGATGTTGTACTTAAAACTCCTAAGGTTGCATACAGAGAAACCATCAAGAAATCCGCTAAGGTACAGGGTAAATACAAGAAACAGTCAGGCGGACACGGTCAGTTCGGCGACGTTTGGATTGAATTCTCTCCTCACGATGAAGACGACCTTATATTCGAAGAAAGCGTTGTTGGCGGCGCCGTTCCCAAGAACTTCTTCCCTGCTGTTGAAAAAGGTCTCAGAGATTCCGTTACAAAGGGCGTTCTTGCAGGTTATCCAATGGTTGGTATAAAGGCTAATCTTTACGACGGCTCTTATCACCCCGTTGACTCTTCTGAAATGTCCTTTAAGACAGCCGCATCCCTTGCATTTAAAGAAGGTATTCCACAGTGCGCACCTGTTCTTCTTGAGCCGTTTGGTAAGTTGACGGTCGTTCTCAGTGAAGATAATCTTGGTGACGTTATCGGCGATATCAACAAACGCCGCGGAAGAATTATCGGTATGAATCCTCTGGACAACAAACAACAGGAGGTTATCGGTGAGGTTCCCGTTGCAGAGATGAGCGACTTTGCTACGGCAATGCGCTCTATCACAGGCGGTACCGCTTCCTTTACCCTTGAGTTTGAAAGATACGAGGAAGTTCCCTCGCACCTTGCTCAGAAGATAATAGAAGAAGCTAATAAGTAAAAAAAGCACCCGAGAGGGTGCTTTTTTTAGGGAATAGGGATTAGGGAGTAGGGACGGGCGGAGAACCAGTCCGCCCCTACGAACGTTCAGTATAGTCTTTACGGCTACTATGTAGGGTAGGACTTATTTGTTCTCCCGCAAAGATACTGCAAGACTAACGGGCGGAGAACCAGTCCGCCCCTACGAACGTTCAGTATAGTCTTTACGGCTACTATGTAGGGGAGGACTTATTTGTTCTCCCGCAAAGACACTTTTTCATTAAAGGCCGTTATTACTGATTAGTCGGAGATTTTCAGTAATACTTTCAAGAGCAGAGTAAAAGCTTTTACGCTGAGCCTCGCTTAATTTTTCCCCTGCCTTATGTACTGCAAGACAGGCTTTTTCCTTTATCTCTTCTGCAAGGGCGTTACCTTTTTCGGTAAGCTTCAGCAAGGCGCGGTAGTTGTTGCTGCCCTCTTTTTTAACAAAACCCAATTTCTCCATTATGGAAACAAGTCGTGAAACGTCGGATTTGTCCTTTCCGCAAATTTCACAAAGGGTTGCGGAGGTAATGCCCTCTTTATGATGACTCAGGGTCGTAAGATAAATCGCGTGTGTGCCTTTAAGTCCGTAAGGCTCCATAACATCTCCTGCTATTTTGTGCCAATATCTTGAAATTTCCGATATAGCAATAGAGAATTTTTCAAATCTGTCTATCATATAATCTCTCCTGTAAAAATCTAAAGTGATTATATAACGGCGATGTTGAAAAGTCAATAACAAATGCTAATAGTTTCGACTACTACTTATTCTCTGATTTTACTTTTAATTATCTAATTTATTTATTGCTTTTTTTAATAAACTTTACTAAAATAAATTCAGGTGAAGATTATGTTAAGTTTTTTCAAAAAAAGAAAACAAAATCCCGTTCTTAAGGAAATGGACGGAAGAGAGGTCAAATACGTAACGAGGCGGAGTTATAAAGCAGACGGTTCCCCTGAGGAAAATATTGTAGGACAGTCGGGAAGAATAGTTCTTATTGAAGATGAAATACGTATTCTGTGCGGTGAAATCGACGTCTTTAAGGGCAACGAAAAAGACTGCGAGTACTTCCGTCTTATGTCGGGTAACGGAATTACCGTAACAGGCTTTAACAAAGTTATTAATAAACAGGATAATATTACCGTTTATTATAAATACCATCGGTGATTCAGTAAATAGTACAGGCGGACTTCTTGTCCGCCCTATTTTATTCTATATCAAAAAATTCTTCGGGGTTTACGGGTTTTCCGTTCTTGTACACCTCAATGTGTATATGCTCAATATCCTTACATTCGCAGATAACGGTACCAACTGTACCTATAATATCACCTGCGGAAACAATATCCCCTGTTTTGTGGGTTATATCATTAAGTCCGCAATACTTAATAGTAACCGTATTGCCGTGGTCTACGGTAATTACGTTTCCGTAAACTGTATTCTCCTCAACAGATATAACGGCGCCGTCACCTGCGCTTATTACGTCATTTGTAACAAGTGGTGCTATATCGGTGCCTGTGTGCAATCTTAAATCCTTATAGGTTTCACTGTACTGAAGCTGTTCGCTGTCATAATGCTTTATAATCTGACCGTTTAAGGGAAGCATAAAAAAGGTGGCAACCCCCTCGTTTGCAACAGGCTCGTTTTCTTCAGGCATTTGGCTGTTTTGTCCTATATCCTCCTGTTTTTCATCCACATTAGTATCAAAGGATTCAAGCTTTTCGGGAACACTTTCCTGTATACTGCTGTTTTCCTTTGGTTCTGTAGGAGTGACGGTGTCTATAACCGAATAAACGGCTATGGACATTGCCGCCATACACACCGCAAGTACAAGATAAAAGCCTTTTCCCGATAAAAATTTAGCTGTTTTAGATTTGTAAAATTTCATTTCAATCACTCCACTAAAAGTGTTGACAGAAATATAGATTATATTCATTTTAAAAATTCAAAATGCGTTCATACGGTGTTAAAATTTTTCCATTATCATTTGCTTGTACCAAGAGATATGCCGCATCTCTTCGTACTGTTTTTCAAAATATTTTTTGTTTTGAAAAAAGTTATCTCCTCAAACCCCTTAAAAGTAAACACCCAAGCTTTACGCTTGGGTGTTTACTTTTTTTACGGGAGGACAACAAGTCCTCCCCTACAAACTATCAGTAGAGATTATACTGAATCTAATCCCTATTCCCTGACAATATCGCCTTTCTCAAGAAACCGAAAAATTTCCTTAACGTCCTCGCTTATGAAAAGTCCGTCAAGCTTTTCCTTTTTCATAAAGCCTTCCTCTGCCGTGAACAAGAGCATTTCCTTTAAATATCTGTAATAGGAAAGGGTGTTAAAAACTGCAATAGGCTTGTTTATCTGACCGAGAGTATTAAGGGTGAAAACCTCAAAAAACTCGTCAAAGGTGCCGATTCCTCCGGGAAGCATTATAATAGCGTCGCTTTTGGATTCAAGCAAGGCTTTTCTGCTTCGCATATCGTCGGTATAAATAAATTCGGTACACTCTTCATACAAAACACCGTCGGGCTTAAAAAACTTTGGTGCAATTCCTATTATTTCACCATCGTATTTTTTAGCGCCTCTTGCAACGGCGCCCATAAGTCCGTTTTTACCACCGCCGAAAATCAGAGTGTGTCCGCGTTTTGCAAGTTCCTCGCCCAACTTTTCACAGGCTGTTTTGTATCCTTCCTTTATATCTTCACTTGCCGCGCCGTAAACCGTAATATTCATTAGTATTCTCCTAATACCTTTTTAACAACTTTTCCAATACCAAGCGCCATTTTATAAAATCCCAAATCGTTGGGATGACAGCCGTCACTCGTACAGCTTTCCTTATATTCGCCTGTGAACAGATTGCTTCCGTTTACAAAATAAACGTTTTGGTCGCCCTCTTTTTTGGCGCGTTTTAAGGTGTCTTTTATAATTTTGACACCGCCCGTAACCCACTGACTTTTCTGGGTGGTCGGCGCAGAAACTAAAATTATTGGCAACTGGGGGTTCTTATCTCTTACCGTTTTATAAAAATTATAATGGGTATTTTTAAGTAATTCTAAATCGTAAGCGTTGTGATGATAGTCAAGAACAAACACCGACATATCAAGATTTGCAATATAATCGGCTATTGCCTGTTCGCCCTTTGCATTGCCCGAAAAACCGAGATTTATATGGTCTACTCCGAGCTTTTGAGCTATCATAGCGCAGTAAGTATTACCCGGTCGACTTGCCGACGCGCCGTGTGTAATAGATGAACCGTAGAAAACTACAGGCTTACCGCCGTAGTTATATGACGGCGCTTCTTCAATAACACTACCCACTTTAAGACCGATATAAAGGCTGTGTGTGTGTGACCAAAGCGGCAAATTAACAGTGTAACAATTTTTTCCCGACACTTCAATCAGACCTTCATAGCCAATATCAAGACTGTTTTCAGGAGGCCTGAAAGCACCCGCAAAAACTTCACTACCGTCGTCCTTTCGTTTATACAAATCAAATCCGCCGATAGCAGAAGGAGAAAGTACTGTTGGTTTTCCTCTGTTTTGAAGGGTACAGCGAATAGCAACAACGGGCGAATCGGTAACGAAGCGTACCCTTACGCCTGTGGAATTATCACGAAAACCTCTGAGTATTGGAAAATTCTCAGGAAGTCTGTCGAAATTATGATGAGCACCGTGTACGGAAAAAGGTTTTTCCAACGCGTTATACCATATTATATCTTGTCGGTCGATTTTCCCCGGCACCTCTAAATTTTTATCAACTATTTTTGCCATTACTGTTTACCTGTAGAGCCAAAGCCACCTGTACCGCGCTGAGTTTCGTCCAATTCTTCTGCCTCTGTGAATTCTACTGCAAGGAAGGGCATTATAACAAGCTGTGCAATTCTGTCGCCGTTTTTAACCGTTCTTGCCACCTCGCCGTCGTTGTGTAGAGCTACGATATATTCTCCTCTGTAATCCGAATCGGCAACGCCAACGCAGTTAGCAGGACGAAGCCCCTCTTTAGCGGCAAGACCGCTTCTTGCGAAAATAGCGCCGAAATAACCGTCCGGCACAGCAATAGAAAGACCCGTACCGATTTTAACAGTGGTGTGAGGCGCAATTTCTACGCTGTCGCTATCAAGACAGGCATAAAGGTCGTAGCCTGCCGCATAGGCGCTTCCGCGACTTGGAATAACAGCGTTTTCTTTAAGCTTTTTTATTTTGATTTCCATAAAAATTCTCCTTTATGAAAAATAGGCGTGAAGAATCACGCCTATTTATTTTTACTCGTCCCACAAAATAACCTTATTGCTTTCTCTGGTCAGTTTTAAATCAATAAGTCGCTGATTTTCACTGCCCCTGAATTTAAGCATCAGATTTCTTTTGTCTTTCTGATAACGTCCGTCTACAAGAACGTCAATGAAAGAAAGGAATTCTTCAACAATATCGGTATTAGGATAGGCTTTCTTACAGAGCAACTCCTCATAGGTAAAGCCCGTATAACACCAGATATCCTTGTTCGGTAGTTCTTTTTTGATTCTTTTAACAAGCGCGAGTAAATGAGGCTGATTTTTAGGCTCCATAGGCTCACCGCCAAGAAGAGATATGCCCTTTATATAATCGGGACGCATAGCCTCTATTATTTCATTTTCGGTAGACTGAGTGTAAGGTTTTCCATAACAGAAATCCCAGGTTGCCTCATTAAAACATTCTTCGCAGTGGTTAGTACAACCCGATACGAATAAAGCTACTCTGACGCCAGGACCGTTTGCAATATCGCGCTTTTTAAGTTCGCCGTAATACATATTATAAATGCAGCACTCTTTCTTTTATTTCCTGAGTTCTGCCCTGATTCCAGTACTGCGTACCGATATATCCGCAGGTTCTTCTTGCTACGTTCATCTTTGTCTGGTCGGTATTATTGCAGTTAGGACACTTCCAGATAAGCTTTCCGTCCTCGTTTTCGGTTACCTCAATTTCACCGTCAAAGCCACAGCACTGACAGAAGTCGCTCTTGGTATTAAGCTCAGCGTACATAATGTTGTCGTAAATGAACTTCATAACCTCTAAAACAGCCTCAATATTATGCTGCATATTAGGAACCTCTACGTAAGAGATAGCGCCGCCGGGAGAAAGAGCCTGGAACTTTGATTCAAGCTCTAATTTTTCGAAGGCATCAATAGGCTCGGTAACGTGAACGTGGTAAGAGTTAGTGATATAGCTCTTATCGGTTACGTCCTTGATAATGCCGAAGCGCTTCTGCAGAGATTTAGCAAATTTATAGGTAGTACTCTCAAGAGGAGTGCCGTAAAGACTGTAGTCGATATTTTCGGCAGCCTTCCACTTTGCAGTGTACTCATTTAATTTTTCCATAATTGCAAGACCAAAGGCTTCGCCCTCGGGTTCGGTAAGCTTTTTGCCTGTCATAGCAAGTACACATTCCCAAAGACCTGCATAACCGAGAGAAAGGGTAGAATAACCGCCGTGGAGATACTTATCAATAGTCTCGCCCGGCTTTAAGCGGAGAAGTGCGCCGTGCTGCCAGAGAATTGGCGCCGCATCGGAAAGAGTGCCTGTAAGACGCTCATGACGGCACTGTAATGCTCTGTGACAAAGCTCCATACGTTTATCGAAAATCTGCCAGAATTCGTTCATATCCTTCTGAGCAGAAAGACCGATATCCACAAGATTTACAGTTACAACGCCCTGATTAAAGCGTCCGTAATATTTAGGATTGCCCTCCTCATCAATGAAGGGAGTAAGGAAGCTTCTGCAACCCATACAGGTGTAGCAGTTGCCGTTGCCGTTTTTGTCGATTTTGTTCTGAAGCATTATCTTCTCAGAAATATAGTCGGGAACCATACGCTTAGCGGTACACTTAGCGGCAAGTTCGGTTAAATACCAATACTTGCTGTCCTCTTTTATATTGTCCTCTTCAAGAACGTAAATGAGCTTAGGAAATGCAGGGGTAATCCAAACGCCCTTTTCATTTTTAACACCCTGATAACGTTGCTGAAGAACCTCTTCAATAATAAGAGCAAGGTCAGCCTTGGTTCTCTCGTCCTTAGCCTCGTTAAGATACATAAATACGGTAACGAAAGGCGCCTGACCGTTGGTGGTCATAAGGGTAACAACCTGATACTGAATCATCTGTACGCCCTTGCGGATTTCGTCAAGAAGACGCTTCTCAGCAATAGCATCAATCTGATTGCCGTCAAGAGCAACGTCAGCCTCAGCATATTCCTCTTTAACCTGACTTCTGATTTTCTGTCTGCTTATCTCAACAAATGGTGCTAGATGGGTAAGAGAAATACTCTGTCCACCGTACTGACAGGATGCAACCTGCGCAATAATCTGAGTAGCAATATTACAAGCAGTAGAAAAACTGTGTGGCTTTTCAATAAGAGTTCCGCTGATAACGGTACCGTTTTGAAGCATATCCTCAAGATTAACAAGATCACAGTTATGCATATGCTGTGCAAAATAGTCGGCATCGTGGAAATGAATAATACCCTGGTCGTGCGCCTCAACTATATCCTTTGGTAAAAGGAGACGTCTGGTAATATCCTTACTAACCTCACCTGCCATATAGTCACGCTGAACGGAGTTAACGGTAGGATTCTTATTACTGTTTTCCTGCTTAACCTCTTCATTGTTGCACTCAATAAGGCTTAAAATCTGCTCGTCAGTGGTGTTGGATTTACGGATAAGAGCACGGGTATAACGATAGGTAATGTAGCTTCGCGCAACTGCAAAAGCGCGTTGATTCATTATCTGATCTTCTACCATATCCTGTATTTCTTCCACACTCAGTGCGCGGTTTACATTCATACAAGCCATCTCTACGTCTTCTGCAATACGCTTGATTTGAATAGGGGTCATTCTTTCACTGCTAACAACACTATCGTTAGCTTTGGTAATAGCCGTTACGATTTTTGCCGCATCAAAGTCTACTTCTCGGCCGCTTCTTTTAATAATCTTCACCTTTGTTCCTCCTCGTTTCTTATTTTTTGAATTTACACACAACCACTATATATTGTGTGCAAAAAAACGAAAATACTCAATAAATTCCGTTTTTAGAGCCTTTTTATTATAACACATAATTTTATAAAATCAATAGGAAAATATAAACTGTAACTCTTTTTGCCGTTTTGTACAAATAAGCTCGACGTTTTTCGTCCGTTTTCTCTAAAGATAGTTTGAAATAAAAAACGGGAGGACAACAAGTCCTCCCCTACACTGTAGCCGTAACGATTATACTGAATAAAATCCTATTCCTCGTCTATAATTCGTTTAAGCTCTGAAAATATATCGGCAAATTTGTTTGCTATGTATGCAGCAAACGGAGATTTATAAACCTCCACGTTAAAATATCTGCTGCCTATGTTATATACTCCGTTTTCATCAGGTTTGCAAACAAATATTATTTCGTCCATTTTTTACCCCTTAAAATAAAAAAGTGTGCGCAACTGAAGTTACACACACCGAAAAGCGCATAACTCCTATTGCTGCAACACAACTTTCGAACAAACCATAAGGATGCGAAAACAGAGCATGCGTTTTTACCATAAAGTAAAACACATCCTTTAGTTTGTTCGCATATTTGAAAGTTATGTTGCAAACTTAGTATACCATATTACAAAATGAAACACAAGTTTTTTGTAACAATAAAAAATGCGTGGCAGAGCCACGCACGAAAAACGCAACTCTTGCTACCACGCAAGTTTACACACAGAACAAGTATGCAAAACAGAGTATGCGTTTTTACCTGAAGTAAAAACACACACTTATTCTGTGTAAAATTAATATTAACTTGCGTGGTAATTTTAGTATAACATACAAAAACAAAAAACACAAGAAAAAAAACGGGAGGACAACAAGTCCTCCCCTACACTGTAGCCGTAACGATTATACTGAATCTACTCCCTATTCCCTACTTAGTAGTATTCACGAATTCCTTATTCTGCATTAAATAAATAACACCTGAAATTATGCAAAGCACGGTACTTGCCCAAAGGACAATATTGAAAACTACGTCAAGTGCAAGGATAACTCCACCGGAAAGAGCAAACCATTCCTTAATCTGCGCAAAGGCAATGCCTATTACGATAGCGGCAATCTGAGTAACGGTTTTAAGCTTACCCCATATATTAGCGGCGATAACCTTATTACCTGCGCTGCTCACCACTATAAGACGAAGTGAAGAAATAAGAAACTCTCTGAAAAGCACAATAAACACAACCCAAGTTATCTGCCAACCGATACCGTGGGCAATAAAGCCTAAAAATGCAGAGGTGGTCAGCATTTTATCGGCAAGTGGGTCAAGGAACTTGCCGAAAGAGGTAACGAGATTATATTTTCTTGCAATTTTTCCGTCAAGCATATCGGTAAATGCGGCAACGGCAAAAACTATAAGAGCCAAAAGATAATGGCTTGGAAATTTCACAAGCATTAAAAACATAAACACTGGAGTTAAAATAATTCTTAAAACCGTTAATTTATTTGGAAGATTCATCGCACATTTCTCCTAACAAATCATATTCTATACAGTCGTTTACCTGTACCCATACAAACTCGCCGAAAACAAGAGGACGGGTAGCAAAAAAGAAGATTTTTCCGTCAACCTCAGGGGCGTCTGCGCCCGTTCTGCCAAAATAGCATTTAAGGTAATCGTCATAACCCTCTACAAGCACTTCCACCCTTTCGCCGATTTTTTCCTCGTTCTTTTTGGCTGAAATTTCCATTTGGGTGTCCATTATAAGTGACAGTCTGTCCTGTTTTGTCTGCTCGTCTATCTGCCCCTCCATAGTAGCGGCAACTGTGTCCTCCTCAGGAGAATATGTAAAACAGCCAAGTCGGTCAAATTTTATATCCTTTACAAACTGATGAAGAGTCTCAAACTGCTCATCCGTTTCGGTGGGGAAGCCTGTAATAAAGGTGGTTCTTATGGTTACTCCCTTTATTTTTTCTCTTATTTTTTCTATGAGTGAAGTAAGACTATCCTTATCGCCCTTGCGGTTCATTTTTTTAAGCAGAGTCTTATCCACGTGCTGTAGCGGCATATCAAGGTACTTAACTATTTTTTCTTCCCTCTCTATTACCTCTAAAAGCTGGTCGGTAATTCTTTCGGGGTAGGTGTAAAGCACCCTTATCCAGTGAAGCCCGTCTATTTTGCAAAGCTCTGTGAGAAGAGTGGGCAAAGCAGATTTTCCGTAAATATCCTCGCCGTAGGCGGTGGTATCCTGCGCAACCACAACGATTTCTTTTACTCCACCCTTTACAAGCTCATTTGCTTCCTCTATACAGCTTTCAATGGTACGGCTTCTCATTTTACCTCTTATAAGAGGAATAGCGCAGTAGGTACAGCAGTTGTTACAGCCGTCGGAAATTTTAAGATACGCGGAAAAGGGATATCCGCCTAAAACACGCTTTGCATTAAGGTCAAGGTCTTCCTTTTTACCGTAGGAGTTTTTGCAGTTGCCCTCTATCGCCTTTTCTACAAGCTGCGCAATATCCTTATTAGAGCCAATACCAACAACCATATCAACCTCAGGAATTTCCTCGGTAATATCGTCCTTATAACGCTCTGCAAGACAGCCCGTTACAATAAGCGCTTTCAGATTGCCGTCCTTTTTATACTGCGCGGCTTCAAGAATATTTTCTATTGCTTCCTTTTTTGCGTCCTCAATAAATCCGCAGGTGTTTATTATTATAGCGTCAGCCTCTGCTTCCTCTACACCGATAATAAAACCCGCTTGACTCAGGCTATAAAGCATTGCCTCGGCATCAACCTGATTTTTGGGACAGCCAAGGGATACCATTGCTACCTTTTTGTTCATTCTTTTATTCCCCTATTGTCTGGTCATATTCCTTTAAAACTGCGCGGATATCAGAAAAAACGAAGCCCCGCCGATACAGTGCCTCGGCGGTTTTTCGTATTCCCTCTTTATCGCTTAGCTTTGAAGAGTATTTTTTATTTACAAGCTTTTTTATTTTCTCCTGCTCAGACTCACAGTCATAAACACAGATTTCCTTTGCTACAGCGTAGGATATACCTGCCTCCACAAGCTTATTTAAAGCCCCTTTGTTTGAAAGACACTCTGCAGAGCATTTTTCATAAAGCCGTAAGGCAAAAGAGCTGTCATCGATATAGGAAAGCTCTTTCATTCTGGAAACGGTATTTTTAACAAACCGTTCTTCAAACCCTGCGGTAACAAGCTTTTTGTAAAGACCTTTTTCGCTTTTGTCACTGCGGCTCAAATAATAAAGGGCGCGTGAGGTACAGCGAAGCTGTTCAGACTCGTCCTCAAGGGCAAATGCCTGTTCCTCGCTTATTTCCTGTCCTTCGCATAAATTCTTACCGTCAGCAAGAGAAATATCAACGTTAATATAGGTATCATCATCGAAGCGAACCTCATATATGTGTCCTCTCCGACGAAGCATTTTTGTGATTTTCATTATTCGTCAACAGCGATGTCGATGTTTACTTTTTTGCGCTTACGGGGCGCTTCCTCGTCGCTGACAGGAGGTGTAACAGGCACAGCGTCCGTCTTTTTAGCATCCTTGCTTACCTTTTCGGTCATAGCGGCTGTGATTTTTTCCTCAAGCTCCTTCATAAGCTCAGGGTTATCAAGAAGAAGCTGTTTAACGTTATCTCTGCCCTGTCCGATACGGGTTTCGCCATAATAGAACCAAGCGCCGCTACGGGAAAGAATACCAAGCTTAAGTCCCGTATCAACGATTTCGCCCTCTTTGGAAATGCCCTTGCCGTACATAATATCGAACTCAGCCTCCTTAAAGGGAGGGGCAATTTTGTTTTTAACGATTTTAGCTCTTGTGCGGTTACCGATAACCTCGCCGCCAACCTTTATACTTTCGGTTCTTCTTACGTCAATTCTTACCGACGCGTAGAATTTAAGAGCGCGGCCGCCTGTGGTGGTTTCACTGCTTCCGTAAATAACACCGATTTTATCTCTTAACTGATTAATAAAAATAGCGGTACAGTTGGATTTTGAAAGGGCGCCTGTTAATTTTCTGAGCGACTGTGACATAAGACGTGCGTGAAGTCCTACGTGGTTATCCCCCATTTCACCCTCGATTTCAGCCTTAGGAACAAGGGCGGCAACAGAGTCGATAATAATAACGTCAATTGCGGCGCTTCTGACAAGAGCCTCAGCAATTTCAAGAGCCTGTTCACCTGTGTCGGGCTGAGAAACAAGAAGCGAATCAATATCTACGCCAAGAGCCTCTGCATACGCAGGGTCAAGAGCGTGTTCAACGTCAATGAATGCGGCAGTTCCGCCCATTTTCTGAGCCTCGGCAACCACGTGCAAGGCAAGGGTGGTTTTACCTGAAGATTCAGGGCCGTAAATTTCAACTATTCTTCCCTTAGGCACACCGCCGATACCGAGAGCAAGGTCAAGTCCTAGTGAGCCTGTAGGAATATGGTCAACCTTCATATCCACATTCTCGCCAAGAAGCATAATTGCTCCCTTACCGAACTGCTTTTCAATATTGGCAACCGCCGTTTCAAGTGCTTTTTTTCTATCTTCTGCCATATCTGTTTCTCCTTACGTTTTCTTTATTTTATCTCATTATACACTACTTAAAGTACCATAAACGACCCTTTGTATACCGTTTATATCCTCTGCGGTATTGATATCTTTAAGCCCTGCCTCTTTAAACAAGGCGGTCACGGTATCCTTTTGGTCATAGCCTACCTCTACTGCAAGTCTTCCGCCCTCACTCAGAAAAGGCAGGAAGCGACGGAGAATTACTCTGTAAAAATCAAGTCCGTCCTCACCACCGTAAAGGGCGCTGTCAGGCTCACAAAGTACCTCACTGCTGAGCTTTTCCATATCGGCAGCGCTGATATACGGTGGATTACTCACAATAAGGTCGTATTTTTCCTTTGGTGTCCAATCAAAAATATCTGCTTTTATAACACGTAGGGTTTCACTGGGATTTCTGTGAATATTTTTTTCACAGTAGGAATAAGGCACGTCGTATTTTTCAACAAGCGTAACGTCGGTTTCTTTATAGCGGTTTGCAATAGTGATTCCCACGCAACCGCTTCCTGCGCAAAGGTCAAGCACCTTTGCCGTCGGCTTTTTTTCAAGAAAGCCAAAGGCGGTATCCACAAGCACCTCGGTATCGGCTCTTGGGATAAGACAGCCCTCTCCAACGAAGAAATTCAGTCCGTAAAAGCTCCATTCACCAATTATATACTGAAGGGGATAATGGTTCATTCTCTGCTCCATTACCGACCTCCACATATTAAGCTGAAAGGCTTCGAGCTTGTCGTTATACCGTGTAATTATTTCGCTGTTTGACAACTTTGTTATATATCTTATAAGCTGTCTTGCTTCAAAGGAGGCGTCCTCAATTTCCGCTTCCTTTAAAAGCTTGACTGTGTTTCTGTAGCATTCAAATATGGTCATCTTTTTCCTCTTCACAGGGTAAATATTTTTCTTTTTCTTCTTCACTCAGCACTGCGCCAAGAGCGCTGATGGCAATTTCAAGCATTGAGTCGTCAGGCTCTTTAGTGGTAATTCTCTGTACCCACACGCCAGGGGCGGAAATTATACAGGTAAATATGTTATCGTATTTTCCGCAAAATCTCAGAACCTCAAAACCCACGCCGCAGATAATGGGAACCATAGCAAGTTTTATAAGGGTCCACACAATCGGGTTTTCGTATATCCCTGTAAAAACTATCTGCGCAAGGGTTGAGAAAACGACGCTTATTAAAATCATAAGTATCATAAAGGAGGTTCCGCATCTTGGATGGAAACGCTTTTGCTGTCTTGCGTTTTCAACCGTTAAAGGAAGCTTAGCCTCATAACAGAAAATGGTTTTATGCTCAGCCCCGTGATACTGAAATACCCTTCTTATGTCCTTCATATAGGAAACGGCGATTATGTAGCCTAAAAATACCACAAGCTTTATTCCCTGTTCAATAAGAGCATTAACTATATCAGGGAATTTTTCCACAGAAAAGAGAAGCTGTAATCCGCTTACTGCAAGACGGGGAATATACATAAACAGCGCAACCGACAGAAAAACCGCAAGAACACAGGCAACCGTCATAAGAATCGCCCACGCCTTACTGCTGAGCTTTTTTACCTCACCCGTATTCTCGTCCACCTCGTCGGCAAAACCCGATTTGTCGGCAGAAAGCATCATAGCCTTATAGCCGTTAAGCATAGACTCAACAAAGGCAATCACACCGCGAACAACGGGTATACCTAAAATTTTGTACTTATCCCTAAGGGATTTTTCATTCATATAGGTAATATCAATACTTCCGTCTGGCAGTCTTACAGCCATTGCAGACTTTTCAGGGGATTTCATTAAAATTCCCTCAATAAGCGCCTGTCCGCCGATAGCGGTATATTTACACTTTTTTTCACAGTTTTTACTCATTGTTTTCTTCCTTTTCATCAATAGGGGGCAAGATTTTTTCGGTTTCCTCAGGCTCAGGAATAACGGTAGGCAAAACCACGGTAACGGTGGTTCCCACACCCTCGGTACTCTCTAAGAAAATCAATCCCTGATGCTGTTTTATAATTTCATCGGCAACGGCAAGTCCTATACCGCTTCCGCGAACGGAATTGTTTGCCTTATAAAATTTCTCTTTAACGTGGTCAACGTCCTGAGCAGGAATACCCACACCCGTATCCTTGACGGTTATCTTGACACAGCCCTCTTCCTCGCTTTGCTGAATGAGAACCTGTCCCTTTTCCTCGGTATACTTAACGGCGTTATCAATAATATTTATAAAGACCTGTTTAATTCTGTCAGGGTCGCCGTTAACGATAACGTCGTTTCTGCCCTTGGTATAGGTCACGTCAATATTACGCTTTGCCGCAAGTTCAATATACATAGAAGCGGCGCTCTCCAGTAGCTCTGACACCTCAAAGGGACGTATATTAAGAGAAAATCGTCCGCTTTGAATTCTTGAAAAGTCAAGTAATTCCTCAACGAGATTGGAAAGGCGGTCTGATTCGCTCAGCACCACGTCAAGACCTCTGTTTACAAGCCCGTCATCAAAGCCCACCGACATTTTTGCCGTTTCTGCCCAACCGCGAATTGCGGTCAGAGGTGTACGAAGCTCATGAGAAACAGAGGAAATAAAATCGTTTTTAAGCTTTTCGGCATTCTGCAGCTCGGTTTCCATATAGTTTATAGAGTCGCAAAGCTCACCGATTTCGTCATTATACTGTGATTTAAGAGCTTCTTTATGGTCGCCCGACGCGATTCTTCTGGCAGTAGCCGATACGTCACGCACAGGGCGGATAATGGACTTCACGAAGAAAAGTCCCGACATTGCCGTAAACACAAGAATTGCAAAGGCTGTAATAATTATTATAATGCAGGTGTATAAAATCCTCATATTACAGGGGTAAAGGGACACCACGTATCTTACAGCGCCGTTGGAAGAACCACTTGTATCCTTTAAGATATAGGTTCCCGCAAGAATTTTTTCATCTGCAGTGCTTCTTCCTATCCAAAAAGACTTACCCGCCTCAGACAAAAGAGCTTTTTCATAATCGGGCATAGGCAAATCCCGTCTTTCAAAACCGCTTGTGCTGACAATAACGTCGCCGTCCGCAGAAATTATCATTATCTCTATTTTGTCCTTAGCTTCAAACTGCTCACAGTATTCCTTTGCCGCAAGGGAAAAATAATCGCTGTCTATACCTGAAAGCTGTGAAAAGCTTTTTGCATATTCTTCCGCTTCGCTCTGCACCTGTCTTAAATAGCTGTTACGGACAACGGTACAGGCAATAAGAGCAATTATAAAAACTATTATTACAACAGGCAGGTATACGCTGGTTACCCACCGCCGCGTTATACTTTTAAACTTTATTTCAAATTCCACTTAATAACTTCTCCCGAAATTACAGTATTAAATAATCCATTTGTAACCCATACCCCACACCGTCATAAGATGCTTTGGCTTGGAGGGGTCGTCTTCAATTTTCATTCTCAGTCGGCGGACGTTGACGTCTACAATTTTTTCCTCACCGAAATAATCCGAACCCCATACCCTTGAAAGTATATCGTTACGGTCAAGGGCTGTTTCGGGATTGGTAAACAAATATTCTATAATCTGAAACTCAACCTGAGTCAGCTCAATATTTTTATCACCCTTTAACAAGGTGCGCTTTCTGAGATTAAGGGTAAATTCATCAAGAACTATTTCCTCGGTTGAGTCGGACTGTTTCCTCGACTGATTTATAGCAACTCTTCTGTAAAGAGAGTCAACCCTTGCCAACAGCTCACTGGGACTGAAAGGCTTGGTAATATAATCGTCTGCTCCAAGCATAAGTCCGCTGATTTTATCCATTTCCTGTGTTCTTGCGGTGAGCATAATAATACCCAGAGAAGCGCTTCTCTTTCTCAGCTCTTTACAAAGGGTAAAGCCATCCATTCCCGGCATAGATATATCAAGCAGGGCAATATCAAAGGTATTCGGTTCCAAATCGTAAAGCTCAAGAGCTTCTTCTCCGCTTCCCGCCTGTATAGTTACGTAGCCTGCTCTTTGTAGATTAATAGCCTCGAACTCGCGTATTGCTTCTTCGTCTTCAACCAAAAGAAGTTTTTTCAATTTTTATCCCTCCGTAATAAGCTCAAATATATCGCCGATGTTGTCTTTGGTTATACCGTACAGCTCTGCTTTTTCGCTTACCGTACAAAGCCACACAAGACTCTCCGTCTCTGCTAATTTCGCATAACCCTCTGCATACATTCCGCTGTCATAAGCGCTTTTTGAAACAACCCTTATTCTAAAAAGCTCGGCAGACGTCTGCCCTGTCTCATAATCGTACTCGTAAATAATGCGCTCTCTGTTTTCAAGATTTCTGTGGGTGGTAGTGGAAAAAGCAAGTTGCTCGTTAAGTTTTATGCTGTAACCATCAGAATAGTTCATAAGCGCGTAGCTTTCTGCAACTAAGCTTTGTCCGTCAAAGCCGTTCCATACCGTAAGATTAGCCGCAGACACACCCGCGTTCGTGGGAAGCTCGTACATAACGGGAATTTCCATAAAGCCGTCACCGTCGTAATCTCTGCAGGGTACTATTGCAGGGCGGTAGGTAACGGTATTTTCCATAAGGGTAGCATCGTACAAAGGGCTTACCATTTTATTGTTTGCAAAATAGATTACCTCGGTTATCATACCCGCGCCCTTAATACAGTCTACAAAAACGCAAAACTCACCCGTTGGTAAGGTTGTAAGCACAGGCTGATTATACGAAGTAACGTTTCCGTCAATCTCACAGTTGCCAAGCTCACTAACCCCTTGAGAGTTAAAGCTGAAGCATCTTGCAAAGGCTCTTGAGGAGGTAAGGTCAAGCTGAAACAGAAGTAAATCCTGACTCAAATTACCGTCAAGGTCGCAAATGGTAAAGGCTGTATAGGCTTCCTCCACAAGCTTTATAAGAGTATCCGCAGAATACTCATAAACCGAAACGGTTTTACTTGCAGTGCCGTATACACTCCAGCCAACCACAATTTCATTGCTTTTGTCTGAGTCCAAATCAACAAAATGAACGCTCTCAACACCTACGGCATTAATGGATTCCTGCGAAGTTACCTGCCAAAAGCCGTCAACACACTGAATAACGGCAATATTCATAATCACTGCGTTATCACTGCTTGTACTGTAAAAGGCAACCGCCTCGCTTAAGCCGTCACCTGTGATATCTATCAGGGTTATGGCAGATTTTGTTTCTCCTGAAGAGGGGAATTTAAGCTGATACTTTCCACCGATTTTAGCCTCCAGCGCCTGTTGAACAGGCTGCATTTCACCCGTAAGCTTGGGCGCGGCTAAAAGGGAATCAGTGCCGCTTTCAAATGACGTACAGCCAACAAAAAACAGCGATAAAACTGCGCACAAAACAAGACACAGCAGCTTTTTCATAAGATTCCCTCCCTTATATATTTTAATATAATTATACAAATACATTGTACCACAGTTTTTTAAAAATTTAAACATTTATTTTCTTATATTTTATATTTTTTATAAAATATAAAAAACGGGAGAACTGTTTAGATAGAAAAAATAGGGATTAGGAAATACACCGTAGCCGTAAAGACTATATTGTACATTCGTAGGGGCGGAATTGTTTTCCGCCCGTCCCTAATCCCTAATTCCCGTCTTGCCAAGCCTCAACTTTTGTGCTATACTGTTTAAAGCACAATCAAAAGGAGGAATAATATGGCTTCGCCTCTTGCAGACAGACTGCGTCCTACAAATATTGACGAGGTTGCCGGTCAGCATCATTTGCTTGACAGCGGTAAGGTGCTTCGCCGTATTATCGAATCCGGGGAAATCCCCAACCTTATTTTTTACGGCCCATCGGGTGTGGGTAAAACCACAGTTGCAAACATCATTGCCGATAAGGCAGGTAAAAAGCTTTATCATCTTAACGCTACCGTTTGCTCTACACAGGATATAAAGGACGTTATTTCCTCTCTTGATTCTATTGAATGTTCAGGCGGTGTGCTTCTGTACCTTGACGAGATTCAGTATTTTAACAAAAAGCAACAGCAAATTCTTCTGTCCTACATCGAAAACGGGGATATTACCCTTATTGCCTCTACAACTGAGAATCCGTTTTTCTACGTTTACAACGCAATTCTTTCCCGTTCCACTGTTTTTGAGTTCAAGACTCTTGACAAGGACGATATCGGCTCACTTCTACAGCGTGGACTTTCTCTTGTCAGCAAAGACGAAAACAAAAATTATGAGTTCGGCGAGGGTGTAAGGGAAAAAATTGCCCTTAGCGCAGGAGGCGACGTAAGACGGGCTATTAATATGCTTGAGCTTTGTCTGCTCAGCGTTCGCTATGACGACAGCAGTATTATTACACAGGAAATTGCCGAGCAGATTTTAGAGAACAACTCGGTAAGATACGACCGCGAGGGCGACGAGCATTACGACCTGCTTTCAGCCTATCAGAAATCTATGCGGGGAAGCGACCCCGACGCCGCCGTTTATTACCTTGCCCGTATTCTTGCGGCGGGTGATTTGCCCAGCGCCTGTCGTCGTCTTATGGTTTGCGCCTGTGAGGACGTAGGTCTTGCCTATCCTCAGATTATTCCCATAGTAAAGGCGGCTATTGACGCCGCTATGTACGTAGGACTACCTGAAGCCAGAATCCCCCTTGCTGATGCAGTAATACTGGTTGCTACTTCACCAAAATCCAATTCGGGCGAAATGGCTATTGACGCCGCTATGTACGACGTAGAGCATGGTATCGGCGGTGACATTCCACGAACACTGCAAAACAAACACTTCGACGGCGAGGATGCCGCCGTTAAAGGTCAGCATTATCTCTATCCCCATAATTTTAAAAATCACTGGGTTGAACAGCAGTATCTCCCCGACAATATTAAAAATAAAAAATATTACAACTTTGGGGACAATAAAAACGAACAAAAATTCAAGGAATACAACGATAAAATCAAAAAAAGCGAATAAATCAAAATCACCGTCAAAAACTAATGACGGTGATTTTTATGTTAGAAAAAATTTTAATTGCATTTTTGGTGGGCGGATTGTTCTGTGTTATCGGTCAGCTTCTTATTTCCTTTACGAAGCTTACCCCTGCCCGAATTCTCACAGGCTATGTCGTAGCGGGTGTATTGCTCACCGCTATCGGCGTTTACAAACCCCTTGTTAAATTTGCAGGTGGCGGAGCCACTACCCCGCTGACAGGCTTTGGTTATCTTTTAGCCACAGGGGTTAAAAAGGCGATTGAGGAAAAAGGCTTTGTAGGTATCCTTACAGGGCCTCTCACCGCAACTGCAGGGGGAATAACCGCCGCGCTGTTTTTCGGACTTCTAATGAGTCTTATATTTAATTCGGGAGATAAGACTTAATCGCACAGTAAATCGCTCAGCTCTGCTAACTGCTCAAAGGTCAGTACCTCAGACCTCACAGTCGCTTCAAGTCCCATTTCTGACAGCGCCTTTGTTATTTTGTCCTTTGGAACACAAAGGGTATTGCTGACGGTATTAACAAGGGTTTTTCTGCGCTGAGCAAAACAGGCTTTAACAAAGGAGAAGAAGAATTTTTCATCCTTTACCTTTTGACGAGGCTCAGACAAAACCTTTAACTGAATAACGGCAGAATCCACGTTTGGCTCAGGCATAAAAGAAGTTCTCTCCACCTCAAAAAGAATCTGAGGCTGTGCATAATAAGCAACGGCAACGGTAACAGCACCCGCATTTCTCGTACCAACCTTGGCGCACAGACGCTCTGCTGCTTCCTTTTGTACCATAACGGTAATGCTGTCAATATTCAGCTTACTTTCAAGCAGCATCATAATGATAGGAGAAGTAATGTAATAGGGAAGATTAGCACAGACAACAACCCTGTTGCAGTCTGCAAATTTTTCTTTTATAAGGGCGTTAAGGTCAAGCTTTAAAGCATCACCGAATACCACCTCGGCATTGTCAAAGGGCGCAAGAGTGGTGTCAAGCACAGGCTGTAGTCTGCGGTCAAGCTCAATAGCCACCACTTTTTTTGCAACCCTTGCGCACTCAACAGTAAGCACACCTATACCTGGGCCGATTTCAAGAACTCCCGTATACTCGTCGGCACAGCTTTCCGCCATAGCGGGACAAACAGAGGAATCTATAAGGAAATTCTGACCTAAGGATTTTTTAAAGGAAAATCCTAAAGGTTTTAAAAGCTTTTCAACCGTTTTAATATCTGCTAAATTCATACTACTCAACCGTAACCGTACCGTCCTCATTAACAGTAATGGTCATTCCTGTTTTTGTGTATTCAAGGAACTCTTCTCCAAGACTGTCAATAACAGGCATTTTAACGTTATCAAGCCAAACGTCAGCAAGTACTACACCTGCACCTGCAAGGGAATCAATAGGCTTTGAAAAAAGCATACAGGCAGGCTGACGGTTCATCGCACAGGCGCAGTAAAGAACAAGACCGCCTGTGGTAGAGCCGATGGTCTGAGGCAGACAAAGCGCCTTACCTACCATCTGATGACCGAATAAATCGGGATTGTTCTGGTCGCCGCAGGTGGCGTTTTTATCGCCGAACTGCAACGCCTTCTGAAAAGAAGCAAGTGTGTTAAGTCCGCCGTGGCTGACAAGAGCCTCTGCCTTAACGTTTCCCTTTGCAACAACTCTTCCTTTAAAGGTTTTCATCAGCGCTTGCCTCCCTTTGTAATCTGTGTTAAAATTTCTTCGTCGGTATAATATCTCGCGGTGGTATAGGTGCGAAGCTTGTTACTTGAAGTAATAACAGGCATTTTTGCGCACAATGGATTATTCATATACATAAGAGGACAAATATAAGAGGTTATAACTCCCGTAGCCCTCAGTCTGTCAGCATACTCTGTTTTGTTAAAGGCTTCGAGTACCTTTGGCGCGGCGGTAAATACGGTAGGAATAAGCACCTTTTTATTACCTGCTTCCTTCAGAGAAGCTTCAACCTTGTCGGTCCAGCTTTTAAGCTGTTCAAGGCTCATATGAGGGCAACCCATAAAGCAAAGCTTTGGCTGTGCATCAATATTTTTCCAGATAATCGGATACTCTTTGTACACCCTTTCAAGCTCAGCATCGTCAATAACGTAAACCTTATGATTTTCCTTAATAAGTGTCTCGCCCTGCTCGGCAGCCTCAGGGGTAAGACCGTCTATATGATAAAGACCGACAGCACCGTTTGAAGCCGTAGCGGCGCCGAAGTCCTTAAGATAACTGCACACCTCGTCGGTAAGACTGTTGCCAAGCCATTTATCAAGACCTTTAATATAAGGTACATCCTCCATAACCTTCATACCGATTGCAGAGCCGAGAAGCTGTGCCTCAGGCTTCTTGGTGGTTTTGATTTCAATAACCCAGTCTGCCCTTCTGCCCTCGTCGGTAAGCAGCGCAAAATAAGGCACGTACCCTGCGATAGAGCCCATAATATCAATGATACCCGAATTTCTGTTACAACGGGCGCCAAGCACGGAGTTTGCGTAAACAACGGCGCTTGACTCTGCCCATGAAAGAACGTCGTTGCGCTGAGGCTTGTTGCCCATCTCCTCCATATAACAGGTACAGGTAAAGGCGTCCTCGCTCATAAGTCCAAGTTTTTCAAGCTGTTTTTCGTAATCAGCCTGTTTTGAGTACATAAAATTATTAAAAATAAATTTCTGCAAAAGGTTTGCAGGAACGTTTTTGTCAAGAGGTCTTGGGTCAACGGAAAATTGCTGTGAAGACATAACCCCTGCATCAATAAGCTGTTGCATAAGGTCGAAAACAGGTGTCATCATTTTAAGACCGAAAGAGGTAACGAGATGATTATATCTGCTTGTTACAGGCACAAGTTTTTCTGCGCCGAAAAGCTCACCGTAACGGATAACAGATTCCATAACCTTAGCCATGGTTTCACCCTTACTGCCCTCAAGTATAGCTTTTTGCTCGTCGGTAAGTGTCATTTTATATTCCATATTACTTCTCCTTAGCAAGTTTCTTTGCAAAATCGGTAAGCTCTTCCTTAGTGTAGAACTCAATGGTGAGAGTTCCCTTAGTCCCCGATTTGCTCTTTACGGTAACGGGTCTGCCCAGCGCCTCTCTTAAAGCCAGTTCGACCTCTTTATGATATTTATTAACCTTGTTTTCAGATTTTTTTACAGCTTCTTTTTTCTTGCTCATAGCCTCAAGAGTACGAACCGAAGCGCCGTCAAGAGCCGCCTCGAACATTTTCTGCTGTTTTTCGCCCTCGCTTGAAAGCAAAGCTCTTGCGTGACCTGCCGTGATTTTGCCCTCGCGAAGCGCGGCAAGTATATCTGCGGGAAGCTTTAACAGTCGCAAAGCATTGGTAACAGCCACACGGGATTTGCCTACCCTTTCTGCCGCTTCTTCCTGTGTTATTGAAAATTTTTCAATAAGAGCAGAGTAGCCTAAGGCTTCTTCGTAAGGATTCAGGTCCTCACGCTGTAGATTTTCTATTAACGCCGCCTCAGCCGCAGACTGCTCGTCCATAGCCTTTACAATAACGGGAACTCGGCTGAGCCCTGCCATACGACTTGCCCGCCATCTGCGTTCACCTGCGATTATTTCATATCTTCCGCTAAGCATAGGACGGACAACGATAGGCTGTAAAAGTCCGTGCTTTTCAATACTGTCTGCAAGTTCACTCAGCGCCGTCTGGTCAAAATCCTTACGCGGCTGCTGACCGTTTGGCTCAATTTCATTAAGCTCTATTTCAATAAGTCCGCCGTTATCAATAGCGTTTTCATCAAGCACAGAGGTAAAGCCTCTGCCAAGACCACCTTTTTTTACTGCCATTTTATTCGTCCTTTCGTTTTAAGTGATTTTACGTGAGAAAAAATTATTCCCTACTCCCTGAATAAGAGCTGTGGATAATTTTACCGAACCTATTTGTTTCTCTTAATAAATTCTTTGGCTAGGTTATCATACGCCAATGCGCCCTTGCTTCGCTTGTCATAATACTGAATCGGCATACCGTAGCTTGGCGCTTCGGAAAGTCTTACTGCGCGGGGAATGGCTGTCGCATATAGCTTGTTGCCGAGAAATTTTTTGATTTCGGCTACTACCTGTCCTGTAAGGTTGAGTCTGCCGTCGTACATTGTCAGTACAACACCCTCAAGCTCTAAGGTGGGATTATACAGTCTTTTTACCTGACGGATAGACGCCATAAGCTGAGAAAGTCCCTCCATAGCGTAGTACTCACACTGCATTGGAACAAGCACGGTATCCGCCGCCACAAGCGCGTTTACAGGCACAAGTCCAAAGGAGGGAGGACAGTCGATAAATATAAAATCATACTCATCTCTTACCGCCGCCAAGGTCATTTTAAGCTGATTATGGCGGTTTTCAATTTCCACCATTTCCACCTCAGCCGCCGCAAGATTCATATCCGCAGGTATGATATCCACGTTTTTAAACTGAGTTTTTATAACCGCCTGCCCTGCCGAGTAGGAACCGATAAGCAAACCGTACGCCGATTTCTCAATTCCTCTTTTATTTATACCGTAACCGCTTGTTGAGTTGCCCTGAGGGTCACAGTCAATAAGTAAAACCTTTTTACCCGCGATACCCAGAGCCGACACAAGATTAACGGCAGTCGTGGTTTTACCCACACCGCCCTTTTGATTAACAACAGCAATAACCTTTCCCAAAGCAATTCACCCTAATAATGTATTTTAATCATTATAACATTTTTTCACAAAAAAAACAATCAATAATTGAAATGTGTAGAAATTTATGTTATTATGGTCATATAATAGTATGAGGTGTGATTTTCTTGAAGAAATTTTTAGCTTTATTTTTTTGTATAATGTTTATTTTTTCTCTTTGCGGATGCGGTGCAGGTAACTATCACGTAGCAACCGAGGGTGAGCTTAACGTAAGTCTTCCCGAGAAAACTGTTGAAGACTCAGAAATCAGCGAATACGTAAAGGCAATCAGCGGTAAATGGAAGCTCGTTTCCATTATAAACGACGGAAAAACCGAAACCTTTGAAAATTCCTACTATGAATTCAGAGAAAGCGGAAGAATTAAAATAAAACTCCGTCAAAGCACTGATATGGGCACCTATACCATTGACGAGACGACCATAACCATTAAAAACGGTAATAACGAGCTTATTATTAAGTATGTAATCGATGGTGATAAGCTGACGATTACCGACCAGAGCAACGACGTTCATAATCTTGTAAAAGAAGAAGGAAATTCCTGATGGAATTTCCTTCTTTATTTTCTGTATTTGTGCGTAAAGTTACTGCAAGGCTAACGGGCGAATAACAAATCCGCCCCTACGAACGTTTAATACAGCCTCTACGGCTACGATGTAGGGGAGGACTTGTTGTCCTCCCGCATAGATACTGCAAAACTAACGGGCGAATAACTCCCTATTCCCTAATCCCTATTCCCTACTTCTGCACCTGTTCTCTCAGCTTATCCATTTTACTGTCAAGGGTGGCGCTGAGTGTTGCGCATTCATACAGCTCCTTTGCCATTTCCTCGGTAAAGGGGCTGTCTTTTTTATATCTTAGCTGATGCTCAAGACTTGCCCAGAAGTCCATAGCTATAGTGCGAAGCTGAATTTCCACGCGCATATAATGTTTTTCTTTTGCAAGGAAAATAGGCACAGCCACAATAAGATGCAAACTGCGATAGCCATTTTCCTTAGGATTTGCTATATAGTCCTTTTTCTGTATAAGCTGTATATCGTCCTGTTTCAAAAGAGCCTCTGCAAGATTATAAACGTCTCTTTCAAAAGCGCATACAACCCTTACACCTGCAACGTCGTTAAGGTTTTCTTTTATGCTTTCGGCGGAAAATGGTACGTTTTGTCTTTTAAGCTTTTCTTTTATACTCTCATAGCTTTTCAGTCTTGTTTTTATGCTGTTAATGGGGTTTCTGTCGTACTGGAGAGAAAATTCCTCATTAAGAACGTTGAATTTCGTTTCAATTTCCATCATAGCGCAACGGTAATAAGCCATAAGAGTGTTGTACTTCTGTAGCTTTTCCTTGCCCCAATCCTCAAAGGTGGCGTCAAGGAAATTACCGATTCTGTTAAGCATTGCCGAATCAACCTTGGGGAACATCTGTATGAGCCTTCTTTCCTATGTCGTCTTTTATAATTTTGAAGATTGCGGCGGTAAGGGGTACGAAAATAAGCATACCGGGGATACCGAACACGCCGCCGCCCACCGTAACAGCCGCAAGTACCCAGATAGCAGGAAGACCTATAGACGAGCCTACCACCTTGGGATAAATAAGATTGCCCTCCAACTGCTGAAGCACTACGATATATATTATAAATATAAGAGCTTTAATAGGAGCCTCGGTTAAAATCATAAAGGCGCCCACAGCCGCGCCGATAAAGGCGCCCACTATTGGAATAAGCGCGGTAAAGGCAATGAGTGCGCCAATCATAGTAGCGTAGGGAAGCTTCAAAATAAGCATACCCACAGTGCAAAGCACACCGAGGATAACGGCTTCAATACACTGTCCCACTATGTAACGGTGGAAGCTGTCGTTAATAACCTTAACCGTGTAGCTGATTTTTTTATATATACCGTCTTTTAAATAATGCTTACAAACCTTTTTGACCTGACCTATAAGTCTTACCTTGCCGATAAGGAAATAAATTGCAAAAATCAAACTTAAAAAGCCTGTAACAACACCTGAGAAAACGGCAGTAACGGAAGATATAACCATACTTACCACACTGCCCACACCCGTCGTTGCAAAGCCCAGTATGTCAGTAATCCTCTGTTGCCAGTTGATTTCGCGCAGAGAAGCGATAAGCTCGTCTGAGATAAACTCAACCTCGCTGAGCCTTGTAATAGAATTACCGATTGCAGTAGGCAGTTTTTCAATAATAACCTGAATACAGGAAACAAGCTCAGGCACCACAAGACCGATAACGAGAGCAATTACGGCAAGAACGGTGAGAAAAGCGCCCAGCATACAAACGGGAAGCCGTGTTTTCTTCACAAACTTATTTTTTGATTTAGGAAAATAATGACGCTGATAGAAGGTCATTATAATATTAACAAGATAAGCAATAACGAAACCGATAATAATGGGAGCAGACGCGCCGAGAATAGCCACCGAAACGCTGTCCCAGTAGCTTATGCATAGATATAACAAAAATACGGAAAAACAAAGCTTAAAGCAAAGCTTCCAGTTGAAATTCATTTTTTTCACCAACCAAAAAATATTTACAGTTTAATTATAATATGTTATTGCAATTTAATCAATAAATTATTTGTTAATAATAAAATTTTATTATAAGACGGACGCGGGAGGACAGTTCCCCCTACTCCCTATTCCCTACTCCCTATTCCCTACTCCCTATTCCCTAAAAAAGCGTTGCACCTTCAAGTGCAACGCTTTTTGTTTAATGATAATCTACAGTTTCAACGCCGTCTTTGTACTGATAAAGCTTACAAGAATAAATCTTATAGTCGATAGTTTCCATTCCGTTTTCTTTGAAAATATTGTTGGTATCGGAATGATTTTTTGCCTGTCCGCTAACACCTGCATAAGAAACCATTACACCGTGTGAGAAGCAAACGTAAGCTTCCTGATGGAAACATTCCATACCCTTTGAGTTAGGATTATCATTATAGAAGTCTGCCGAACCGTCAATTCTTATTTTATAATAAGGTTCACTTACAGGAACGCCGTCTACAACCTGCGCGTCAATGTAGAACGCCATATATTCAGGTGTCCATTCAAAGCCGTAGCGGTGTCTGCTACGAGCACTATCAAGATTAGTGCCGAAACTAGTGTAGCTCTGACCTTGACTGCCTTTCATAAACAGCTTTTTGGCATCATCAACAGTTCCGTAAGCCAACTGTACGCTTGTGCTACCACCCTCATCAAGCGAATACCACTTGTGAAGCTGTGGAACAACGGCAGTAGTAGGATTACCGTATTCATAACCTGCTATTGTCTTTCTTGACAAACCGAATACCTCGAAGATATCAACCTCAAGCTTACTTTTAACGTCAGCGGGATATTTACTGCTGTCAAACTCATACTGAGGTCTCAGCCAGAAGGCCGGCCATGAACCGTAAGCAAAGGGAACCTGCGCATCCATCTCAAGATATCCGTACTTAAACGACATCTGATTTTTACTGTTTACGCACTTTGCCATATCATAGTGCAGATTACTTTCTGAGAAATCCTCAGACTCTTTGATACGTAAAATCATAGCGCCGTCTTCGATTATCCAGTTATCTCCACCCTTTACTATATTATAAGTAGCATAGGCGCCTTCTCCACTGGAAGCGTTTGTATCCTGATGTAAATCGTTAAGATATTTTACGTTATCACTCTGTTCAATACCCGCAGACCAAACAAGATATCTTCTGTTGGGGTCGATTGTAGAACCGCCGCCATTATCAACATAGCTGATACTGCGGTTTATAGTATCTGAGTAAATAGTATGCTCTATGCCCTGCTCGTCGGCAAAGGTAATATAACCTCTTACAATCAAATCGTAGTCAGCCATACTGCTGTCAAAGCCGTTTACGTAGGTCGAGAAGGTCATAAGAGAATATTCATATTCCCAACAGTAGTTGAAATTATCGGTCTTCTTTTCAGAAACCGTACCCTGTGAGCCGAGAGTCATACCGCCCAGATAAATAGAATTATTCGTGTACTTATCAATTGCGCCGTTTTTGTAGATAAAACCGCGCTCGATAATATTAAAGGTTTTGCCGTCAAGAATAATAGTCGAGCCGTCAACCGTTTCATAGTTGAAATAATATCTCAGTGCCTGATTTTTAGAGGTAGTTGCGGCTTCTTCAGTAAGAATAGAAGCGCCGTCTGTACCGATAACCGTTCCTAAATCGGTAAGAGTAAAGTCGGTAAAGTAAATATCGTTATCCTCGCCGCTAAGGTTGGATTTTGTTATATTTTGAATAAAGCTAACGTAAAGCTCCTTATAGCCGTCAGAAAGAACAATATCGTCTCCGCCTGCTATATCATCAACCATACCGCCAAGGTCGGCAGTGATATAGAACTCTGCCTTCTTCCAGTCGCCCTCGCCCTTTGCAATGGTATACTGGGTAATTTCAGAGCCGTACATATAAATATTATTCTTGTGAGCAGTCTTGAATCGCAAAGTAAGGTCGGTGTTCATATCCACAGCCTTGTAGAAGAAGCTCACCTTGTAGGTGTGACCGTCCTCAACAGAGCCTAAACGGAACATATTGGTGCCCTTGCTAACGGCGGAGTTCATTCTCTCTACCTTTTCGGCTTCGGTGGAAACGATATCGTCCTTGTCGGCGTAGTCCTTGCCGTAAAGATTTACGTATTCGTCATAACCGTAAGGATTATAGCGAAGAGCGTTTACCATTTCGCCGTTCTTCTCAACCTCTGCAGAAAGAAGTCCCTTAGCGCCGCTATAAACATAAGCCGCATAACCGCCGGGGTTTTCGTTGACGTGGCTGATTAAATAGTTTGCGTTGTAAAGCATTGTAATATCGCTTGGATAAACCTTTGCTTCATAGCGATCGTAGGCGGCAACGTCGGTGTACCAGTAATTGTCAACGCTGTCGGTTTCAGGAGGTGTCAGCGCAGAGCCTATATTTTCCTTTTGAAGCTCTGCAGTAAATCCTTCGCCGTCACTATAGTAATTATAAACTACAGCGCTCTTTCCCTCTTCAACCTCAATAAGAGTGATTTCCTTAATGACAAATTCAGGAACACTTAAAGGCTTATAGGGATAAACAGTATATTCCTGTCCGTCCTTAGTATAGGTATAGTGAGTTACTCCGTTGTCGTCACAGGCAACGCGCTCTGCTCTGTAACCTTCAATGGTGCCGTAAATAGAAAGTACGGGAACACTGTCTGTAAAATCCTCGGTAATAAGGGTGGTCATTGCAGTGAGATACTCGCCCGTTACCTTCTTTTCGCCGTTGGTAACGGCAGAGGACCAGTAATTAGCATAGCTTTGGATGTGAATATCGTCGGCGCCCCTGTCTACGTAATCGTAAGGTCTGCCTGCAGAAAGAAGGAAGCTGGAGCTACCCTCCTTCGTAACCTTGTAGGTAATAACTGCCGTATAGGTGGTGTTAGGCTTTGCAATAAGCATATTGCCATTTTTATCTTTAAGGGTTAAAGAACTGTTTACACCCCAACCCAGATTTACCACCTGACCGATTTCATGAGAATCCTCTTTAAAGGCAGAATCGGTAATATAACCCTTACCCACGTACTGCTCGGTGCCGTCGGTTTTGTCGGGATTAAAATGTACCGCCTGACCGCTGTAGGCGTTTTTGGTGAATAAGATGCCCTCGTCGGTGTACTTAACGGTAGCCCAACCGCCCTCGGTTACAGAGTTGCGGTACTCGTCGTCCAGCATATATCCGTAACCGTGAGTAGTAGTATTAACGTAGCCCTCATAATTCTTATCGTAGGACTCAGCGTAATCTCCCCATTTAGCGTAAGCGTGAGCTTCCATGGAATCGTTAACGGGAACGGTTGGTACCTTTATGCTGGTTATAGGCTTGGTTAACTCAGCATCACTGTACCAACCTGCAAAATATTTACCCTCAGGCGCAGTGGGAATAGAGTCGAAAGCCAGTTCCATACCCGCAGTTACGCCCTCGGTAATAACGAGGTCGCTGTCAATACCGTTGTTGTAGTGATAGGTGATAGTGGGAGCATCCAGCTCAACCACACTGTAGGAAACGTCGTCAATATAGAAATAATCGTAGGTGTTTGCGTTATCGACATTTACAAATATATACAAATTCTTGTAATCGTTAATAGTATAGGGAGAAGTGGTAAAATACATTACACCCGTGTGCCATACACCCGTCTGTATAGAGCTGTCAAAGGTGATTTTGCTTTCATCATACACAACTCTCTTACCGTTTTCGCTGTCGCCATCACCCCAAAGATTGCTGTGACCTGTGTAAGCAATCAGCGTTATTGGTGTAGTTAAAGCTTTTTCAATATAATATTTAAAGGTTAGTTTGTATGTAGTAGATGTTTCCGTTTTACCAAGAACGATAGAATGTTCACGCTGTCCGTTTCTGATTTGATAGAACTGTTGTGAAGTGTAATCAGGCGCACTATCAAAGTTGTTTTTAACAAAAATACCATCAACAAGATGATAATAGTCATTATATTTGTCTGACCAATTATCAGGCTGTTTAGTAGGAATAGCAAAATGTGTGTTAGAAATTTTTGCAGATTTATTTCCACTATAAGCAAAATCGGAACTTGGCTGAACAACCATAGATTTACCTGCATAATAGTCGTTATAGTAGTTTTCAAAGCTGATAACGGGGTTTTCGTAGTAGTAAACCGAATAGTGAGTGTTAACAGCCGTTTTTGGTACGGCAACAAGACTGCTGTCAGACATAGACCAGTAGTTATCGGTAATTCTTGACGCAGTAACAGAAGGGTAGGAAATGTCACTGCCCTTGTCGTAAACCTCACACCAGCTTTCAGCGCCCTTGTTGAAGGTAACGGTGCTGACGCCCAGAATGTCTCCAATGTCAATCTCAGTGTCATCCTTACCACCCTGAGCAATAATGCTAACGGTAGAACCCATAAGCATTACAAAACAAAGCAAGAAACATAATAGTTTTTTCAAATAGAACACTCTCCCTTGTATTATTGTAGTTAAATTTTATCGTTTTTCGAACATTTTGTCAAGCAATTTAACAATAATTGTCTATGTTGGAGAGGGAGTGAGTACAGTCTCTACGGCTACAGTGTAGGGGAGGACTTGTTGTCCTCCCGCATAGATACTGCTAAACTAACGGGCGGATACAAATCCGCCCCTACGAACGTTTAATACAGCCTCTACGGCTACGGTGTAGGGGAGGACTTGTTGTCCTCCCGCATAGATACTGCAAGACTAACGTTTACCGCAACAAAAAACGGCTTCTTTCGAAGCCGTTTTTTTATTCAATTAGTGGAAGCTACCTGCATCAATAATGCCGTTTACACTTCTGTTAGTGTTCTCAGAGTATACTGTGTAGAGTTTGCCGTTAGCATCCTTAAAGGTTACGTAACCCTTAACAATAAGCTTACTATCCATAAGTGACTCTGTGAAGCCCTTAACGTAGGTGGAGAAGGTCATTACGCCGTTCTCGTTACTCCAACATTCGTTGAAGTTCTCAGTTTTTGCAGAGTACTTAACTGTGCCATTGTTGTTAGTAGGACGGAAGAGACCTGTGTATTGACCAGAAGCATTGGTATATTTACCAATTGCGCCGTTGGTGTATACAAAGCCACGCTCTACTACTTCGAACTCTTCGTCACCGAGCTTAATGGTAGAACCATCATCAGTTTCGTAAGAGAAGTAGAAACGCATTGCCTGTCTGCCGTTATCAGCCTCTTTAAGAACTGATGCTCCTCCCTTACCTACTGCTGCACCGAGGTCTACGTACTCGAAGTCAGCAAAATAAATTTGGTTGTCACAGCCTGTTGTGTCGTGACTGGTAATGGTCTGATTGAAGTAAATGTAGAAATACTCTCTTATTGCTTCCTTACTGTCATCAAAGCCTGCAACAGCAGTAGTTTTATTTGCGGCTGCATCGTAGGTGATATAGTAGGTGAAGTCGTACCATGTTTCACCTGCAACGATTTTTTCAGCCTTGATATCGTAGAAGCTGCCAAGCCAAGAAGTAACGCCCCAGATGTTGTTTTGAATACCTGATGCAAAATGAACGCTCATATCAGCTTCAATCTTATCAGCCTTGATGGAGAAGCTTACCTTATAAGTATGACCGTCAACAGCTTTACCCATACGGAAAATCTGTGTTGGCTTGTTGTAGTGGTCTTTCAACTGAGCAAGCTTACCTGCTTCAGTGGTCTGATAATCCTTAGAGTTGATATCCTTGTCAACTTCTCTGTCTAAGCCCTTAGAATCATAATATTCTTCGTAACCTAAAGTGTTGAAGTAGATAACAGGAACAAGCTTACCATCTTTCTCAATAAACTTATTGGTCATTTCAGAACCGAAGTAGCAGTTTTCACTGGCAACAGCATGCTCAGGAGCCATCATATAGTCAGCATTCCAGTAGTTTGATAAGCCACTACCGTAAATCACTTCATTAGGAGAAATAGGATAGATTGCCTCTTTCTCGTAATACCAGTTGTTATCAGGATTGTTTGTTGCCTTGTATGCGCTAGTGCCGGTCTTACCAACAGAAACTGTGGTATCATAACCATTTGTACTGTCATAGGTAGTATAGGTAGCCGCACCCTCACCGGATTCAACTTCAATAAGAGTAATGCTGGAAACGTAGATATGAGGATGATCTACGTATTCGTAAGGATAGTATGTGGTCTGTGCGCCTGTACTTGCATTTGTTACCACATAAGATTCAACACCGTTAGCATCCTTTTCAATACGTCTTGCAGCAGCACCGGTTGCGCACGCGTAGAGTGTGAATACGGGTACATCATTCTTATCAAAAGCTTCAGGTGTAGTTACAGAGAATACCTGTGTTAAGTTCTGATTCTTGGGATATGCAGCCGCTGTTGCTTCCAAGCTTCCCTTCCAAATCTGAAGTTCTTCTGCAGAAACCATGCTACACTGATTCCATACATTTACATCAAAACCCTGCTTATCAAGATAAGCAGCTTTTTTACCTGCACCAAGATGCAGAGTCATTGAACCGTAACCGCCAACTTCGTAGTTTATTACTGCAATATACTTGGTGTTAGGCTTAGCAATAAGAACGTTACCATTTTCATCTCTTACGGTGTAGCTTCCGCCAACACCCCAACCAACTAACTTGGTTTCACCTACTGCAAGGTTAGTAGCATCAGCAATCAGGTCAGATGCAGAATCGGTCTGGCTAGTACCACCTGTGTTAGCTGGATTCCATTTTGGTACAGAACCACCTGCACCCTTACCAATCATAATAGCGCCGTTAGAGCTACCTGCTAAGCCGGACCAACCCATACCCTCATTAATATCGGTTCTATAGGTTGTGCCGTTATAGTGAGCAATACCAAACTTAGTGCCTGCGCCTAAAGTATAGGTCTTGCCTTCGGTAGTATCAGCATAGTCACCCCATACTGCATAAAGGGAAACCTTGCCGTACTGATTAGCGGTAGGAAGTGTAATTGTAGCGCCGCTTACCATATTGGTGCCTGTTTCGTTACGGGACCAGCCCTTGAAATACTTACCTGCAGGAGCAGAAGGAATATAATCTATTGCATAAGCACCGTCTGCGGTAAGGCCGTCGGTAACTGTCTTAAGAACCTTTCCGTCGCTGTCCTTATATGTTACGGAGAGAGTATTGTCTGTAAGCGCCTCGGTTTTAATATCGTCGAAGTAAACAACGCAGTTTCTTGCATTTGCACGGGTATCAGTAGTTGTTCTTACTCTGAATGCAATAGCCTGACCCATGCTATTTCCCGCAACAGCGTCAGTAGCGCTAACAACAATAGTACCTGTTACCCAACCGCCTGTTGCGGTCTTAGGAATAATATAGGTAGCACTAACCTGTGGATTGGTAATACCCCAGATATTATAGGTGTTAATCTGATAAGCATCAATCCGTATATCATAAGTGTTATCTTCAGGCA
The DNA here is from genome assembly GCA_036307305.1 of Acutalibacteraceae bacterium. GTDB lineage: Bacteria > Bacillota > Clostridia > Oscillospirales > Acutalibacteraceae > SIG607. Next base: position 86,914 of record JAXJXV010000008.1, read on the forward strand.
CGCAGTACTTAAAGGTAATTTTATAGTTGTAGGAATATTTAGCGTAATCACCAAGACCCTTAACCATAAACATACCCTGTTCTAACTCACCTGATAAACGCTGTTTATAGTATTTATTTGCTACAAAATCAGGAGCTGTATCGCCTGTAAGCTGTGTAAAGGTATCGGTAGCCTCATTATAGGAATAATATGCTTTCCAGTTGGTTGCCCAATCAGCAGGTTCGGAACCAATTACGCTAAGGTTAGTGTTTTCATACTTCATTGAAGTGCTGCCTTCATAGGCAATTTCATTAGAAAGCATTGCATTGGTGAGCCACTTGTTGTTAACATATAGTGAACTCTGGTTATATGACTCGAAGCTCATATAATCAGTTCTCTGCAGTTCATAAATATTGAGAGCTGTACCGTCGGAAATTTCGGGAACTGCAACGTATTCGTCAGCAGAAAGTGACCAAACTGCATCGTACATATTTTCTTTGGTTGCTGTTACAAGCTTAGGATATGCAATCTTTTCACCCTTAACAGCGTCAACCTCGGTTGTTGAACCGCTTGCGTAAATGAATTTTATGGTAGCAACCTCTTCAACCTTGATATCCTTAATGGTGATTGCAGGAGCATCTATAACCTGATAAATGGGGAAGCCGTTACCATCAACTTGTTCGGTCTTTTTACCAATAACACCCATACCACGCATGGTAACACCTATAACAGGAACAAAGTCTGCCGCACTACTTGCTACGGTATAGGTTTCTGTTACAAATCCGTCAGTTGCTTTGTCATAGTCAATCTCAGTGCCTTTAACAACAAGGCTTTTGTTATTTGTAGTGGTAGCCCATGTAGCAGCATTACTCTTGCTATAACCAATACCTACGGCTGTGAAAGAACCGGTTGTTACTCCGACATTTTGCCATTCGTCAGAGAAGTGTTCTACCTTATAGGTGATAGTAATGTTATATGATGTATTTGGTTTTACAACAAACGGAGTACCGTCCTCACGGTAAACAGTTAAAAAAGAATTCTCTCCCCAACCGGACGTTGCGTAAGTTCCATCGCCAAATGCTTTGGTGTTAGCAGTATTTACGGTTTCGCCCGCACCATTAAGCTTTTTTAGTACAAAGGGGGAAAGTGATTTGCCGTTAAGGGTTGTGTTGCTTACTGTTATTGTGCCTGCAGGTTTACCGTCAACAGCCTTAGGATAGCTCTTAATGCCACTATCAGTTGCAACTACATCAGCCCAACCGCCACCATTTGTTTGTGCGTAATAGGTGCCGCCGTAAACAAATGGCACCTCAAGGGGATTGTTATTAGATATAGCAGTCTGAGCGAGAGTCTTTGTGCTATAGTCGTTAGTTACGGAAGCAAGATAATCCTTATAACCTGCATAAAGCTTAAGGGGTGCGCCCTCAGCAAATGTAACCTTTGTATCGCTGTAAGCAGTTGTACAAGCAGCATCGGTATACCAACCTGTAAAGTACTTACCTGCAGGAACAGCAGTAGGAACGTAAAGCTGTTCTACCTCGCCTGCGGTACCCTTCTTGGTAACAACGTTGCCGTTGCCCTCGTTATACTCAACAGTGCCAACGCCTTTTTCGTAAACTTCAATTTTAGTGATGTAGTATTCAGCATAACCGTTATGATACCAGTTACCCTCAGCATCCTGTAAGTTTTTAGGTGCCTTTTCATCGTAACCCTGATACCAGCAGTTTGCGCCGTTATAAGCGGTAGGCAGAGCAAAACCAAAGTATTCTGTAAATACCTTACCACTGTAGGTATAGGAACCGTCAGCGTTTTTAGTTACGCCGAAAGCTGCAAGCTCTTCAACAGTCTTGGTGGTGATGGTGCTAACCTTGGAAAAATTCTGTTTAACACCGTTAGCGTTTACGGAAGCGTCACCGTAATTACCGCTACCGAGTGTAAACGTGTTAACGCCGTCTGCAGTAGTTAACTTGTAATAATCAAGATACGTACCTGAAACGTCTCTACCGCTGTCCCAATAAGCTATCTCATTGGAACCATAGAAAGAGCCGTGGCTATTTAATCCACCGCCGTCAAGATTAAGGTCGTTACCATCTGCATCCTTTACGTCAACGCCCTGAAATGCGATATCGTTAGCCATGGAGTAAACGGAAAGATAAGCTCTTTCCCAACAAGCTGCGAAACGAGCGATATAATATTCAATATTAATACCGTACTGTTTGCCCGGCTCGATAATAATAGGGGTACCATCTTCCTGCAGAGGAACAATCATAGAGTCCATATTTCCCTTTGTTCCTGCGGAATAAAGATAAAGTGAATCCATACCATTAAAGTTAGCATAGCTAACCTTTGTACCGGTATTTTTAGCTATGAAGTCATAATCATGACCTGCAGGCTTTACAGGATTATCATAATCCGTGTAAAGTTTGTCTTCACTGAAGTCGATGCTCCAGTAATGCTCGTATGTACCGTTTTCTACTGTTTCAACCGCGGCTGCAGGTAAAACGAACATAGAGAAAAGCATACACAGAGCAAGTAAAATGCTTAATAATTTTTTCATCATACAACTCTCCTTGTAGACATTTTTACACAATGATTGTAACACATGGTTTTTCAATTGTCAATCAAAATTTTTCCTAAATTTCAAAATTTTTTTCTATATTGTTTAGGTAGGAGATGAGGCGGGACGGGCGGAAAACAATTCCGCCCCTACTGATGTGCAATTATTCTATATATAATTTATCCAATTCCCATTTCAATGGATTTTCTGTTATGTATTTATAAATCTCAAAATAATCGTTTTGATTACGTATAACGTGGTCATAAAACGAACGTTGCCATATTTGTTTATCAAAATGCGGTAAAACACCTTGCTTTACCTTTTCTATGTATTTCACCGTCGACCTTCGTTTAAACGCTCTTATAATATCCGAAATTGTAGGGGCGGATTTGTTATCCGCCCGTTCTTCATCACCACAAATGTTAATAATAGCGTGTAGATGATTAGGCATTACAACAAGTACAGGACATTCGGCATTACTGTATTTGTTAATAATTTCTTCAAAAGCATCTTTTATAAGATTTGTTGCAATATCGTTATTGTCATTAAGCGTAAACAGCGCTTTTTTGTCCTTCGTACAAATTGTTACAAAATACGAACCGTTCGAATTATAATCGAATTCCTGTAGCCGTATTATTTTACGTTTAGGATATTTATTTTCCATATAATCACCTTTTTAATTATATATCGAATGTTTGATAATAACAATATGTATTTTATAACGTTCAATATAGTCTCTACGACTACGATGTAGGGGAGGACTTGTTGTCCTCCCGTATAGACTCTGCTAAACTAACGGGCGGAAAACAATTCCGCCCCTACGAATGTACAATATAGTCTTTACTGATAGTTTGTAGGGGAGGACTTGTTGTCCTCCCGTATAGCATCCGCCCCTACTGATGTGCAATATTACCTGTACGAATATACGTTATTTCCCTTTCATATATTTTTCTGAAAGGCGGAATTTATATGAAAAAGACTTTATTCATAAAAAATGCGGTGATTCTCACCGTTACGGGAACTATTCTTCGTTTTTTAGGAATTATTTTCAAGGTTTGGTTAGCAGGAAGTATCGGCGGTGAGGGTATCGGGCTTTATCACATCGTTTTCTCTCTTTACACTCTGGCTGCCACCTTTGCTTCTTCGGGTATTTTAGTTGCTGTTACAAGGCTTTGCGCCGATGAGATTGCCGTTGGCAGCAAAACGGGACTTCTCAGAGTTATGCGAAAGTCGGTAATCGTATCCCTTATTATTGCTTCTCTTACATTTATAATATTAATACTTGGGGCAGATTTTATTTCTTCAAGGTTTTTGGGAGACAGCAGGGCTTCTCTTTCGGTTTGCATTTTCGCCTTTTCTCTGCCGTTTATGGCTGTTTCTTCGGTAATCAAAGGCTACTTTGCGGCGCGCAGAAAGGTATGGGCTAATTCCTCGTCCATATTACTTGAACAGGCGGTACGTATTATCCTTTGTCTTATATTTGTAAAGAAGTTTTCGGTTTACGGCATCGGGGGAGCCGTTGCAGGTGTTATGGCGGGGGATACTTTAGCGGAAATTGTTTCCTGTATCTTTATATACATATTATATAACAGCGACCTGAAGCGTGTTATTCTCACAGGTACCGACATAAATTTCAAAAGCTATTCTCAGCTTTTACGCATAGCCATTCCTATTACAAGCGGAAGATACGCCGTTTCGCTTCTCAGAACGGCTGAAAACGTACTGGTTCCCAAAACCCTTACAAAAGCAGGAGGGGATTACGCTTCATCCCTTTCCATATTCGGTTCTTTAAAGGGTATGGCACTGCCCGTTCTTTTCTTTCCATCCTCACTGCTCAACGCCTTTTCATCGCTTCTGATACCCGAAATGAGCGAAGCGCTTATTAAAAACCGTCCTCAGCTCATTAAAAGCAGTGTTTCTAAAACTCTTAAAATCACCTGGCTTATGGGGGTTATATTTTCAGCCATATTCTTTTTCTGCGGTGAAAAAATCGGCGCCGTTGTTTACAACGACGTCGATTCGGGTTTTCTAATTCATATTTTAGCGCCTCTTGTACCCCTTATGTACCTTGACAGCATCAGCGACGGCATATTAAAAGGTCTTGACAGGCAGGTCTTTACCTTTCGCACCTCTATTATTGACTCTGCTGTAAGAATACTTCTAATTCTATTTATAGTACCGAAATACAGCATAACAGGTTTTATCGTTATTATGTTTTTAAGCAACCTTTTTACAAGCTCTTTAAACATAGGAAAGCTTTTATCCATAACACACATAAAACCAAAGCTGTTTTCAACCATATTATTACCTATACTCTCCGCCTGTGGAATTGTTATGTTATTTTGCTCGTTATTTGATTTTATAAGGAATGATTTTGTTTTCCTCGCCGCCGTTTCGGTATGTTCGGTTGTTTTGTACGGGGGATACGTTTGGTTAGGGAATAGGGATTAGGGAGTAGGGAGTAGGGTGAAGGCTTATATATTGTATACACTATTTTTTACCACACAATATATTGTAGTTTCTTTTAATTACACCCTCGCCACGCCATGCATACGCGCGGTTTTCTATACTTTCATTTAGAGTATATTCATTTCTATAGCTTTCTATAAACTCTTTTACATTGGTAAATTCTTTACCCTTATTCATCGGGCAGACCTCTGAGCAGATATCACAGCCCCAAACACTGCCGTATTTTTTAATCAGTTCTTTTTCTGTTTCACTAAGCTCTTTTTTCTTCTGAGTAACGGCGGAAAGGCAGTTTTCCTTATTAAGCTTAACGGGACAGGCTTTAAGACAGGCACCGCAGTTTATACACTCATTATATGTATTTTCACTCTTTATATAAAGGTCGGTAACAATTTCACCCAAAAATACGAAGCTACCGTATTTATCGTTTATGAGCAGTCCGTTTTTACCCCTTACACCAAGACCGCCAAGTACACCCGCCTGTACCTCAGGAATAGGCGAATTATCGCAAAAAACAACGAATTCATTATTGGGGTATTTTTGTTTAAGCTCATTTGCTATGTTTTGAAGGTATTTAGGTACTATATTATGATAATCAGCAACAGCGGCGTAACGGCTTATATTTAGTGGCTTTTCCGCCTTTATTTTATAAGGAAAGGCAAAGGTTATTATACTTTTAGCGTTTTCAGGCAGTTTTTCAATATTTCTACAATTTATAAGATTATCCGACACAAGCGCAAAATCGCATATACCGTACTGAAATTCAGTCTTCATTTCTCAGTTCCTCAAAAAAGTTTTTAACGAGGGCGGTACACTCTTGCTCACAAATACCGCCGTATATTTCGGGTTTAAAACCAAAATCAAGGGTAGCAAGGTTGACTACAGAGTCAAAGCTACCCATTTTTAAATCGTATGAGCCAAAAACAACGGTAGAAATACGTGCGTTGATAATAGCCCCTGCGCACATAGGACAAGGCTCCATTGTAACGTAAATTTCACACCCGTCAAGACGCCAACTATCAAGCTTTTCACAAGCTGTTTTTACAGCGTTAATTTCAGCGTGACCGAGGGCAGAACGTTCTGTTTCTCTTGTATTATGCGCCTGTGCGATTATTTCGCCGTTCTTTACTATAACGGCGCCCACAGGCACCTCGCCTTTTTTATAGGCCTTTTGAGCCTCGTCGATAGCAATTTGCATATATTTTTTGTTCATAAGATACCTCTTTGATTAGGGATTAGAGACGGGCGGAAAACAATTCCGCCCCTACTGATGTACAATACAGTCTTTACTGATAGTTTGTAGGGGAGGACTTGTTGTCCTCCCGCTGTTTAAAAAAAGCCTATACGTTTCACGTGAAACATATAGGCTCTTTTTATTTATTGTTTCACGTGAAACATTACGCATAAAGGAACAGCGCTTCAAGTACAACTACTACCGTTGCTATGATTATAAGGGGGGAAGAAAAGAACACGCCAAGCTTCTGTGGAACGGTGAGCATTCCGTTGTTTTCGAGGGAAAAGTCGGTTTCCTGTTTTCTGCTAAGCATAACCATTCCCACGAAGCCAACAAAGAGAAGTATCACCAGATACAGCATATTTATAACGCCGTTTGTGGTTGCCGTTAATCCCTTTGTAGCATAATCAAGCACCACACTGATAAAGTTGTTTATGAAGTGGATTATTATTGCCGTCCATATAGTGCCTGTTTTTATAACGGCAAAACCAAAAAACAGTCCCATTATAAAGGCAAAGGGAATTTGCACGAAGTTGCCGTGCATTATACCGAAGATGAAGGCAGAGGTTATTATTGCAAAACCGTCGCCGTACTTTCTTAAATTACCCATAACCGCGCCGCGTATTGCGAATTCCTCCACAAGCGCAGGGGTGATGGCTGTTGATATAAACACAAGTATTACACCAAACAGGTTGGTGGGGTTTTCCATTAAATCAAGCTCATACTCAAAGCCCAAGGACTGAAAAACAGCACCCGCCATACTCGTTAAGAAGTTTGACAGTCCGCAAACACCAAGTCCTACAAGCACGTAGGGAACAACAAGGTCGGGGCGGTCGGCTTTTTTAAAGGAAGAAATTTTGCTTATATTCTCCTTTTCAAGCTTTACGTATATTATATACGAAAGTATAAATGCAAAAGAGGAGAGCAAAACCTGTACAACCTGCATTATGGTACTGTCGTTCAGTATATCGTTCAGGCGGTTTGGATGTATAACACCCACCGCCGTTAAAATACCAAGGGGAATACTCCACAGCACCATAAATGCCGTCATTATGAAAAATGCAACGCCCAGTAAATTTGAGCTTTTTCGTATTTTTCGCTTTTCTTCTCTTATTTTCTGCCTTTTTATCAGTTCTTCATTATAATATTCGGTAGGGAAAAACATTAATTATTCCTCGTTTTCTGTATCGTTTTCTACCGCTGTATCTCCTACGTCTGCCGCATCGGCTTCAGGTGCCTCTGGTGCAGCATTAACCTCATCCTCATCATGTGATGCCGTTGCCACAGATAATACCTTTGAGTCTCCCTCAACTCGCATTACCCTAACACCCTTAGAAGGACGGGCAAAGGTACTGATTTCGCAAACGGGTATTCTTATAATAATACCGTCAGAAGAAATCATAATTACGTCTTCATCATCATCTACGCAAAGCACGTTTGCAACGTCGCCGTATTTTTCGGTTCTGTAGTTTGTAGTACCCTTACCGCCACGGCTCTGAACTCTGTAATCGGAAATAGGGGACTTTCTGCCGTAGCCCGTTTCGGTTACGGTAAGAAGTGTGCTGTTATCGTCACAAATATCCATTGCAACTACTTCGTCGTCTGCTGACAGTTTAATTGCCCTTACACCGCAGGCCGTTCTGCCCATTGGGCGAACCTGTGTTTCTTCAAAACGAATTCCGCGGCCTTTCTTTGTTGCAACGTAAATATCCTTTTTACCGTCGGTAAGGCTTACAAAGGACAGCTCGTCACCCTCGTTAAGCTCAAGAGCAATAATACCTGTTTTGCGAATATTACGGAATTCCGTAATTTTAGTTCTCTTAATAGTACCTTTCTTAGTTACCATACAAATGAAGCTATCGTCGTCAGCCTCAGCGCAGGAAAGCACCATTGAAAGCTTTTCTCCGCTTTGAAGCGCGAGAAGATTAACAACGTTCATACCCTTTGAGTTGGTACTGGTTGCCTCGGGAATTTCATAAGCCTTAAGCTTATATACTCTGCCGAAGTTGGTAAAGAGCATAATAAAATCGTGAGAAGAACAGGTCATCATATTTTCAATCATATCGTCTTCTCTCGTCTTCATACCCATTTTACCTCTGCCGCCCTTATGCTGAACTGCATAGGTATCAATAGCCATACGTTTAATATAGCCGTTGACGGTTTTGGTAATAACACATTCTTCCTCAGGAATAAGGTCCTCAATATCAACCTCACCCGAAACAGCAGAAATTTCGGTTCTTCTTTCGTCAGAATATTTATCTCTGAGATTCAAGGATTCGGTTTTAACGATATCAAGAATTCTTTCCTTACTATCAAGTATAGCCTGACATTCCTTAATAAATGCAAGTTTTTCAGCAAGTTCATCAAGAATCTTCTGTTTTTCAAGGTTTGCAAGTTTACCAAGTTGCATCTGTACGATAGCGGTGGTCTGTAAATCATCAAGACCGAATCTCTCAGACAGCTTTTCCTTTGCAGTAGCCACGTCGGCGCTACTTCTGATTATTGAAATAACCTCGTCAATGAAATCAAGAGCAGTTTTAAGTCCCTCTAAAATATGGGCTCTTTCAGCCGCCTTTTTCATATCAAAGCGGGTTTTTCTTTCAACTATTTCACACTGGAAGTCAATGCTGTTCTGAAGCATTTCCTTAAGTGTCAATATCTGAGGTTTACCGTTTACTATTGCAATAAGGTTTGCGCCGAAGGTTGTCTGAAGCTCTGTATAAGAGAACAGCTTATTAAGAACAACCTGCGGATTAGCGTCCTTTTTAACGTCAACAACGATTCTTATACCGCCGTCACGCTTTGAAGAATAGTCGACTACGTCGTCGATACCCTCAATACGCTTTTCGTTTGCAAGGTCGTAAATCTTTTTAACAAGGTCTTTCTTTCTAACCTTATAAGGAATTTCGGTAATTACAATTCTGAATTTTCCGTTTGAAAGTTCTTCAATCTCGGTTTTACCGCGAACAATAATTTTACCCTTACCCGTAGCATAGGCGGCTCTTATTCCGCTTCTGCCCATTATAATACCGCCTGTAGGGAAGTCGGGTCCCTTTATATGCTCACAAAGCTCTGAAAGGTCTGCCTCGGGATTATCAATAAGACAGCACATTCCGTCAATAATTTCACCAAGGTTATGAGGCGGAATTTCGGTTGCCATACCAAATGCAATACCCGACGAGCCGTTAACCAAAAGCTGTGGGAAACGAACGGGAAGAACGGTAGGCTCTTTAAGTCTGTCGTCATAGTTAGGCACAAAATCAACTGTATCCTTTTCAATATCATCAAGCATATGAAGGGATAGGCGATTCATTTTAGACTCGGTATAACGGTAAGCAGCGGCAGGGTAGCCGTCTATATTACCAAAGTTTCCGTGTCCGTCTATAAGAGGATAACGAAGTGAAAAATCCTGCGCCATTCTTACCATAGCATCATAAACGGAGGAGTCACCGTGGGGATGATATCTACCAAGCACCGCACCAACGGTATCGGCGCATTTTCTGTATGCTTTTTCGGGGGTAAGTCCGTTTTCATACATTGTGTATAAAATTCTTCTGTGAACAGGCTTTAATCCGTCTCTCACGTCAGGAAGAGCACGGCCTACAAGCACGGACATACCGTACTGCAACATACTGCCTTTAATTTCATCAACAATTTCAACCGGCACAATATTGGTTTCTTCACTACTGGGCCAGTAAACTTTTTCCTGTTTAGCCATTTTTCTCTCCCCTTTCTTTAAATATCAAGGTCGGTAGCAAATACCGCGTTTTCTTCAATAAACTGTTTTCTCGGCTCTACCTCTTCACCCATAAGCATTGTAAAGGTAGCGTCTGCAATTTCTGCGTCTTCCATAGTAACTCTTAAAAATGTTCTCTTTTCAGGGTCAAGGGTGGTTTCCCAAAGCTGATCGGGGTCCATTTCACCAAGACCTTTATAACGCTGAACGTCTGCCGTACCGCCAAGTCTTTCAATATACTCTGCTTTTTCTTCCTCAGTAAAGGCGTCAAAATGCTGTTTGCCCTTGCTGACTCTGAAAAGAGGAGGCTGAGCAAGATATATATGTCCCGTTTCAATAAGCTGTGGCATATATCTGAAGAAGAAGGTTAAAAGAAGAGTTCTGATATGGCTACCGTCAACGTCGGCATCGGCCATAATAACTATTTTATCATAACGGAGCTTTTCTATATCGAAATTCTCTCCTATTCCCGTACCGAGAGCTACGATAACAGGCGTTAATTTATCATTTCCGTAAACCTTATCGTCTCTAGCCTTTTCAACGTTAAGCATTTTACCCCAAAGTGGGAGAATTGCCTGATAGGTTGAATTTCTGCCCTCAACGGCAGAACCGCCTGCAGAGTCACCCTCTACTATAAACAGCTCTGTTTTAGTTGCATCGTCTGATATACAGTCGGTTAATTTTTCGGGCATTCTCGTTTTATTTCCTATACCCGATTTGTTTCTACTTGCTTCTCTTGCCTTTTGAGCCGCTTCTCTTGCATTAGAGGAAGCAATAGATTTTTCAATAATAATCTTTGCTTCCTGCGGATGCTCTTCAAGGAACTGATAAAGCTTATCATTAACAAGGTCCCTTACAACCTTACCGATGGAAGTGTTACCAAGCTTTGCTTTAGTCTGGCTTTCAAACTGAGCGTCGCTGAGTTTTACAGAAACAACGGCAACTACACCCTCAATAATATCCTCTGCTTTAAGACGGGCATTACCCTCTTTTAAATGTTTAAAATCAAATGCATATTTATTAACAGTATTAGTAAGAGCCTGTCTGAAACCTTGTTCGTGCGTACCGCCGTCAATGGTATGAAGTGTATTTGCAAAGGACATAACCTTACTGTCGTATGCAGTAGACCAGATAAGAGCAATTTCTGCCGTCTGGTCGGCCTTTTCGGTATTAAGGTAAATAACTTCGTTATTAAGGCTTTCCTTTTTCATACCCTCAAGAAGATACTCTACGTAAGACTTAATACCGCCTTCATAGTAGAATTCATCTGTTTTTGGCTCAAAAACGTCGGTTCTCTTATCAATAAGCTCAACCCTTATACCTGCATTAAGGAAGGATTGCTCACGAAGTCTGTTTTTAAGAGTATCATAATCGTAAGTAATAGTATCCGTAAATATGGACGGGTCAGGCTTAAAGGTAACGGTCGTACCCGTTTTATCGGTAGTTCCTATAATTTCAAGGTCAGTAACGATATTACCCTTTTCATAACGTTGTTTATGGATATTTTTACCGTCCATAACCTCTACTTCAAGCCAACTTGAAAGAGCGTTAACAACCGAAGCTCCAACACCGTGCAGACCGCCCGAAACCTTATATCCGTTTCCGCCGAATTTACCGCCTGCATGAAGAATTGTAAATACAACGGTAACAGTAGGAATTCCCTTTTGAGCATTTATACCCACAGGGATACCTCTGCCGTTATCCTCTACTCTTACAATACCGTCGTCAAGCAGGGTAACGGTTATTTTATCGCAAAATCCTGCAAGAGCTTCGTCGATAGAGTTATCAACAATTTCATACACAAGATGGTGCAATCCACGCTCTCCTGTTGAACCGATATACATACCCGGTCTTTTTCGTACTGCTTCAAGTCCTTCTAATACCTGTATTGAATTTTCGTCATATTCACCGACACCTGCAGGTACTTTAATTTCTTCGCTCATACTTTTTTCCTCTCTTAAATAAATTCTATTCCCGACTCGCTTCTCTTTAAAAGAGTTGCCGAGGATAGCTGTGAAATATAAATTATTTGTTTATCATTTTTACCTTTGCATACTATAAAGGATTTAGGTAATTCATAGCTTACGTTTATTACCCTACCCTCTTTTTCTGCTTTTGAAAGATAATCCCTTGTACGTTTTGATACAGTTGTATTATCAAGGTCAAAAATACCTATTATATCTGATTTTTTTACCACTGTATCCTGTCCTAAGTGTATATACATCCTTTTTCTACCTTAAAAACCTTTCCATCATTAAGATTTTTAAAATTCGACGGGTCACAGCAGGTTATAAACACCTGCATTTTTCTTATGTGATTAAGTATAAATTCCTGCCTTTTAGGGTCAAGCTCACTCATAACATCATCAAGCAGAGCAACGGGGTATTCACCCGTAGTTTTATAAAGCACCTCTGCTTCGCTGAGCTTTAGTGATAATGCAACGCTTCTTTTTTGTCCCTGTGAACCGAACGCTTTAACGGAAAGTCCGTTAATAATAAAATCAATATCGTCCCTGTGAGGTCCTATTGTAGTAAAACCGCTTAATATATCTTCTTTTCTGTTACTGATAATTTTGTTTAATAACTCTTCTTCACTGGCAACAGGACTGTATATAACACTGAATTCTTCCTTAAAATCTGAAATTCCGTTATAAATTTCTTTTATAAATTCCTCTGCCAACTCTAAATATCTTTTTCTGTATTTTATAATGGTTTTACCTGTTATACTAAGTTCCTCTTCAAAGGGATAAAGAAGTTCTTCACTTATATTTTCTTCTTTTATTTTTTTTAAAAGATAATTTCTTTGAGCCAAGGCTCTCGAATACCTTTTAAGAGTTTCAAGATATTTTGGATATATCTGTGATATTGCAATATCTAAAAATCTTCTTCTTTTTTCAGGAGAACCCGACACTAAATTAAGGTCATCGGGAGAAAAAATAACTGCGCAAAAGCTTCCTGCTAAAAGAGAAGCAGAATTTAATTTTTTTTCGTTAAGTACTGCTTTTCTTCTCTGTCCTATTTTTATAGAAGCTTCTTTTTCAATATTTTCGCCAATAAAGGAAATATTGAGCTGACTTTTTTCTTCTCCTATTTTAACAAGCTCGTTATCCTTATTTGTGCGAAAGCTTTTTGCTCCCGTAAAAAGCCAAATAGCTTCAATAATATTCGTTTTTCCCTGAGCATTTTCACCGCAGATTATATTCATTTTTTCGTGAGGCTCAAAGGAAAAAGGAAGAAGATTTCTAAAAGATACCCCGCTAACTGATTTAATCAGCATTTTTAACTACTACCTTTGTATCTTCAAATTCAAGATAATCTCCTACCCTCATTTTTTTGCCTCTCATTGTACATACCTCGCCGTTTACCTTAACTTCTCCGTCCTGAATAAGTATTTTTGCGTGGCCGCCTGTATATACGAGATTTGAAAGCTTCATAAGGGAATCAAGTCTTATAAAATCTTCTTTTATAGTAACTTCAATTTCTTTCATTATTTCAACCTCATAGGCATTATCATATACATATAATCATCGCTCTGTAAGGGTTCTATAACTACACCCTGTTTTGAAGAGTCAAACTTTATCTGAACCATATCGTCATCCACTGCTTTTAAGGCTTCTATAAGATAACGTGAGGAAAGACCTATTTCAAAGGGCTCACCCTCAAGGTCAACCTCATAAAGCTCTGTTACCTTTCCTGCAGAGGTAGAACAGGAAAAATTAATGCTTTCTTCACCCACAATACATCTTACGGGAGTAGAGAAAGAGTCGCTTATAAGAAGTGAAATTCTGTCAAGAATACCAAGTAGATCTCTTACCATAACAACTATTTTCTGCTTGTGCGCAGCAGGTATTGTTCTCTGATAATTTACGAATTCACCCTCAATAAGACGGCAGATTATTTTATATCCGTCAATAACGAAGGAAATCATTTTACTGCCAATACTTATAGGAATCAATTCCTCTTTATCGCTTATAAGACGAACAACTTCATTTAACATAAGTCCGCTGATTGTGAAGTTAAATTCATCATTACCCTCTATCTGTGTTTTTCTTATAGCAAGACGGTATCCGTCAATAGCAACGAACTGTAAAACAGAATCGGTACAGGAAATATTAATACCCATTAAAACAGGTCTTGTTCCCTCAACGGGAGCAACGGCAAAGGAGGTACCCTCTGTCATTTCCATTAAAGTAGAACCCTTAAGTGAAATTTCCTGTCCGTCAAAGAAATTAGGAATTTCAGGATAATCAATGGCTGCCATACCCGGTATGTCGAAAACAGCTCCTGAACAGCTTATATGACAGATAAGCTTATCGTCAGCGCTTATCTGCACCATAGGACCGCTGAGTCTTTTAAATATGTCGCTTAATATTCTTGCGGAAATAACGATATCTCCGTCTTCTTGAGTTCGTGCGTAAATTTCCTTTTTCATACTCATTTCAAGATTATAGGCAATAAGAGTTACCTTTCCTTGTTCAGCAGAAATAAGAATACCCTCAAGCACAGGATAGCTTGTTTTATTTGAAACGATTCTTGAGAGATGGGAAACAGCATCTAATATAACGTTGCGATCAACTGTAAAGTTCATAATAATTGCACCTCTTTGCAAATTTAAAAAATTTTAAATTTTTTTGCTTATAAAAATATAAATAAATAACAGTCATCATAATAGTGTCAATATTGTCAGTAACTATCCTGACGCCTTTAAAACAAAGAAAAACGTATGTTAATATTAAAAATAATAAATTGTTTAAAAAGCTGTTAAAAAATTTATTATGAACATATTAAAAAATTAATAATTGTTAATAACTGTTAACTTTGTTGATAAGTTTTTATCAGTCAGATTTTAAATTTTTAATAATATCTTCAATTATATTTTTTTCATAGGGGTTTTCTTTCATCATTTCTTTAACCTTTTTTTCGGTATAAAGAACTGTGGTATGATTTCTTCCAAAGGTTTCGCCTATTGACTGATAGGGAAGCTCGGTAGTTTCTCTGGCAATAAACATAGCAACGTGTCTTGCCTTTACAAGCTCTGCGCTTCTGCGGGAAGAAAGAATGTCACCCTCGCTGACGTTATAGGTTCTGGCTACCTCTGTTATTATCTGTTCAATTTTAATAGGCTCAGGCTTAGTGTCGCTGACAACCTCTCTTATAAAGCCCTGAACAATTGAAAGGGTAGGAACCTTCTGGTCAATAAGAATAAGAGCCTGAATTTTTTTAACAACGCCCTCAAGCTGACGGGTATTGTCCTGAATATGCTCGGCAATATAGAAAACAACGTTATCGGGAATAGTAATACCAAGCTGTTGCTCCTTATTTCTGATAATACCGACCTTAGTTTCAAAATCAGGAGGGGTAATATCAGCAATCAGTCCGCTTTCAAAACGGGAACGCAGACGGTCGTCAAGACGTTTTATATCCTTAGGAGGACAGTCACAGGTAATAACAATCTGCTTTTTATTCTGATAAAGAGTGTTAAAGGTATTGAAAAATTCCTCTTGTGTCTGGTCCTTACCCGCAATAAACTGAATGTCGTCAATAAGAAGAACGTCGGTAGTACGGAAACGGTTTCTGAAATTATCAAGAGAGCCAAGACCCAAGGTACCGTCGTGAATAGCCGAAATAAGCTGATTTGTGAAATCCTCGCATCTTATGTACTCAATTTTCTTAGTAGGGTGTTTTTTTCTGATATGGTTTTTAATAGCTAAAAGAAGATGGGTTTTACCAACGCCGCTTCTTCCGTAAATAATCAGCGGATTATAAATAATATTAGGGTTGTCCGCAACAGCCATACTTGCTGCGTGGGCAAAACGGTTTGTAGAGCCGACAATGAAATTATCAAAGGTATAATCACTTTCAAAGGAGCCGTCGCTTATAGGCTTAGCGGGGGATATAACCTGTCCGCTTTCGTCCTCAACAAGGATTGTAACCGCAAGGTCGAAGCCCATAATGTGCTTTAAATTATTATGAATCATTTCAATATAATTTGATTCAACAATCTGTTTTTTATAATCTGAATTTATACCCAGAGTAAACTCACCGTTTTTAAGGTCAATAGGATGAAGGTCTTTAAGCCAAACGTCAAAAGCAATTTCACTGACAGACTTTTTAATTTCTTCACAAACGAGATCCCATATATCAGAGGGAGATTCAATTTTCATAAAATCACACCTTTACATTATGATTATAATAATACATATAATATTATAGCATAATTTTTTGAAAAATCAATATATTTATTATATTATATATAATATATATAAAAAGCGTCTGCAAAGGAAAAACTCTGCAGACGCAAATTTTATTAAATATAAGCTATTTTTTTATCGTTCGCTGCGGCATACTGTAAAAGCTCACCCGTGTAGGGAGAAATTTTATCCCAGTAACACAGTATGTAATCACTGCGGTCAATCATAAATTTATCCCGTTTGTTTTTACAGCCGAAATCTCTCTGCTTACTAACAAGAAAACAGTCGTTACATTGGTTTATTACGTTATAGTATTTTTCTCGTTCTTTTTCTCCGTATGAAGAAGACTGTTCTTCATAGGCGCAGACGCAAAAAAGAGAAAGATTTTTATCCTTCAGCACCTCTTGGGCAAAGTCGAGGTCAATACCCGCTTCGCATCCCGTTATAAAAGAGGTGACACCGATTTCTTTTAATCGGCAAATTTCTTCTTTTAGCTTTTCTGAAATTTTTTCTTTTGCTGCACTGCTCTTGTTTAAATAGTCAATTGCGCAAAAATCGTTGATAATAAAACAACAGGTCTTTTCTTTTTCCATAATTATACCTTCCTTTTAATAAAATTTGTCGCAAGGAGACATTTCGGGTATATTATAGCAAAAGAAAAGTGAAAAATTTGTCGAAGTGAGTCGACGGTAAAAAATTTTTTATTTTTTTACCACAAACCCTTTTCAAAAATGAAAAACGCGCTTTTTCCATCCTTCGTTTCAATACACATCCAGGTTATAGTTCTCTGTAATCTGTCGGCGCATTTCTGAGACAGGGCTTTTCCCTGTTTTTCGGTTATTACCTCGTCAATCATAACCGCCGCCCATGATGGATTTCTGTCTTTAAAGGAAGAACAAAGCAAAGCGGAGATATTCGATGCATCATAATTTTCGGTTCTGTAGTCTATTTTAACGTAATAGCTTTCGCATCTTGGCGCAATATTCTCAAAATCCACGCTGTATTGTAAAAGCTCATCGTCAAAAGCAAAGTAAATTCCGCTTTTTAAGGAACTTTCTTTATTGGGCAGAGAATCGGCGGTGGTGTCGGCGTTGTACCATTTATCGTCTATTTTAAAGGCGTTCCAGGTGTGACCGACCTTATCGCTGTCTTCGTCAGGGGAAAAATGCTTTTCAACGTTTTCTATCCCGGCGGTACGCAAAAGTAACGAATATCCGTTAGAAAACCCGTCACAGTGCGTTTTTCCCGTTATAAGAGCATCGTAAAGATAGTTGTGAACCGGTAATTCTTCGTCCTCGGTATCATCATAGAGCAGATACTCGGTATTTTTACGCATATAGATAAAAAGCTGTTCGGCTTTATCAATATCGGAAATGTCCTCAGGCAGAGTAGCAACGATTTCCTTTGCCTTTTCTATAGCCTCCTGCTTTTTAGGAAGAAAGGAAGCATCGAAATTTTTTACGTTTATGTAATAGCCGTCAAGGGTGGTGGAAATATCAATAGGTCCAACCTTAACAGGCACACCGCAGGTAAATTCTCCGTAGCCGTATCTGAGATTTTGTTCAAATACGGGTGAATCCAGCGCAAAAAGCATAAGTATATCAAAAAGTTCCTTTTCTTCGCCAACAAGCTGATTATCTATAAGAATATTGGTAAAGCCTTTTTCAAGGGCAAACTCATAGGCGCGGTAGATTTTTTGTTTATCGGCGTCAAGGGTGTCATAGTGATAACTGCTTCTAAACTCGGTAAAATGAAGTTCTTCTTCAAAAAGCTCTTCGGCTTCAAAAAACAGTTCTGCCTCGTTTTCAAAAACATCGCCGTTGGAAAAGCCTATATGTGCGATACTTTCTGCCTTTTTATCGGCAATAAAGGTAAGACCGAAATAGATAATGTTGACCGCTAAAACTGCAGAAAGAAAAGGAATAAGAAATTTTCTGAGAAATTTATTCATTTTTGTCACCTCTCTATTAAAAATATAACATTTTATAGAAAATATTTCAATAAAAAAAGCGTTTTTTGAGAGAGGGAGTAGGGAGTAGGGAATAGGGAATAGGGATTATATTCAGTATAATCTCTACTGATAGTTTGTAGGGGAGGACTTGTTGTCCTCCCGCATAGATACTGCAAAACTAACGGGCGGATAACAAATCCGCCCCTACTAATGTGCAATATAGTCTTTACTGATAGTTCGTAGGGGAGGACTTGTTGTCCTCCCGCAATATACAACGAAACTAACGGGCGGAAAACAAATCCGCCCCTACTAATGTGCAATATAGTCTTTACTGATAGTTCGTAGGGGAGGACTTGTTGTCCTCCCGCGCAGACTCTACTAAACAAAACGGGCGGAAATTAGTTCCGCCCGTTTTAATTATTTCTTTTTAGGTTTTTTGATTTTATTAAGCTTTGCGTTAAGGTCGAGAAGCTGTTCCTTAGTGAGATTTACACCCATCGTACCAATCATACCCGAAAGGCGAAGCACTGTAAATCCGCCAAGCATAGACATCATACTGTCGTTCATTTCAAAGCCACCTGCAACCTTATCGCCCTTTTTGGGCATAAGCTTTGCCGCAAATCCCATAAACAGCATTTTGCCCTGCAGTGTTCCTAAAATATCGCCGATTTTATCGTTAAGGGAGAAATGTCCCTCAACCTCGGTAATATCAAACCAGTTAAGGATAGCGTTCTTTTCTTTAAGGCGGTATTCCTCGTTGAATACTTCAACCTTTCTTAATTTGCCGTAATCCTTGTAGTCACCTGCAACGGCAATAAGCTGAGTTTCGCCCTTGTTTTCCACGTCGAAGTAGAAGAAATGGTCCTCAGCGGTCTTTTTACCAAGGGAAACGCCGTTTGCGAATAGCTCAACCTCAGGAAGATTTGAGTAAACCGTTACCTTGGTAACGTCCTCAACCCTGTCAACATAACGCTTACCGCAAAGATGAACGAAGGGGTCGTCGGATAGCCAAGCCTTATAAGCATAGAAAGAATCTTTTTTATACTTTCTGTCAAAGGTAACAAGACCCTTGTGGTTTTGTCCGTTTTCACCGCCCTCGCTTCTTGCATCAGCGCCGAAATCAAACATATTCCATACGTGAGTTGCCCACATATATTTTCTTGAAAAAAGCTGTTTTATTAGCTCTTCGTGATAATATGCCTGATACTCCTCGGTATAGTCGCCCTGAACGGGATTTGAAGTATGCCAGTTAAGAGCCTCGCAGCCATATTCACTGCAGCCGATTGGAATGTTGGGGTGAGTTTCGTGGAACTTGTCGAACCAAGGTCCGTTCATAGAGGTATCTCCGCCGTACCAACCGAAATAGTGATTATAAGAAACCACGTCGGGTATCTGCAGATATGGGCTGTCTATAGGACAGGGGGAAACAACCGCTATTGTTGTGAGTCTTGTATTGTCCATAAGATGACAAAGGTCGTTAAGAACTATATGATTTTCAAGTAAATCGGGGTCCTTGTCACCCTTCATAGTGATTTCGTTTGAAAGTCCCCATACAACGATAGACGGGTGGTTATAGTTCTGACAGATAAGCTCTTTCATCTGATTTATAGTGTTTTCTCTGCCATTAGGCATATGCTGAGAAATATAGGGAATTTCTGCCCATACAATAAAGCCTTTTTCGTCACAAAGGTCATAGAAATATTGGTCGTGCTGATAGTGGGCAAGACGTATTGTGGTTGCGCCTACTTCATAGATAAGCTCAATATCCTCTCTGTGATGCTCAGGCAGTAAGGCGTTACCGATACCCCATCTGTCCTGATGGCGAGAAACACCTCTTAATGCATACTCCTCACCGTTTAATATAAATCCGCGATTTGCATCAATACTGAAGGTACGGCAACCGAAGCGGGAGCAAACGTTATCAAGTACTTTTTGGTCCTCAATAATCTCTGCCTCCATACAGTAAAGGTAGGGGTCCCGTCTGCCGTGCCAAAGATGAACCTTTTCAATTTCGAAAACAACCTTATTTTCGGTACTCTCTATACTGTTTATAAGATTTTCTTCTCTGTCGTAAAGGCTGTAACGGATTTTCTGATTTTCCTTTAGGTTCTGGGTATAAACCTGTACCTCAACCGTTGCGTTTTCGCCCTCAACGGCGGGGGTAATCTGTATACCCGGCGCACCGTAATATTCAAGGTCAAAATGACTTTCACTTACACAGATAATGTTCACATCTCTGTATAAACCGCCGTAAAAGGTAAAGTCGGCAACCTGAGGATAAACGGTATCGTTTGCAGAGTTGTCCACTTTAATAACGAATAAATTATCACGCTCAAGAGCATCGGTGATATCTACTCTGAAGGTAGAATAACCGCCGTCGTGATGGGCGAGATTTTTGCCGTTAAGATAGACGTCTGCGCTGGAATTTGCGCCGTTTACTTCAAGGAAGTATCTGTCTGCCTCGGGCAAATCCATTTTATCAAGAGTCTTAGCGTAGAAAGCAGGACCTCTGTAGTAGTCGTTACCGCCGTCCTGTCCGTCAATAGCATTCCATGAATGAGGGAGATTGACAAAATCCCATTTATTGTCAATCTCCGTGGGCAGCTCGGAGGCTAATTTTGAAAACGCCCATTTTGCATTGTAATTAATAATCTGTCTCATAAAGAATCTCCTAGTTATCCATTTCTTCGCGGCCTAATTCCTTGTTCATCTGAGCAAGAGTTTTCTTGTCTAAATTGTAGATAACGGCAAGACCGATAAACTGCATAATTGCAGAAAGCATATAGGTACCTGCAACAACGTAGCGCATATTTATAGCAACCTGCCAGAGCTGATTACCCTCGTTTTCACCAACGTAACCCAGCGCTACCATTATTATTAGCACAAGAGAGGGACCTATACCCTGAGCGAGTTTTCTAAAGAAGGAATGAAGCGAATAAACGGTACCCTCTTCTCTTGTTCCCGTTTTCCATTCGTTATAGTCGATAGCGTCGCCCATCATAGCCCAGGAAACAGTAGAGTATATACCAAGACCGAGAGAGAAGATAAGCTGACAAACAATATAGATAACAAGGTCAAGATTTGTGTTATTTGGGATAACAACAAACAGACCAAGACCTGCAATCATAGAAACGATAGAGCCGAAGGTAGCAAGTTCTTTTTTACCGAACTTTGCAACGGCAGAACGTGCAAGAGGAGTAAACACAACAATAGGAATCATAGCAAAAAGCTGAACAACACCTGAAATTTTAACGTTGTTATAATAGGACTGGAAAATTACCGTTACGGCGGTAGCAGCGCCCTGCATACCGATAAACATACCCATAGCGGCAATGGTAGCGCCAACGGCGGCGCGGTTTTTAATGAAGTTGCCGAAAGCCTTGAATACGTTGAACTTAGGCGCTTCTTCGCCAACCTCAACGTTTGTATCAACGCGGATTTCGGTATTCTTAATCATAAACTGGAAGCAGATAAAACCGAGAACGCCCATTATAAGCGCGGCAATGAAAACTCTCTCGCCGATAAGGTTATCGTTCTCATCGTAAATGATAAAGGGAAGAATAACCATTGGAAGCATATTGCCGAAAATGGAGCCGACGCTTCTCCAGGCGGAAAGGGAGGCTCTGTCCTTAACGTCGTTGGAAATAAGAGAAAGCAGTGAGCCGTAAGGAACGTTGGCTATTGTGTAGAAAGCGTCCCACACTACGTAACCTGCAATAAAGATAATCGCTTTTGCCCATACTGGAGCGTTGGGGAAGGGCAGGAAGCAACAGGCGCCGCCAACCACAAGACCGATTGAACCGAACCAGATGTAAGACAAAAACTTGTTTTTCTTGTAATTGCGTTTGTCTGCATCAATAATAGAGCCGATAAGCGGGTCGTTAATAGCATCCCATACCTGTACGACGATGAGTAAAAGCGCGTACCAGAGGTCCATACCCATAAACTGTGTCCAGAATATAGACATTGTGCCTTTCAGCGCAAAGCTCATATTACAGCCGAGGTCACCCGCCGCATAAGCCATGCAGTCGCGCATACCAAATTTGCGGTAGCCGTGCGCGTCTAGTTTAGTTTGTTTTCCCATAAATATCCTCCTTTATACTATGACTATGTCATAGATAACTGTATTGTAACATATGTTTATATGAAAAGTCAACTGTTTAAACAAATTGTTATTAATGCACAAAAAAACAACGATTAACGAAAAGCTCGTTAATCGTTGTAGATTTTTACTGTACTGCAGAGGAGGTTTCAGGAGCAGGAGCTTCGAATTTAGGCGCAAACTCCTTGCTGTGCAGACAAACCCAACTGTTACCTGCGTTTACTTTTAGCTCACTTCCGTCGGCGGCAAAGAATTTAAAGGAGGCGCTGCCCGAACCCTTTTGCCAGGTTATTGCCTGATAACCGCCCTCGGAAACGTAATAACCGCTGCCGGAATTCAGAGCAACCTTGCGGTGCTTGTTATCGGGATAGTAGCTAACGGTAGTAGCAAGAACAAAAACGTTTTTGAAATCGTAGGTTTCGCCGCTTTTTACGTCCTTGTTTGTTTTACCTTTTGTATTTTTGGTGTAAAGACCTGTCTGTTCGTTATACGTAAAAATGCTGGTTGCATAGTTAGAAAATTTAACGGTAGCCGTAACTGCGCCGCCCTCAGAGGGAACGATTTTTTCGTCATCGGCGGTAAAGTTAGCAAAGGTGTCGTTTTTAGTGGTGGTGCTTCTGAATTTTTTAGCCTCAATACCTGCTTTAAGCTTTTCGGCGTCGGTATAAAGGGTATGCTCGGTTGCCAAACCGTTTTTCTCTCTGTACGCATAGGGACTTCCTATATTAATAGCGGCAACACCGCTTGAAGAAAGATAGGGCTTAGCATAGGTGTAATCCATACCGTGATGAACGTAAATAGCGTCGTGACCAAGAGCCAGTTCGATATAAGGATATCTTGCAGAACGGATTGTACCCAGAGCATTGAGAACCGAAATATCTTTATAAACGGCGAGCAGACGGGTGATACCGCCCTCAACCTCGGTTTCGTAAACAATATCGGCTTTCTGAACGCCTGTCTGAACACCCTGCGCAACGTTAATGTTGTTTATCATAACGGCAACGGGACGAAGCTCACGCTGTTCTTCAAGAAGATTTTTAACGCCAGTAAGGGGATTTACGTAATATGTAGGTTGCGGCGGTTCTGATGAAGACGGTTCGGGATTTGAAACCTCCTCAACAGACGGGTTACCTGCGCCACAGCCGATAATAGCTAAAAGCATAGAAAAACAAAGAATAGCTGCGATAATTTTTTTAAACATCTTAATTCCTCCGAGAAAATTGCTACATATATTATATAACTTTATAAAAACTATTGCAACTGGAAAAATTAAAAAATTACGCCTTTTCTCTGTATACATAAATTTTTATAAACAAGCATATTATTTACTATCCATTGTGGGAGTTGATTATATGAAAAGCAGTGTACCCAGAGCAGTAATGTTAGGCAAATACATATTAAGCACGGGGGCAACGGTAAGAGCAACAGCCGCCGTTTTTAACGTGAGTAAATCCACCGTACATAAAGACGTAACACAGCGCCTTTGTCATGAAAATCCTGCTCTTTACAAAGAGGTAAGAAAAATACTTGATATAAATAAAGAGGAACGTCATATTCGCGGGGGAATAGCAACGAAGAAGAAATATAGCAGAGAAAAAGAAAATTTTCAAAAATAATACTTGATTTTTATATTCAGTTGTGCTATTATATTACGGCGACATAAATATTTGCGCTGTTAGCTCAGCTGGATAGAGCGTTTGGCTACGGACCAAAAGGCCAGGAGTTCGAATCTCTTACAGCGCGCCAAAAAATAAGACAGTCTCGGGACTGTCTTGTTTTTTTATCCAAGATTAAGGATTGGTATGTCATCAAGTCGCAAAAGTTTTAGTTTTGCCTGTGGATTAATAATATACGGCACTTTTCTCTTATTATAGTTGAAAAAATTTGTCTTTCAGGATATAATAAGGAAAAGGAAGTGAAAGAAATGGCAGTAAGACTTAACGAAAATAAAGAAATTGTGGAAACAATAAAAAAAGGACTAAAGGAAAAAAACGGTTACTGTCCTTGCAGACTAGAAAAAAAGCCTGAATATAAATGTATTTGCGAGGAATTTAAAGCGCAGATAGCAGACCCTGATTTTGAGGGATACTGCCATTGTATGCTTTATTATAAAGAGAAAGAGGGGAAATAATGTGTTAATGAAGTTAAATGAACAGAATTTTAGTGTAAACATAGCAAAGGGAACGGTGCTTGTGGATTTTTATGCCGACTGGTGCGGTCCCTGTAAAATGGTGGCTCCCATTTTAGAGGAGATAGCAGAACAGAGAAGCGACGTTACTATAGGTAAGGTAAACGTAGACGAAAGCGGCACTCTCGCTATGAAATTCGGTGTAATGAGTATACCAACCCTTATAGTTTTTAAGGACGGAGTCGAACAAACAAGAATCGTTGGTTATAGACCGAAAGAGGAAATATTAGAAATACTGTAAAAAACGGAGTACAATTTGTACTCCGTTTTTCTTTGCTTATGATTCGCGAGAGAACAACAAGTCCTCCTCTACACTGTAGCCATAGAGACTATACTGAATCTACTCCCTACTCCCTATTCCCTATTCCCTAATCCCTTCTTCCTAAGCAAGTATAAGGTTTCCGTTTGCGCCTGTTTTAACAATGCCTTCTGCCATTGCTTTATCAAGAGCATAAGCGAAAACGTCGGTCTGGGTAACGGCGGTTTTGGTGTAGCCCATAAGACGCGCAGTCTCGATAAGCAGATTTTCTCTGTCAAGACTTACCTGATTTTCAAGGATATAACGAATGGCATTTATAATTTCGCACTGAGGGATATCGGCGAATTCGCGTTTGTTAATACCCTGTCCTGACACTCTTATATAGGGATACTCGGTTTGCTCGTAAAGATAAAATACCGTGCCGTTTTCAGTGACAGAGGTGGGAGAAATTCTTGAAATAATACCCTCGGTATAGCCTGTAAGACGGTTGCCTATACGGGTGATACCAAAGCTGTTTATAACCCTCTTAACAAGCAGAGGGTGGCTTATGGGAGCTTCCCACTGAATAACCGATAAAACGGTGTGTATTATGTAGGTATCAAATTTGCCTGAAACCAATTCGTCGGCAGTTATTGTGGGGTTTTCGCCAACGTAAGCAATGTAATCTATAACCTTTTGGATTTCTTCCTTAACAGCTACTTCCTGTTGTTGTTCGGTTACTTCTTCGGTCACAGAACCTTCTTCTACAGGTGTCTGCTCAGGCGCTTCCTGTGGTTTGTCGGTTTTAAGATATGCTATTTTATCAAGTATGCGCTTGATTTCTTTGTCGCGGTTATCCCACCAATCCATTGTCCAGATGCGCAGAATATTCCAACCAAGAGAGTTAAGAACGCTTATCTGCGCAATTTCTCGGTCGCGTGTAGTTTTTGACGAGCCGTATCCGTTTCCGTCAAGAAGAATACCTAAAATGTAGTTTTCCTTGTTCTGCGGGTCTATAACGCCTATATCAATGCGGTATTTTGAGTTGCCAACCGACAAATCGGTATCAAAACCTGCTTCCTTTAATGCAGAGCAGATAGCCGTTGCAATACCGTCGTTATCGTTCTTAAAGTCGGTTGAGCTTGTTTCGTTAAGAACAAGTCGCTGACTTTGTGCATACTCAAGGAAGGCTTTAAGAGAAGCCACACCCTTAGCGCTTGTAGCCGAAAGATTTATCTGTTCGGGGGTAAGGGTGGAGAATACCATCATTTCGTTTCTTGCGCGTGAAACGGCAACGTTGAGTCTTCTCCATCCGCCGTCGCGGTTAAGAGGACCGAAGTTCATATATACCTTGCCGTTTGCATCGGGGCCGTAGCCGATAGAAAAGAGAATCACGTCTCTTTCGTCACCCTGTACGTTTTCAAGGTTTTTAACAAATAAAGGCTCCTGTGCTTCATAACACCATTTCTCAAGAGCTTCGTCCTTTTCACAGGCTTCGCTTAAAAGGTCGTCAATAAGATGCTGTTGGGCAATATTAAAGGTAACGACACCCATACTCTGATTTTTTGTTTCCTCGTCTTTGCTTCTCTTAATAATTTCCTCTACGATAGCCTGAGCTTCCGCCTTGTTAGTGCGTGACTGACTGCGGTCAAATACGCCGTCGACCTTAACAAGAGTAACCTTTGAAGCTCTGTCGTTTACAGAGGGGAAGGTGAACAGCTTGTTTTCATAGAACTGACTGTTTGAGAAGGCAATAAGACTTTCGTGACGGCTTCTGTAGTGCCATAAAAGATGTGTCTGGGGCATATTAAGAGCAAGACAGTCGTCAAGTATGCTTTCAAGGTCCTCAATATCAAGATTGTCCTCGTCCACGGTATTGGTAGCAAAGAAAGCGGTAGGGGGCATCTGATTGGGGTCGCCTACGATAACCGCGTCCTTACCTCTTGCAAGAACGCCCACCGCCTTACAGGTGGGAAGCTGAGAGGCTTCGTCAAATACTACAATATCAAAATCCTCATGTCTGGGGTCAAGATACTGGGCAGCGGAAATGGGGCTCATAAGCATACAGGGGCAAAGACGGGGCAAAAGATTCGGTATATCCTCAAAGAGCTTACGGATACTTGTGCCTCTGCCTCCGCTTTTAATGTTCTTCTGTAAAATGCCAAGCTCAGAGCTTGTAGAGGCGGCGGCAACAAAATTGGGTACCTTACTTGCAAGTCTGCAGTAAATTTCCTTTTTTGAAAGCTCGGTAAGCTCCTTGTCAATACGCCTGAACTGTTCAATCTTTTCATTGAATACAGCGCCCGAAAAGGAATTAAGCAGAGGACTGTTATCAATAGCGGTAGCAATAAGACGGTATAAAACAGCCTTTTTGTAAACGGGAATAACCTGCTGGTGTGTAAGCTCTTTTCTGTAAATATCCGAAAGAGCAAAAAGACCTGCATCGCTAACCTCTTTAGTTACGCTGTTAAAGGCAATCCATTCTTTAAGCGACTGAGCGTTTTCTAAAATACCGTCGCAGATTTTTATCTGCTCTTCCACCCAGTTTTCCGTTTCTTTTTCTTCTATGCACAAAAGGGTGTAGCAGTCGTCCTTTGTCTTTACGAAAATGGGGTAAAACTGGTTTAACAAATTTGCGTTTTGGTTAAAGAGAGAAATATCGGTAAGCTTTGTACGGATAATATCGTTCCCTGTAAGCTCAATAAGAATGGCTCTGCTTTGCTCAGCCTTTTCTGCAAGGTCAAAGATGCTCTGCCAATCGGTGTTTTCACCAATATAAAGGGTGGAAAGTCTGTCGGCGTATTCCTTTAGCTTATCGTCACAGAGCTTTGTCTGCTTCTGGTATTCGTAAAGCTTTGTAAGGGCGTAGCCCAGCTTTACAGAATCAATCTTAGGACTCTTTGAATAAATGGCGAGGCGTTTGCAAAGCTTAGACATTAAAGTAAATTTCTGTAAAATCCATTTTGCAGAAATATCATTGTATTCTTTTAGCAGTAATTCGCTGTCCTGAGTAAGAAAATCCTCCGTCCAGTCCTTTAAAAGCTCAGTCTTAAAGCTTTGCGCTTTAATAAAGGCAGAGGAAAGCTCCTTGATACCCATTAAAAGTGTTACGAGATTTTCACAATTTCTGATACTTTCGGGAAGGGTAGCAAAGAAGCTGAGCGCTTCGGTAATCTCTTTGATTTTTTCAATATCAAAAGAGCTGTAAACGGCTTTCTCGCAAAGCTCACTTAAAAAGGCTATGCAGTCTTTGATATCGGTAAGGGCTTTCTTATAGGCGCCTATATGCTCAGGCATACTCTTTTTAAGGTGCTGTGAATATTCGGCAAGCCCAATGGGAGAAAGCGGGTTATTTATATGGTCGCCCGTTTCCTTTGCGGCAGCAATCATACGCTCTAAAAGAACGATATGCTCGTCTAAATCATCGTTGGAAAGAGAGGCGATATAGCTGTCGTCAAACAGCTCGAAATCGGGAGCGCTTCTGTACTGCTCGTACTGGTTTATAAGCTGATAAAGGGAAAGACCGCAGGGCTGATTTGAGTGAAGAAGCGTTGCATAAGAGTCAAGCTCTTTTCTCATAGAAGCGATTTTTTCAGCCTTTGCCTCATACTGCTCGGCGGTTTCATATTTTGTGACCTCGGAAACCTTTCTGAGCTGTTCAAGAACGTCGCGCTTTTTGGATTTATTGGAGTGAAGCTCTAAACAGAAAGACCCGATACCGATGTTTTCAAGACGCTTTTGCACCACGCTGAGCGCCGCCATTTTTTCAGCCACGAAAAGAACTCTCTTGCCCTGAGCCAAGGCGTTAGCAATAAGAGAGGTAATGGTCTGTGATTTACCCGTTCCTGGAGGGCCGTGAAGCACGAAGCTCTGTCCCGAACAGGCGGCTTCAATAGCGTAAAGCTGTGAAGCGTCGGCAGACATAGGAAGCAAAACGCCTTCCTCGGTTACCCTTTCGCCTATTTCCATAGGTACGGCATCGAAACAGAGTTTTCCCTCAACAAGACTCTTTACAATCTTGTTGTTTAAAAGGTCGTCTGCGCGGTTGTGCAGGTCGTTCCACATAACGAACTGTGAAAAGGAGAATATACCGAGATATGCCGATTCAAGCACGTCCCAGTGCTGATGCTCCATAACCGATTTTCTGATAAGAGTGAATACCTTGCGTAAATCAACGCCGTTTTCATCACAGGGAAGCGGCTCAAGACCTGTAACGGAAAGACCGAAGTCCTGTTTGATTTTTTCAAGTATTGTAATGTTCATCTGAGGCTCGTCATCCCTGATTTTAAGGGTAAAGCCTTTGTTTGCGGATTTTCTTATTATCTCAACGGGGATAAGTACAAGGGGAGCGTAACGGGGCTTCTTGCTCTTAGGTGTTTCGTACCAGCGAAGAAGACCAAGGGAGAGATAGAGGGTGTTGGCGCCGTTTTCCTCAAGAGAGGTTTTGGCGTTGCGGTAAAGAGTTTTTATAACTCGGGAAAGCTCACTTTCGGTATAAACCGAACGAAGCCGTTTGTTAGTAAACTCGGCTTTTATTACGTTTGCATTATCTCCTAAATCGTGATTGGTTTCAAAGCCCTCGTCGTCCTTTGCTTCCCAGTCGGCAGGTCTTGGGAGAACGGTGAATTCACTGCCCTCCTGTAAAGCGTCCTCAAGGTCGTCAAGACTTGAAGTGAGAATGGGAACGATGCTTTTGGTGTATCTTAAATTAATAAGATTGTTTCTCAGTCCCAAATCAAGAAGCTTTCTCTCCCACTGTATAAGCTTTGGATTGTTCTGTGGAGAAAAGCCTGAATTAATATCAACTATGCCGTCAATTTCCTTGGGGGCGGTATTGGTATCCCCGCTGTCCTCCCAGTTATGCTCTACCGTCCAGCCGTTTTCGTTGTGAACGCGGTGGGGCAGAGGCGCAATACCGCTGAGTCTTGTGCGGAATACGTCAATAATACACTCAATAGGCTCTGTGCCTAAAAGGGAATGCTCGGCAGAGTCACGGGCATCGTCAAAGGTTGCGTTTTTACCGTTTACGGCAAGGGTGGTTTCTATAACTGCAATTTCATTAATACCGTTTGCAAGGCGTTTGGTAATAAGCGACGGGTCGTCTACCACAGACTCAGGGAAGGATAACTCGTCAAGCCATACACCGCTGAAAATATGTCCCTTTTGTAAAACCATAATGGGATGAAGTCCTACGGCTTCAAGACAGGAAACGTAAAGCAGAGTAAGGTCAAGACAGGTACCCATTTTCTGCTGAAGTACAGTATCGTTAAGACGAACCCGCTGACCTACAGCCTCAAAACTTGCAGGGGGAACGCAGTAAATGAGATTTTCGTCCTTAATTGCGCTGAAAATTGCCGCCGCCTGATTAAGTACGCGGTTTGCATCCTTTGAAAAATAAGCGTCAAAGGAGGGGTCGCCTGTCCACTCCTTTAAATATTCTGCCGCCCTGCCGATAATCTTAACAAGGTCAGGGTGGTTAGGAGTAACGAAGGCGCAAAGAAGCTCGGGATAATAACCGCTTCCATGCCACTCGTCAAAGGCGAGGGCAACCACGGGAGTGTTCGTATGGCTTAGTTCTTCTCCGTCCTTTGATAAAGAAACGGTAAGCGTACCGTTGATTTTTTCGGTTATACCCGCAAGAAACTCAGCATTAAGGGTAATGGGAACTTCTTTGATTTCAAAGCTTTTGTGGGCAGGGATAAACTCAACGACGGTGCCAAAGGGCATAATAACCTCTGTGTCAAAGCTAATATTCAGCTCTGCCTTTTCGATATTTTCGTCCCCGTTGTTGTGAATAACTATACTGCGTACGGCAGGAATTTTGTTTTGTTGCAGGGCGTAGTTTATTACTCCTACGGAATTTACCTCGATTTTAATATCTTTCATAATATTCACCGTTACTGATTAGTTTTAGGGAGAACAGATACAAGGGTATTTGCGATTGTTGCAGGTAGCATATCTCCTGAATGCCAATCCTCAACAACAATGTAAAATGCGGTATTTGATTCTTCAATAACACCCACAAGGGTTTTGTTTTTAGAGCCTTTGGAGTCGGTTTCTGCCGTACCCGTTTTGGCGTAGGTAATGCTTTTGCTGTATCCCGCGGGATAGTAACCTATTTCCACAGCCTTTCCCCAGTGCTTCTGCATTTTTTCGGCAGTTTTTTCGGGTAAATAAGTGTTTTGCTTTATCGAAGCCTCGTAAATGGTTCTGTTCTTTTTATTGGGGTTAACAATCGACTGCACGATATATGGGGAAGCTGCCTTGCCGCCGTTTGCCACAGCCCCCGCAAGAACCGCCATATCAACGGGATTTACCTGTGATGAGCCTTGACCTATAAGATTCCATACGTTTTTAAAGGTGGCGGTGTTGGTCATATTAAGACGGGAGGTTTCTTTACTAAGACGGTCGATTTTTCCGTTTTGAACCGTATCCTGATTTACGGCAAAGCCCATATTTTTAAGGGTATTGATTGCCTTTTCCACGTCAAGCTTCATAATAATATGAGCAAAGAAGCAGTTACAGCTGTTAGCAAGGCCCTGATTAAAGCTTTGTTTGCCGTGAGAGCCGGGACAGGTAACGGTGTTCCCGTCGGGAAGTGTAAGACTACCGCTACAGGTAAAGGTTATTTTGTTTAAATCAATGTTTTGCTCTATTGCTATAAGGCTTGTTACAAATTTCATTGTAGAGCCTGGTATGTAAACCGAAGAAAAACAGCGGTTTATATATGAAGCGTCTGAGGTTGAGGAATAGCCGGGCAGAGAAATTGCAGTATAAACCTCCCCCGTTTTGTAGTTATAGGCAAAACAGCAACCCTTTTTATTGCCGAAAAGATTGGTAAGCTGTTTTGTTGATTCCTCAGACAAAAGAGAGGTTTTAAGCACACGGCTTTGCTCTTCAACGGTGCGGTAGCCTAAAAGATAGCTGACTTTACCGGGGGTGAGTAAATCCCTGTATTTTACGGTAATAACGTTTTCCATCATATTACCGCCGTAAATTATATTGCCGAAAAGCTTTTCGTTTTTGTTTTGTCCGTCGTAAAGGGTCTGGTCAAATCTGTCGGTAACCGTACCGTAAATGCCCGACATTTTCTGAATGGATTTATGGGACAGGTGATTATCGGCAATCATTATACGGATAACCGCTACGGGAATTGACAGTACGAGTATAAAGGATAACAGCTTAACAAGGGCAGATTTGGAAAAGGTAAAGGATATTTTCTTTTTAGAAAGTCTTTTCAGGAATTTTTTAACTTTATATTTCATATTCCAGTCCCCCTGAATTTTTTAAGCGACGGATTTATTGCCGCAAGAATAAGTCCTGACAGTATACCGAAGCAAACCGTTGCGCTTCCGCCGTCGGAAATAAGGGGCGCTACAACACCCGTAAAGGGAAGAACGTCTATGGAACCGAGGAAATTAAGAAGAACCTGAGTGACGATAAGAATGGAAGCCTGTACGGTTATGTAGTGACATGAGGGATAAACCGCGCTGTTTCTGTTTGGAAGTACCACAAGGGCGGTGTACGCGAACATAACAACGCAGAGCATTAAAACGCCGAATATTGCAAGAAGTCCTGCAATAGCCGCGTCGCTTGTAATGCTATACACGTTAAGCATATAGGTGGAATTTTCTATTCCCAGTCCACCCATACCGCCGAAAATAACCGATTCAAGCACCTGTGTCTGCTGTGCAGAGCCGTCGGGGGTCATAGCGTTAAAGAGCTGTGAAAATCTTTCCTGTACGTAGGGCAGAGCCGTAGCGGCAGAAACAACCCCTACCACAGCGATAAGAATGAAGGTGAGTGAGAATTTAAAATCAAGAAGTGAAAAGGTCATAAAAAGGAAGGACAGGAATATAATTGCCGCTGTACCCAAATCCTTAAGGAGTAACAGTACACCGCAAGAAGCAAGGGCTGTGAGCATATATGCCACGATTCTGTCCTTTTTTCTGTATGAAAGAGCGCCCACTAAAATAAGAAGCACCTTAACAAGCTCACCGGGTTGGAAAAGGAAATTGCCTACTGGTATCCAAAGCCTTGAGCCGTTTATTTCTTTACCGAAAACAACGTTTGCAATAAGCAACCCAAATACTGCCGCAATAAGCAGATAGTAAAGAAAAGCGTTTACCGAATTGATTTTCCGCCAAACGAAATAAACAATGCATAAAACAATAAGGGCGGCGGCGGTGAAAACCGCATTTTTTAAATCAAAAGAAAAAATAAACTGATAGGTATTGCCTATTCCCATTAAAACGGCTATTGCCGAAATGGGAGCGCAAACAGGCGCAGAGGAAAGCTGTGTATAACAAATAGCGCCAATTAAAAAACCGATGATACACAATACCGATAAAACGTAATAAATATTTTTATGCCGTAGCATATCAATTCGCTGTGTATAGGTGGTAATATCCTTGTTTATTTCCTCTTTTTTGCTTTCGTCCTTAGTGGAGTCGAGCTGTTTTTCCAGTGATTCTATTCGCTGTGAACAGTCCTCAATTCTGCTGTCTGTAACAGGGTTTAAACGGGAAACCGTGAAAAGCACCGTTACCACGAGGAAAAGAGCCGTAAGGAAAAGAAGTATAAAGCCGAGGTTCTGGGTAGTCAGTTTTTTAGCCATTTGTTTTTGAACCCTCCTCAACGTATTTAAAGAACGTATTGCCCATCAAAAGAGTATCCCCCGATTCAAGCTTAAAGGCGCCGTTTTCAACCGTTTCGTAGGAGGCGGCGCCAAAGCCAACCGTTTCACCGTCTTTCAGCGGAGAGGCAGGGGGGCAGAGAAGATAAACCTTGCCGTCCTTTGTTTTTATCCATATTCTTTTTTGTCCCTTAAGGCGCAAAAGCACAAAGCTGTCGTCGTAGAAAACAAGACGGGCGGCGTTTCGCGACAGAGTAAGGTCGTTGGTGCTTATTTTTATATCGGCGTTTGAAAGTGCGTCCTTTCTGCCTATAACGTTTTCAGCGCGGATAAGGGGGAAAGCGTCCTCGGTAAATTCCTTGCCCGACTTATAAGAGATAACGTAAAGCTGAGCGTGACGGAATTTGGAAAGATGCTTCTTTTTTCTCAGTTTTGCCTCGTTTGAAAGCTGAAAAAATGTTATGACCAGAATAATAAAGGCAAACAAAAGAACTAAAAGATACAAGGTAAAACCTCCCTGTTTATTTTTTGAAAATATTCTTTATTAGGGATATAAGCACGTATCCGAGAGGTAGCTCGGCAAGTGTTACGATAGCCAGTGATAAAGCGAAGTAAAAACCGCTTTGACTAAAGCTTATAACAAGGGTGTTTGTGCTTTCCACAAGAGCAGAGTGGGTACCCGTAATAAATAAAATTACGGGAACGGCGAAAATAACTGCAACGGTTATCAGGAAAACCAGTATAAGAGAAAGCTTTTTAAAGAAAGAGGAAGCTTGTTTATTTTCGCTGTAATCATCATCATAGGTAATCATATCAGGCTCCTCGGAATCCTCGGCATAAATAATAGAGTCGTCCGCTGTTTCCACAGTCTTTTTTCCAAAAAAGGCTTTTTGAGGGTTTTGAGCTTTTTCCTTTGCCGTTTTTTTAGGCTCTTTTTCAAAAAGCTTCGCTACACTTTCTATAAACAGAGGCATATCTGCAAACTTTTTACGGTCGGCGTATACGCTTTTAAGGAAGCCCATAGTAAAGAAATTGTTTTCAAAGGCAATATGTGCGTAATTGTCCCCTAAAATTTCAAGAAGCTCATAGTCCCTTGAAAATTCGATTCCCGCTTTGCTTATTTTTCCTGCGCAGATGAGATATCTCTCAAAATCGTAACTATCGGCAAAAACAGTACACAAAAATTCAAGGTCAGCGCTGTTAAGACCTAAAAAGACTTCCGCTTTATCGCAAACGGGCAGATGCGAGGAAATTCTCTTTTCGCAGTAAATAAGCTTTTGCATTATCATAGCGCCCTCAAAAGCGTTGTTCTGACGGATAAAGCTTAACTTGTCGTCGTCGAAAACGGTAAGGGCAACCCCGTATGACTCACAGGCAAGACGGGCGCCAAGGTAAAAGCTTAGCTTTTTGCGCATTTTTGGGGGAAGCATACCGAGGAAGGTGAACAGGGTGGAAAAATAACCCTCTTCCTTTTCGTTAACTCCCATAAATACCTGATTTTGCAGATTATAACCGTTTTCTGTCTGCGCTTCTTCTGATAAAATCAGCGAGGAATAAAGAGCAAGTATTTTATCCTTCGTTGCTTCCTTTTCCGTTGCAGAAAAATCCGCCTCGCACTCATCTAAAACGTAACCTGCTTTTGCAAGTATATTTTTTGAAGTGCTTATAAGGGTATTAAACTGGGTGGCTCTGTTATCCCCAAGCAGTAAATCCGCCTGATTGGAGTCTAAAAGCCAACTGACAACGGCGGTGTGTCCGCGATGCTCGGTGTTGCTGACAACGCCTTTGAACAATACGCAAAAGGCAAAGCTGTCGCACATAGGCGCAAAACGCACACATAGAGAAAAACTGTCGTTTTCTCCCTCAAGCAAGGCGGTTTTGGTAAAAAGAGTCTCAAGCTGAGCTTTTGCATTTTTTGGAAAATTTTCGCTTTCTTCGTAAAAAGCGTAGCCCTTTTCTCCACTTGAATAAACAATATAATTCATAACTATTTCCTCCTAAATGGGAAAAATATCAAGTTTATTAAGTATCCATACCAGAGGGTCCATTACGTTCATACTGTCGGTAAAGCTGACAAACGCTTCGCTGACAGGTTCACAGGTCTTGATAATAAAACCTGCGGAATCCTTGTTATCGTTAAGGATTTTCTTTGCAAGTCCCTTTAGGTTTTTCGCAATAAAGGTCTCAAGGGCAATTCGGTTTGCAAGTTTTTCCTTAGCGTAAGGTCTTATAAAGTCGCTGAAGGTGTTTTTTGTAAAGAGAGGCACTCTGTCCTCGCTATTATCAACGCTGATGCTGGGAGGTGTATCAAAAAGAGTGTCCGCCTTATTGAGTACGTAGGCAACGGGCTTGTTGGTCAGCACGTTGGTTTCCCTTACCTGATTATAGGCGTCCACAAGACCGCTGTCCTCAGGGGAGTCCATAAACAGCACCGCGTCCACACCGTCGAAGCCTTTTCCACTCTGGAAAGCGCTGTAGGCGGCGGTATCAACGAAGCGTTTGCGGTTTTCGGGAGAAAACATTTCACCCGCCATATCCATAAGCAAAACGGCGGCGACTTGTTTATTCGTTGCAGTTTCTATAATAACCAGAGCGTTGGTTTCACCCATAGAATCAAGATTGGTTTTCTGAATTCTTGCCAGTTCCTTATTTACCGTAATAGGCTCGATACGGTAAAGACTGTTGCCTGTGCGGATACCGTCAAAGTTCTGTGTAACAGAAAGGGAGTGTATCCAGCAGGATTTTCCTACGGCAGGCGCGCCCATAACACCGATAATATAGGTGGGCAAAAGACCGAGATTTTGCAGAATAGGCGTCTGTCTTGCATCGTTTTTAATGCAGTGGGGACAGCAACGGGTAAACTGCTTCTTCTCTTTGATGTCGCTTTGTGTTACGTCAACGTCTATTTCGTTTTTAATTTCCTTTGCGAAGTTTTTTACCGTTTGCGTAAGGCTCACACTCAGACTGTTTTTTATTTCCTCGTTTGTATCGGGGTCAAGCTCAACAAAGCGTTTGCCTAAAAGACTTCTTTTAAGGTTTACCATAACTCCAAGCTCACCGTTGTAATAAGTGAGTCCGCTGAAGTACTTACCGCATTTATAACAAAATACCGTTCCTGCATCTACCATTACTGCTCATCTCCTATCCAAGTTACGATGTAGCTGATTTCATAGCTGTCGTCTTCATCCTTGTCCTTGTCAACTCTGAAAGGAACACCCATAGTAAGAGGATACTCCTTATCTCCTAAGCATAAAAATGCGCTGCCGTCACAGGTATAAAAGCTAAGAGTAACATCTTCGTCTGCATCGCTGTATAAGGCTTTGCCGTTTACGTTCCAGTTAAGCAGCCTGTCTGAAAATATGAAGTTATTTTCCAGTGACATTTTCTGAACACGGATACAGCCGTTATCATTAAGCTCAAGAGAGAAAAAGGTTTCGTCCTGAAGCTTTTTAAGGTCACGCTTAAGGGAAATTGCCTTGAATAAGCTGACGGAATCGGAAAAACCTACTTTGTTTGTTTTTCTTACGGGCTTTTGCTGTGCGGTACGCTTTTTAATTACCCTGTTAATTTTAAGCTTTCTTGCAATCTCGCTTATGGGAAGCACGATAACCAGTGTAACGAGGAAGCAAAGGGGAATAAGGTAAAGAGCAAGTTCAATAATCACACAGAGAAAATCAAGAGAGGTAATGAGATTATAAAAAAAAGCGATTATTTTCTGAATAAAATTGTCCTCTGAAGTAAAAGCGGGAATAAGAAAAGAATTAAGGGAAGCGAAAAATCTTTCAAAAATCGGGATAAAGCTTATAGCAGAGGGCTTTACGGTGAGCAGAATAACAAGTTCGGTTATTGTCAGCTTAAAAAAGGTTTTAAGAAAAGCCTTAACCTTTGTGTTTTGTCCTATTGCCATTATCAGTCATCCTTTCCGTTTGTATGAATAATAATTTTCAGTTCTCTGTGGCTGTCAAGGAGTGTTTCAATATCAAGGGTTTTCTCCCCGTCAAAGTGCAGTACACAGCAGTTGTCGTTGGTGGGGGCTTCTTTTGCAAAAATATGGAATTCTCCGTTAAAGGAAGCGCCGAGAGAAATATTGTTAAGATTTTCATAAGCGCAGTAAATGGCGCCGCAAAGCTCACTGTAGCCAAAGGCGCCCTGTTTAATAGCGCGTATATGGTGCTTAAGGGCAAGAGGGGTGCTTATTAATTCGCTGTCACAAAGAGAAACAGCCATATTATTTGCATTGATAACGATGCCCGATTTTGAAGAATATTCAATAATAACGGGACAAACGTTCTGCGCCTTCATAATTTCACAGGCTGTTTTTATGTAGCTGTTTTTATTTTCCTCAATACCGTCCTTTGAAATAAGAAAAACGGTATAGTTTTCGGGGTAAGTAATGCTTTTCTGAGCTTTCTTTAAAAGACCGTACAGTCCGTCCTCAAACTCACAAAGTGTTATACGGTCGTCGGGTATAAGTCGGGTAGAGGCTTCAAAAAGCTGTTTAATGCCCGTAAGAGTATTTTCAACCGACCAGTCGGCAGATGAGGGCAAAGCGTTTTCAAGCCAGTGGGGATTTTGTCCGTAAGAGGAAACGTCGATTATTTCCCTGTAAAATTCGGCAACGCTTTTGGTGTCGGACAGGTCAATACCTGCATTGTCAAAAAGCATAGAAAGAGGATTGCGGTTTTCACCGTCGTCGAAAATACCGAAAATCTCAGCCAACATAATACCCAGAGCAAATACGTCGTTTTTCTCGCTAACGGCATATTCCTCCATCACGTCCTCAGGGGCGGTGTTGCTTGGGGATAGAGCGCCCTTTGAAAGCTTGTTGTAATGATCCAACATAAAATCGGTTTTTATGGAGGAAAAATCAATAAGCTTTATATCGGCTTTATCCTGTGTTTTGTCAATTACTATATTGCTGAATTTTAAATCGCGGTGGGCGATTATGGATTTTATGGCGTTAAAGCTGCAGCCGTAAAGCTGATAAAGACCGTCAACAACCTGAGCAAGACAGCAAAGCTTCTTTTCGTTGCTGTCGAAAAGCGCCATATCAAAGGGCTTATAGTACGGCTCAATAACAGCGCAGTCAAGCACGGTTTCGGCAGTTGCCGAGCTGATTTGAGGATTGTTTATAAAATCCCACAAAGCAAGGGTGTCCTTGTTTACTGCAAGAATACTGCGCAGATTATCCCCCTTGTAATTGAGAAAATCAAGGTATTCTCTGTTTTGCGGATGCTCACTTAAAAGCATATCAAGGGTAACCTTGGCGGATTTCAGACAGTAGTCCGTATCAAGATGGCAGTTCTCAGGGGCAGAATCGTTTTTATATTCTCCCACGCTTAAAAACTGACCTAAAAGTACACGCTTTTTTATTCTGTTATGGGATACCGTCATATCGAGGGTTACGGTAAAATAATATGTACCTTTGTTTTTAAACTCAATGACGTCTCCTTTTTTTCTTTTTCTGGGACTGTCGTTGACTATGGTTTTCTCTGCCATATTCAGTACTCCTTTAAACCTTACTGGTCGTCTTCTTCAATGTAGCTGGTACGGGTTTTGCTCTCGGTAGAGCTTGTGTTGTCGTCGGTGGTAAGCAGATTTTTTATGTGTGACCAAATTCCGCCAACCGACACAGAGCCGCCCTTTTCTTTTTTTCTTATACCCGTGGCGATAATTCTGTCAGAGGAAGCCTCTTTAATATCGGGGGTGCTGACGATAACGGGAGTGCCGTCACTGTCACCCAGCTTAGTTATGAGCGCTTCGATTGCGGGACGCGCATTAGCATCAGGGTTAAGACAGTCCTCGGCAAGTCTGTCCAGTTCGTCCTTTTCGTCAAGTCCGCCTTTAAGGGAGCAGTAAAGATATGCGGCGCTGTAAATATCCGAAGCCACAGAGGGAGAGTCCATCCATACCTCAAGGGGAAATTTTTGGGACAGATTTTCTTTATCCTTAGCGTTTACAAAGGCGGGAAGCACCTTTAATTTGAGATTAACAAGATTAGCGTTCTCGGTGGGACAAAGGTATATATTATCCTCACAAAGACAGCTCAGGGGTATGTAATTAAGAGCGTTTTCTTTAAGGGTATTGCCGTAGCTGTAGATAAGCTTTAAAAGGAGAGAAAAAATGCTTTTAGCGTATTCTGCTCTCTTTTCCTGCTTTACTTCCTTTAAAGGAATTTCCTTGCCTGTTGAATGGAAGGAAAATACCGTATATTCGGCAGCGGTTTTTACTTCGCCCAGTGTAAAAAAGCTGTCAGGCGCGAAAACCGAAAGGGTTTTGAAAAATGCCTTGCATTTCTGAATATACGCGCTGTCAGAGGAAAGACGGGCAAGACAGCGAACGGTAAATTCACAGCCCATAATATTTTCTCTGTTTAAAAAGGACTTAAAGCCGAACAGATAGGGCGCGGTGTTTATAAGGTCCGAAAGAATACCGCCGTTTTCTGCCGTAGCGTCAGAAACAGGCGTAAAGTCTTGCGAAACCGAGTCTTTTTTTGAATTATTATTTTCACTGCTGAACGTATAAACAGGCATAACATTACCCCCATTATAATATTATTTTTATTATAATATTAATAACTATTTATGTCAACAAAAAACAGCAAATCCCACCTATGAGATTTGCTGTAAAAGGTCGTGTTTTATACTTTCATTATACTTGGTATAATGCCTTTTTCGGTAATATCTACTATTGCGTAGGAATTCGGTCCTTCCCGAGAGCTTGAACAGGAGCCTGGATTTAAAATATATAGCCCGTCGTCATAGGCGCACATACTTTTATGGGTATGCCCGAAAAGCGCCAGAGTGCAGTTGTTGGTTCTGGCTGTGTTTTTCAGTGTTTCAAGGGTGTATTTAACGTTTTGTCTGTGTCCGTGGCAAAAGAATATTCGAGTGTTTAGAAGAGTTTTCACATCGCTTGATTTATAAAGAGAACCGCCGTCGCAATTTCCGCTGACAATATTAAAAACTCTGTCGGGAAAAGCGTCCTTTATACTGTCAATATCGTCGGTATTGTCACCGAGAAAAAATATTTCCTTTATATCGCCGTGGCGGTTTAACACCGATTTGACAGCGTACAGATTTCTGTGGGAGTCTGATAAAACTAAAATTCTCATAAATAAGCCACCTTTTTCATAGTATATAAGGGGTGATAACTTTGAATATGGATATACAAAAGCTTATAAACGAAGCTAAAAAAGACGGAGGAAAGAATCTTCTCTCAAAGCTCAGCGAGGAAGATACCAAAAAGCTTAACGCCGTTCTTTCGGATAAAGCAGCTCTGTCTAAGCTTTTAAGCTCTGATAAAGCAAAACAGATAATGGAGAAGCTTAACAATGGATGATTTAAGCCAGAAGCTGAGCGCCATTCTTTCAGACCCCGAAAGCCTTGAGAATCTGAAAGCCATGGCAGAAAATATTATGGGAGAAACCCAAAAGCCGCAGTCCAAGGAAGACAGTGATTTTATTGACGTGGCTTCGCTTATGAATATAATAGGAAAGCTTAAAAACAGCTCACAGGGGGAAAACGAAAAGCTTCTTATGGCGCTTAAGCCTCACCTTAGTGAGCCCAGACAGAAAAGGGTGGATACCGCCGTAAAAATTTTAAAGCTTTTGGAAATCGCGCCTCTTTTAAAGGACAGCGGAGTTCTGGGGGGAATACTATGACAGATTTTCAGCGTCAGAAGCAAGAGGCGGAAAACAGGGTAAGAAGAATGAACGCCCTGTACAGACAAAAGGCGGGACTAGATAAACCCACAATACCACAGCCTATTAAAACCGAAAACACCGAAAATATATTAAAGCTGTTCCGTTTTGATGCAATGAGGGGCGACCCCGACCGATTGCTCATAATCAGTGTGCTTTTGTTATTAAGTGGCGAAAATTGCGATGACAAGCTGATTTACGCTTTGCTTTATATAATGCTTTAAGCAACGTAAAAATTTAGTTATGTAAACTAAGGAACCTTAAAAGTTATTAAAGTTATGAACATCGTTATTCACAATTTTATTTTAAGATGCTGTGAAATACAGCCAAATCGGTGCAAAAATGTGCAAAAGTCGGTGCATAACTATAAAAACTTTGTTTGTTTTCATAATCAGTAAACAACATTATGTAAACTGAAACCACTGTCGAAAAGAGAAAGAATATGTATGAAAAAGCAAAAATTTGTTTACTTTCTACAAAATTTGTGGTAATATATTTTTGTTGAATTTTTTCTTAAACGTTTTTGTTGGGAGAAGTTAGATGAAAATAAAAGGAATAACAAAAGCTCTTGCCGTGCTTTTTGCCTTTATCCTGTGTTTGACGGGCTGTAAGGGTGAGGAAAAGCTTACCGTAACGGACATAAGCAATTCTCTTTGTGAGCTGTGTCTTAAGGGCAAGGAAACCTACGAGGTTAGCAAAGCTGATATTGAAAACCGATTTAATTTTGACGGAAATCTGCTTGACCAGTGTTCTATAAAGCTGTGTGACAACGACCAGGAATTTCTTATGGTTGCGGTTTTTTCTCTTAAAGAAAATGCTGATAAAACGGCGATAATAAACGGTATAAACGCTGCAGTTAAGGAAGTGTCGGGTTCTTTCAGTGTACTTGGAAATAAAAATCTTGCAAAAATACAACAGCGTATTTTCTATGAATACGAGGATATTCAGATTGTAGTAATTTGTGAAGATTATACTGCAGTTAAGAAATATTTTGAAGATATCGGCGCAACGCCCATACAGTAATATAAGCTATTAAAAAAGTGCGGAAATTCCGCACTTTTTTGTTTTAGGAATAGGGACGGGCGGAAAACAATTCCGCCCCTACGAATGTACAGTATAGTTTATATATCTTGGACGTTATTCAGGATTTTCGGTACTGGGTGTAGAGGAAGTGTTTTCTTTTTCGCTGCTCTCGCTACTCTGATTTTCGTTGTCGGGGTTTTGGCTAACGTTGGGATTTGAGCCAGTGCTTTGGTTACCGCTTTCAGTTCCTGAGCTGTTATTTGACTCGTTGCCCTGACTTTCATTAGAAGAATTATTTGACTCGTTTGAGCTTTCGTTTTCAGAAGAATTGCTTTCTTCTGACGAGCTGTTATCAGACTCGTTGCCCGATGAGGAATTAGAGGAATTATTCTTATTAGAACCCGAAGAGCCGCCGTTGTGCCAACCTGTTTTATCAACGCCGTTGGCTGTCATATAATCCTCAGGTAAAATATTGTCGTATAAAAATGCTCTCAGTACCTTACCCGCATATTTGTAGTTATAGTAAACGGCAGAAGCGCCCGTGCCTCTGTAGTCTGCGTTTATAATATAATCGTCGTGGGGCACACGGGTTTCTATAAGGGTGGGTTTCTTAGCAAGTTGACCTGCAAGAGAGAGCATCTGAGAATTGCTCAGAGAGGTTTTAACGTAAGGGGTAAGCTTTTTAACAAGAGAGGGATAGGTGGTAACGTCCATAGCCAGAGCCTTGTCCATTATCTTTTTAAGCACTACGCGCTGACGCTCGGTACGTCCGAAATCGTCCTTGTTGCCGTAAGCGTTAACGGGACGTCGCAGACGGGCGTAGGCAACGGCTTGCATACCGTTTACCTTTTGAGTACCTGCTGTATTTATATAATAAGGAGACGGGTCCTTGCCGATAGCGTTGTACTGCTCGGCAATATAAACGTTAAGACCGTACATTTTATCGTTGATTTCAGCCTTGGTAACGTCAATTTCAATACCGCCCACAGCATCAATAATATCAGCCATACCGAAAAAGTTTACGGTAGCGTAAGCGGAGATATCAAGGCCGAAAACAGAGTTGAGGGTTTTAACTGCAAGAGCCGGTCCGCCGATACTGTAAGCTGAATTGATTTTGTTATAGCTTATTTTACCCTTATTGTTTTCAATAGGAACAAGACTGTCGCGCATTATGGAAACAAGCTTAACGGTGTTTTCGTTTTTGTTTACGCTTAAAATCATAATGGAGTCGCTGAGTCCCGTAAAGGTGCCTTTTTTACGTGAGTCAACACCGAAAAGAGCAATATTGAAGATGTTTTCGTCAATAACGTTTTCAATTCCCAAATCACTGCTGTTAAGATTGGAGAAATCGTCATCGCTTCCGATTTTTCCAAGTATCACGTTAATATAAATAGCGCCCACACTACCTACAACAATAAACAGAGCAAGGACACAGGCGGTAACGCTTAAAGCAATTTTCTTCCATTTCTTTAAGCCTTTCCACCATTTTAAGAATTTAGAGTGCTTTCTTTTTTTGTACTTTTTCTTAGAATTTCCCGAATAATAAGAATTAAGATTTATATCTTCTCTGTTATCGCTCATTTAATTCATCCCTTTATATATATCGCCTTTTTTTATATTTGTGATTTCAGCCGCCATTTTAGCCGCCGATGAAGCAGACTGACCTTTAGCGCAAAATTCCTTTGCTAAATTAATTGCTTCCTCTAAGGTATAAAGTCTTGCTTCTTCCTTTGCGCCGCTGACAATCAGCACGAATTCGCCCTTAGGAGCAGTTTCGGTGTATTTTTTAACAGCGTCGCTCAGGGTTGTGCGGATAACCTCTTCGTGAATTTTAGTCAGCTCTCTTACAAGAGCGATTTCCCTGTCACCGAAGATACTGAGCATATCCGAAAGTGTAGCAAGAAGCTTATGAGGAGCTTCATAAAAAATCATAGTACGCTTTTCATTTTTGATTTCACTTAAATGCGCCCGTCTTCCAGGCTTATTCATAGTAAGAAAGCCTTCAAAGGTAAAGCGTCCCGACGGCATACCCGACATAGCAAGAGCAGTAACGACGGCGCTTGGACCGGGTACAGATTCGACCTTAATGCCGTTTTCGTGAGCAAGACGTACCATATCTTCGCCGGGGTCGGAAATTGCAGGCATACCTGCATCGGTAACAATAGCGCAGGACTGTCCTGATAAAATGCGTTCTATAATTTCACCGCCGCGCTCTCTTTTATTATGCTCATAATAAGAAAGCATAGGCTTTTTTATGCCAAGGTGGTTAAGAAGCTTTACGGTTACTCTCGTATCCTCTGCCGCAATG
This sequence comes from Acutalibacteraceae bacterium, assembly GCA_036307305.1. Taxonomy (GTDB): domain Bacteria; phylum Bacillota; class Clostridia; order Oscillospirales; family Acutalibacteraceae; genus SIG607. The sequence continues at coordinate 131,223 of JAXJXV010000008.1, forward strand.
AAATCAACGTTAGAAAGAGTATCGGCAGCACGTTTTGATAAATCGCCAAGATTGCCGATAGGTGTTCCTACAAGATAAAGTTTCCCCGCCATACTACTCCTCCTTTCGCACTAATAAATAATTATATCACAAAAAAAGTAAAAAAACAACAATAAACGGTCAAATTTATTTTCTTGAAATTTCAGTATAAATATGTTATATATGTATTAAAGAAACAAAGGAGATTTTTATGAAAAAATTAATTGTTTTGATGTTGACTGTTTCAATGGTACTTACTTTTATAGGCTGCGGTAAAAAAATAAACCCTGCTGATTTTGACGAGGGACCTATGATAGATGCGGGACTTGATTCCAGCGTTCAGGAGAACGAGGATGGCAACCCCTACGCTCAGTCGGAAATAGGACAAAGCACCGCGTATAAAAATCTGCAAATAGTTTTTGGGGATTATATTCCTGAGCTTAACAGCTATGCGAAATATGAGTACGTGAGGGACGACACCCACGAAGGACATCCCTGTTATATGTACTCAAGAAAGATAAGCAAAACGCAGGACGGCGAATATAAACACCACGACTATATAGCGGTGTATAAAGACGGTTCAATGATGTATATAGTATAAAAAAACGCACTCGAAGGGAGACACTTCGTAAAGAAGTGTTCTCCCTGCTTTTTTATATAAAAATTGACACTTTCTACAGATAAGTGTCATAGTGGGTTACGCACTTTCAAAATGTGCGTAACGGGAGTACATATTTTTAAATTAACCTATCTCAAAAATAAGAATATTAAGTGATATTGTGAGACAGGTCTCACAGTGATATTTTGCGTTATCACGCAAAGTGATATTGAAACTTGTCGTTTCAGTGATATTATATTCGCCCCAAAAACTCGCGAAGCGAATATAACTTGGGCGTAGCCCAAATATAACTGCGTAGCAATATAACTCGCCTTTGGCGAATATAACTGTGGCACCTTCCTTACGGAGGATGCCACAAAGACTGTCTTTTTTGGTGGAGTCGACGATGTTAAAGACGAACTATTTATCTCTTTGAGAGAAACCTTTTTTGAGGTGTTTTTGTAGTTAAATGTAATGATGAAGTGATCATCATATAGATATATGGAGTTTACAAAGCTGTCGATCAGCTTTTGACGGTCTGACTGTACCGACATATCAAGCTTGCGGTAGTTGTACAGTGCGAATAAAAGCTGTTCTTTCGGTACGATAGGATTGCGTATCTGATATTGGATAATATCCGTTTCGATGTTCTTTTTCTGTGCTTCCAGATCGTCAAGAAGTCTTTTCGTTGTCGCAGAGAAGATGCCCTGAGCCATCGCTTCGGCAAGGTTATTGAGTTTCTTCTCGACTTCCTCAAGCTGCGCTTTCAGAAGGATGGACTCGGCACTTTCAAGATCCTGAAAACGGTAGACGCGTTCTGCAAGTTCTTCAATGACAGAATCGTCGGTGATGAGTTCAAGAATTGTGTCTATGACAAGATTTTCGAGCCATTCCTTACGGACGGTCTTCTTATTGCACTTCTTTTTCTTTGCCTGATTGCATTTGTAGTAACGATACTTTGTGGATGTCTTGCTTGTGCCGATCTCACCGGTCATCATAGAACCGCACTTACCACAGAACAGGTGAGTGGTCAACAAGTAGTCATCTTCGCTTCTATGCATCGCAGGAGCTTTCTTGTTGCGTTTCATACGGTCTTGTACTGCATTGAAGAGACCTTCATCAATGATAGCAGGAAAAGCATTTGGAACAAGGATATCTCCGAACTTGTATTCGCCGATATATTTGCGGTTGGTTAGAATACGGAAGATGGCGTTATAGTTCATAAAGTTGCCTCGGTTTTTAACGCCTCGGCTTTTCATCAGTTCAACGATCTCGCTGACCTTCGTGCCATCATTGTAAAGCGTGAAAATATCTTTGATAATCGGAGCGTTGTTTTCATCAATCTGAAAATGCTTTTCGTCATCAATGTAGTAACCGATGGGAGCGCGCACACCGTTGCTTCGGAGTTTCAAAGCATTCTCTGTCATACCGCGTTTGATCTTCTCGGCAAGCTCTACGGAGTAGTATTCTGCAAAACCTTCCAGTATTGCTTCAAGCAGAATGCCATCTGCACCCTCGGATATATTTTCGGTGGCAGACATTACTTTAACATTGTTCTTCTTCAGCGTGGCTTTGTAAAAAGCGGAGTCGTAACGATTACGGGCAAAGCGGTCAAGTTTCCATACAATAACGATATCAAATAAACCCTTGCTGCTGTCTTTTATCATCTTCTGAAACTCGGGTCTATTGTCTGTCTTAGCTGATAATGCGCGGTCAATATATGTACCGATGATCTCAATGCCGTTCTTCTCCGCAAAGGCCTTGTTCTCACGAAGCTGACCTTCGATAGATTCTTCACGCTGATTGTCTGATGAATATCGAGCGTAAATTACGGCTTTCATTTTTTCATCTCCTTTGTGTTAATAATAGTCGTCCTCTAAGTTGTGTTCTCTTACAAATCTGTCGAATTGCCATTCGGGTCCATCGAAGAGTAGTTCAAGCAAAGCTTGTTGAGATTCGCTTTTCTTCATTTTCCAAACGTATTGGCGAACCTTTTCATAAAGTTCTTCTGCGTGTTTTTCTTCCTCTTCCTGATAGGCGATTGCTTCGTTATAGATTCGCTGAGCTTCTTCCGGAAAGGCGGTGAAATATACCGCCATCATATGTTTGCACACGATACGCTTTCCATCTGCATGAGGACAGTTACATTTGGATTTTCGAGGGTGTGCAATATCGATCTCTACAACGTAAGGTTCATCAGAAGTTCCCTTAACATCAGCGGTGAAGATCCCCGGTGATGTTTCAATTAAATTCTCAACTTTGTTCTCTTTATAATAATCATAGCCACGCCAAAGAGATGCACCGCTTGTGCATTCAATTATTCCCATATCTTTACCTCTTTTCTGTTCGGAGAGTCAATCGAGTTGCTTTGTGCTATCTTGCATTAACTGTATAAGCATCTTTTTTAGCTTGGCATTGGCAGGGGACGAGGGATCAAAGCAGAACTCGATAAAGTCATTGATACTTGCGTCAGAGGGTAAGGTTGGCTCGTCACTTTCGTACAGATGCCCCTTGGGATCATCGGTTCTTCCGAAGATATAGTCCAAAGATACCTCAAAGGTTTCTGCATACCAAAACAGCTTGTCCAAAGAGACATCAACAATGCCTTGTTCGTATCTGCCGATGGTCGCCTGAGTCGATCCGCACATCTCTGCAATCTGTGCTTGAGAATAGCGATTATCCATACGCAGCTTTCTTAATCTTTCGCCAATAATTTTCGTCACGAAAAACACCTCTCTTTTCATATGTGTCTATTATAACACAAATAAAGCGTATAGTCAATGCAAATGCAGATTGAATACGCAAAATATGCGTAACCTATTCGTGACGAAAATCTTACATTAATGATTGCCGAAAGTAAGGAGGATAAGGTCCTATAACTAAAAGTAGTGTGCTATTGAAAATGCGATGAGTCTTGCATGTCTAAAACCACAAAAACTTTGATACTTAATATTTCTGAGTCATTGTCCATTTGCTCCAGCATCCGCAAATTCCTGTGTTTTTCCGCAAATAGTGTGGTCAAAATAGGGAAAAACAATGCTAAATAAGCCTATATGTGGAGCACACTACTGTTAACCGCGTGGTCGTTGTGTCCGTCTAGCATTGTTTAGTATTGTTTATCATAAATTAGCCGCATTAAGCGCGGGAATAATGGGGATAACGTGAATTTTTGAGCTAATTTGAATAAACTTGACTGTAATTTTGATGTAAAATTCCGAAAGGAAAAGAGCACCGAGTTTGAAAATGTCTCGGTGCTCATATTTATATCTGAAATAATGGTAAGATCTTTGTAATTTCCTTCTTCTGATACTCGGGAAGAAGGTGTGAATACGTGTTTGCAGTGATACGGCTGTCGGCATGGCCAAGGATTTTTGATACAGTTACAATGTCAATTCCGGATTCCAGACATCGGGTAGCAAAGGTGTGTCTCAGCGTGTGAAATGTGGCATCTTCAATACCCGCAACATCTAAGAGTTCCTTATAATATTGGTAGAATCTCCGGGGCTCAATGGCGGTGTTCTTGCGGCTCGTAAAGAGAAAGTCGTCATCGCTGTGTTGCAAACCATGTTCTTCCTTCCTAGCAATCACTTTCTCTTTGTAATTGAGTAATTCTGACTTTAGTGCATCAATTATATATACCTTGCGGATAGACGCTTCGGTTTTTGGTGGAGCGATATCTAATTCAGAGGGGTGCGAAGGATCATATTTGCTATGATGACGTGTCAACTGTTTTGTAACGCTGATGCAGCCGTTTTCAAAATCGATGTCATTCCATTGAAGCGCCAAAAGTTCGCCTTTGCGAAGGCCGGTATATAGGTCTAGGATCACGGCGAACATCAAAAGTCGGTCACATTCTCTGACAGCAATCTCTAATCGCTTTTGCTCCTCTACAGTCAATGCACGTGCAGTGTGCTTGACTTGCTTGGGCATTTTGACGCCTTGTACAGGATTGTAGTTCAGCATGCGGTTTTGAATGGCGTAATTAAAAACGAGGGAGATAAAATTGCGGACATTGATCAACATTTTAGGGCTAAGTTTTTCTCCGGTAGTTATATTTTTCAATGATAATAGGTGGCTTTGGACCATCAGGTTAGTGATATCTGCGAGCCGTTTATTACCTAAATCGCCAAGGTGTCGGTTGATGATGTTTTTATATGAGTAATAGGTACTACCGCGAACATATTCTTTAGAGTAGGTTTCCACACACTCGGTAGCCCAGGCGGATAGGGTAGTGGTGGTAGCAGAATAGTTTTGCAAATTATGGATTTTTGCGTATTGAATCTCATTAATTGCCCTTGTTAGTTTTTCGAGTGTTTCTTTTTTCGTTTTGCCGTATATGGCTTGCCGCTTGCCTTTGAACATAACGGTGACAGTATATCTGCCGTCCTTACGTTTTTGAATGTGGTACTGTGTTGGACTTTTCATTTGAATTCTCCTTTTAATGTTATATTATTGAAACTTAACCAAGGTTTCATACAAATTATAAATATGAAACATATTTGAAAGGAGAATATGAAGGGGTGAGATGCACTCAAATTATGAACCTTTTGCATCATTTTTAAAAACGCTTGCAATTTTACAATAATGGGTGTATAATAAATACGACAATTAAACAAACGGGAGCTTGTATTACAGGCTGAGAGGAAGGTGTGACCTTCGACCGAGAACCTGATTTGGATAATGCCAACGTAGGGATGCCTGATACAAGGATATTGGGAAGAACAAAGTACATTAAGGAAGTTACCAAATCGGTAGCTTCCTTTTTTGTTGTTTTCGGAGGTTTATTATGGTAAAGATCAACGGCGAGGAACTGAATATTGCAGGTAAGACGGTAGCGGAATACCTTGCAACTACGAACTATGACCCGAAGCGAATTGCAGTAGAGCGCAACGGAGACATTGTTCCCAAGGCGCAATATGGCGAAACTGTATTGCAGGACGGCGACAGTGTAGAGGTCGTCAGCTTTGTGGGAGGTGGTTAATCTGATCCCAACGAAAGAAGAATGGAATAGGGCTTTGTGCGAGCGACACGGAGAGGAGCTACAAAAGAAATTTTCGTCAGCAACGGTAGCCGTGTGCGGTCTTGGCGGTCTCGGCTCTAATATTGCCATATCTCTTGCCCGTGCCGGTATTGGTAAACTAATTCTCATTGACTTTGACCGTGTGGATATTACCAATCTGCACCGACAGCAGTATAAAGCGAATCAGATTGGGATGAACAAGACGGATGCCTTGCGAGATGATCTTTTAGAGATCGCTCCGTATGTTGCTATTGAAACGCATACCGAAAGAGTTGCAGAAGAAAACGCCGCTCATCTGCTACAAGGTGCAGATATTATATGCGAAGCCTTTGACGTCGCAGAATGTAAAGCGATGCTTACTAATCTTGTGTTTGAAACAATGCCGGACAAGTTTCTTGTAGCTGCGTCGGGTATGGCGGGATTTGGTAGTGCAAACACCATTAGGACACGAAAGGTTATGAGCCGGTTTTATCTGTGTGGCGACGAGCGAAGTGACGTGCAATTGGAAGGAAGCCTTGTTGCTTCCCGTGTTATGCTCTGTGCTGCTCATCAAGCCCATACCGTACTCAGAATTCTTGCAGAACAATTTGAAACTGAATGAAAGAAGGAAATAAAAAATGAACAATGACAAGCTAATTATTGGAGGACACGAATTTAACTCTCGTTTTATTCTTGGCTCCGGTAAGTATTCTATGAAGCTGATTGAAGCCGCTGTAAAGGATGCAGGTGCTGAGATCATCACCCTTGCGGTTCGCCGTGCAAACACCAAAGAACAGGAAAGCATTCTCGATTACATCCCTGAAGGGATCACCTTGCTTCCTAACACCAGCGGTGCAAGAAATGCGGAGGAAGCTGTGCGCATTGCACGTCTTGCCCGTGAGCTTGGCTGTGGTAATTTCGTAAAAATTGAAATTATGCGTGACTCCAAGTATTTGCTTCCTGACAATCAGGAAACCATTAAGGCAACCGAGATTCTTGCCAAAGAAGGCTTTGTGGTTATGCCATATATGTATCCCGATCTGAATGTTGCCCGTGACCTTGTGAATGCCGGCGCTGCTTCCGTTATGCCTTTGGCTTCTCCCATCGGTTCTAATAAAGGACTTGCAACGAAAGAGTTTATTCAGATCCTTATTGACGAAATCGACCTGCCTATCATTGTGGATGCAGGTATTGGCAGACCTTCGCAGGCTTGTGAAGCAATGGAAATGGGTGCCGCCGCTATTATGGCTAACACCGCCCTTGCAACTGCAGGTGACCTTCCTATGATGGCTTCTGCTTTCAAGAATGCCATCGAAGCTGGCCGTAAGGCATACCTTTCCGGTCTTGGCAGAGTACTGACGAGAGGCGCATCTGCATCCGATCCTCTTACCGGTTTCTTGCGTGATTAAGAGGTAAGCTAATGGAAAATCAATTTTTTGTAGATTCGGAGCATTTGTCCCCCGAGGCACTTGCCAAAAAACATCGTCTTGAAACCGATCCGTCTTCCCGAAAGAACCATATGGAATATCTGCCGGGGATGGAAGTGATCGAATCGGATGTGTGTGCAAATGTTATGGCGCAGATGAACTCCTACGATTATTCAAAATACACAGCCGCTGACGTAAAGGCAGCTTTGAAGCACGAAACCTGCACGATAGAAGACCTCAAAGCGCTTCTTTCTCCTGCGGCAGAGCCGTTCCTTGAGCAGATGGCACAGAGAGCACGACTTGAAACAAGCAAGCACTTTGGCAACACTGTATATCTGTTCACTCCTCTTTACATAGCCAATTACTGCGAGAATTATTGTGTGTATTGTGGGTTCAACTGCTACAACCATATTAAGCGGATGAAGCTTAGTATGGAACAGATTGAAAAAGAGATGAAGGTCATTGCTGACAGCGGTATGGAGGAAATACTTATTCTTACCGGTGAAAGCAGAGGTCAGAGCAATGTGGAATATATCGGTGAAGCCTGTAAATTAGCACGCAAGTATTTCCGTATGGTCGGTCTTGAGATCTATCCCGTTAATACCGATGAATACAAGTATCTCCACGAGTGTGGAGCTGACTATGTAACGGTATTCCAAGAGACCTATGATACTGATAAATATGAACAGCTTCACTTGCTCGGGCACAAGCGTGTGTGGCCGTATCGCTTTGATGCACAGGAAAGAGCACTTCGTGGAGGTATGCGCGGTGTTGCATTCTCGGCTTTGCTTGGACTCTCCGACTTCCGTAAGGATGCTTTAGCAAGTGCGTTGCACGTTTACTATTTGCAGAGAAAGTATCCTCATGCTGAAATGTCGCTCTCTTGCCCAAGACTCAGACCCATTATCAATAACGACAAGATCAATCCCTTGGATGTTCACGAAAAGCAGCTTTGTCAGGTGCTTTGCGCCTACCGTATTTTCTTACCTTTCGTTGGAATTACTGTATCTTCCCGTGAGAGTGCCGAGTTCAGAAATGGTATTGTAAAAATTGCGGCAACCAAGGTCTCCGCAGGCGTTTCAACCGGCATCGGCGATCACGAAAGCAAATATACGGGTAAAGAATCCGATGAAGTACAGGGCGACGAGCAGTTTGAGATCGACGATAACCGAAGTCTTGATAAGATGTATAAGGATATTGCAGAGGAAGGTCTGCAACCGGTTCTAAATGACTATTTGTATGTGTGAGGTAAGAGAATGAAAAAGTTTGACCCAAGTTTATATTTTATAACCGACAGCACGAACTACACTGAGGAAGAATTCCTTTATCGTGTTGAAGAAGCATTAAAAGGAGGAGCAACCCTTCTTCAGCTTCGTGAGAAGAACAAGAGTACCAGAGAGTATATTGAGCTTGCAGAGAAGGTACACGCTATCGCAAAACGTTACAACGTGCCGCTGATTATTGACGACCGTGTGGATGTTGCTCTCGCTATTGATGCAGAAGGTGTTCATGTGGGAGCTGAGGATATGCCCATTGCAACGGCAAGAAAACTGATGGGCGAAGATAAGATCGTAGGCGCAACGGCAAAGACTGTTCCTTGGGCAAAGGAAGCCTACGAACAGGGCGCTGACTATCTTGGTGTGGGTGCGATCTATCCTACCACGACCAAAGTAAAGACCGTTTTGACTTCTACCGATACACTTCGGGATATTTGCAATGCTGTGCCGATTCCTGCAAATGCCATCGGCGGTCTGAATAAGGATAACATTGACGTTCTTGCAGGCATTCCCATTGCCGGCATTTGTGTGGTATCTGCCATTATGAAAGCGGATGACCCTAAGACTGCAGCCGAGGAATTGAAAGCAAGAGCGCAGGAGCTTGGCTTATGCTAAAGGGAGCCATCTTCGATTTTGACGGAACACTTTTCGATTCTATGTTCATTTGGGATACCGCAGGAGAAGTCTATCTCCGATCCATCTGTATAGAGCCGAAGGATGATTTGCAAAAGGTGTTGAAGCCAATGAGCCTTCTGCAATCTGCAACCTATATCCAAGAAAAGTATTCGATTCCGTTAACTATCGAGGAAATTATGGACGACATTAACCGCACGGTAGAAGATTTTTACTTTCATACGGTACAACCCAAGGAAGGTGTAATTACATTCCTGAAACAGATGAAAGCGCAAGGAGTCAAAATGTGTATCGCCACCGCAACAGACCGTTATCAAGTGGAAGCAGCATTGAAGCGTTGCGGTATGGAGGCTTACTTTTCTGAAATCTTTACTTGTACCGATGTGGGTCACGGCAAAGATGAGCCAATCATCTTTCAAAAGGCGTTGGAGCATCTTGGGACAACAAAGGCAGATACAGTTGTCTTTGAGGATGCTTATCACGCTGCCAAAACAGCAAAGGCTGATGGCTTTACAACCATTGCGGTTTTTGATTCTCACGAGACGAAGCAAGCGGAACTACACTCCGTATCGGATTGCTTTATTGAGAACTTTACGCAGATAGAACATTTTTGGAAGTTTGCCAACGGTTTATAAGCGTAGGCTTCAAGCGGCAGATTGGGGGCACCACCTTACGCCGCTATACAAAACGATGCTGAAAAACGAAAGGAGTATTTTTTATGAAAATGAAAACAGCATTGACCATTGCAGGAAGCGACTGCAGTGGAGGCGCCGGTATTCAAGCAGATTTGAAAACAATGACGATGAATGGTGTTTATGCCATGAGAGCGATCACAGCACTTACGGCACAGAACACGACCGGTGTAAGAGG
>JAXJXV010000009.1:0-50682 GCA_036307305.1 Acutalibacteraceae bacterium
CTTTTTCAGGCATTTTATCCCTAAGGACAACTCCCGCAAGCTCGGGTTTTTACTAATAGGGATTAGGGAATAGGGACGGGCGAACTCGTTTTTCCGACCGTAAAGCTACAGCAAAACCGTATTTTTGTTTTTAATAAATTTTCATTTGTTTTCTGTAAACTTTTTATCGAATTGTACAAATCCGACGTTGACTTTATTATTACGATGTGATATATTATTATTGTATTAATGTCGATACATAGGTGTTTTTTTGTCTATGTATTTAAGAAAAGGAGAGTATTTATGTCAATGACAAGAAAAAACATCAACCGTTTTCTTGGTTTGCTAATGTGTCTTTGTTTGCTTATAGGCGCACTTTATGTTCCTGTAAGTATGAGCGCATTTGCGCAGAGCCAGACTACCGTGTATGATTTTTCATACTGTGTAGACGCTACAGCTAATAAGAAAGCGGCCGAAGAAAACGGCGTGGGCTACTATGGATGGGGCTTTAATGCTCTTAATCAGATGCTTGGCGGCGTTCAGCTTAGCGCTTCTAAGGACTGGGCTGAATCGGGAGGATACCGTGTGCATAACGCGGAGGGTCTTTGTACCCTTGACACCTCTTCAACCTATATCGTTTCTATGAAAATTAAGGTTGTTCAAGGTGTTAAGCAGACAGGTAGGATGCACGGAGGCGAGGAGGCTTCAGCATCACTTGGTTGGGGCTGTAGCTTTGACAGTACGGCGATAGGTCAGGAGAATAACTATATAAACGGAATGAGTAATAAGGTTATTAATATCTTCTCATCATCCTGTGGTTCTGAAACCTACCGTTTGAATACAGGTGCGGGTGAAATGGATGCAACCTATTCTGACGAGTGGAAGACCGTTACGTACGAGCTTAAAACTCCTGCTGATTTTGGCGGCAAGGATAATACTCTTAGTATTTGGATACAAAAATGGTATGGAATCGAATGTTATATTGACGACCTTTCTGTAACAAAGCTTGGCGCTAACCAAGGGGTTGTTGTAGAGTTTGATGAATACTCAGGTATCGGTAATATACATATAGGAAATATCGGTGATACCGTTACTCTTTCTGATATTTCCGACAGAGCAAAACAGGCTGACCATACCTTCAAGGGCTGGTTTAAGGATGCAGAGAGAACCGAGCAGGTAACTGAAATGACTATCACCGCCGAAAAGCAGACTGTATACAGCGACTGGAATGCTCCCGTTGTTTATACCTTTAAAAACACTCTTACGGGCGAGGATATTATTGTAAACGGCAATCCTGGTGAAGCTATAGAGTATCCTGCCGACCCTGTTGACGAAAACGGCGAACAGTGGTTTATGGGCTGGTATACAACACAGGCCTGTACCGTTGAATTTACAGAAAAGAACTTCTCCTACGTAAATAAGAGTATATACTCTTTATTTAAGAGCGAAATACCTGAGCTTAAACAGGATTTTGAAAATTACAATAAAGAGGTCTGGACTCCCAGCACTAATGCAAACACAGGCAGAGTTACTAAATCCAACCGTCTGTACTTTGCTGATATGATGCAAAAGCAGTCCCTTGTTACCTATAACGACAGCGGTTATGCTGTTAAGTTTGACTGGGACAGCTCTATGGAAGTAGTTAAGGAAGACCCCAATACCTACGGAACTGCAACCAGATACAACCAGATGGATATGTATTTCTGGCTTGGTAAGGGCCTTGACGATAAGACTGAGTACGTTGTTACCTTTAAATATAAGGTAGAAAAGACCGATGCAGACCTTATTTTCTACGCTGCATCAGCTATAGACAATAATATTTGGGGCAATTATCAGGTTTATAACGGTGTAACCGTTAAAAATGCCGACTTGAAGAATGAGTGGCAGGAAATAAGCTTCCCCATTACCACTGCATATAAAAATGCAGGTGCAAATACAATGTACCTCGGTGTTAAGCTTTCAAAGAACACCGATACCGTTGTTTACTTCGATGACGTTGAAATCAAGGCTCTTATGCAGCCGTATCAGTCAAAGGTCGTTATATCTGACGGTGTGAATGCCGAGTACGAGCTGATTGGAAGGCGTGGAGAAGCTATTGTTCTGGAGACTCCCGTTCATCCTAAAGGCGTTGTGTTTAAGGGTTGGTATCTTGATGAAAAGTATACAACCCCTGCAGAAAACATCGTTTATGAAAGAGTTCCCTATACCGTATATGCAAAATGGGATGCAGTTCCCCTGACCTTTAATGACTATCCTTATTCTACAAACAAGGATAACTGCGGCTTTGGTAAGCTTCTTAGTATTGATAAATCAGGTCTTGGCGTAGACGGTGACGCGGCAGTTCGTTTTGACTTTAAGGGTAGCTACGTTTATAAGGTTGATGCCGCAACGGGCGAACAGGCTCTTTACAATACTCGCACTACCACTCCTGACCATACATTTGTAATTAAGCGTGACGTTAAGAATAACACTGTTTATAAAATTTCATATAAGTACAAGGTGCTTGACGCTAACACCTCTGTTTCCATAATTCCCTACAGCGGTTATTATGCTAATATTTGGGTGCCTAAAACAGCGACAAAATACGAAGGCGCTACTAATACTGTAAAACTGGGTGAGGCAACCGATTGGCAGACCCACGAATGCTATATCACCACTAATCTCCTTACAAACGATAAGGGCGAAAAGGCTTCTGCTCTTTTCCTTGTATTCAACGTAGGCTCAGGCGATGTCAACGCTATGGTAGACGTTCTTGTGGACGACGTGCTTGTTGAAGCGGTTGAACCTCCATATGCAATGTTTAATATGCAGAACGGCAAACCCGACGTGTTCGTTGCAGGTGAGGTTGGAGAAAAGATTAATTATCCTGACAGCCCCACTGCTTTTGGTAAAACCTTTAAGGGTTGGTATGCCGATAAGGAATGTACCGTTCCTTTCACTACAACAACCTTTACAGAGGGTATGACTGCTGTGGTTTACGCAGGTTACACTCTTGCAAGTGAGTTTACCTACGACTTTGAAAAATACGATTTCTTACCAAAACAGCTTACTCCCGGCGCATATTATATGGAGGATGCTTTCTGGAAAACCAGTAAATATGCAAAATCGGGCAGCGGTGTAATCGAGTTTGACAGAACCGTACCGTTTAATGTTGGCGGAGGCTCCTATGCTACTGTTGCTAACGGCAGTGAGCAGTTTAAGGTTGACAAGAACAGACAGTACGTTATAACCTTCAGCTACTGCGTAACAAAGAAGGCGACTGCAGGCTTCTCTATGCAGTTTGTTACTGCAAGAGATATAAACTGTTGGGATAACACAGTAGTAGTTACTCCAAGTCTTTCGTTTAACGTTACCGACCAGAAGGTTGGCGTATGGTATACAAAAACTCTTGCTCTTGATTTATCAAGTACGAAATATGATACCATATTCTTTAGATTGAAGGGCGGAGCAGACGGCATATTCCTTCTTGACGACGTAACCGTTACCGTTGTACCTGAGGGCTATGGCGCTATCGCCTTTGATACAGGCGGAAGCAAGGACGTTCCAAACGTTCTTACGGGTAAAATCGGTGATAGCTACGCTAACAGACTTCCTAAAGAGCCTAAGGTTGAAGGTAAATACTTCAAGGGCTACTACGAAAAGGATACTCAGGGCGTTTATAACGAGCTTAAAGAAGATGTAATGAAGTTTGGCGAAAGCGCAAAAACCGTATTCGCAAGATTCCTTGATTATAAGGTTATACAGGACTTTGAAGGCACCTTCGTTGACGCCACAAAGGTTTATACAGGTCTTAACATTTTCGACTTTGACTATGAGCTTTACGATGCAACGGCTGAGGGTAACAGCAAGGATAACGTAACCAGCGGTAAGTACAGCCTCCACAGAAAAGGCACTTCCCGTTATTTCGAGTCCTCTGCAGTGCTAACTCCTGATAATCACGTTGCTGAGGGTTCGCGTTATAAGGTTAGCTTTAAGGTAAAGATGGGCAAACATCTCCACACCGACGGCGCTATCAAGATTGCTTCTTCAAGAAACCAGAACTACAGCTGGGATACCACAGGTGACTGGTACCCTGTAGTAGCTCTGAAAGACCTTGCGGACGGTGAGTGGCATGAGGTTTCCTATATTTATAATTCTGTAGAAAGCTTCTTTGCTATTCAGACACCGGGTTACGCTGAGTTGTTTATTGATGACGTTGTATTTGAGCTTATTACAGACGATACTCCCGTTTCCACACCTATTGAGTTTACAGAGTACGTTCCGTTAAGACGTGACGAAAACGGCAATATTACCGAAATAACAGCAGGTGAAATAGATGTTAACTCTATTGTGGATGCTTCTCTTAAGCTTCCGGGTCAGTCAGGCTTAAACATAACTGTTATTATAATTATTGCAACCGCAGGCGCACTTGTTGTTGCAGGCGCTGTGATACTGCTTGTCGTACTTAAGAAAAAGAAAGTTAAAAAGGCTTAAAAGGAGGGGTAAAAATGAATATTAAAAGAATTATAGCATTAATCCTTACAGTGTTTATGGTTGCCTCTCTGGCAGCCTGTGGATCTACGACAACTCATTTGACAGCAGGTGTAAATGAGGATGGAAGATTTATTTATTCCATAGTACGTTCAGGTGCCGCTAAAATTTCGGCAATTGATGATGCAGGCAAGGCTGTGCGTTCTGCAATAAAAGATAATATGGGAATAACTCCTACCATTGTCAAGGATAATTTCGTTGAAGATTTTGACGGTAACCTTGAAATCCTTATTGGTGATACTAACAGAGAAGAGTCTGCTATTGCAAAACAGCGTCTTATAGATAATCGTCAGAATAACGCTAACGACTTTATTGTTGCGGTTATCGGTGATAAGATTTGTATTCAGGTAATTAATGTTGAAACAATTACCTATGCAGCAGAGTGGTTCCAGAAAACCTTCTGTACAAGTATGGAAGCTTTCTCTATGCTCACAACCGATTATGAATTTATTTATGAGCATCAGTATGCTGAGGGTATGGGCGTAAATATCGTTAATAACGTTGACCTTGGTAACTATACCGTAGTTCTTCCCGTAAAGATTTCATACCTTTCAGGTATGTATGCTGAAGAACTTGTTGATTTCTATGATGCTTACGGATATAAGCTTAACAAGGTAGAGGATATGGATGAGGAAGTAGCAAACGAAATCCTTATCGGCGACTGCGACAGAGAAGCTAGTAAATCCGTAACGGTTGAGGGCGATAACTACATAGTTAAGGTTATCGGCAACAAAGTTGTTATTAAGGGCGGTAACGAGCTTTCCACAAGCCGCGGTGTTAAGGCATTCCTCGACGAAGTCAAGAAAATGAGCAAGGGTCAGGGCATTAGCTGGAGTGACGGCTATACCGTCAATGGCAAATATGATGCAACCGAAAAGGGTGCATATACACTTAACTGGTATGATGAATTCAACTCCACCACCATTGACCTTACAAAATGGGGCGACTACAACAATAATAGTAGTAGCACAAGTCCGTCAAATCTTGGCGGTACTCAGTATCAGATAGACCTCTACGGTGAAACGGAATATAAGGGAAGCGACCTTAAAAAGCTTATATTCCAGGCTGACGGCGACCTTGTTCTCGCTACTCAGAGAGTTAATAATATCGACTTTATGATGCCGAGAATTTCTACCTACTGGACGATGACCTACCGTTACGGAATCATGGAAATTCACGGTAAGCTTGCACCTACCCCCGCATACAGCGGTTACTGGGTAAACGGAGCAAACTTCAAGACTGCCCGTCACAGTACAGATCACTCCAGAGTTTGTATGACAGAAATTGATATTCTCGAAAACTTTAGTAGGGATAATCAGTTCCACAGTAACGTTCACCGTTGGTGGACTCAGGTTGACAGTGAGGGTGGTTCTACTGGTTCTACTCATAACTCCCTTGACGGTAGCGCGGTTTATTCAGGTAACAGTCTTAACAATAAGAAAAAGACCTACGACACCGAGCGTTACGGTCAGGTACTTTCCGACGATTACCACATTTATTCTTGTTACTGGGATGATAGCTGTATGAAGTTCTGCTTCGACGGCAAGGTTTATCTCGATTATCAGTATGACGAGAATATGTCGGTTGCAGTTCACTGCCTTATGAACTACTTCATTACTGAGGTAGGTATGGGCTCTGCTTCCTACGGTCTTTCCTATGACAAGGATGAGCATGGCGACTACTACGAGCATAGAATCGACTACGTAAGAATTTATCAGTCTGACCTTTATAACTGTCAGATGATAACAATGTGGCCTGAAAAACAGGAAACAGGAACAAGAAAAGTATTCTATCCTGACCATCCTATAAATGGCGCGTATTAAAAAATCACCCCAACGAAAGTTGGGGTGTCTTTTTTAGGGAATAGGGAATAGGGATAGAATCTCTACTGATAGTCCTCCCGTAAATTATTCGATTAATCCTTTAATAACGGCAGATTTTCGGGAGGGCTGTTTTTAAGCTCTGCGATAAGCTCACTGAGAGAGCCTGTAGCAAGAGCAATTCTCTCGTCAGCCGCGCCGTAATAAATTCTGATTTCATCCTTTTCTTCGTTCACTATTGCGCCACAGGCAAAGGTAACGTTTTCGGCTCTGCCGTAAATCTCGTAATCTTCATTAGGCGTCAGAATAGGCTTATCAAGCACACCTATTATTTTTTCGGGATTATTAAGGTCTAAAAGCATAGCGGAAAGGCTATAGCACCACTCTCTGTTTTCCTTATAAACGCCGTGAATTATCTCAAGCCAACCGTCTTTTGTCTTAATGGGAGGGGTGGGACCTACCTTATAATTCGCATAGGAAGTGCAGGGATAGAAAAACGGTCTGTGCATTCCCCAGAATTTAAGGTCGGGGGAATAGGAAATCCACATTCCGTGAGTAGTATCGTCATCAAGGCTGTGTCCAGGCTCGGTAACCCTTACAACACTGTACGGTCGGTCGATTCTCACGTACATTCCGTTGATTTTTTCGGGGAAAAGACAGGGTACGCGGTTAACGGGAAGTGCAATACATTCAACGTATTCAGCCGTTTTGAAATCCTTAGTTTTGAAAAGCAAGGCGGCAGGGCCGATGCCTCTGCCAACGGGTGGGCGTATCTGGGCGGGACGCACAATGTAATATGTATCGTCAATCTTTGTTACTCTTGGGTCAATAACCCAGCCGTCGTAAATACCCTTTTTGCCGCCTGTCCAGTCGATAGTTTTAAAAAGCGGCTCGGGATTTATATCAAAATTAATACCGTCCTCACTTGTTGCAACGTGGATACCTGTAAGATTACCCTCCTTGGTTTCCTCTTTGTAAATTGCGGCTATAAGCAAAAGATATTTGCCCTCAAACATAGTTTGTCCGCAGTTGAAAACCGAAGTGGCAGGAATGGGGAAATCCTCAGCAGTAATAATGGGATTGTCTTTATAACGGTGCATTATATATTCTTCGCCTCTGAATTTTTCAATCATTTTTATCACCTCGTTTAAAGTTTACCATAAAAAACATTCTTTGACAATGAACAATAGCGACTAAAATAGGGATTAGGGATTAGGGATTAGGGAATAGGGAGAAGGGGGGACATTCTTACATTTTCTGTCTTTTTCTAAAGGCTAAATAATCCTCTAAAATCATAGTGGCGGCAACGGCGTCCACCACTGCTTTCCGCTTTTTGCCTCTTGTATTAGTCTGATTAAGGGCAATATGCGCCGAAACGGTGGTAAAGCGTTCGTCGTACATTTCCACGTTAAGTCCTGTTGCTTCCTTTAATTTCTCGGCAAGGCTCAGACATTCCTGCGCACTGTCACCGAGGGTACCGTCGGTTCGCTTTGGCAACCCCACCACGATAAGCTGTGCGCCCAGTTTAATTGCTTCTTCTTTTATTTTGTCTACTAATTTTTCTTCATTATATTCGGTTATAACGGCAGAGGGAAAGGCGAAGCTTTCGCTCATATCACTGTAGGCAATACCCGTACGTGCCTTGCCCCTGTCAACACTCATAATTATCATAAAATTTCCTCTTCGTTTTTTTGTTTATTATACTGTTTTTTCGCCGCGGTTTCAAGAGTGTATTTCTCATTAAAAGAAAAGTAATGCAGAAAAACAAAAAATATTTATAACCGGTAGAAAATAATGTATGATTTATTACGGCTATATAGGGAATAGGGGGTATAATCTCTACGGCTACTGTGTAGGGGAGGATTTGTTATCCTCCCGTAATACACAGCAAAACCCAAATGTTGTATTATTTCCAAAATGTAAATAAAAAAGAGTGTCTATTGACTATTTTGCCGTTAGGATATAAAATAGAAGATGAAAAATTAAGAAAGAGGGATTGTATTGGCTAAAGAGAAAAAAACTGTTAATAAAAAGCTGATTACTGCATTGGTGGTTCTGATTCTCGGTAACGTGCTTTTCTTTTTAACATTTTGGCTTAGCAGTAAATACGATAATATATATCTTGACCAGATTCTGTTTCAGTTAAGGTCGCCTGCGGTAGGAGCTAATAAAAGTCTCCTTTCTAACGCCTATATAAGAGTCGGTCTGTTCAGCGTTATTTTGACAGCGGTGGAAATTCTTTTGTATTTCGTCTTTTCGGGGAAATTTGCAAATAAATTAAAAAACTGTGAAAGATACGTAAAATATTGCGCTACCAAAGCCTGTGAATTTTTCAGAAACGTTGCATTGCCCTTTGCTCTTGCGACCTTGCTTGTTGCAGTAACCTTTTTCGTTGCAAGACTCAGAGTTGGCAGTTACATTGTAACCACCTCTACAGAGTCGGACTTTATTGAAAGCAACTATGTTGACCCTAATAAAACCACCCTTACTTTTCCACAGCAAAAAAGGAACGTTATATATATTTTCCTTGAGTCAATGGAAAACACCTATGGAGATACCTCGGCGGGTGGAAATATAACGCAGAATTATATTCCTGAGCTTTATGAACTTGCAGAGAATAATATAAACTTTTCTCACAACAACGGTATTGGCGGCGCTCTTTCCTATGCGGGTACCACCTGGACCAGCGCGGCAATGACCGCGCAGACCTCGGGTATGCTTGTAAAGGTGCCTGTGGTAAGCGGTGGCTATGGCGGTGAGGATTCATTCCTTTCGGGTATAACCACAATAGGAGAGGTACTTGCCCAGAATGGATATAATCAGATGCTTCTTGTGGGAAGCGACGCTGATTTCGGCGGAAGAAAAACCTATTTTACAGAGCATGGAAACTACAGTATAGTGGATATAAATTCTCTTAAAGCCGAAGGCAGACTGCCACAGGATTACCGAGAGTGGTGGGGCTTTGAGGATAAAAAGGTTTTTCAGTTTGCAAAGGAAGAAATAACAAAACTAAGTCAGCAGGATAAACCCTTTAATTTTACGGTGCTTACTGCCGATACCCATTTCCCTGACGGATATATCTGTGATATTTGCGATAAAAATCACGACGAACAGTACGCAAACGTTCTTTCCTGCGCTTCAAAACAGGTGTATGAGTTCGTAAACTGGATAAAGGAACAGCCTTTTTACGAAAACACCACCGTTATTATAAGCGGCGACCATCTTACAATGGACCCCGAATTTTTAAAGGATACGGAAGAAAATTATACCAGAACGGTATATAACTGTATAATCAATTCGGCAGTTGCGCCCGTTGCTGAGAAAAACCGTAATTTCGGTACCTTTGATATGTTCCCCACAACCCTTGCGGCTATGGGTGTTAAAATTGATGGTGACAGACTGGGACTCGGTACAAATCTGTTTTCCGCTTCTCCCACACTGACCGAGCTTTACGGCTTTGAAATGCTTGATAAAGAATTGCAGAAAAAATCGGTTTTCTATAACGAAGAGATATTAGAGCTTGAGAGTATAGAGGTGAGCAAAAAATGAGAAAAGCGCTGAGAATAACGGCAATATTACTTTGTGTTTCGTTGCTTCTTTGCGGTTGCGGGGGGTCTTCTTCTGCCGATTTAATGACAGGAATAGTTGCCCAAAAAGTAAGCGTGGCTGAGGACGTATCTGCTTTCTTCATAAAAGGACAGTTTGATTTGTCAGCTTCACTTTTAAAGGAAATTTCCGCCACAGAAAATGATAACTTTATGATTTCGGCATTGTCCCTTTCTAATTCCTTAGGTATGGTTTTGAACGGGGCAAAGGGTGAAACCGCCGATGAAATCAGCGGGGCGCTTTTTGCAAACAACGGTACTGAGCATTATAACAAGGCTTTGTATACCTATAGCCATTCTATCGGTAAGGAACTTTCTTCGCTTAATTCCGTTTGGTACAGAAACGATAACAGACTGTCGGTTGAAAAGAACTTTTTACAGAACTGCGCCGATTATTACGGCGCCGCCGCAAGAAAAATTGATTTCAACGAAGATGGCAGAAAGCTTATAAACGACTGGGTTAAGGAAAGCACAGCAGGTAAAATAGACGGCATAGTTGATAAAATCGAGGAAAACTCGGTTATGTATCTTATTAACGCGCTGACCTTTGAGAGTCCTTGGAGCAGTCAGTATCCCGACAACGCTGTTAAAACAGGTGAGTTTACCACTTCACAGGGTAATAAGGTGAGTGTGGATATGATGACCTCCAGAGAAAGCGCGTATATTGAGTATAACGGCGCAAAGGGCTTCGTTAAGCCTTACGCAATGGCAAATTACCTCTTTGCCGCAGTGCTTCCGCCTGAGAATATGGATATAAATGAGTATATATCCTATCTTAGCGGTGACGATATTAAAATTCTTGCAAACGGTTACAGAGGAAAGGACGTTACGGTTACTCTGCCCAAATTCTCCTTTGAATATACCTTAGAGGCAAACACGGCTCTTGAAAAGGCAGGTATAAAAACAGCCTTCGATATGAACAAGGCGGATTTCTCTGCTATGGGAAAAATGAAAAATAAGGAAAATATTTATCTTAGTAAGGTTATACATAAAACCTATATTAAGGTTGACAATCAGGGAACCAGCGCAGGTGCTGTTTCAAACGCTGAAATGGCGGTAAAAACAAGTCTGAGCGATGCAGAAAGTCTTGTTTTTGACAGACCATTCGTATTTATGATACTTGACGGAGTTTACAATATTCCCGTGTTTATAGGCGTTGTAAATAATCCCGTGCAGTGAGGTAAAGATGGAAGAAAAGAAAAGACAGAGCGATACTCTCGCTCAGCGTGATAAAGCCCGTAAGGATTTTTTAGAGCTTAAAAGAATGCAGTTGGAAAACAGCGAAATAAAAGAAGAAAAGGTTGCATACAGCGGTGAAATAAAGCCTATCACCTTTATGGAAAAGCTGTCGCATTTTTGGTATTATTACAAAATCCCCGTTATCGCTGTGGCGGTAGCGGTGGTTTTCGTTGTGTTTATGTGCGCTCAGTGTATGAACAGAGAGAAAAGCGACGTAAAAATCGCGATTTACGACAGCAACATCGTTCCCGATATGTATATGGGCGCTATTGAAGATTATTTCGAGCAGTTTTGTCAGGACTATAACGGCGACGGCAAGGTGGTTGTCACCGTAATGAACTGCTCTTATCAGGCGGGTGGCTCATCGGCACAGTATCAGCTTACAATGCAACAAAAGCTTCAGAGCATTATCGTAGGCGATAAAGAAACTATGCTATTTATAACCAGCCAGTCGGGTTATGATTATCTTAATTCCCTTACAGATATAAATCTTTTAAGTCAGGAAAATATCCCTCTTGATGAGGATTTTTATAAAGCCGTTACATTACAAGAGGATATAAAAATGCCACAGGGACTGAGTCTTTATTACAGAAATATTGAAGGAACTCTCATTGAAAATGACGAAACGGCTGTAGAAAGCAGTGAAAACTGCAAAAGCTTTTTTATGGCTATGAGTGGTGAAAAGCAGTGAAAAAACGACTTACCCGTAAACAAAAAATAATAAGAAGAAACCTTTTTCTTGGTCTTTGTGCTGTTGTTCTCATAGGGGTTATTTCTCTGTTGGGATTAGGCGTAGGGAAGCTTATTACCCTTATTGATACAAATGAACCGCAAAATAACTCCTCCGTTCAAAGTGAGCCTGAGTATGTTGAGCCTTACGTGGTATCAAGCGCTACGGTGGTAAACACAGGGGATATACTTATTCACGGACCCGTGCTTAAGGGTGCGTATAACAGCGATACCAAAGAATACGATTTTTCGGCTTTGTACAGATACACGAAAGATTATTTTGATAAAGCCGACCTTGTTATTGCTAATCTGGAGGTAACTCTCGGTGGAAGCGAGTCGGGAAGCTACAGGGGTTACCCATCCTTTAACACACCGGATTCTCTCATTGACGACCTTAAAGAAGCAGGAATTGATATGCTTCTCACCTCGAATAATCACTGCTACGATACAGGCCTTTTCGGAATAAAGCGTACAGCAAGGGTGCTTAAGGAAAAGAACGTTGATTTTATCGGTACAAGAGAAACCGAGGACGAGCCTATCTACACCGTAAAGGATGTAAAAGGTATTAAAATCGGTATGGCTTGTTATACTTATGAAAACAAAAATGAGGACACAAGCAGAAAATCAATTAACGGCGCTATTATAAACACACAGGCAAATAATTTACTTAATTCCTTTTCCTATAATCATATAGAGGATTTTTATACTGAGGCGGGGTCCGTTATTGCTGATATGAAGCAAAAGGGCGCCGAGGCGATAGTTTTCTATATGCACTGGGGTGAGGAGTATCAGCTTACCCAAAATACGTGGCAAAAAAATATCGCACAAAAGCTGTGCGATTTGGGTGTTGATATTATAGTCGGTGGTCATCCTCATGTTATTCAGCCTATAGAGATGCTGTCTTCAAGCGACGGCTTACATAAAACCATTTGCCTTTATTCTATGGGTAATTCCGTTTCTAATCAGCGGCTTTCCGCCCTTTATAAAAGCTGTCCCACAGGACATACAGAGGACGGTATGCTGTTTTACTACACCTTCGATAAATACAGCGACGGAAAGGTAATGCTCAGCAGTGTAGATATCGTTCCTGCCTGGGTAAGAAAAACGGGAAGCTCAAACTCGGCTCAGTACAGTCTATTCCCATTGGAGAACGCTGATTCGTATAACCAGTATTCACTCACTGACAAAACTGCAGCGGGTTCATATGAGAGGACTAAAAATATAGTCGGACAGGGGCTTACCGCCTGTCAGCAGGAGCTTGGCTGTAAAGTGCGATTTGCAGAATAGATATTATAAATCAGTAAGGGGCGGACATATTTGTCCGCCCCTTACTTTTTTTATTTTTCTTATTTAATAATAAGGGTTTCGCCGTCCATTTCAGCAGGTTTAGGAAGGTCCAAAACAGTGAGCATTGAGGGAACTATATCAGCAAGTCTGCCGCCCTCTTTAAGCTGACAGTCGTAACCTACGACACAGAAAGGAACAGGGTTTGTTGTGTGAGGAGTAAAAGGATTACCATCCTCGCCAACCATACAGTCAGCGTTTCCGTGGTCAGCGGTGATAAACACGACACCGTCCATTTTTCTCGTTGCCTCAACAACTCTGCCAACACAGGTATCAACTGCTTCTACAGCTTTAACAGCCGCATCAAACACACCTGTATGGCCTACCATATCACAGTTGGCAAAATTGAGTATAACCACGTCGTATTTGCCTGATAAAATCTGCTCACATACAGCATCGCAAACAGGATATGCGCTCATTTCGGGCATAAGGTCAAAGGTAGGAACGTCGGGAGACTGAATAAGAATTCTGTCCTCGCCCTCGAAGGTTTTTTCCTCGCCGCCGTTAAAGAAGAAAGTAACGTGAGCGTATTTCTGAGTTTCTGCAATACGAAGCTGTGTCATATTATTAACAGAAAGATACTCACCAAAGGTCATTTTAAGCTCTTCGGGCGGGAATGCAAGAAGTACGTTAGGCATTGTTTCATCATACTGAGTCATACAAACGTAGGTAAGAGGCATAAAGCCGTTCTTTCTTTCAAATCCGTCAAATGACTCGTCAACGAAAGCGCGTGTAAACTGTCTTGCTCTGTCGGGACGGAAGTTAAAGGAAACAACGCTGTCACCTGCTTTAATCATACCCTCTTTATCAATAACGGTAGGAAGCACGAATTCGTCGGTAACGTCGTTTTTATAGGATTCCTCAACTGCCTTTGCAGCGTCATCTGCCTCTATGCCCTCGCCGTAAACCATAGCGGCGTAAGCCTTTTCTACTCTGTCCCAGGCAAAGTCTCTGTCCATAGCGTAGTATCTGCCCATAACAGAAGCTACCTTACCAACGCCAAGCTCTTCCATTTTAGCTTCGAGGTCGCGGATAAAACCTGCGCCTGAAGTGGTAGAAACGTCGCGTCCGTCGAGAAGAGCGTGAACGTAAACCTTTTTAAGACCGTATTTCTTAGCCATCTCCAAAATACCGTAGAGATGTTCGATATGGCTATGCACACCGCCGTCTGAAAGAAGACCGATAGCGTGAAGAGCAGTATCGTTCTTCACACAGTTTTCCATAGCCTTTTTCATAGCGTCGATGTTGAAAAAGTCGCCGTCCTTGATTGACTTGGAAATCTTAACAAGCATCTGATAAACAACTCTGCCTGCGCCGATATTTGTGTGACCAACCTCGCTGTTACCCATCTGTCCGTCAGGAAGACCAACGTCAAGTCCCGAAGCACCGATGGTAGTAAAGGGGTTTTCGCTGAAAAGCTTTGTTAAATTAGGGGTTGCGGCTGAGTATATAGCGTTGCCGTCATTGGTATCGCGAATACCGAAGCCGTCCATTATACATAAAACAACAGGTTTTTTCATTTAATTCACCTAAAATAATTATTTACTTGCAGCTTTAACGATTACAGAGAAATCCTCTGCCTTAAGAGAAGCGCCGCCGATAAGACCGCCGTCAACGTTAACCTTGGAAACAAGCTCATCAGCGTTCTTAGCGTTCATAGAACCGCCGTACTGAATGGTTACAGTTTCAGCAACGTCCTTACCGTAAACCTCAGCAACAGCCTCTCTTACGTAGCCGTTACCCTCATCAGCCTGCTGGGCGGTAGCGGTAACGCCTGTACCGATAGCCCATACGGGCTCGTAAGCGATAATGATGTTTTTGAGCTGTTCCTTGCTAACGTTGGTAAGAGCCATTTTGGTCTGGAACTTAAGAAGAGTTTCGGTATAGCCAAGCTCTCTCTGTTCAAGAGTTTCACCAACGCAAACGATAGCGGTAAGACCTGCGTTTACGGCAGCAAGGGTACGAAGATTAACAGTCTGGTCGGTTTCACCGAAATACTGTCTTCTCTCGCTATGGCCTACAACCACGTATTTAACGCCGCATTCTTTGAGCATTTCTGCAGAAATTTCGCCTGTATAAGCGCCACTTGCCTTGAAGTGTACGTTTTCAGCGCCGATTTCAATGTTAGAACCCTTTGCAGCCTCAACAGCGGCAGGGATATCAACGAAAGGTACGCAAAGAACAACCTTGCAGTCAGCATCCTTTACAAGAGGCTTCATTTCGTTAATAAGAGCTGTGGTCTGCGCGGGGGTATTGTTCATTTTCCAGTTACCTGCGATAACTGCAGTTCTTTTAGCTTTATTCATTTTTATTACTCCTTTAACACAATAGAGGGCGGATTTTAACTCCGCCCCTGTTTTTATATTATTTATCATTCATTGCAGCGATACCGGGAAGCTCTTTACCCTCAAGGAATTCAAGAGAAGCGCCGCCGCCGGTAGAGATGTGAGTCATCTTATCGCCGAAGCCGAGGTTGTTAGCAGCTGCTGCAGAGTCACCGCCGCCGATAACTGTAACGGCATCGGTATCAGCAAGAGCTTTTGCTACTGCAAAGGTACCTTTTGCAAGAATCGGGTTTTCAAATACGCCCATAGGTCCGTTCCAAACAACAGTCTTAGCATTCTTAACCTCATCTGCATAAAGCTCTGCGGTCTTAGGACCGATATCAAGGCTCATCATATCAGCAGGAATCTTGTCTGCATCTACAACGGTTACTTCAAGCTCTGCATCGATTGGGTCGGGGAAATCCTTAGTAACGGTGCAGTCGATAGGAAGAAGAATCTTAACGCCCTTTTCCTCAGCCTTTGCCATCATATCACGGCAATAGTCGATTTTGGTTTCATCAATAAGAGAGGTTCCAACACCGTAGCCCTTAGCAGCAAGGAAGGTATAGGACATACCGCCGCCGATAATAAGTGTATCAGCCTTGGTAAGAAGATTTTCGATAACAGGAAGCTTACTGTCAACCTTAGCGCCGCCAAGAATACAAACGAAAGGACGAACAGGATTCTCAACAGCTGCGCCGAGATATTTAAGCTCTTTGCCGATAAGATAACCTGCAACGGCTTCCTTAACGTAATCAACAACGCCAACGGTGGAGCAGTGAGCTCTGTGAGCAGTACCGAAAGCATCGTTTACAAAGATATCAGCAAGACTGCCAAGCTCTTTAGAGAAAGCTTCGCCGTTCTTGGTTTCTTCTGCTCTGTAACGGGTGTTCTGAAGAAGAACAACGTCGCCGTCCTGCATAGCAGCTACGGCTGCTTTTGCATTTTCGCCAACAACACAGTCGTCAGCAGCGAACTTAACCTCTTTGCCAAGCTTCTTGGAGAGAGCCTCTGCTACGGGAGCAAGGCTAAGCTCAGGCTTAGGCTCACCCTTCGGTTTGCCAAGGTGAGAGCAAAGAATAACCTTTCCGCCGTCTTTAATGAGCTTCTCAATAGTGGGGAGAGCTGCATTGATACGGTTCTCGTCGGTGATAACGCCGTTCTTAAGCGGTACGTTAAAGTCACAGCGAACAAGTACCTTCTGACCTTTTACATTAATGTCATCTACTGTTTTCTTGTTTAATGCGTTCATTTACTTTACTTCCTTTCGGGATGTTTTTTCATACACAAGTATTTTACCACTTTTTATAAAAATTTTCAATGCTTAATTTGACAAAAAAGTAACAAATTTAAAAGATTCTATTATACTGTAAATTGTGCAGTTAATCTATATATTCAAAACGGTTGATAAATTCGCCGTTTTTAAATATTTTTTCGCGGAACATATATTCAGGTCTTACCCAGATATCACCCTGTCCGTAAAGAGCCTTATATACCACTACCTTTTCACAGCTTTCACTGTCAAAGCCCGTATAAATTACCTCATACTCGTTGCCCTTAAAGTGACGGTATTTGCCTTTCTTCACCTGCACGTCGGGATTTTCGGGGTCGTAAATAAGGTGGAATTCCTCTCTCTCGGGCGGAACGTAAGAGTGTGTACCCGACTGAACCACCGTCATGTGCTTATAGCAATTAAATGCATTATAAAGGGTTACGGTGGTGGAGGGAGGACAAACGTAATCTCCAAGTCGTATCTCCATATTTACAGGACATTTAACTCTTGTTGCCTGAGCAACGGTGTCAAAATATCTCAGTCCCTCTTTGAACTTAGGACGCCAACCGCCCATATAGCCCTGACTTTCAGCAAAAAGGTTACAAAACCAAGGGATAAAAATATCAAGGAAGGTTACGTCCTTATCATGCGCCGCAACGGTGGTTGCCTGAAAGGCGCCCTGACTGCCGCCTGTAACGGTGAGATGCTCTTTATCCCACTGAGGCAGGGTCTTCATAAACTTTGTTGCTATAAGGTTGCGTATCATCATACCGCGCCAATAGGTTGTTATATTGCTTTCATTTTCGGTTTCGTTAAAGCCGTAGCCCGCAAGGTCGGTATATTTAAGCGCAAGTTCCGTTCTCGTTATATCATTTTCAATTCCGTGAGCATTTACGAAGGCAACGATTGCATCATCCCTGTATCTTGTAACACTGCCTTCTATACAGTAGCCGTTGAATTCCATTATCAGAGGGAAGCTTCCCTCTTTATCAGGAATTGTAACGATAGCCGAAGCAGGTCTACCTTCAGGTGTACTGATTCTCACGTCGTACTTTTTAAAGCCTTTTTTCGCGCTGTACGAAACGTCCTCCCACATTATAGACTTACAGTCAAAATCAGCTACCAAATCTTCAATTTCTTTCCAGTACTTATCAAAGTCCTCAGGGATAGTATCGCAGTAGGTAAGCTTCTCTATTTCAGCACCTGCACTCGCTTCGAGCACATCAAAATTACTGTCCGGTGCATATTCAGTATTAAATGCTGTGCATGTAATCCTCACAAAACCGGGACGGGAAAGACAGGCGGTAAGCTTCAAGGGTTTTCCTGCCTCACAGGAACCAAAGCCCGTTTCGTATTTTCCGTCGTCGGTACGGATTTCCCACTTGATAAAACGGCATTCTGTATCCGTACAGTTGCTTCGCGCCTGTATAGAAAACTCCATTGTTTCGCCGCATTTATAGCTAAGGGCAGGTTTGTTGGTTTCAAATTTAAAATAAGCCATTATAACACCTCGCACCATTTATATTTATGCAGTTCCCCGACACCCTGTAAGGCCGGATAATCCCATTGTCTTAAAACCTCATAAACACCTATTGCCACACTATTCGATAAATTAAGACTCCGTATATCAGTTGCCATAGGAATTCTTACACATCTTTCAGGATGCTTCATTAAAAGCTCCTCAGGAAGTCCCTTTGTTTCCTTGCCGAACATTAAATAACAATTATCGTTATACTTTCTGTCGCTGTGGTTTTTCTGAGCCTTGGTGGTAAAATACACGAATTCGCCCTCTGTATTTTTCTCAAAAAACTGTTCAAGACTGTCATAGTAATGTATATCAAGATACTGCCAATAGTCAAGACCTGCTCTTTTAAGCTTCTTATCGTCAATCTTAAAGCCCATAGGTCCTACAAGATGAAGCGAAGCGCCCGTTGCCGCGCAGGTACGGGCAACGTTTCCCGTGTTTTGCGGAATCTCAGGCTCCACCATAACTATATTTATATTAGCCATTTTTATCACCTTCTGCATTATACACATACATTTTTTGCTTGTCAATAAATAATTAATAATGTATAATGTATACGGTGATTTATATGAAATACGTAAAAAACATTGCGCAGCGTGTGGAAAAAGCTCAGGAAAGAGCCGCCGTAATCTATGCAAAAACAGATGGAAAACTATTTAAATGGCTGAGAATTTTATACATCATAGCTATGAGTGTAGCTATTCTTATGTCGGCGCTTTATATTGGCTCCAGAGCTTCTCATCTTTACGAGCTGAAGGCTTTAAATCTTGAGGTTTTAAGCGACAAGGATATAACCAGTACCAAAACAAGCATTATTACCGTGGGAGTGGTTTTGATTTTCTGGCTTATTTCCTTTATATTTATAAAGCTTAAAAAGGAAATTATCTCTTTAATTCTTACCCTTGTACCCGGTATTGTGTCCTGCGCTTCTCTTATTTCCGCTTCGCAGAACACGTCGCAGTTTAACGAGGGAATTACTACGGATTTTTGGCTGCGTCATTTTATTCCCTTACTGTTGGCGTTGCTTTTCATTGTATGGATGGTTATAATCAAGGTGAGAGCAGAACGTATTTTCAAAACCGCATATAACAATATGACCGCAAGAATTTACGAGCTGTACGGCGCTGACGACCTTAGTGAAGAACAGTGGGAGTCTTTTCTTGAAAGCTACCACCCAAGAGCAGAGGAAGAAAAGCGCAGACGCCAGAAGAGCAAGCAAAAAGAATATACGGATACAATTATTTCTGAGTAAAATTTTCACAGAAATGCATTATCCGCAAAGTCTATTTTTGTTTTTTTTGTAAAAATATTTGAGGTATGAATTTTTTTGTTGCTTGAATAAAATGTATATGTTATAATAAACTGGTAATTAATCGAACTCTTTTTTGAGCGAGATAAAAAGGAGTAATAAAAAATATGAAACAGCTTTATGAAGGAAAAACTAAAAACGTTATGTTAGATGAAGAAACAGGTATCGTACATCTTTTCTTCAAGGACAGCGCTACAGGTGAAAACGGCGTTTTCGACCCAGGCTCCAACACAGTTGGCGGCAGTGTAGAGGGTAAAGGCAAGGTTGGTCTTGCAGTATCTGCTTATTTCTTCGAGCTTATGGAGAAAAACGGTATTCCTACCCACTATCTTGGCTCTGACATTGAAAAGGGTCTTATGAAGGTTAGAAATCTCACCGTTCCAAGACTTGAGTTCATCGTTCGTTACGAGACAGCAGGTAGTATGTGCCGTCGCTTTACACTTCCCGAGGGCATTGTTTTCGACCCGCCTTATGCAGAGGTTACTCTTAAGGACGACGAGCAGGGCGACCCCCTTATCTCTGAAAGAATTTGCGTTATGAAGGAAATTCTTCGTCCGGGTCAGTATGACGAGGCGATTGAAATCGTTAAAAAGGTTGGCGAGGTTTTAAAGGTTGAACTCGCTTCTATGAACTTAAAGCTTATCGACTTCAAAATTGAGGTTGGTTATGATGAGACAGGCAAGATTTTCGTTGCTGATGAAATCACTCCTGACATCTGGAGAATAAGAGACGAGCAGGGCAACATTCCTAATCAGATTGATTGCGCTAATATGATTCTTGCTAAAATCAAAAAGTAATAACTTGCATAAAAAAAGAGTTCGGTGAAAACCGAACTCTTTTAAATTTTTGAGCTATGTGTTTGAACCCATGCAGATTAAATCAACGGCTTTGCCGTTGTATATCATCATTGTGAAAGAGTTTTTTATGCACACCTAAAGGTGTGATGAGAAACAACAAAGGCAAAGCCTTTGTTGATGATATACACGCTGACGCATGATGATATGCCATTGCTTTCGCAATGGATAAAAAAATCGACAAGTCGAAACTTGTCGATTTTTTGGCTGGGGAATAGGGATTCGAACCCCAACAAACAGAGTCAGAGTCTGTCGTGCTACCGTTACACAATTCCCCAATATTTGCTGACAACGATTATTATATTCTTTATGGTCTCGTTTGTCAAGAGTTATTTTATGCATTTTTTTAAAAAATACTTGAATTTTTTAATTATCTGTGCTATTATATATTGGAATTCGGGGTTATAGCGCAGTTGGTAGCGCACCACACTGGCAGTGTGGGGGTCAGGGGTTCGAATCCCCTTAGCTCCACCAAAAAATAGACTTGCAAAAGCAAGTCTATTTTTTTATCCATTTCGAAAGCAATGGCATATCATCAACACGGCTTTGCCGTGTTGTATCTCATCAGTCCGTCAGGACTGTATGTAATCACGCATCAGCGTGAAGCGTAGGTTAATAATCGAACAGAAAGTAAAATATCACTGTATTTTGTCAACGAAAAATCGAATAAATCACCCATTTAGCAGTGTTTACTATATTGACTGGTTTTTAATTAAATGCTAATATATAGATATAAAGAAGGAGGCTTGTATTATGAGCAAGGAAAAGCTTTTGGAAAAGACTTTTGACCCTACAGACTATGCCGATTTACTGTTTGGCGTAGGCAGCGCAACCTCGGCAGGTCCTACTTTGCCAAACGGTTCCATTCACCCAAGCCCCGAAACCTTGGAAAAGGACTGCGGAGGATATACGAGAAATCAGCCTATCGTAGGCTTTGGACAGGCGTACACTCAAGGCTCAGGCGGCGTAAAGTGCTACGGAAACTATCTACTTGCGCCTATGGTGGACGAAATTGAGCTTGACAGCGCAAAAAGAGCTTCCTATGCCGTAAAGGGCAGTGAAAAGGCGAGATGCTTTGAATATACGGTAGAGCTTGAAAACGGGATAACGGCAAAAGTCACCCCTGCGCACAGCGCGGCAATATACCGCTTCTTTTATCCTGAAGACAAAACGGCTTCCTTTTTAATTGACGTCGCAAGAAAGCTTGATAATGACGCCTGTATGAAGGAGGGGTACGTTACCATCGACCCTGAAAACAAAATCATATACGGCGGAGGACTATATTCGGGCAATATCAACCAAATTGACTGGAATATGTATTTTGCATTACAGTTTGATGCCGACTTTTCTGAACTTGGTTTCTTTAAAGAAGATAAGCTTATTTTTGCTGACAAGGAGGAAATCTCCACTCTACAGGCTGACAGTCTTAAACGTCTTGGAGCGTATGTTAAGATTTGCTCACAGCAGGTAAAGGTGAAATTCGCTTTCTCCTTTGTAAGCGTTGAAAAAGCAAAACAGCTTCTGTTTGAACAGATACCCGATTTTGATTACGACGCCGTAAAGCAGTCAGCACGTGATAAATGGAGAAAAACTCTGTCTGCTATTGAGCTTAAAAGCGACGACAAAGCGTTGCTCAGACGCTTTTACACCGCAATGTACCATATGAACGTTCAGCCCCGTGACCGCACAAACGACCATGGAGTGTGGGATGATTTTCACACAATATGGGATTCCTGGAAAACTGTTTTTCCAATGTACTGTTTAATCTATCCCCATAAAATGAGTTCTATTATTGAGTCCTTTGTGGACCGCGCAAGGAAAAACGAGACAGAAAAAAACGGCATTGTCCTTGCAGACCAGTTTATAACAGCTAAGGAATGTCCATACGGACAGGGCGGAAACGACATTGAAAACGTTATAGTCGATGCCTTTTTAAAAGAAATACCTCTTACCCGATACAACTGGCAAGAGGTGTATAACCTACTGCTGAAAAGCGCCGAGACAATGCGTACCAAGGAGTATATAGAAAGAGGCTTTGCAACCAAAAATCAGCGTACGGTAAGCGGCGCACCTTACACCTGGAGAATGCGACCTGCCGCCGCCACACAGGGCTTTGCCTTTAACGATAAAGCAGTTGCAAATATGGCTGAAAAAATAGGAACGAAAGAAGAATATGAAAAATACCAAGCCCGTTCGGCAAACTGGCTTAACGTATGGAACGAGGATATAGAAAGCGAAGGCTTTTTTGGTTTTCCGCAAACCTGTAACGAGGACGGAAGCTTCGATGAGGGCTTTGATGCACACGGCGGATATAACACCCATTTTTACGAAGCGACGGGCTGGGATGCGTCATATATCAATTTTAATGACGTACCACGTCTGATTGAGGCTATGGGCGGCGCCGATACCTTTACAAAGAGACTTCTATGGGCATGTGAGCATAGCGTTAATTACTATAACGACGACCACGGTCAAGAGGGTTATCTTAACTTTACCAACGAGCCGTCTTTCCAGATACCATGGTTGTTCTGCGCCGACGGTATTCGGCGTCCCGACCTTGCTTCAAAGGTCATAGACGGCGTTATAAAAAGATTTTCAAAGGAAAACGATTATCCCGGTGACGAGGACAACGGAGGTATGTCGTCATACTACATTTTCCTTATGTGCGGAATTTTTCCCTATTCAACCACAGAATATTATTATCTCCACGGCACAAGAATAAAAGAAATTGTCTTTAACTTAAGTAATAACAAAACGCTTCGCATTACGGGAGAAAACGCAGGTGACGAAAATATTTACGTTCAGTCTGCCTTATGGAACGGCCAACCTCTTAATGACTGTAAGCTTACCCACAAACAGCTAAGCGGTGGCGGAGAGCTTCATTTTGTTATGGGAAATAAGCCGTCAAAATGGGCTTATAAAAACTAAAAACCGAATAAAAGCACAAAAATCGCCCAAAATATTTTTTGGGTGATTTTTATGTGTACAGCAATAAGCGTTTCTGCTGACAGTCATTATTTCGGGAGAACTCTTGATTATGAACATTCCTTTGAGCCTTGCATTTGTATCGTTCCCAGAAATTACTCTTTTAATTTTACAGATAATCTGACTGTAAAAAGCCATTATGCAATTATAGGAACGGCGAAGGTTATAAATGATTATCCTCTGCTTTTCGACGGCGCCAACGAAAAGGGGCTTTGCGCCGCTGCTCTTAATTTTAAAAACAACGCAGTTTACAGAAAAAATACCGACAAAAAGGTAAATATCGCTCAGTTTGAATTTTTGTCCTTTTTGCTTTCAACCTGTAAAAGCGTAAAAGAGGTACGGGAAAAACTGATTAATCTGAATATTACCGATACACCCTTTGATGAGCAGTATCCTGCCGCGCCGCTTCATTTTATATTTGCAGACAAAAACGACTGTATAACGATTGAGAGCGTTAGTGAGGGACTGAAGGTTTACGAAAATCCCGTAGGTGTCCTTACCAATAATCCTACCTTTAATATACAGCTTTTCAGCCTTAATAATTATATAAATCTTTCCGAGGGTTTTGGCAAAAGCAAGGTTTGGGGTAGCTTAGAGGCAAAGCCCTACAGTTGCGGTATGGGCGCCTTGGGACTGCCTGGGGATTTTTCCTCGACATCACGTTTTATACGCGCTGCATTTCTTAAAAACCATATAGTGTGGAATAAGGATAATACCGAAAAATTTTTCAAAATTCTTGACAGTGTGAGTGTGCCTGAGGGCGTTTGCATTACCGAGAACGGCAAACTTCAAAAAACCTATTACGCCTGTTTAATAGATGCACAAAAGGGCATTTACGCATATACAACAAAAGAAAACCGACAAATTACACAAATTAATATGACTAAGGAAAATCTGGACGGTGAACGACTTATGCTTTACTCCTTTGTTAAAAATCAAAATATATTCGAGCAAAATTAACGCACACAGGGTGTAGGGGAGGACTCGTTTGTCCTCCCACATACGTTTTTAAGAATAATCAATCTCTGCAATCCGTAAAGCATCTTACGATACAGGCGGTGGTAGTGATTATAAGAGAAAAGAATGCCAACAGTATACCCGTAACTATAGCGCCGAATACGCTTGTAGCAGGAAAGGCTACGCCTAAAAGTACGAGAGCCGTAAATACCGTTCCCAATATACCTACGAGCAGCGCGGTAACGTTAGTACATACACAATATCTTTCCGTATTTCTGGTTCCGCGTAAGGTTATAAAGGCTACCAGAAGAAAAAGAACGGCTACGCCAAGGGCTACCCAGTAAAATACGTTAGCTACGGTTATGGTTGCCGTCACCGTAAGAATAGCGGTAATTACTCCCACGATAATGCTGGTCGCGGCGGCAAATAACAGGCAGTTATTTCTGCAAGAATAATTTACATCAGTCATTTTTTCACCTCCCTTTTCTGCAGAAGAGTTTTTCTCTGCCTTATAGTATATGAAAAAAATATATACCTTGTTAAAGCTAAATAATTGTTGCTTTTTGTCGTGTGTTTTGGTATACTTATATACGTGTGGCTTAGTAAAAGTCAAGACAAATAAAAAGAAAAGGAACAAATATTATGGATAACAAAAACAGCTTTAAGCCGTATATCCCTGCCGAGAAGGTTACTCCCGAAATCACAGTTACCGCTGTTATTATGGGTATTATCCTTTCGGTTGTTTTCGGCGCCGCTAACGCTTATCTGGGTCTGAGAGTAGGTATGACCGTTTCCGCTTCCATTCCCGCAGCAGTTATCGCAATGGGCGTAATCCGTGTGATTATGCGTAAAAATTCAATTTTAGAGAGCAATATGGTTCAGACCATAGGCAGTGCGGGTGAATCCCTTGCCGCAGGTGCTATTTTTACAATGCCCGCCCTTTATCTTTGGGCAAACGAAGGCATCATGGAAAAACCAAGCCTTTTGACAATTACCATTATTGCGCTTCTTGGCGGACTTCTTGGCGTATTCTTTATGATACCTCTCAGAAACGCTCTTATCGTGCGTGAGCATAATACCCTCCCGTATCCTGAAGGACAGGCTTGTGCAGAGGTTATGCTTGCAGGTGAAAAGGGCGGCTCAAACGCTTCTACCGTATTCGCAGGTATGGGCTTTGCCGCGCTGTTCAAGTTTATTATCGACGGTCTTAAGGCCGTACCCGGTGAGGTTTCTCTTAACTTTAAGAAGCTTTATCCAAGCTCAATAGGTACTCAGATTTATCCTGCTGTAATGAGCGTTGGTTACATCTGCGGACCTAAGATTTCTTCTTATATGTTTGCAGGCGGTGTGCTTAGCTGGATGGTACTTATTCCTATTATAGTACTTTTTGGCTCGGAAATAATTATGTACCCAAGCACTACTCAGACTATTGGTGAAATCTTTGCCGAGAGCGGTGCCAGCGGTATCTGGAGTTCTTATATCCGTTACATCGGCGCAGGCGCTCTTGCCGCAGGCGGTATTATAAGCCTTATAAAATCTCTTCCCCTTATCGTTCGCACCTTTGCCGACGCTATGAAGAGCATTTCCGTAAAAGGCACTTCATCTTCTTTAAGAACCGACAAAGATATCAATATGGGTGTAGTTGTTGGTATGATAGTTATTCTTACCCTTCTTGTATGGTTGGTACCTGCTATTCCTGTTTCTCCCATTGGTGCAGTTATAGTAGTTGTGTTCGGCTTCTTCTTTGCTACCGTTTCTTCACGTATGGTTGGTATTGTAGGAAGCAGTAACAACCCTGTTTCAGGTATGGCTATTGCAACCCTTCTTATTGCAACCCTTACCCTTAAATTCACAGGTACGGTAGGCGCTGCAGGTATGCAGGCTGCGATTGCAATCGGCTCTATTATCTGTATTGTTGCCGCTATTGCAGGTGATACGTCTCAGGACCTTAAAACAGGCTATCTGCTTGGCGCTACACCATGGAAGCAACAGATTGGCGAGGTTGTTGGCGTTGTTGCCGCAGCTCTTGCTATCGGTGCTACCCTTAATCTTCTCGACTCTGCTTGGGGCTTTGGCGGTGAGGAAATCGCAGCTCCTCAGGCAACCCTTATGAAGATGGTTATTGAGGGTATTATGGGCGGAAATCTTCCTTGGGGACTTATCCTCATAGGTGTGTTTATTGCCGTTATCGTTGAAATATTAAAGCTTCCTGTACTTCCCGTTGCTATCGGTATTTATCTTCCTGTTCAGCTTAACGCTTGTATTATGGTTGGCGGTATTATTCGTTTCTTCTTCGATAAGATTAAGGATGGCGAAAAACGCGAAAAATCCGTAAACAAGGGTATTTTGTTCAGCTCAGGTATGATTGCAGGTGAAGGTCTCGTAGGTATTCTTCTTGCAGTATTCGCCGTGTTTGGCATCGGCGATAAGATTGATATTTCAGGTAAGATCGGTCTTCCCGGCTGGGCTTCAAATATAGGAAGCCTTGTAGTGTTCGGTCTTGTAATTCTTTCTCTTCTGGCTTTCAGCTTAAAGAAAGAAAAAAAGGCTGACAAATAATGAAGAAGAAAAAAATTATTATACAAAAGAATTATCTTGAAAAAATACCCGTTAAAAATCCGCTTATCCGGTGGAATGCAGAAGAGGACAGAGTGACTTTGCAAATTGAAAACACAGGCTGGGCAAACCGAATTGCACAAAAGCTTTTGGGCAGACCAAAGTTTTCATTCATTCACCTTGACGAGCTTGGGAGCTTTGTCTGGCCGCTTATAGACGGACAGAGTGATATTATAAAAATCGGCGAGGCGGTCAAAGAGCATTTTGGAGAAAAATGCGAACCTCTTTATGAGCGCCTTGCTCAGTTTTTCAGAATTCTTGAAAGCTATAAATTTATTTCTTTTGAAAATCAAAAATAGACTAAAGTCCCGAAAGAGAAAATTCGGGACTTTTTTAATTTTCTATAGCAATTATATATAATATGTAGTATAATATTTATTAACTTAAAGATACAGGAGATTTTTAATAATGAAAATTATCGTTGTAGGTTGCGGAAAAATCGGTACGAGTATTGTGTCCAGTCTGACGGCAGAGGGACACGACGTGGTTGCTATTGACAAAAATCCCACAGTAATAGAAGAAATCACCAATATATACGATACTATGGGTGTATGCGGAAACGGCGCGGACTGTGAAACACTGGGTGAAGCGGGTGTTGCCGATACCGAGCTTTTTATAAGCGTTGCCGATTCTGACGAAATGAATATGCTTGCCTGCTTTTTAGCTAAAAAAATGGGAGCCTCCTATACTATTGCCCGTATAAGAAATCCTGAATATAACGATAAAAGTCTCGGCTTTATGCGCACCCATTTAGGTATAGATATGGCGGTTAATCCCGAGCTTCTTGCCGCAAGAGAATTTTTCCGTCTTTTAAAGCTTCCAAGCGCCGCCAAGGTTGAAACCTTTTCGGGCAGAAATTTTGAAATGGTGGAAATAAAGCTGAAAGAGGATTCTGTGCTTAACGGACTGAGTCTTATTGAAATGCGTAAAAAATATCAGTTTAACGTGCTTGTTTGTATCGTTCAGCGCGGTGACGAGGTATTTATTCCCGACGGTAACTTTATATTGAGAAACAATGACCGAATAGGTATTACCGCAAAGCCTGCAGAAATCCTTAAATTCTTTAAAACTCTTGGTATTATGCAAAAACAGGCGAAGGACGTTATGATTCTCGGCGCCAGTAAAACCGCCTTTTATCTTGCGAAAATGCTACTGGGTGGCGGAAGTAACGTAAAAATTATTGAACTAAACCCCCAGCGTTGCACACAGTTCAGTCAGTCCCTTGAGGGCGCGGTTATCATAAACGGCGACGGCGCACAGCAGGAGCTTCTTATGGAGGAGGGTATTAAGGATACCGACGCTTTCGTTTCAATGACGGGAATGGACGAAGAAAACATCCTTATTTCCTATTTTGCTTCTACTATGGGCGTTCCCAAGATAATCACAAAAATAAACCGTAAGGAATTTATAGACCTTGCAGAAAAGCTTGGCGCCGAAAGTATCGTTACTCCGCGAAAAATAGTTGCGGATATAATCGTCAGATATGCAAGAGGACTGCAAAATACTATAGGCAGTAAAATTGAAACCCTTTACAAGCTTATGGACGGCAAAGCTGAGCTTCTTGAATTTATCGTTCAGCCCGACTGCAAAATTATCGGCATACCTTTTAAAGAGCTTGATACCAAAAAAGGCACCCTTATTGCAGGTATTATAAGAAACCGCAAGGCAATCCTCCCGTCAGGTGAAGACGCGCTTCAGGAAAACGATAAGGTTATTATCATTTCTTCCTCTTTAGGCTTTAACGACCTTGCAGATATAGTTAGGTGAGCGTATGAACAGAAGAATGATTTTTCATCTTATAGGTAAAATTCTGCAGGTTGAAGCACTTTTGCTTATAGTTCCTGCAGTCGTTTCCCTTATATACAAAGAAAGCTCTCTTTGGGCGTTTCTGTTCTCCTCCGTTATAACCGTTTTGGTAGGCACTGCGCTCGTTATAATCTCCCGTCCTAAATCCAGCGTTATATACGCCCGTGACGGACTTATAATAGTGGCTTTAGCGTGGCTCTGTATGTCACTTTTCGGAGCATTGCCCTTTTATATCAGCCGAGAAATTCCTTCTTACGTAGACGCTTTTTTTGAGATTGTCAGTGGATTTACCACTACAGGCTCATCAATCCTTAAAAACGTTGAGGCTCTTTCTCACGGATGTATACTTTGGAGAAGTCTTTCTCAGTGGCTTGGCGGTATGGGTGTGCTTGTTTTCGTCACGGCAGTAATTCCCAATCTGTCCGACCGCGCTATTCATATTATAAGGGCTGAAATGCCAGGTCCTATTGTGGGTAAGCTGGTTCCCAGAGTTAAGGACACCTCCCGCGTACTGTATCTTATTTATATCGTTCTTACGGCCCTTGAGGTAATAATGCTTCTTTTCTCAGGTCTTGACCTGTTTGAAAGCAGTGTGCTTTCCTTTTCTACCACCGCAACGGGCGGCTTCTCTGTAAGACTCGACGGTATGGCATCTTATTCCCCTTACGTTCAGTGGGTTATCACCGTATTTATGTTTTTGTCAGGTATAAATTTCAACCTTTATTATCTTTGCATTATAAAGCGTTTTTCCTCTGCAATTAAAAGCGAGGAATTATGGACGTATATCAGTATGGTTCTGGCTTCTGTGGGAATAATTACAGTCAATACCCTGTCCTACTATAACAGCCTTTCTGATACCATACGACACGCCGCTTTTCAGGTTTCGTCAATAATTACCACCACAGGCTACGGAAGCGTAGACTTTAATCTTTGGCCGAGCGTTTCAAAGGCTGTACTTTTAATCCTTATGTTTACAGGCGCCTGTGCAGGTTCTACTGCAGGCGGATTTAAGCTTTCAAGAGTGATTATTATATTCAAAACAATAAAAAATGAGTGTCAGCGTCTTGTTCATCCGCGCTCGGTAAGAAGCGTTAAATTTGAAGGAAAAGCTCTTGACCACGTTACCCGTCACGGTGTTACCGCATATCTCGGCATTTATATGGTATGTATACTGGCGATTTTCCTGCTTATTTCAGTTGATAATTTTTCGTTGGAAGCTAATTTCAGCGCGGCTGTTTCCTGCTTTAATAACATAGGTCCGGGTTTTGATGCAGTAGGTCCTATGAGCAGCTTTGCCGACTATAGTAATTTTTCTAAAATCATTCTTTCCTTTGCTATGCTTTTGGGAAGACTTGAAATATACCCGTTGTTGCTTATCTTCTCGATTGGAACATGGAAAAAGAACAGGTGAAAGCTATGAATTATGAAATTTTGTGCAAAAAGGACGTAACGGTTAGCCTTGCCGAAGAAATTAAAGACGGTATAACCTTCGTTACTGTCAACTGGCACAGCGACACTCCTGTAAGTCCCGAGCAGTTCGGTGTGCGTTTTCGTGTTCCTACTACCGATATTTATTCTACCTTTTCTCCCTCAATGAGAGAGGGCAGAAGCCTTGACAGAAATTATTTCCCAAGAAAAACCGATTCCCGTCTTGCTTCGTGGATGCCGCTTCAGCAGCTTGTTTCTCTTTCGGGTAAAAACAGACTTTTAATTGCCCTTAGCGATGCAAAAATTCCCACTCGTATTACTACTGGTGTGAGAGAGCTTGAAGCAGACAGTGAAATAACCGCTTATTTCTTTACTCAGCTAACTACCCCTATAACCGATTATACCGCTACTATTCGTATTGATATGCGTGATAACCCTTACTATGACAGTGTTTACGATACTGTTTGCTGGTGGGAAAAGGACTGCGGATATACTTCTGCTTTTGTGCCTGAAATTGCTAAAATGCCTGTCAATTCTCTTTGGTACAGCTATCATCAGGCTTTAGAGGTTGAAAGCATTATAAGAGAATGCCGTCTTACCAAGGCTATGGGTATGGATACCGTTATCGTTGACGATGGTTGGCAGACCGAGGATAACGGCGGGGGATACGCCTACTGCGGTGACTGGGAACCCGCGCCCTCAAAGGTAGGGGATATGAAAACCTTTATACAGCGTATTCACGATACGGGTATGAAGGTAATGATTTGGTATTCTGTTCCTTACGTTGGTATATACAGTAAAAACTATGAACGTTTTAAGGATATGATGCTTGACGGCACTGGGGATAAAAAAACCTATTTTTCACTTGACCCAAGATATAAAGAGGTTCGTGATTTTCTTGTTAAAACCTACTGTGACGCCGTTACTGACTGGAAGCTTGACGGACTAAAGCTTGACTTTATAGACAGATTCGTACTTACGGGTAAATCTGTGGAAAGGGATGACAGGCGGGATACCGAATCCTTGGAAGAGGCTATTGATATCCTTATGTGCGCTGTCAAGGACAGCCTTACCGCCATTAACCCCGATATACTTATTGAATTCCGTCAGACCTATGTTGGTCCGTCTATCAGAAAATACGGTAATATGCTGAGAGTAACCGACTGTCCCAACGATTCTATTAAGAACCGCGCAGACTCTATTAATCTCCGTCTTACCTCGGGCAAGACTGCCGTTCATTCCGATATGCTTTTATGGCATCTTGACGACCCCGTTGAAAATGCCGCCCTGCAATTTGTCAGCAGTATTTTCGCTGTTCCTCAGATTTCTATGCGAATAGAAGAACTGCCCGATACCCACGTTACTATGCTTAAATATTATCTGTCTTTCTGGAGAAAGTGGCGTGACGTTTTAATCGACGGTAAATTAACCGCCGAGAATCCTGAAATCAATTATACACAGGCTACTTCCACCTTAGGTAATAAATCCGTAACAGTGCCTTACTGTAACACCTTGGTTGAAATTAAAACGGATGTCGCCGTAGTGCTTAACGCTACGGGGGGCGACTGCGTACTTATTTCAGGCGCAAGGGGTAAAAACTACAGGGTAGTTGACTGTATGGGAGAAACACTGTCAAAAGGTACCATTTGTGCCGACACAGAAAAAATCAGCGCGCCCCTTTGTGCGCAGATATTTATTGATTGAATATAAAACTGTATAGTGGTATAATTGAAACGAAGAGGTGATTGGTATAAAAAGGATATTTTGTGTATTGTTATGTATGGCTGTGTGCTTTTCTTTTTGCGGCTGTAATCAAAAGGGTGAGACTGAATTTTATTCCGCAGATTTACAGCTTATGGGAACCTTTTCAAAAGAACAATATGAAAGTAACAGTATTACTACCTACATAGACATTGCAAGGAGCGAAGCGGTGGATATAATCGCTTTAAAGGAGAATATAAGCCATGATAAAGCTGAAAAGCTTTTAAGCGACAGGCAGTACAGGATATATACGTATTTTGACGTAAACGTTGGCGCAACTCTTGATATTGCTTATGAGAAAAATAAGGATAAAACAGACCTTGCAGTAGCCGTTGCCGATATAGGCGGAAATCTTTTGGGCGCTGTAGGAAAAACTCAGGAAACTAATTTTGCTACAAAGTCCTTTTCTCCCTATTCTGCCTTTAAGCCTCTTAGCGTTTATGCACCTGCTATTGAAAATGGGGTAATAAACTGGTCGACGGTTATTGAGGATTCTCCCTATAAAACCATAGAGGAGGACGGACAAACAAGGGACTGGCCCTCCAACTCATCGGGAAGCTACAGCTACGAAAAAACTACAGTCAGCAAGGCTGTTTATAAATCCATTAATACCGTTGCGGTAAAGACCTTAAAGAAGCTTGGTGTTAATAATTCCATAGAGTTTTTGACTTATTCCTTTAACGTGCCTCTTACTACCGAAATACAGGTTAAAAACCTTTCGGGCGAGGAGGAAATTCTCGGTAATATTGCTCTTGGATATTTAAGCGAGGGCGTATCGGCTGTGGATATGGCGGGATATTATCAGATTTTCGCCAACGGCGGAAGCTATGAACAGCCAAAGACCGTTTATAAAATCGTAAACGCAAAGGGCGACACCATTTATGAAAGAAGCTATTCTGCTAAGCAGGTTATAAGCAAACAGACCGCCGATATAATGAACAGATTGCTCAGAGAGGTTGTTAAAAAGGACGCTACGGGAAGCAACGCGGCTCTTGATACCGTACAGGTTGCAGGTAAAACGGGTACGGGAGATAATAACAGCGGCAACTGGTTTGTGGGTGTTACCCCACAGTATAGCTGCGCGGTGTATCACGGCTCGGCTTCCTCTAACGAGGCGGACTTTGTTTTTGCAACTGCTATGAAAGAACTTTACAATGTAAAACCCGCAGAGCAACAGGGCTTTATAAATCATAGTGAGCTAACTGCTGTCATTTACTGCGGGGAAAGCGGAAAAACCGCCACTGCAGAGTGCAGTGAGGTAGAGCTAGGTTATTATGCTAAGGACAGTGTTCCCGAAAAATGTTCGGGACACTGAAAATAGTGAAAAGGAGATAATGCTATGAAAACTATTCTCAAAAGGTCGTTTGCCTTTCTTCTTGCGGCAGT
Source organism: Acutalibacteraceae bacterium (assembly GCA_036307305.1). Classification (GTDB taxonomy): domain Bacteria; phylum Bacillota; class Clostridia; order Oscillospirales; family Acutalibacteraceae; genus SIG607. Next base: position 33,471 of record JAXJXV010000009.1, read on the forward strand.
TATGCTGTTAACCGTGATGAGCGTTGGCGTTTTTGCTATTGCCGAGGAAAGCAACTATATAGAAATTTTTGCAGAAGATATGCACGGAGTGTATAGCGGTGAAACGGGAAAATTTAAGTTTACCCCCGATAGTGACAGTAGATATTATTTCTATACCCAAACTATAGACGCGGCTACCTATGGCATAGTTTATAACGAGCAGGGAGAAATAATAGCGCAACAACAGGGCAGCGACCAGAGTAAGTGCGTTTGTATAGGCGTTGACCTTGTGGGCGGCGAGACCTATTATTTTGAAACAGACTATATTGACAGCGAGGAAACAACTTACTTTGTTGTGGGTATTACTACCCTTGCAGTCAGTTCAATTTATATTGAGCCTGTTATACTAACCGAAAATACAGGTGGATCTTTTACCTATGACGATATAGGGGAAATTATAACAGATGAATATTTCCGTTATGATGTTTTAGCTGAAATGAACGTTATAGTAACCATGACCGACGGCGCAACAACAAAAGGCAACGGATGGGGTTTTAACTATAACGGATGCTATTATGATTTTGAATATTATTACGATGACCAGGACTATTATCATCAGTGGACCAAGGGTAATGAATATACCGTTAAGCTGTCTTGTATGGGCGCTTACGCCGAAACAAAGGCGCAAATTGTTGAAAGCAATATTGCTGCCATATCGGTTGAACCTATAAGCTTTTACGAGGGTACAAACGGATACAAAACAAATCATCATGATAATGGTGAGGCTTATGAGTATTTCTACTATAATTGGCGGAATAAACTCGTAGTAACTGTAACAGACAAAGACGGCAACACAGAAAGCTTTGATGATAATCATGAATTAGGTCAAATTTACGAATGTAGTTTCTATGATAAGCAGGACTACTATAATCAATGGGAAGCAGGTAATACCTATAATATTGAGGGATATATAGACGGAGTTAAGGTAACCGTTCCCGTAACCATTAAGAAATCTCCCGTTGTCAGCTTTGTTGTGCATTCCGTAACCTTAATAGAGGGAATGGACGGATATACTACACAGGACTATGACTATGTATTGGAACAATATAGTGACAACTATTATAAATATGATATAGAAAACAAATCCCTTTCGTATACGGTGACCTTAACAGACGGAACCACCGAAAGCTTTACCAATAACGGACTCAGCTACGATGGTGAATGGTTTCCTATAGAGGTCACCCATAATCAGAGCTTTGAAAATCAGTGGACTGCAGGAAATACCTATACTGTTACAGCCGTTATGGGCGGAGTTTCCGCACAGTTTAGCTGTAAGGTAGAGGCGTCTCCCGTAAAGAATATTGTTTTTAAGCCTGTTTCTATTATAGAAAATACAAACGGTTATTTAAGCAGCCAGTATGATTACGAAACAGGTGAGATAGTAGAATACTACAGCTACTATTTCTGGAATAAATTCTCCTATGAGGTTGAATTCGGCGACGGCACAAAGAAGGAATTCACAGGCTCAGGCTTTGAGTACAACGGACAGTATTATCATTTAAGCTTTAATGACAATCAGTGGCAAGAACCATGGACGGTAGGCAATACATATAACGTAGAGTTGGACTGCTTCGGCAAACAGTATATTGTGCCTGTAACTATTACTGAAAATCCCATTGACAGAATTGAAGTAGAACCCTTCGTGTTCACCCAAGAGGACGGATACGAAAGTGAATACTATAATCCCGAAACAGACAGCTGGGAAACGGGCTATTATTATCCTTGGAGGGAAAGCTTTTCCTATAAGGTTATCTTTAAGGACGGCAGTGAGACTGTGTCCTACTGGTCCACAGAAATTGACGGTGAATACTATTATCCCACAGTTAGCGATTCACAGGATGACACTCCTTATATCAAGGGCAATACGTATATCGAAACCGTAACTCTTATGGGTGTCACGGGCGAAATAAAGATTACTATAGCCGAGTCCAGTGTTTTTGGAGATTATGAGTATGTTCTTCAGGACGGCAAGGTGTATATAACAAAATATAATGGCACAGAAACGGTGCTTAATATTCCCGATACCTTAAACGGCTATCCCGTCGTTTCTATTCTTTCTATAAATAATAAAAACATTAAGGAAATAGGGATTCCCGACAGCGTTACCGCCCTTTCTTCAAAGTGGCTTATGTACTCTGACAATCTAGAAAAAATCACCTACGGCGCAGGAATAAAGACCATAGATAACTATGATTTGAGGGATTATTGTCCCAAGCTTTTATTCCTCGGCGTTTCGGGAAAGAATCCTTACTTTGCAAGTATCGACGGAATAATCTATGATAAGGCGTTTACCACAATGATTGCCATTCCTGCAGCAAAGACCTCTACTCACAGTGTTCCGTCTACCGTTATCGATATAGAAATGTATATCAACTGCGGATACGGCTTCTCCCTTGACCTTGGAAGCAGTAACACTGGATATATATATGAAGACGGCGTTCTTATGGACGAGGATAAAACGGTTATATATGACTGTGACCCCAATAAAACAGGTGAATACGTTATACCCGACAGCGTTATGGAAATAGCAACGGGCGCATTCCGTGATTCAAAGCTCAGCAAGGTAACGGTTCATTCGGGTATCACAGCAATAGAATATGAAGCCTTCGCTAACTGTAAAAATCTTGCGGAAATCGTACTTCCCGATACCATTGAGTATATCGGATACAGAGCCTTTGCAGAAACTACGGCTTTAGAGGGCATTGAGCTTCCAAAAGAACTTAAGTTAATAGAAGGCAGAGCATTCAGTTCAAGCGGTATAAAAACCCTTAAGATGAACGATAAGCTAGAAGAAATTTGGTGGTTGGCATTTGAAAACACTGCTAACCTCAAGGCAGTGGCTTTGCCTGACAGTCTTGTCTATCTTGAAAACTCAGCCTTTAAAAATTCAGGTATTGAAAGTGTTACCTTCGGAAAGAAATTAACCTATATCGGCTCAAGCGCGTTTGCCGGAACCTCTCTTAAGAGCGTAACTATCCCTGAGCAGATTGAATATATCGGCTACAGAGCATTTGAAAAATGCACTCAGTTAACAGAGGTTATTATTGAAAATGATGAGGTGTATATTGAAGAATACGCCTTTATGAACAGTCCCATAACCCATCTTACTCTTGAGGAGGGCGTTACGTTAATAGGACAGTATGCTTTTTACGGTAGCGGTCTTACTTCCCTTAAGCTTCCTGAAAGTGTGACTAATATTGAGTACAGACTCTTTGAAAACAGCAAGGATTTAGCTCAGATTGATATTTCTGATGACGTTGAGAGTCTTGATGGCTTTGCTTTCCACGGCACCAAGTGGTATAATGATATGCCAAACGGTGACGTTTACCTTGAAAACTGCTATTACGGTTATAAGGGTGAAATGGCTGAGAATACCGAAATAGTTATAAAAGAGGGTACTACTCTTATTGCTAACTATGCTTTTTCAGACGCAAAGGATATGAATCTTAAGAAAATTACACTTCCCGCAAGTCTTACCCATATAGGTCACAGCGCCTTCTTCAGTAGCCTTAACCTTGAGGAAATCGTTATAGCAGAGGGCAACGAGAACTTCACCTTTGAAGACGACGTACTTTATGACAAGGACGGAAACGTAATATGGGCGAAACCTATAAAGATTGTGGAAATAGAAAACTTCGTTACTCAGTTTACTGCAGGTGAGGATTATCACTTTAAAGAGGACGACTGGTACGGAATCCTGTTTGAGTGCGCAGGAGACAATATGCAGTACTATGCGCAATATAATGACGTTATAGACAGAATTAAGGCAATAAACTATGACAAGAATAAATTGGGTCCGCAGACCGTTACTCTTGATTTAGAGGGCTTTACCTACAGCTATGATGTATTCGTAAGCGCACCTGAGGGTATGCCTACCTGTAAGGAAATCTACGTTAAACAGCCTCCTAGAACTACCGAGTACGACCTTAATCAGAGTCTCAGAACCAACGGTATGGTGCTTATGGGCGTTACCTACGAGGACGAAGAGGTGGAAATAACCGATTATACCGTCAGCGGATACGACGCTTCAAAGGCAGGACAGCAGAACGTAACCGTTTCCTACTATAATCTTGAAGCGCAGTTCAGCGTAACGGTAAATCCTGCAAAGGTAACCTTTACCTCTACTACCACAGAGGAAAAGATTGAGGTAAGTGTTCCTGCCGAAAAGATTGAACAGGGCGCTCAGCTCGTTGTTGAAAAGCAAAACGTAGAAGAGATAATCGAAAATATCACAGAGGAAATTACCGAAGAGATTACAGAGGATAATTCCGTTATTTTCGACATCAGCTTTGAAAAGGAAAGTGAAACCGTACAGCCAAGCTCTAACGTAACCGTTTCTATTCCAGTACCACAGCATATTGACGGAAATCGTTGTAAGGTATTCCATATCGGTGAGAGTGGATATGAGGAATTAGAGGCAGTTTACCGCGACGGCTTTATGATATTTGAAACTACGCACTTCAGCTACTACGGAATCGTAGAGGCTAAGGGCTCACTGCTTAGCGGTAACGTAATAAGCTTTGCAGACGCGACTGCTCCCGTTAAGCTTTCCCTTTATAAAGACGAAAACCTTGTGGAAGTAATTACTACAACCGACGGCACGTATGCCTTTGAGAATATTATTGAGGGCGCTTACGTAATCAAGGCTGAAAAGGCTTCCCATATAAGCGAAACATTCACGTTGACTGTGGGTAAACAGGATACAGTAAGTAATCTTAAGATGTGGCTTATAGGCGACGTTGACTGTGACGATAAGGTGACTACTGCCGATATGAGTATATTCAAGCTTTGTATGGCAGGTATAGCTAACGACATTAAGAGTGAAGCGGCAGACATTGATAAAAACGGAATAGTTACTACCAGTGACCTGGCAACCCTTAAATTGTTCCTTGCAGGTGCAATCAAACTGTAATAAAAAACCGCTATCGAGAGATAGCGGTTTTTTATAGCAAAAGGTAAGTGTTCTAAAGTGGATAAGTTACAAAAAAATCGGTTCGTAAGAACCGATTTTTTGTTTTATGTAATTAGCAGCAGCCCTGCCACTTCATTGCTTCAGCAACCTTTAAGAAACCTGCAATGTTAGCGCCTGCGCAAAGGTCGCCGTCAAGACCGTATTCCTTAGCTGCATCGTATGAGCTTTTGTAAATGTTGGTCATAATCTGCTTAAGCTTAGCATCTACCTCTTCAGCCGTCCAACTGTAACGCATTGAGTTTTGGCTCATTTCAAGACCTGAAACAGCAACGCCACCTGCGTTAACAGCCTTGGAAGGAGCGATAACTACGCCGTTTGCCTTAAGGTATTCAAATGCTTCCTCGGTGGTAGGCATATTAGCAACTTCCATATAATACTTAACGCCGTTAGCAACTATGTTCTTAGCATCGTCGATACCAACTTCGTTCTGGGTAGCGCAAGGCATAACAACGTCAGCCTTAACCTCCCAAGGACGTTTACCTGCATAGAAGGGAACACCGAACTTGTCAGCGTAATCCTGTACCTTATCACGACAGGAAGCGCGCATTTCAAGCATAAAGTTGATTTTTTCTTCGGTATTGATACCGTCTTCGTCGTAAACGTAACCGTCGGGACCTGAAATGGTAACTACCTTACCGCCAAGCTCAGTAATCTTCTTAACGGTACCCCAGGCAACGTTACCGAAGCCTGAAACAGCAAAGGTCTTGCCCTTGATATCCTCGCCGAAGGACTTAAGAACCTCAGCAGTATAGTAAACAGCGCCAAAGCCTGTAGCTTCAGGACGGATAAGAGAACCGCCCGAGGGAACTGCCTTACCTGTAAGTACGCCTGTGAATTCGTTGCGGATTCTCTTGTACTGACCGAAGAGATAGCCAACCTCACGTGCGCCGACACCGATATCACCTGCAGGAACGTCGGTATCAGGACCGATGTGTCTGTAAAGCTCGGTCATAAAGCTCTGGCAGAAGCGCATAACCTCAGCGTCGCTCTTTCCTCTTGGGTCGAAGTCAGCGCCGCCCTTACCGCCGCCCATAGGAAGACTGGTAAGACTGTTTTTGAAGGTCTGCTCAAAGCCGAGGAACTTAATGATAGAAGCGTTTACGGAAGGATGGAAGCGAAGACCGCCCTTGTAGGGTCCGATTGCAGAGTTGAACTGTACGCGGAAGCCTCTGTTTACCTGTACCTTGCCGTTATCATCCATCCACGGAACGCGGAAAACAACCTGACGCTCAGGCTCAACCATACGCTCGATAACACCTGATTCGATGAAATCGGGACGCTGTTCAACAACGGGTTCAAGACTTGCAAGAACCTCGGTAACAGCCTGAATAAACTCAGGTTCGCCTGCATTACGCTTTTTGACATTTTCAAGTACGGAAATTAAATACTCGTTTTTCATCAATATCACACCTTTTTAAAAATTTATTTTATATTATATTTTACTGACTATAACTTGTCAATATTTTAGGTTTAAAAATTTTCTTATTTGCGATTTTTTATATCGTTTAAAAGATTGCTTATAAAATCTTCCTTGCTCATTTCGGTTGTTTCAAGGGTATCGCGGTTTCTTACCGATACGGTACCGCTTTCGGCTTCCTTAGCGCCGAGAATAAGCATATAGGGAACGCGGTCAACAGCCTGAGCTTCTCTTATTTTATAGCCGATTTTTTCGTTTCTGTCATCAAGCTGACAGCGAATACCCGCTTCTCTTAAAGCCTCGTAAACAGAGGAAGCGTATTCTATAGTTTTTTCGGATACGGGAAGCACCTTAACCTGAACGGGAGAAAGCCAAGCGGGGAATTTACCTGCAAAATGCTCGGTAATAATACCAATAAAGCGTTCAATAGAGCCGAAGCATACGCGGTGAATCATAATAGGACGTTGCTTTTCGCCGTTTTCGTCGGTATATTCAAGCTGGAAGTTTATAGGCATCTGGAAGTCAAGCTGAATTGTACCGCACTGCCAGGTTCTTCCAAGGCTGTCTTCAAGATGGAAGTCGATTTTCGGACCATAGAAAGCACCGTCACCCTCGTTAATGGTGTAGGGAAGACCTAATTTTTCAAGCGCACCCTTAAGACCGTCGGTTGCTGCCTCCCAATCCTCGTCGCTTCCCATACTGTCCTCAGGACGAGTGGAAAGCTCAATGAAATACTTAAATCCGAATTTCTCATACACCTCGTTGATAAGATGAACAACGTTCATAATTTCATCGGTAATCTGGTCCTTGGTCATAAAGATATGAGCGTCGTCCTGAGTAAAGCAACGAACTCTGAAAAGACCGTGAAGCGCACCCTTTAATTCGTGACGGTGAACAAGACCAAGCTCTCCCACGCGCAGAGGTAAATCTCTGTAGGAATGAAGCTGACTCTTATAAACCATAACACCGCCTGGGCAGTTCATAGGCTTAATGCAGTAGGTTTCCTCGTCGATGGTGGTGGAGTACATATTGTCTTTATAGTGATCCCAGTGACCACTCGTTTCCCAAAGACGTCTGTTCATAATAAGAGGCGTGGAAACCTCAACGTAATTTTCTCTGTAGTGGATATCTCTCCAGTAATCAATAAGAGCGTTTTTGAGAGCCATACCGTTAGGCAGGAAGAACGGGAAGCCCGGTCCCTCGTCGCTCATCATAAAAAGGTTCATTTCCTTACCGATTTTACGGTGGTCGCGGCGTTCTGCCTCTTCAAGTAAAAGCAGATAATCGTCAAGCTCCTGCTGAGAGGGGAAAGCGATACCGTAAATACGGGTAAGCATCTTGTTGTTTTTGTCGTTCTTCCAGTAAGCGCCGCTTGTTTTGGTAAGCTTAAAGGCTTTAAGAGCCTTAGTATAGGTGATATGAGGGCCAACGCACATATCAATATACTCGCCCTGCTGATAGAAGCTGATTACGGCGTCCTCGTCTAAGTCGCCGATATGCTCTACCTTGTAGCTTTCCTTTCTTTCTTCCATTAAAGCAATAGCTTCTTTTCTGTCAAGAACAAAGGGCTTGATAGGAAGATTTTCTTTTACGATTTTCTTCATTTCTGCTTCGATTTTTGCAAGGTCCTCTTCGCTTATGGTCTGGTCGCCCAAATCTACGTCGTAGTAGAAGCCTTTATCGGTTGCAGGTCCGTAGGCAAAATCAGCCTGTGGGAACAATCGCTTTATAGCCTGAGCCATAATATGCGCTGCTGAATGGCGAAGTATGTGAAGCTGTTCTTCTTTTTCTTCAACTTCCTTAACAACGCCGTCACTAAAAATAGCTTTCATTATAATTTCTCCTTTAGAGTTTTTTAAAAATAAAACCCTTAATACCCAAACGGGCATTAAGGGTGCATTGCACGGTTCCACCTTAAAGTTTAACTCATTGTTTCTTAACGCGAAAAAACGGTATTGCTTGTTACTGCAACACGGCTCGGGAGTGGTCTTCGCTTAAATTTGATGAAAGCGCTCTCACCAATACGCTCTTCTCTTTGCATTTCCTTTAAGCTACTCTTTCCGTCGAAGCCTTTACTCATATAATATTATCACTATATTAACTGTTTGTCAATCAGTTTATTTCTTCAATAGCGGTAATTTTATTAACTCTGTTTGAATGTCTGCCACCCTCAAACTCGGTATCGACAAAAAGGTCAACAAGCTCAAGCGCCGTACCAACGCCAACAACCCTGCCGCCAAGACACAAAATATTGGAGTCGTTGTGGAGTCGGGTGTATTTAGCGGAAAAATGCTCACTTACAGCGGCGGCGCGGATACCCTTCACCTTATTGGCGGCAAGAGACATACCGATTCCCGTTCCGCAAACCAGAATACCTCGCTCACATTCCTTATTTTTAATGGCGGTAGCCACCTTTACGGCAATGTCGGGATAGTCCACAGATACCTGCTCGTAAATGCCGAAATCAGTAACGGTAAAGCCTCTTTCTTCAAGATGAGCCTTAATAGCGTTTTTGTGTTCAAGACCGCCGTGGTCACAGCCGATAGCAATTTTCATTTTTATTTCTCCTTAAGCAAACGCGAATAATCCGAACCTGATTTTAAAGGCTCAATTTTCGTCTTTGCATTGTTAAAATACTCGTTAATCCGTCAGGATTAACTGCGTTTTGTGCCTCGCACAGCCAAAAATTCAACTCCTTAAAATTCTGCGACCTAAAACGGGCAGAATTTCGAGTGATTTTTGGTGCGGAAGAATCCGTCAGGCTAACGCCTACGGGTGATGACAAACCGAAAAGTGCCGAAAGAATGCCGTTTTAGGCAGGTTCGGATTATTCGTGTTTGCTTATTTTGTTTAGCGTTTAATTCTCTTTCTGCCTGAGGCAGACGAAGATATATAGGCAAAAGCTGTTCGGGGGTTGTAAAATTACCCTCGTTATAGCTTTCAAAACCTGCCAGAGCTACGCCTACGCCGTTTTGATAGCGAAAGGCTTCATCAGATAAAACGACGTTTTTCTTGTCCTGTACAGCGCTGTAGAAAATGGCGGCGCCGTCACCTGCAATTATGATAGGACAGGAAACTCTGCTTTTCTTTATCTCATTTGCAAATTCCTCTATTTTAACAGCCCTGTCCTCACACAGCCGCTTTATTTTACCGTTTTTAACTCTGAACAAAGCACCGTATACCTGTTTGCATCTTGCATCCATAACGGCGCAGACAAGGGCATCTCTGTCCCTGAAATTCTGAGCGATTGCATAGAGTGTGGAAACGGCAATACAGGGAGAATTTTTAATTATTGCCATACCCTTTATGGCGGAAATACCGATTCTTACCCCCGTGAACGAGCCGGGACCTGCCGAAATTGCATAGGCGTCAATGTCCTCTATAGAGGTTTTTGAATTTTTGAGCAAATCGCATACCATAGGCATAAGGGTCTGCGAATGTGTCAAGTTAACGTTAATAAATGACGAGGCAATTATTTTGCCGTCCTGTGAGATTGCACAGGAAGCAGATTTTGCAGAGCAGTCTACCGATAAAAGCTTCACTGATAACCGCCTCCCTCAATAGTAATTTTTCTGCTGTTTTCGCTTAGCTTTTCCAGTGTTATATAAATGGTACCGTCATCAAGGGCAGACTCAATATTTTCACTCCACTCAACAGCAATAACACCCTTTTCTTCCATATAATCGAAGAAACCGCAGGAATCAAGGTCCTCCCAGCTTTCAATTCTGAACATATCAAAATGGAAAAGGGGCAGTCTGCCGCCTCGATACTCATTAACGATAGCGAAGGTGGGAGAATTTACCGCACCGCTAAAGCCCAGTCCTTTTGCAAGAGCGCGGGTGAAATGAGTTTTGCCCATACCCATACCGCCGCGAAAGGCAATAACCTCACCGCCAGTAAGCGTTTTGGAAAAATCAATAGCAAATTTTTCAGTATCAAGAGGTGAATTTGATATAAACTCCATAATAAAACGCTCCTTTCGGTGAATTCTATATTATTATAACATCATAAATATTTAGTTGCAACTAAAATATATAGTTGAAAAAGAAAGAAATTTATTATAAAATATAAATATAGGTCGAAAGGAAGTGAAGATATGAGAGGAATATGGGCGCGTATTGCCGACTATATCCGTGAGGTTGATAAGATTATGTTCCTTTTGTGTCTTGTTACCACCTCTTTTGGCTGTATGGCGGTTTTTTCTGCTACCCATTATACAGGCAGCTCCAAGCAGTTTATAATGCAGGTGGCGGCTATGGTTATCGGTACAGGCGCCGCTGTATTTATTTCCCTTTTTGATTTTGAAATTTTTCTTAAATGGTGGTACGTTTTTGCGGCTATAGGTCTTGTGCCTGTGCTTCTTACCTTCGTTATCGGCGTTGGTCCTGCGGGTACCGACGATAAAGCGTGGCTTGACCTTGGTTTTTCAACCTTTCAGCCTTCTGAGCTTATGAAAACCTGTTTTATTATAACCTTTGCTATGCATCTTACCAAGGTCAAAGATAAAATAAATAAAATGCGGTACCTTATACCTGTGTGTTTTCACGGCGCATTGCCCGTTGCTCTTATACATTTTCAGGGTGACGACGGTACGGCGCTTGTGTTTGCCGTTATGGTTATATGTATGATGTGGGCAGCAGGGGTGCATATTAAATATTTTATAATACTTATTTGCGCGTTGATTGTTGCGGCTCCGATTATTTATTTCTTCGTAATGAATCCCGACCAACAGGCGCGTATACAGAATATGTTTGATATTGAGGCTGACCTGCAGGGTACGGGTTGGCAGCAGTGGCGCGGAAGAACTGCCCTTGCAGGCGGCGGTATGTGGGGACAGGGCTTTCTGAAGGGAAGTCTTACGCAAATGGGCAAGGCAGGTGTGCCTGAGGGATATAACGACTTTATATTCGTTACCATTGGGGAGGAGCTTGGCTTCGTTGGCGCATTTATTGCAGTCCTGTTGCTTTGTTCCGTATGTCTGAGAGCCTTGTTCGTTGCAAAGCTGACTAACAATTTCGCAGGAAAGCTTATATGCGTAGGTTTCTTCGGCTGGATGATGGCTCAGGTAGTAATTAATCTCGGAATGTGTCTTTCCATACTTCCCGTAATAGGTATTACTCTGCCGTTTTTCTCGGCGGGCGGTACGTCACTGTCCTGTCTGTATATGGGTGTGGGACTGGTACTCAGCGTTTATATGCACCGCAATTCCCGAACGGTGTATCTCCATGAACTGAAGTAGGCAATAAGGGTTATTGCGTTCCCGTAAAGATATAGCGTAACTAAAAGGGCGGACTTTGATGTCCGCCCTTTTTTATATTAATTGAGATAATTCTCCCGTAAGCTTATAAGCTTACTTTCATAAATTTCTTCTTGCCCTTTTGAATAAGAAGACCTGCTTTAACCTGTTCTTTTGTATAGAAGGTTGCAGGAACGGTAACCTTTTCTTCGTTTACAGATACGCCGCCCTGAGTTACCAAAGTTCTTGCTTCACTCTTTGAAGCGCAGAGTCCGCTTTTTACCATAATGTCAAGGATACCGATACCGTTTTCACCAAAATCCTCTTCAGAGAGAACGTATGAAGGGATATCGGCAGAATCCTTACCGCCTGCAAACATATTTCTTGCGGCGGTAAGAGCCTTATTAGCCTCCTCCTCACCGTGAACGAGCTTTGTAAGCTCAAAAGCGAGAATCTCCTTAGCCTTGTTAAGCTCACTGCCCTCCCATTTATCCATCTCGTCAATCTGTTCAAGAGGCAAGAAGGTGAGCATACGGATACATTTAAGTACGTCGTTATCCCCAACGTTTCTCCAATACTGGAAGAAATCGTAGGGAGGAGTTTTATTGGGGTCGAGCCATACGGCGTTACCTGCGGTTTTGCCCATCTTTTTGCCCTGACTGTCGGTAAGGAGAGTTATGGTCATAGCGTGAGCGTCCTTACCAAGCTTTCTTCTTATAAGCTCGGTACCGCCAAGCATATTACTCCACTGGTCGTCACCGCCGAACTGCATATTACAGCCGTAGTTCTGGAAAAGATGATAGAAGTCGTAGCTCTGCATAATCATATAGTTAAACTCAAGGAAGGAAAGACCCTTTTCCATTCTCTGCTTATAACATTCAGCTCTCAGCATATTGTTTACAGAGAAACAGGCGCCGACCTCTCTGAGCATATCAACGTAATTAAGATTTAACAGCCAGTCGGCGTTATTTACCATTGTAGCCTTGCCCTCGCCGAACTCAATAAAGCGTTCCATCTGACGCTTGAAGCACTCGGCGTTATGGTCGATATCCTCTTTTGTAAGCATTTTTCTCATATCGGTTCTGCCTGAGGGGTCGCCTATCATAGTAGTTCCCCCGCCAATAAGAGCAACAGGCTTATTTCCAGCCATTTGCAAACGCTTCATAAGGGTAAGCGCCATAAAGTGACCTGCCGTAAGGCTGTCTGCAGTACAGTCAAAGCCGATATAGAACTTTGCCTGTCCGCTGTTTACCATTTTTCTGATTTCGTCTTCGTTTGTTACCTGTGCAATAAGTCCTCTTGCAACAAGCTCTTCATAAATTCCCATTTTTCTGTCCTCCAAAATAAAAAATCTCTGTCAGCAGAACTGACAGAGGGCGAATTTTTCGCGGTACCACCTCTATTTATACGCTTTTCGCAAAGCGTACCTCGGTGTGTCGTTGACACAATGCTGTAACGGGCATAACTCGGCGCAAGGCGGCTGTTCGAAATGTATTCGCAAATATCCCTGCAGTCCGTTACACCAACCCGAACCTCTCTGAAGCCCAAGATAATTACTACTTGTTTTCGGTCATAGCCTTTGGTTATCCTCTAAATTATATTATATTTACTATTTTTTGTCAACCATAATATTGAACAGAGTTTCTTTTTATGGTATAATTGTTTAAGTTAGGACGGTGCAAAAATGCTTAAAAGATTTATTTCCTATTACAAACCCCATAAAAAGCTGTTTATTGCCGATATGATTGCCTCTCTGCTTATTTCGGCAATAGGTATGGTTTATCCTGTTATAACTAATATTATGCTTAATACCCTTATTCCCGAAAGAAAGTATAAGCTTATAATTATTTCGGGCTGTGCAGTGCTGACTCTTTACGTGCTGAGAATGTTGCTCAGATATTTCGTTCAGTATTACGGACATCTTGTTGGTACCCGTATGCAAGCGCAAATGCGCAGAGATATGTTCCGCCATTTACAGAGTCTGCCTTATTCCTATTTTGATAATAATGAAACGGGACAGATTCTCTCCCGTATTATAAACGACCTTTTCGACGTGGTTGAACTTGCCCATCACGGCCCTGAAAATCTTATTATAAGCTCTATTACGGTAATCGGCTCATTTATTTATCTTTGCACACTGAGTATCCCTCTTACCCTTATTATTTTCGTCTGCGTTCCGTTTCTGCTTATAATTTCTTCTTATTTCCGCAAAAAGATGAGAGACGCCTTTAAGGAAAGACGTGTTACTACGGCAGGAATTAACGCCGCTACCGAAAGCAGTATTACGGGTATTCGTGTTACAAAAGCTTTTGCCAACAACCAAAAGGAATACGAAAAATTCGAAAAAAACAATAATCTTTTCGTTAAAGCCTGTCACAAGTCCTATAAGGCTATGGGACAGTATCATTCGGCTTCCACCTTTATAACCGACGTTTTCAACGTTGTAATTATAATTGCAGGTGGACTTTATCTGTATGCAGGTAAGATTTCCTTTGGCGATTATTCAACCTTTATTATATCGGTAAATCTATTTATTAACCCCGTTACTCAGCTTATCGGCTTTATGGAGCAGTATCAGAACGGTGTTTCTGGTTTTAGCCGTTTCATTGAAATTATGGAGGAGGCTCCCGAAAAGGAAAACGAAAACGCCAGACCTATTGAAAACGTAAAGGGGGATATTTCCTTTAAGAACGTAAGCTTTGCTTACAAAAACACCGACGGCGAAGTGCTTAACGACGTTTCTCTTGATATAAAGGCAGGGGAAAAGTTGGCGCTTGTAGGTCATTCGGGCGGTGGTAAAACCACAATATGCCACCTTATTCCTAACTTTTATAGGGTGGACAGCGGGGAAATTACCGTTGACGGAATAAACATAAACGATATAACCTTTGAAAGTCTTAGAAAAAATATTGGTATAGTGCAACAGGACGTGTTTTTGTTCTCAGGCACCATAAGGGATAATATTATGTACGGCAGACTTGACGCCGATGAAGAAGAAATGATTGAGGCGGCAAAAAGAGCCAATATCCACGACTACGTTATGACACTTGAAAAGGGATATGATACCGAAATAGGCGAACGGGGTGTAAGACTATCAGGGGGACAGAAGCAGAGACTGAGTATCGCAAGAGTTTTCCTTAAAAATCCCGCTATACTTATTCTTGACGAGGCTACAAGCGCCCTTGACAACACCACTGAAATACTTATACAGGAAGCTCTTGACGAGCTATGCAAGGGCAGAACCACCATTGTGGTTGCCCACCGTCTTTCCACCATTCGCACAGCCGATACGATAGCGGTGGTAGATAACGGCGAAATCAAAGAAAAAGGTACACACGAACAGCTTATCAATCAAAACGGAATATATAAGGATTTATATTCATTACAGTTCAGAAATTAAAGGAGAAAACAATGCCACTAAAGAAAACCATTAAAGATTTTTCAGCTATAAGCGATACTATCACAAAATACTCAGAGCTTTGTGTAAAGGACTGTCACATAAGACCTGAAATGTATATTGAGCATAAGGTAAACCGAGGACTTCGCGATTTAAACGGTAAGGGCGTTATAACGGGACTCACCGAAATATCAGAAATCAATTCCCGTAAAATCGTTGACGGGCAGGAGGTTCTTATTCCGGGTGAGCTTTTCTACAGAGGCTATCCCATTGAAGAGCTTGTAGAGGGCTTTGTCAAGGATAACCGCTTCGGATTTGAAGAAACTATTTATCTTATTTTGTTTGGTGAGCTTCCTGCGAAGGAGGATTTAGCGCAATTCAACACCGTTTTATCGGGCTACAGAAGTCTGCCTAACTCTTTCGTCAGGGATATTATAATGAAAGCTCCTTCCAACGATATGATGAATTCACTTGCAAGAAGCGTTCTAACCCTTTATTCCTATGACGCCGACCCCAATAATACGTCGGTACCTAACGTGTTGCGCCAGTGCCTACAGCTTATCGCTACCTTCCCAATGCTCAGCGTTTACAGTTATCATTCCTATAACTATTACATTCGCAATAATAACAGCTTTTTTATACACAATCCCGACCCCAATTTATCAACTGCAGAAAATATTCTGCATATGCTTAGAATTGACAGTAAATACACCCCTCTTGAAGCAAAGCTTCTTGACCTTGCCCTTGTGCTTCACGCTGAGCATGGCGGCGGTAACAACTCTACCTTTACTACTCACGTGGTTTCCTCATCAGGCACCGATACCTATTCGGCTATTGCGGCAGCGCTCGGTTCGCTTAAAGGTCCAAAGCACGGCGGCGCAAATATTAAGGTTTGCACTATGTTTGAGGATATTAAGAAAAACGTAAAGAACTGGGAAGACAGACAAGAGGTTTTCGAGTATCTTAAAAAGCTTTTAAGAAAGGAAGCGGGTGACCGTTCGGGACTTATTTACGGTATGGGACACGCAGTTTATTCTGTCAGCGACCCAAGAGCCGCTATTCTTAAAAACTACGTTAAAAGCCTTTCCGAAGAAAAAGGACTTGATAAAGAATACGGTCTTTATACCCTTGTGGAAGAACTTGCTCCCAAGGCTATTGCAGAGGAAAGAAAAATTTACAAAGGCGTTTCAGCAAATATCGACTTTTACAGCGGCTTTGTTTATGATATGTTAAATCTCCCTCATGAGCTTTATACTCCTCTTTTCGCCATTGCGAGAATCGTAGGCTGGAGCGCTCACCGACTGGAAGAGCTTATAAATGCAGGTAAGATAATCCGTCCTGCATATATAGCCGTTCAGCCAAGGAGAGAGTATGTAGAATTAGGGAATAGGGATTAGGGAATACACCGTAGCCATAAAGATTATATTGTATATTAGTACGGGCGGACATTAAAGTCCGCCCGTTTTTTTGTACTCATTATTTTTTTATTAATCCTTTTATAAGAGTGGAAAGGGTATCTAACTGCTTATCATCAAGCAATTTTAAATCATTAATTATATCCTTTAACTTAGCAGGATTATTGGATTGAATGTCAAAAAATTCACTTTCACTGATACCTAAATAATCACATATATAGAAAACGCCAGGCAAAGACGGTAACATTTTTCCCGATTCAATATTGTTAATATATCCTGCATTTTGACCTATTGCAAGACTCATTTCTCTGGCTGATACGTTTTTATTTTGTCTAAGCTGTGCTAATCGTAAAGCAAAATCTTTTTCTTCCATAATCCACACCACCTGTATAATATTTTAACCCATACACATGGCGATATTATTGGTTTAAAAATGTTAAAAGTGTTGATATATGTGTTTATAAATGTTATAATTAACAAATCAACGGTAATAAACCTATAACACTTTTACAAATTATAACTCAATAATTAATATCAAGGAGGAATTAATATGTTAAATATTTTTACAGTTGCTTTTTTCGGTCACAGATATATTGATAATCTTTTAAGAGTTGAAGAACTGCTTGAAAGAGAAATAATAAAGCTTATTGATGAGAAAGAATACGTAGAATTTCTTGTTGGTCGTAACGGTGAATACGACCAGTGCGCATCATCAATGGTTTATCGCATACGGAAA
>JAXJXV010000010.1:0-192731 GCA_036307305.1 Acutalibacteraceae bacterium
GATTGGAGCTGGTGGACGGACTTGAACCCCCGACCTGCTGATTACAAATCAGCTGCTCTACCAACTGAGCTACACCAGCAAATTTAGAACGCTAAAATAATATAACACAAGCCGTACTTAAAGTCAAGTATTTTTTTAAAAAATATGAAAATGTATTTTTTTCTAAAAAAAGTCAACAATATTAGGGAAACAAATTTAAGGAGTGTTTTTTATGAAACGAATTTTATCTTTAGCGTTATGTTTGCTTATGGTTTTGAGTCTATGTGTTTCTTTATCGGGGTGCGGCAACAAAAAAGCTTCGGTTTACATTCTCAATTTTAAACCCGAATCTGCTAAGGCATACGAAAAGATTGCAAAGGCTTACGAAGAGGAAACGGGTATAGCTGTAAAGGTGGTCACCGCTGCAGCTAACACCTATGAGCAGACGTTGAAAAGTGAGGTTGCAAAAAATGATGCGCCTACTATTTTTCAGGTTAACGGACCTATCGGCTTTCAGAGCTGGAAGGAATATTGTGCTGATTTAACCGATACCAAGCTATACAGCTATTTATCTGACAAGGACTTGGCTATTAAGGATAACGGAAGAGTATATGCTATTCCTTATGTAGTGGAAGGCTACGGTATTATATATAACGATGCAATTATGCAGAAGTATTTTACTTTAGCCGATAAAAAGACCAACGTTAAAACAGTAGCTGAAATAAATAATTTTGAAACCCTGAAAAGCGTTGTCGAGGATATGACTGCAAATAAGGAAAAGCTTGGTATAAGCGGTGTCTTTGCCTCCACTTCTCTTGCAGGGGGAGAGGACTGGCGTTGGCAGAGTCATCTTGCTAATATTCCTATTTATCATGAATTTTATGAAAAAGATAATTCGGCTGACCCTACCTTAGCGGCAGTAAGTGCAGAGGAAATCGCCTTTAAGTATGCAGATAACTTTAAGAATATATTCGACCTTTATATAAATAATTCCGTTACCGCTAAAACCTTGCTTGGTTCAAAATCTGTAAATGACTCTATGGCTGAGTTTGCCCTTGGTAAGTGCGCAATGGTTCAAAACGGCACTTGGGCGTGGTCACAGATAAAGGACGTAAACGGTAATACGGTAAAGGAAGAAGATATAGGTATGCTACCTATATATATGGGTGTTGAGGGAGAAGAAAAAATAGGCATTTGCGTTGGAACTGAAAATTATCTTGCTATTAATAAAAAGGTTAGCGAGGATAAACAACAGAAGTCAATAGAGTTTCTTAACTGGCTTTACAGCAGTGAAACAGGAAAACAGTTCGTTAAGAACGAGCTTGGCTTTGCTACACCCTTTAACACCTTCTCGGAAGCTGAACAGCCTGACGACCCGTTGGCAAAGGAAATGTCCCGTTATATTAAAAACGGTGAAACAAAAACTATACCTTGGGTATTTGCAGGGTTCCCCAGTGAAAACTTTAAAACAACCTTTGGTGATGCATTGCTTTTGTATGCTCAGGGTACCAAAACCTTTGATGAGGTTAAAGAAATTGTAAAAAATAAGTGGCAAAGTGAGAGAAAATAATGGAAGGTAGACAGTTAAGGAAGTATTTTCCTGTTTTCGTGCTGCCCACACTTCTTGCCTTTACCCTTATATTCTTAATTCCGTTTATTGAGGGAATATATCTATCCTTTACTTCCTTTACCACCGTAGCGGATGCTACCTTTGTTGGAATCAGGAATTATATTACTGCCTTTGCAGACAGTGATTTTATAAGAGCCTTTCTTTTTACCGTTGCCTTTGCAGTGGTAAGCGTAATAAGTATAAATGTACTTGCTTTTGCGTTGGCTCTTATACTGACTGGTAAGCTTCGGGGTACCAATTTTTTCAGAACTGTTTTCTTTATGCCTAATCTTATAGGCGGAATAGTTCTTGGATATATATGGCAGCTTATAATAAACGGAATTCTTTTAAGCTACGGCTACTCTATTACCAGTGATGCAAAATACGGTTTTATAGGTCTTATCGTGCTGATGAACTGGCAGATGATTGGCTATATGATGATTATATATATAGCAGGTATTCAGAATATTCCCGACTCTATATTGGAGGCGGCAAAGGTGGACGGCGCGTCCTACAGGACTACTTTAAGAAAAATTATTATTCCGTCGGTTATGCCGTCTATAACCATTTGCCTGTTTCTGACAATTACCAATTCCTTTAAGCTTTTTGACCAGAATCTTGCCCTGACGGCAGGCGCGCCTGCAAAGGAAACTCAGATGCTTGCTCTGGATATATATAACACCTTTTATTCCCGAAGCGGTTATGAGGGAGTAGGACAGGCAAAAGCGGTAATATTCTTTATACTTGTGGCGGCAATATCTCTTATTCAGCTTTACTTTACAAGAAAAAAGGAGAACGAAGCCTGATGGAAAAGAAAAGCAAATTTTCAAAGATAGTTCTGTTTTGTATTCTCCTTGTTTTCTCGGTCGCCTTTTTATTTCCCGTTTTTATAGTTCTGATGAATTCATTCAAAACGAAGTTTGATATAAGCACTGCGCCCTTTGTGCTTCCTAACAGCAAAACCTTTGCGGGACTTGAAAATTATATTGAGGGTATTTCTGCTACAGGTTTTCCTACGGCGTTCTTCTGGTCGTTGTTTGTTACGGTTCTTTCGGTAGCGGCAATTCTGCTTTTTACCTCAATGACTGCTTGGTATATTGTAAGAAGTAAGGATAAATTCTCTAAGGTATTTTATTATCTTTTACTGTTTTCTATGATAGTGCCTTTTCAGATGGTAATGTTCACAATGTCAAAAATGGCAAATCTTTTGGGACTTGATAATCCTTTGGGTCTTGTGGTTATTTATCTGGGCTTTGGCGCGGGACTGTCAGTGTTTATGTTCTGCGGTTTTATAAAGTCGGTGCCGCTTGGTATCGAGGAAGCGGCTACCATAGACGGCTGTAATCCTTTGCAGACCTTTTTTCTTGTAGTGCTTCCTCTGTTGAAGCCTACGGCTATTACTATAGCTATTCTTGATACTATGTGGATATGGAACGATTATCTTCTTCCTTATCTGACTGTAGGTAACGATTATAAGACAATACCCATAGCCGTTCAGTATCTTAAGGGCGGCTACGGAAGTGTTGATATGGGCGCAATGATGGCGATACTTGTGCTGTCTATTATACCTGTGGTGCTGTTTTATCTGTTTTGTCAGAAATATATAATAAAGGGCGTTGCCGCAGGAGCCATAAAAGGATAAAAATAAGCTTCCTCTGACGCAGAGGAAGCTTACATTTTTGTGTTGACTTTTAAATTAAAAAATAGTAATATTGTAATGTATAAATGTTTTCGGAGGATTTCGTTGATGAAAAAAATTGTCAGCCTGTTATTAACGCTTTGTTTGCTGATGGGAATGGTTATTTGCATACCCTTTAGTGCTTCTGCTATTACTGTCGAGGAAGCTGATACAGACAATACCGTTTCAGCTTACTTTGATTTCGAAACGGCAGATAATATGAAGGTTATAGGACAAAGTCATTCTAGCGCTAAGTTTAAATGGGAGATTGACGCTCTTACTACTCTTGAATATTATGGTTCTGGTTGGGGCTTTGACGGTCGTTTCAAAAATCCCGTAAAAGAAGCTACCGGTGCAACAGGAAGTATTGTGAATAGTTCCGAATATGCTATGAGAGGATATAAAACGACCTATAACCATTGGTATACTGCAGGCGGTAATGTTATAAACAGAGTTACGAGTAAGGGAACTGAGCCTTTGGTGCTTGAGGACAATACTACATATACTGTAGAATTTGATTTTCTTGTAATGTCTGCGCATTTATACGGCGATATTGTGAGTCCTACTGATGCTACCAACGCTTTTAGCATTTCTGCTGATGTTGAGAATATTATGAGTTTCGGTTACGGTTGCGCAGTGACCCCTGACGGACGTGGACTTGCACCAATTAATACGCCCAAAACAACAGTTGCAACCTTTGCTTCGGTTAAGCCAAGTCGTGATGGTGACGGATATTTTACATCTAATGGTGAAAAGAAGGAAATCGGAAGCTGGTATCACGCTTCGTATACTTTTACTACCGGTACCTTTGAGTCGGTGTTTTCAACCACCAATGCACCTTTTCTTATCTTCTACTGTAATAAGCATACTGGTGCAGATATGTATCTTGATAATATTCGTGTTAAAAAGCACGTTGACGTTAATTTTCACGGCATGGGAGGAACCTTGGATTCCACTTCCGTTAAGTCTGCAGTTGGTTCGCCTATGAATTTCCCCGTTGCGCAGAGATACGGCTATGACCTTACAGGCTGGTATATGAGTGGCGACTGCACCGAAAGATACACAGATACCGTGTTGACTAAGGAATTGGTAGGTAAAAACCTTTATGCAGGCTGGACTCGTGATAAATATTCATTTGAAGGCTATACTCCTGCTTCAAGCGGTGTAAATGCATCGGTATTTTCTGTATCTGAGACAAGAGCGTATAGTGGAAGCAAATCTATGCGGTATAAATACAGCAAAAACGTTCTTGAATTTTTGAGTAATACAAGAACTCCTGTTAAGAATTACTTTACAATACGTCCCGTAGAAAACGGAAAAACTTATAGGATTAGCTTTAAGTATTATCTTGAATCGGGCCCTGATGTTGTAGTTTATCCTGTTACTACAAGTACCACAAACAGCAATAACGCCGATACCTATACAGGCTCTCAGGTAATCCTGTCTTCAAGCAGTTCGGGCGCTTGGCATACCGTTTCAATGGTATTTTCCGCCAACGTTTCCAACGGCAACCATCTGGGACTGCACGTACACGCAAATTCCAACACCAATACAACCCTTTATATAGACGACCTTGTTGTTGCCGAGGCGGAAAATGGAAGCGGAACGCTGACCGTTAATGCAGGAGAGGGTACTACGGCAAATGTTTCTTCACGTAGTATTTCGCTCAACTACGGTGATAAAATCAGCTCTGATTTCGTATACTTTAACGGATATGCTTTAGAGGGCTTCTATACCGATTCTTCCCTTACTCAGAGGGTTGCAGGCGATGTATTTACTTCTGCTTTAGACGGAAAAACGGTTTATGCAAAGTGGAGTAATTACGCCGACCTTACAAGAACAGGACTTAACGTTAGAAGCGGAGGCTTTGCCACTGCAGAGGATGAAAACGTTCTTTGTTATAATGGCGCAAACGGAAAGGCTTCTCTTGTAAAAGCAAATGCGGGAAGCTACGTGGTAGAATTCCTTTATAAAAATAACGGCGGAGAGGCAACCGTTTCTACAGGCTCGGGAACGTTCGACGTTCTTGAAAATGAAAATGACAGATGGTATAAGGGCTTCGTTCCCGTTACCCTTTCTTCAGACGGTAAGATTGAGCTTTCTGTTACGGGAGAAACTCAGCTTGAAATAAAGGACGTATATATAAGAAATCTTGACTCACAGGTATATATTATTTTTGATTCAAGAGAGTATGACGGTCGTGTGGAAATAGTTTACGGTACTCCCTCCAGTCCTCTTGAGTATGCAGTCAATCCTGTAAAGGACGGTATGAAGTTCGACGGTTGGTATAACGGTAACATCAAGTTCGGCTCTTCTCAGTTCCCCTCTGCTTCATTTACTCTTAATGCAAAGATGGTTGAGAGTGGAGAAAGTATAAAGGGCGACAGTAACGGCGACGGAAACGTAAACACTACCGACGTTGCCTTATTGAAGCTTTATCTCGCAGGTAGGGACGTTACTGTGACTATGGACGCTGATGTAAGCGGTGATGGTAAAATCAATTCCGTAGACCTTGTATTGCTTTATATTCAGGTTGCGCAGCAGTAAAATTTAAAAAAACGGCGAAACGGTGATTTGACACTGTTTCGCCTTAATTCAGTAAAAAGCAAGGAGTGCTTTTAGTGTTATCCGTACTTATAATCAACAGTATGGCTTTGGGGGCGGGACTGGCCATGGATGCTTTTTCGGTATCTATGGCAAACGGTCTGCACGAGCCTTTTATGAAAAAAAGGAAGGCTGTGACCATAGCGGGTGTGTTTGCTTTTTTTCAGGCGGCTATGCCTATGCTTGGGTGGATTTGTGTTCAGACTATATGTAATGTGTTTGAGTCTTTCGAAAAATTTATACCGTATATAGCTCTCGTCCTTTTGTGCTTTATAGGCGGTAAAATGCTTATTGACGGTATAAAAAACAAAGACAGTGAAGAAAACTGTAATAGCGGCGCTACCTTTGGAGGACTGATTGTGCAGGGAATTGCAACATCAATTGATGCATTGTCTGCAGGTTTTACTATGGATGACAGCGTAGGCAGTAACGTATATCTTGCTTTGCTGTGCGCTCTTATTATCGCAGTGGTAACGTTTATAATATGCGTTATCGGCGTATATATAGGTAAGAGGTTTGGCACGGCTCTTTCGGGTAAAGCAGGAATATTTGGCGGAATAATCCTTATAGCTATCGGAATAGAAATTTTTATAACGGGAATAATATAAAAAATACTTGCTTTTTATAAAGCTTTGTGTTATAATTCATTAGCTACCGTTTACTATGCTTTCGGTGACTGCCCGTCAGGGACTCACTAATGACCGATTGCTTGGTTAACGGCGGACGATTTATCATTAAAAAGGAGTGAAAGAAATGACAGCAGAAAGAAAACAGGCTCTTATTGCAGAGTATGCTACTCACGAAGGTGATACAGGTTCTCCTGAGGTACAGATTGCTCTTCTTACCGAGCGTATCAACGAGCTTACCGCTCACCTCAAGATTCACGCTAAGGACCATCATTCACGTCGCGGTCTTTTAAAGATGGTTGGTCATCGTCGTAATCTTCTTGCCTATCTTACTAAGGTAGACATTAACAGATACCGTTCTATCATCAAGCGTCTTGACATTCGTAAGTAATGGCAAAATCGGCAGACCGAGATACTTCGGTCTGCCTTCTTGCAGTTTTCAGGTGGTTTATGCTTAGCGGTAAATCGAGTATCGAAGAATTCGGTATTGGATTTATTGCTAAAGTAAGCCCCCTGAGTTAATATTAAGGAGGTAAAAAAATGTTTGAAAATTACAAAGTTTATGAAACCGAGCTTGCAGGCAGACCTTTAAAGCTTGAAACAGGCAAAATGGCACAGCTTGCAAACGCAGCCGTTATGGCTTCTTACGGTGATACCAGAGTTCTCTGTACCGTAACTGCATCGGCAAAACCAAGGGAGGGCGTTGATTTCTTCCCCCTTTCTGTTGACTATGAGGAGAAGATGTATTCTGTAGGCCGTTTCCCAGGCTCCTTCACAAGAAGAGAGGGTAAGGCTACCGATAAGGCAATACTTGCTTCCCGTTGCATTGACCGTCCTATCCGTCCTCTTTTCCCTAAGGATATGAGAAACGATTGCTCCGTTGTGGCAACCGTTATGTGCGTTGACCCCGACTGCGACCCACAGATTGCCGCAGCTATCGGTGTTTCAGCCGCTATTGCTATTTCCGATATCCCTTGGGCAGGTCCTATTTCCTCTGTTAACGTTGGTATTGTTGACGGCGAAATCGTTATCAACCCAACTCTTGAGCAGAGAAAGACCACCACTCTTGACCTTACCGTTTCTTCTACTGCTGACCTCGTTGCTATGATTGAAGCAGGCGCTAACGAAATTCCTGACGACGTAATGTTCGACGCTATTATGGCAGGTCACGAGGCAAACGTAAAGGTAGTTGAGTTTATTAACGGCATTGTAGCTGAAATAGGAAAAGAAAAATTCGAGTTTGAGTCTAACGATCCTGATCCTGCTATTATGGAAGAAATTGAGGCTTTCTGCATTGAGGATGTTAAGAAGGCTCTTGATACTGATGATAAACTTGTAAGAGATGCTGCTCTTCTTCCTATCTATAACGCTGTTCACGAAAAATTCGACGAGCGTTTTGAGGGACAGGAGGAAAAACTTGACGAGATTATGTATCTTGTTCAGAAGCACGTTGTACGCGCTTGGCTTAAGGATGAAAAGAAGCGTGTTGACGGCAGAGGTATAGACGAAATTCGTCCACTTGACGCTCAGATAGACCTTCTTCCAAGAGTTCACGGCACAGGTATGTTCACCCGCGGACAGACTCAGGTTCTTTCCTGCGCTACCCTTGCTTCAGTCAGCGAGGCTCAGAAGCTTGACGGTCTTGATGAAGAAACCGAAAAGCGTTATATTCATCATTATAATTTCCCATCCTTCAGCGTTGGCGAAACAAAGCCAAGCAGAGGACCTGGAAGAAGAGAAATCGGTCACGGCGCACTTGCCGAGCGTTCTCTTATTCCTGTTCTTCCCAGTGTTGAAGAATTCCCTTATGCAATCAGAGTTGTAAGTGAGGTTCTTTCCTCTAACGGCTCTACGTCACAGGCTTCCGTTTGCGGTTCTACCCTTGCTCTTATGGCGGCAGGCGTTCCCATTAAGGCTCCCGTTGCAGGTATTTCTTGCGGTCTTATCACAGGTGACGAGGGCGTATACGGCGA
Organism: Acutalibacteraceae bacterium; assembly: GCA_036307305.1. Classification (GTDB taxonomy): domain Bacteria; phylum Bacillota; class Clostridia; order Oscillospirales; family Acutalibacteraceae; genus SIG607. Next base: position 8,470 of record JAXJXV010000010.1, read on the forward strand.
CTTTATGACTATGGTTGACATTCAGGGTCTTGAAGACTTCTACGGCGATATGGACTTTAAGGTTGCAGGTACTAAAGAAGGTATTACCTCCATTCAGATGGACTTAAAGGTTCACGGACTTACTCCTGCAATTATTAAGGAAGCTCTTGAGAAAACCCATAAGGCAAGAAATTACATTCTTGACGAGGTTATCTGCAAGTGTATTGCCGAGCCCAGAAAAGAGCTTTCCAAGTACGCTCCCAAGATGCTCTCTACCGTTATCGACCCCGCTAAAATCGGTGACGTTATCGGTAAACAGGGCAAGGTTATCCAGTCTATTCAGGAGCAGTGCGAGGTTACTATCAATATTGAAGATGACGGACACGTTTACATTGCAGGTATTGATATTGATAAGTGTAATCAGGCGCTTTCAATCGTTGAAACTATTGCTAACGACCCCGAAATCGGCGCTATCTATAAGGGTAAGGTAACCAGACTTATGAGCTTCGGCGCATTCGTTGAAATTGCACCCGGTAAGGAAGGTCTCGTTCACGTAAGTAAGCTTGACGTAAAGAGAGTTGAAAAGGTTGAGGACGTTGTTTCCGTAGGCGATGAAGTAATCGTTAAGGTTACGGAAATCGACGACCAGGGCAGACTTAACCTTTCAAGAAGAGATGCACTCGTTGAAATCGAGGGCGCAGTTGTTGAGGAGGGTGCTGAGGAAGAACAGCCCAGAAAGCCCAGAAACAATAATGGACAGCGCCGCGGATTCAGACGCCGTAACGATTAATCGTCTGTAATATAATCAGTAAAAGGGACGGTTAAATTCAAATACCGTCCCTTTATTTTCAGGAGAAAAAATTATGGCAGATATTAAAAAAGAAATTAACCGCAGACGTACCTTTGCGATAATTTCTCACCCCGATGCAGGTAAAACCACACTGACAGAAAAATTGCTTTTATACGGAGGCGCTATACAGCTTGCGGGAAGCGTTAAGGGTAAGGCGACTGCAAGACACGCCGTTTCCGACTGGATGGAGCTTGAAAAACAAAGAGGTATTTCGGTTACTTCCTCTGTTCTTCAGTTTGAGTATGACGGATACTGCATCAATATTCTTGATACACCGGGACATCAGGACTTTTCAGAGGATACCTACCGTACGCTAATGGCGGCGGACAGCGTTGTTATGGTTATTGACGCCGCAAAGGGTATTGAGCCTCAGACAAGAAAGCTCTTTAAGGTTGTTGCCCGTAGAAATATCCCAATTTTCACCTTTATAAATAAAATGGACAGAGATTCCCGCGACCCATTTGAGCTAATTGACCAGCTTGAAAAAGAGTTTGGTATAGGTACCTATCCTATGAACTGGCCTATTGGCTCAGGTGTGGATTTCAAGGGTGTTTTTGATAGAGAAAAACGTCAGATTCTTGCCTTTGAGCAGTTTAAAAAGGGTCAAAGCAAATTAGAAGCGGTAGAGTGCGACATCACCGATACCGAAAAATTAGACAGCATAGTAGGCCAATATCTACGCGCTGACCTTGTTGACCAGATAGAGCTTCTTGACGGCGCAAGTTATGACTTTGATTTAGAGCAGGTAAGCTGTGGAAAATTAAGTCCAGTATTCTTCGGCTCTGCCCTTACTAATTTCGGTGTTGAGCCATTCCTTGAAAGCTTTTTGAAGCTTACTACACCGCCTTTGCCAAGAAATACGGTTGAGGGTACGGTAAATCCCGAGGATGAAAATTTCTCTGCTTTTGTATTTAAAATTCAGGCAAATATGAATAAAGCCCACCGCGACAGACTTACCTTTATGAGAATATGCTCAGGTAAGTTTGAGCGTAATAAGGAATATTTCCATATTCAGTCGGGCAAGGCGATGAAGCTTCCTCAGCCTCAACAGCTTATGGCGCAGGAAAGAGAGATTGTTGACGAGGCTTATGCAGGTGATATCATCGGTGTGTTTGACCCAGGCGTATTTTCTATTGGTGACACTGTATGTTCGTCAAAAAATAAAGTAACTTTTGAGGGAATTCCAACCTTTGCGCCTGAGCATTTCGCTATTTACGAACAGGTTGATACCTTAAAGCGTAAGCAGTTCGTAAAGGGTATGACTCAGATTGCCCAAGAAGGCGCTATTCAGATTTTCCACGAGCCTGAAAGCGGTATGGAAAGGGTTATAGTTGGCGTCGTTGGCGTTTTGCAGTTTGAAGTGCTTGAATACAGACTCAAAAATGAGTATAATGTAGACGTAAGGAAAACACCTATGCCTTATGAACTGATAAGATGGATAGAGGGAGAAAATATTGACGTTAAAAAGCTTAATCTCACCTCTGATACCAAACTTGTACAGGACTTTAAGGACAGATACCTTCTTATTTTTACAAGCGAGTGGAATATAAACTGGGCGCTTCAGAAAAACGAGGGTCTTATACTTTCTGAGTTTTCCAACAACTAATTAAAAGAGGGAATAGCTATGTTCGGTAAAAAATTTGCATTTGGTGTAAATTATTGGGCAAGTGAAAATGCTACTCGTATGTGGCGTGATTTTGATGCAGTTGCTATTGAAAGAGACTTTGTTGCTCTTAAAAATGCAGGAGTAAAATGGCTTCGCATATTTCCTACTTGGGATGACTTTCAGCCTATAAGAGAGCTTACCACTTGGGGCGGTAAGCATTTTGAGGTTGTTTATAATGATGAAACTCCTCTCGATGATTCCCCCGAGGGTAAAGCAGGTGTTTCGGCTGTTATGTTCCAACGTTTGCAAAAAGTTATGGACCTATGCTTTAAATACGGCTTTAAGGTTGACCTTGCAATTTTTACAGGCTTTATGAGCAGTATGAACTATATTCCCCGTCTTTTAGAACACAGAAATATATTTACCGATCCCGTTGCTCTTATGTGGGAGCAAAAGTATATAAAATATATGGTTACCCGCTTTAAAGACCATTCTGCTCTTGGCGGCTGGGACCTTGGTAACGAATGTTCGGTAATGCGCGGTATAAACGGAGACGTTGCGGCACAGTACAGTTGGTCTATGATGGTGTCTAACGCTATTCGGGTTATTGATAAGGAGCATCCTGTAATATCGGGACAGGACGGTTTTGGTAACGATACTCTTACCCCTGAAAATGCAGAGGGTTGGCAGCTTCTTCCTCATGCTGAATGTGTTGATATACTTACTACCCATCCTTATCCCATTTTCCGCGAGGCAAGTGATAAGATTAACACTATGCGTCCTATTGTGCATACCAGCGCAGAAAACAGTATGTTTGAGGATATAGCGGGAAAAATGTGTTTTATTGAGGAAACGGGTTCTATAGGATATCAGACCTGTTCCCTTGAAAGCGAAGCCGATTTTATAAGAGGCGATTTGTTAAGCTCATATCTGCACGGCTGTCACGGTTATTTCTGGTGGTGCGCCTTTGACCAAGGCGTTATGGATTTTGCGCCTTACGACTGGAATAACATCGGCTCCGATTACGGTCTGCTTCACAGCGACAGGGCAGAAAAGCCTGTCAGCAAGGAAGCAAAGCGTGTTATGACTATTATTTCTCAGCTTGACCTGCCTAAGTATGAAAGACAGGCTGTTTGTGTAATTCCGCGTAATATCAGTAACGCTACGAGTCTTGCTACCGCCGTTATGTGTCTTAGTGAACAAAATGACGTAGGTGTTAAATATTGCGGCGCTAATCAGAATTTACCTGATTCAAAGCTTTATATAGTGCCCAGAATAGAGGGGAACGGGGCGCTGAGAAGAAGCTGTGTTGAAGGTCTTAAGGAAAAGGCAAGAAACGGCGCTACAGTTTATATTTCTATGGGCGGCGGATTTTTAAGAATGTTCCCTGAGCTTTTGGGTATTGAAATTATTTCCCGCGAGGCGCCCGGTAAATCCCTTACAGTAAATATTGACGGTGAGGAACTTCCTGTAAGTCCTAACTATATTTATCATACTAAAAATATTGACGGAAAGGTTCTTGCAAACTTCAGTGACGGCACACCAGCTATCGTTTCTCATCCCTTTGGCAGAGGCAGAATTATTATAAGCCTTTTCTCTCCTGAGGCTCAGGCTACATGGCTAAAGGGCGCCTTTGACAGAGAAGGCGTTCCGCAGTACAGTCTTGTTTACTCTCTTATTTTCAAGGCGGCTGGGATAAAGCCCGACTTCTTTACTGACAATATTTATGTTTGCGCTAAGGAACATAAAATTGATAGTAAACGCAGTATTATTTCTCTTATGAACTACAACGATAACACAGAGGAATATACGGTCAGCTCAACTGTGGGTTATCAGGTTAAGAAGACCTATTACGGCAGTCTTGACGGAAAGCTTCAGAAAAATGATGCGGTAATTTTTGAGATTGAGAAGTACTGATATGACTGATTTATGGACCTATCTTGAAAAAACGGAAAAGTCTATCGTTTTATACGGCACCGGTGACGGTGCCGATAAAATTTATGCACAGCTTCAAAAAAGAAATATAAAAATAAGCGGTGTTTTTGCTTCCGCCGGTTTTAAAAAGGGCAAGGAATTTGCAAACCATACCGTTACCTCCTATGAAGAGCTTAAAGAAAAGCTTGGGGATATGATTATTCTCGTCTGCTTTGGCAGTCATTTAGACAGCGTTATTGATTATATAGAAAAGTTGTCACGGGAAAACGAGCTTTATTTACCTGACGTTCCTGTTTGCGAGGGCGAGATTTTTAACGTAGAATTTGCAATAAAGCATAAGAAACAGCTTGAAAAGGTATATTCCTCGTTGGCAGACGAAATCTCTAAAAAGGTTTTTGAAAATACGGTTTATTTTAAACTCACAGGGGATTTTAAATATCTTAAAGAAATTGAAACACAGCGTAGTGAGGTATTTGATGTTTTAAGCTTAAAGGGGGAGCGTTTTCTTGACCTTGGAGCGTTTAACGGCGATACCGTAGAAGAATTTCTCTTATATGATAAACAGTATAAAAGCATTACAGCTCTTGAGCCTGACAGCCGTAATTTCAGAAAGCTTAAGGATAATACAAAGGATATAAAAAACGTAACCCTTATAAACGCTGCCGTAGATAGTAGTGAGGGTACCGTTCTTATTTCTAAAAACAAGGGCAGAGGTAATAAGCAAAGCGGAAAAACTGTGGAAATACCCTGTGTTTCGGTTGATGGAATTGCTGTAGCAGAGCCTTTTACGTTCATAAAAATGGATGTTGAGGGTAACGAAGCAAAGGCTATTGAGGGCGCAAAAAAAGCGATAGGACAAAAACCCAAAATGCATATCGCCGCCTACCACAGAAGCGAGGATATTTTCAGTATTCCGATAAAGGTGCTTGAGATAAATCCCGACTATAAAATTTATATGCGAAAACACAGAGCAATACCTGCATGGGATATAAACTATATATTCGTATAATAAAAACCGAGTAAGATTTAAATCTTACTCGGTTTTACTGTTTTATTAAAGCTGGGTTATTTCATATTTCAGGTCGCCAAGGAATTCACAAATATCATCTTTAGCTGTGCCTTTTTGGATTTTAGACAGTATATCGTCATATACGAAGCATTCCACGTTATTGATGCTACAGTCAACTCCCTCAGCCTTACTCATAAGCTGAGCGTAATAATGGAACAAATCGTAAAGACCGCTGTGTGTGGTAATACAGGCGTGAAGCTTCAGCTTCATATCGTCTTTAATAAGCTTTTTTGTATCAAAGGGTTTAAGCTCACCATTTTTTGCAATTAGCTTATCAACCTCTTCCTGAGATTTTTCTATTACTTTTATTTTTGATTTCTCAAAGGGCATAAAACCTTTCAGAAGATAATAAGCGTTCCATCTTGCGTGTTCCTGAGCGATTATAGCGTTTCTTGTACTGCGTTTTTTGTAATCCTCGTAACAGGTGTGCTGAATTTTAGAAATATACTTTTCATCAAGAAGTTTACGGGAAGCTTCAATATTCGGCTCATCTTCAGTTTTCTTTATATCAAGACCCAAAAGATTAAGCTTGAATTTAAGATTTATAGCAGCGTAGGTATTTGCGAATCTCTTGAAATGGTCAAGCTCTTCCCAGCTTTCCTTTATTTCCTTTTCAATATTTTTGTTTTTATCTACGTATTTTTTATTGATGATAAAGGCAAGGTAGGAAAGTCTGTTATTAACCACTACGTCGTGGTTGAATATTTCCTCAGGGTTGCCCCAATAGGTTATATGCTCATCGTTTTCGGGGAAAGAAAAAGCAGAGTAAATAAAGATATGGTAATTATCTCTGCCGTCCAGCATAGAGCGAAGCTTTGCGCCGATTTTTATGTTCTGATAGAAATCCTTTGTATCAATAATAATCCAGTTATAGCTGTTTTTATCGGTTGCCAGATTATCAACTACGTCCTTAAAGTGCTTGGTATCCTCGCTTTCCTCTGAAAAATGAGGAACAAATGATAAAAGCTTTGTTTTAAAAGGTACGGTGGGCAGAGGGAAGTAATCGTCCTGTTTAAGCTCCTTTAAGTCCTCGTTAAGTCCGTTTATATAACGGTGAGAACTGCTTATATCGGTATCGTAAATACTGTAATTTACAGGGTAAACGTCGTAGGTTTTTTCTTGCTCATTCCATTTTACAAACTGATTGTTGTTTACGCACTGACGGTACATTTCGCGGTTGGTAGAACCAAAACCGATAAAATCAACCTTGATGGTTGCTTCACTTTTAAGGGAGGAATCCTCTTCAAAAAACGTTCGCGGAAGATATTTAGTAAGAGGGTTGCTCATTGTGAAGCGGCGGCAGATAAGCTCATCGGCAGAAAAGGTGACGATTTTTGATTTTAAATCACTGTTATTGATTATTTCTGCCTGTATAATTTCAGCTTTACTGCTGTCCATTTCTATATAAAGTTTAATATTCTTTTTTGCTTTGCAGGTTTTACTGCAGTTGAGATATGTGTTTATGTACTCAAGACAGCTATCCTTGTTATCGAAGCATATTATGTTATAGTGAGTTCTTTTGTTGAAAAGGAAGCCGTTTAAAAGCTGAGAGGTGAAATTCCTGTTAAGTACGGTGTAGCCTTTGTCTACAAGGTCTTTGACGGTATCGCGGTCAAGTACGGTATCGCTTAAAATTACACAAGGAGAATTCTCAGCGTATTTAAGGGCGTTTTCGCTTGTGCCTACAACGATATCACATTCTTTTTTATTAAGCTTAAAGGACAGTCTCATACGGTTTCTTAAAATCTGACTGAATACGGTTATAGCGGCGTTAAGCGAAGACAGCACTGAAAAAACGGTTCCGAAAAGGAAGGTTACGTTAAAAACAGGAACGTCGCTTGAAAGGGGACTTAAAAAGTCGGGATTGGTTTCACCGCCCAGCATTTTAAGGGAACCGCCGAATCTGTCCACAACCTCAAGTATCAGGTTTGACTCCTGTTTTAACTCAAAAAAACTGTAAAATAAGGGAATAAGATGCAGACCGAAGTTGAGAAAAAAGGCTATAAGTATAAATATTATTGGATTTTTATACTTGGTGAAAATGAATTTACTTAAAAAGAAAAATAACAGCAGAACAATTTCTGCTACAAGGACGGCAAGGCTGATTTTTTCCCACATAACGAATCCTCCTATTGCTTTAAGTCGCCCTTAATCTGAGTGGTGGAAATCTCAGGTGTTCTTGGGAGATAAACTACCTCGCAGTATTCTTTAAGAAAGTCGAATTTGCCTTCCCAGTCGTCACCCATAACGAAGGTATCAACCTTGAATTCCTTAACGTCAGAAATCTTTTGTTCCCAGTTTTCCTCAGGTATAACAAGGTCAACGTATCTGATAGCTTCTAAAAGAAGCTTTCTTTTTTCGTATGAAAAATAACATTTTTTCTGTTTTTCGTTCCAGTTGAATTCGTCGGTGGATAAAGCGACAATAAGGTAGTCGCCCTGTTCTTTGGCACGTTTCAAAAGATTTATGTGTCCGTAATGGAGTAGGTCAAAGGTTCCGTAGGTAATTACTTTTTTCATATTATGCTCCTTTAATTTTATTTAGTATCCATTCTGCCGCGTACTTTGAAGCGCAGTTGCTGTCGCAAAAGCCGTGGAAGTTTTTAAACTTAGTTATAGCATCTTTATACTGATTTTCGTCAAAGGATGAGATAGCCTCAAAAAGCTGGTCGTTGGTTTCGCAAAGGGTAAAAGGAAGTGAGGAAAAATCAAAATAAAAATCTCTTTCAAGACGGTATTTTGATACGTCACTTGCATATAAAAGGCTTGGTTTTTCGATGAGCAGAAAATCAAATATAACAGAGGAATAGTCTGTTATCAGCATATCTGAAATCATATAAAGCTCCTGCATATCGGGATAGTAGGAAGCGTTTATAAGTACCTCTGGGTCGTATTCTATATTATCCGAAAGCTTAAATACGTTAGGATGCAGACGAAGAAGAATTTTCCACTTTCCGCCGAAGCGTTTTTCAAGCGCTTCTTTGCAACCCTTGTAATCCATATCGTAAACGGTCAGGTCGTGATTTTCGCGGAAGGTGGGGGCGTAGAGCATAAGCCTTACCCCGTCCTCTATATCAAGTGCCTTTCTGATTCGTTTTACGTCCTCATCCGTAAAGCTTAAAAGTCGGTCGTTTCTGGGCAGTCCCTTTTGTATTATCTCACCCTGCGGATACCAGAAATAATTACGGTAGTCGCTGGTGAGCGTATCACAGCTTGATATCATAACGTCGCACATAGCTGCATCTTTTTTTGCCATACGGAGATACTGTTCTGACAGCTTATCGGGTACCATATTTTCAACCTTTTTCATACCCAGTCCGCCGTGCCACGTCTGCATATAAAACTGATTTTTCTTTTTAAGACAGTATTCCTTACGGCTGTTGTCCACCCAAACCTTAGCGGTGGACATTTCATAAATATATTTAAAGGAACGGAAGGTCACAGTCCGTATTTCCTTTGGGAAAACGTAGCTTTCCTTACCGCTTACCACCCATACTAAATCGAGGTTTTCTTTACCGTCTATAAGGGCGTCGGCTATGTATTTAGGGTTGTCCCCGTAGCCTCTGCCATAGTAGGACTGAAAAACCACCTTGTTGCTTTTAACAGGCAGAAAGAAACAAATAATCCAGAATATTCGTTTTAAAATTCTAAGGGTCAGCTTCATTTCGTTTCTCCTTTAAAAAGATGTCTGTGTTTATATACTGCTGTTATGCGGAACATAAAAATAGTCCATTCCGAAACGCTTGTCATAGCCGCAAGAGTAACGCCGTTTATATTACCCGTAAGGGCAATAATTAAAATCCCTATGATGTGTACGGCGGTGCCTGTAAAAATGGAGTAGTTGGCGTATTTTGAAATACCCATAGCTCCCATAACGGGAAAACCGAATATATAGCTTGGTAAAATAACCGCTACCGCAGGTAAAAAGGCGCGAAGTATTGGCGCGGCGCCTGTGAATTCCTTGCCGAAAGCAAATATGCAAAGAGGCTCTGAGAAAACACCTACCAATATACAGCCGATAACTATGGGAAGCATAATAAGAGAAAGTATTTTTCTTACAGGTTTAAAGTCCTTATGTCTTACCATATACGGATAAAGGCTGTCTGAAATAGGAGAAAAGCCGTTTTTGGCGGTTGTGACTATTTTATCTGCCGAGGTGAAGTAGCCTGTTATAATTCCCGTTTTATCAAAAAAGCCGAGAACAACGGTGTTTGTAGCGCTGTATACCGTTGTAGCAATTCTTGAATAAAAGAAAACGGAGGAACGCTTAAAGTCGCTTATTATTTCTTTTACAGTTACCTTTGTAAAGCGGTAGCCAAGCTTTTTGAACAGGTGAAGATAGGCGATAACAACCGCAAGACAGTTGCCCAAAAGAAGAAGCAGAGGAACTATAATATAATCCTCTTTGCCTTTGAGAAAAATAAAGGTAAGGAGACAAAAAAGAAATTTAACCGATACCGTACGAAGTGTAACGGCTGTCATTTTTTCGATACCTCTGTAAACGTAATCGGGAACAAAGGAATTAACGGCGTAAGCGGCAAAATATATAAGATAAACCGCTTTATAACGGGAAAACTCTTTAACCGCAAATAAAAGAATAAGCATAATAATAAGAGAGATAATTCCCAGAACAGCCTTAATAACAGCCACCGTGGTGATTTTTCTGTTCACATAGCCTGTGTCCTCGCGGTTTTTGGAGATATCTTCCGTAGCAGACAGGAGAAAGCCAAAATCCAAAAACAACTGAAAATACAGCATTACTGCGGCGGCAACACCCAGAATACCGTAAAGCTCAGGTCCTAAAATACGGGTCTGATAGGGTACGGTAATAAAGCTGAAAAGGTATGAAGAAAACTGCAGAACATAAAGCATAAAGGTGTTCTGCAATAAAACCTTGCTTTTTTTATCTACTTTTTTAAGGTTATTTAACATTACGAACCTTCTTCATAAGTTTATTAAGGGCGGAAAACAACTTTATAAAGCTATAATTTCTGTCAAGCGCCCATTTTAAAAGCAATCGCTCTTTTTTGCTTAGCGTACAAAGATATTTGCTATGGAGAGGGGAGGTGCCGTTCTTTAAAAGCTCAGTTCTTAATTTATCTGATGCCTTTTCAAAACGGTGGGTCATTGACTGCATTTCCCTGACAGGTAAGAAAAAGCCGTGAAAAACCTTCATAAAATCAAGCTCGTCCTTAAAGGCGTTAATAAATCCGTTCTTTTCAAAGTAGTCGAGAATACTGTTTACGGCTTTTAGTCTCTCATTTACAATCCTGTCTAAATCGGGGGAATGCATAATAGAGCCTTTTCTCTGAAGATAATAATAAATAGGTTTTTCGGTATAGTAATAGGCAGTCTTTATATAGGGAACAAGCTTTGGCGTGGTGTGTAAATCCTCATACCACAGCTTTTCTGGAAACGAAATGTTATTATTGATAAAAAGCTCTTTTTTATACAGGCGGTTACAGGCGCTGCTGATGAGAGTTATGGATTTCAGCGTATCGCCTGTTAAAATACAGTCGGGTGTCACGAACTCACAGGTGTACTTCGCTCCCCGCGTTCCGTCCTCAAATACGCAAAGGCAGTCGAACAACACCATATCGCAGTTGTTTTTTACTGCTATATTATAGCAGGTATCAAGGGCATCGTTACTTATAAAATCATCACTGTCAAGAAAAAACAAAAACTCACCCTTGGCGGCAGATATGCCTGTGTTTCTGGCGCCTCCAAGTCCTTTGTTCTGCTGATGAATAACCGAAATAAACGGGTGTTTTTCAGCATAGCTATCACAAATAGCGCCGCTGTTGTCGGTAGAGCCGTCATCAACAAGGATAATTTCATAATTACTGAAGGTCTGAGTTATAACGCTGTCAACACATTTAGCAAGGTATTTCTCAACGTTGTAAACGGGAATTATTACACTGATACAGGGCATACCGTTCCTCCTATGCCAGTCGGTTAATAAAGTTGATTGCTTTGTACATTTTGTGCGTACTAAGGTAAAGCAGTATTTTTCGCTTTAATGAAAGGTTGGTTTTAATATATGGGTTTTTGTTAAAGCTATTGAAATTCTTTTTTACATATTCGTAAAAATGCTTTAGCAGTGGGTGAGTAGGGTCACTCGCGGCAATCTTATTAACACAAAGTACAAGTATATGCAAAATGGCTGCATACTCAAGCTCACTGTAGAACTTCTCAAATGCCGATTGCTCTTTAAAATAGCTTATAAGCGAATCTGTGCAGGAAAGCATTTCAATATTTCTGTTATTATTTACAGTGTGAATTATTGAGTCGCTTCGCTGTAAATATTTATAGAAGATTTTATCACTCAGCACTATTCTTTCGCAGTGAAGCACTGTTTTGGGAAGTGTTGCCAAATCTTCAAACCATTCGCGAGTGGGAAATCGTATACCCGTTTCTTTGAAAAGGGAAGCCAGATAAAGTTTGTTCCATGCGTAAGGGTTGTCTATAGCCTTTACCATATATTCTTCCTTGGTAACGGTATGACAGCCGTTGTCACTGGCTTTATAGGTGTTGACGGTCTTGCCGTTTACGTCTACGTAATCAGCGCCGAAGCAGACCATATGGGCATTATTAGTCTCTGCTATATCGTAAAGATAGGAAAGACAGCCGTTTTCAAGACAGTCGTCGCTGTCAACGAAAAGAATGTATTTGCCTTTTGCATTTTCGATGCCTGTGTTTCTTGCACCACCAAGTCCTTTGTTCTCCTGTGAGATTATCAGAAGATTGTTATATAGCTTAAAGTACTCCTTTAAAATTTCACCGCAGGAATCGGGCGAACCGTCGTTTACCGCAATAACCTCAAAGGAATCGAAATCCTGAGTCAGTACAGAATCAAGACATTTTCTCAGATATTTTTCAACCTTGTAAACGGGTATGATTACCGAAATTTTAACACTCATTTTTAGTCGTCACCTTTATATAATGGAATATATAACCCAGAAATAGCCAGAAGATAACCGACGTGGGTGAATTGGTGTAGATAACGTCGGTAACGAACATAGAACAAACGAGTGCGCAAATCACACAAATGAACATAACGCAGAGGTATTCGTAATCGCCGTCCTTAGCCTTAAATATGTTTTTAAAAATATAAATGACGGTAAATACTGCAAATAACAGGAAAATAACAAAACCTAAAATACCCTGAGCAGGAAGAATGTTGAAAATTATATTGTGGGTGTTGTTGAATACTCCGTGATTATTATTAACGAGATAGGTATCAGGCATTTCCTTTAAGGCGTAATCCTTTAAATTATAATACGAAACACCGAAAACTGCATTTTTATAAAAAATCTCAGTACCGCTTTTCCACAGGTCGAAGCGGCGGTTGCTGATATCGCTTTCAAGGTCTTGCTCACGTCCGTCCTCATATTCGGGAACGTCCTCACCCGAGTGCGACTGATAATAGCGGTATTCTACTATTTTGCTGTTTACCTTATGAACACCGGTAATTATGAAAAAGCTTGAAACGGCAATCAGCAGCGCTAAAACCACCACAAACGAAATTTTTATAAAGCCTTTAAAATTAAGCTTTTTCAGACCGATAAAAAGTATATAAAAGAAAATAACTGCGAAAATTGCAACCATACCCGTGCGTGAGCCTGAAAGACAAAGGTATAAAAACTGTACTGTGCAGTTTATTATAAGAGAAATTTTCAAAAACTTGTTTTTATAGTTGCGGATATAAAATACCGAAAGTGCTATAGCTACGGCGGCAAAAACACTTGCATAGTTGGGGTCGCGGAAGACACCCCACAGTCTGCCCCACACAAGACCTGCAAGACGGATATATTCCTCGTTGTACTGTTCAAGTGAGTAGTTTACAGCATACTGAACAAGACTTACGGCAGACATAACAAAGAAAACGGCAAGATAGAAAAAGGAAACAAAAGTAAACTCTTTTTTATAGTCCTTTTCGCTTCTGTCCGTATCACAGGCAAAAAGCAAAAAGAAATGGAATATAAGCCATACAAGACCTTTTATGTTATCGGAATAACCGTAGGAAAAATTAAGGATTGCTGAAATAATAAAGCTTACCGTAAAGGCAATAAGCAAAGAAAGAGCGGGTGTTTTCAGATATCCCGTAACGTTTCTCAGTCGGTAAATAAAGGCGACGGCGCCCAGTCCTGCAACGGCAATAACTGTATAGGACATAATACCTTGCATATAGGTTAAATTACAAAAGGTGAATATACCGAATATAAGATAGAGTATTTTAAAGGGCAGCTCTGCTATATAGGGGGCTTTAAGTGAAGATAAAATTTTCATAACCGTTTCCTTATCATTTTCTTAGTATATATACCGCCTTGCCAAGTAACAGGCAAAGTAGGTGACTTTTTGTATTTATTGCAAATTTTAATAGTCGGAATACAGGATTAGTATTGATTTTGCCGCTTAATAAGGCAGTATAAAGCTCTCTGCTGAAAAGATTTTCACAAACCCATTCCCGTCTTGCCTTGAAACTCAGCTTGGAAAGGGGATTGTTGTTACGTGACAGAGCGGAAAGGGAATAGCGGAGTAATTTATTTGCCAGTACGTTTATTGCATTACAGTCAAGTATACCGCACTGCTTACAGTATTCATAAAAAGATTCGACACGCTTGTAGCTTAAGGCGTAGTAATCCTTGGAAAAGCTGTGGGTGATACTGCTGTTTGCCCGTTTAAAATATCGGTAACCGATGCTGTCTATAACAGCGATACTGTCGCTATGCTTTATAAAATCCAGATTAAAGAAGTAATCCTCGTAAAAAAGGTAGTCGTTCATACGAATTCCGTTGGCTTTTATAATATTGGCTTTGTAAACAGAATTCCAGAGATAGCCAAAAAGGGTTTGCTCTTCAAGGCGAAGAACTGTACGGGCCACCTCCTTTTTATTTTCGCTTATCACAGCCTTGGGAAGTATAGGCACAGACTTTATAAGCTTGTCTTTATCGTCAAAGTGTTCCTCCACGGCGCCCCATACAACCTGCTCTGCGCCGCTTTTTTCAATAAGAGAAACAGCTTCTTTATATATGTGAGGAAGCACCTGGTCGTCGGCATCAAGAAAAGCAATATAAGCGCCGACACAGCACTTGATACCCTCGTTTCGTGCTTTGCCTGCGCCTATGTTTTCCTTTAGTGAAATGCATTTAATACGGGAATCCTTTTGCTCGAATTCCCGTAAAATATCAAGACTGCCGTCCGTAGAGCAATCGTTTACACAAATAACCTCAATTTCTGTATAGTCCTGCGACAGTAAACTATTAAGGGTATCAGTAAGATACTTTTCGCTGTTATATACAGGCATTATAATACTTAAAAGAGAATTATTCATTGAGAAATCTCCTTGTTTGCTAAAGCTTATCTACCTGCTTTAAGTTTTGCAAAAAGCTTAGTATTGGTGGCTTTGACCTGAGAAATAACAATGCCCATCATATACATAAGTGCTGCGTCCTTAAAACGAATGGGAAGAAGCAGAATTTTAGTGTAAAATGCGCCCGGTTTAGCTATACGAACAGCCTTTTGCGCAGTTTCTGAGCAAATCATTTTCTTAATCTGAGCTTTCTTATCCTTAAAGGAAAGAGTACAGTTTTTGTTGGTTACGTTCTCAACACAGCCGAGAATGCGCTCAATATAACGTCTTGAAAGGAATTCCTCAACCTCGTCGTTCATAATATCCCAATGAGCGTAAAGCTCTCTTATCCAACGATTCTCGTCTTCGCGCTTTTCATACATATTACTGCGGTATTTTGCAGTTTCGCTTTCTGCGCGTTTTCTTATAAAGTGATAATACTTTTTATCAATTACAGCCACGCGCTCAACGCTTCTTACTACCCTTAGGTTAAAGGGAAAATCGTCCCAAAATGTATCGGGGAAATAAATGCCGTTGTCTTTTATGTATTTAGAAGAAAACAGCTTGTTCCAAGGGGTGTAGAGAAGATTTCTGTCAAAAAGACGGTGGGCGTCATCTCTGAATTCCTTTTGGGTTTTATAAACGGTAGAAGGGTAAGATAATTCCTGAATGAATTTTTCGGTATCATTATAATAGGTATCTATATAATAACCTGTTACAACAAGCTCACGGTCGTACTGAGTTGCAACCTCGTACATATCGGCAAGCATCGTAGGCTCGGTCCAGTCGTCCGAATCCATAAAATACATAAATTCGCCCTGCGCCAAATCAATAGCGCGGTTTCTTGCGGCGGGAGCGCCTGCGTTTTCCTGATGGATGACCTTAATACGAGGGTCTTTTGAGGCATATTCCTCACAAATAGCGCCGCTGTTGTCGGGAGAACCGTCATCAATAGCAAAAAGCTCCCACTGGGTAAAGGTCTGCGCCTGAATACTTTCTATTGATTTTCCAACGTAATCTTCTACCTTATAAACGGGCATTATAATGCTAATTTTAATATTTTCAGCCATTTTTATCCCCCTTTAAAGTTCTTTCTCTGCCAGAATGAAGGCAGATTCAATAACCTTATCCATATCGTAATATTTATATTCAGCAAGTCTTCCGCCGAAAATAACGTTTTCTTCTTTTTCGGCAAGAAGAACATACTTCTGATAAAGCTCCTGATTTTTTTGGTCGTTGACAGGATAGTATGGTTCCATACCTTCCTTGAAGTCGGCAGGATACTCTCTGGTAATAACGGTTTTTTCCTGTGTGCCGAACTCGAAATGCTTATGCTCAATAATTCGTGTGAAGGCTGTTTCGCGGTCGGTATAGTTTACAACGGCAACGCCCTGATAGTTATCACAGTCAAGAACCTGTGTTTCGAAATTAAGGCTTCGGTATTCCAGATTTCCGTAGCAATAATCGAAAAATGAGTCGAGAGTTCCCGTATAAAGCACCTTTTTACCCATAGCGCTATATTTTTCTCTGTCGGAATTATAGTCTGTACTTAGCATAACGTCACAGTTTTTAAACAGAGCGTCGGTTATAACATTATATCCGCCAATGGGAATACCCTGATATAAATCATTGAAATAATTATTGTCAAAGGTAAATCTTACAGGCAGTCTTTTTATTATAAACGGCGGAAGCTCTTTACAATCTCTGCCCCACTGTTTTTCGGTGTATCCCTTTACCAGCTTTGTGTAAAGGTCTCTGCCCACAAGACTGATTGCCTGTTCCTCAAGATTTTCAGGTTCACCCTTAATCTCCTTTGTTTGCTGCGCAATTTTTTCTTTTGCCTGATTTGGAGTTATAACGTCGTTCCACATTTTGCAGAAGGTGTTCATATTAAAGGGCATATTGTAAATTTCGCCTTTATAATTTGCAACGGGGGAATTGGTGTATCTGTTAAAATCGGCAAGTGACGTTACAAAATCCCAAACCTGCTTGTTGCTTGTGTGGAAGATATGAGCGCCGTATTTGTGTACGTTGATACCCTCAATATTTTCACAGGCTATATTACCGCCAAGCTGAGAACGTTTTTCGATAACAAGGCAGCTTTTACCTTTGTCGGTTGCAAGTTTTGCAAAGGTACCTGCAAACAAGCCACCGCCAACAATGACATAGTCGTATTTTTTCACCTTAAAATACACCTTCTCATTACTGTATATATACACTTATTATACTATGTAATTATCATAATATCAAGCATTTTAGTTTATTCGAACAGCAAATCTGTAAACTGTGCCTGAGAATAAGATTTATTTTCCTGTGTAATTATATGTAAATGTGCTTTGCCGAATTCTGAAATGTTGTGTTTAAAGCGTTTAACGTCAGAGGAGCGTTTAAAAGAAACCAGCATAATATGAGTGTATTCGCCCGTTGTGCTGTGGCAAAACAGTACGTTTTTATTCTTCATAACAAAGCTTTCAAAATATTTTTCATTATCGTCGTTTACGCTGATAAGCACGTAAGCGGTAATGGCGAAGCCTAATTTTTCCATATTGTAGTGAGCGTGATAACCTGTTATTACCTCGTCGTTTTTAAGCTTTTCCAGACGGGCAGAGGTAGCAGGGGATGAAATAAAAACATCCTTTGCAAGTTCTTTTGCAGACGTACGCGCGTCTTTGTGTAAGCTTTTAATTAAGTTGAAATCAATGCTGTCCATAAGGAAAGTTGCCTCCTTTTTAAAGAAAAAACACACCCCGTGCAGTTAGCACAGGGTATGATATCAAGAATCCTTTTTCGTAAGTTTTTTCTTGGTGCCGTCTTCGTATAAAATGGTGGTGTTATTAAGCTGCATTTCAAGGCTGCGCTTGTAGGAGTCGATAAACTCTCTGCGAAGAACCGCCTGTTCCTGCTTTTCTTCCTCGGTAAGACCTTCTTCGCGGCTTTTTCTTGCAAGAAAATTTATTCTGTCTATTTTTTTCTGTTCCATCAGATTTCGTTTCTCCCTTCAAGAGCTCTGGTTAGGGTTTTTTCATCAGCATATTCAAGGTCGCCGCCAACGGGAATACCGTAGGCAAGTCTTGTTACCTTTACCCCGAAAGGCTTTGCAAGACGTGAAATATAGCTTGAAGTTGCCTCGCCCTCGACCGTTAAATTCGTCGCCATAATAACCTCCTTGACAGAGGTGTCGGCAAGGCGTTTCATAAGCTCCTTGATTTTAAGCTGTTCGGGACCTATAGAATCCAGAGGGGAGAGCGCACCGTGAAGCACATGGTAAAGTCCCTTGAATTCCCGCGTTTTTTCAAAGGCAAGAACGTCCTTAGGGTCCTCAACCACACAAATTACGCTTTTATCCCTTGTATCGTCACTGCAGATTGAACATAAAGCCGTGTCGGTAAGAGACTGGCAACAGGGACAAAAATGAATTTTTTCTCTTGCTTCAACAAGAGCCTTTGCAAACTGCTCTGCCCTTTCAGGAGGCTGAGCGAGTATGTGAAAGGCAAGTCGCTGCGCGGTTTTTTTACCTATTCCGGGAAGCTTTTCAAACTGTTTTACAAGCTCGGACAGGGAGGTTATACTGTAAGCCATAATTAAAACATACCGGGGATGTTAAGACCGCTTGTAATAGCTCCCATTTCCTCTTCTGCTGTTTTTGCAGCAAGTTCAATAGCAGAATTTACGGCAACTGTTACAAGGTCTTCAAGCATTTCGGTGTCATCGGGGTCTACGATTGACGGGTCGATGGTAAGCTTTTTAATCTTGTGTTTGCCGTCAACGGTTACCGTTACCGAAGAACCGCCTGCGCTGCCACTGTATTCTCTTTCCTCAAGGTCTGCCTGAAGATTTGCCATATCCTCCTGCATTTTCTGAGCCTGTTTAAGCATAGCGTTCATATTAGAAGGACCGCCTGAATTATTTGGAATTCTAACTTTCATTACTGATTTCCTCCGTTGTTTTTTATATCATTAAGCTTGTTAGCAACAATCATCAAGGGGTCAACACCCGAACCCTTTTTAGACTGGTTCTTATAGGGACCGAGCCTGAAAGCTCTGCCAAGACGCTTTTCTGCCGCCTGACGAATGGAGTTGCGCATAGTATCACTGCTGTTCATCATGGAACGGAACATAGGATTAGGCGCGTCGATAAGCAGAAAATCACCCTGTATATAAGCCTTTGAGCCGTTGAGTATGCCTATAGCAGGGGGACAGAGCAAAAATACCTGTTCAAGTATTTCTTCCCAACAGTCAAGAGGGCCGTCAGAGGTCTTGACAGTTTCGTTTTGCTCAGACTCCGTTTCTTCCTTTTCAACAGTTATGTTTTCGCACCGTTCCTCCGCTTTCTTTGGTACTGCAGTAACGTTTCCCGTAGAAAGAGCTTCCTCAAGAGTGATTATTCTGCGAAGCAAATCCGCAGAGGTGGTGCTGCTGTCGTCCTTTCCGCAAAGACGGATAAGTGTCATTTCCATTTGCAGTCTGCGGTTTCCCGTCTGCATCTGAGCAAAGGCCTCCTGAAGAACTTTAAGTGACCACATAATATCTTTAAGAGGGTAGCTTTCAGCCTGATTAATAAGTGAATTCATATGGTCTGGTGAGCAAACGATAGGCTTTTTGTCGCCCTTTACCGTTTTTACTATCATAAGGTCGCGGTAGTGGCGGGTAAGCTCGTTTAAAAGGCGGAGCATATCCACCGACGAATTATGTATTTCGTCAAGCAGACTAAGGGCGGCAGAGCAGTCCTTGTTTTTTACAGCTTCGCTTAAATTACAAAGATAATCCTGTCCTGCCATACCGCAGGCAACTGAAACGGTTTCTTCATCAATGACTTTACCGCTTGATACGCATAGGTCAAGAAGACTCAGCGCATCACGCATACCGCCGTCAGCCGCACTGGCTATAAGAGTAGCCGCGCCGTCGGTGATGGTCAGACCTTCCTGTTGTGCAACGAATTTAAGCCTTGAAGCAATAACAGAGCTGTCAATACGGCGGAAATCAAAACGCTGACAACGGGAAAGAATAGTAGCGGGAAGCTTGTGTACCTCGGTGGTAGCGAGTATAAATATAATATGTGCGGGAGGCTCTTCAAGGGTTTTGAGCAATGCATTAAAGGCATTGTCGGTAAGCATATGAACCTCGTCGATTATATAGATTCTGTATTTAGAGTTTGCAGGTGCGAAATTGACCTGTTCACGAAGACTTCTGATATCGTCAACGCCGTTGTTGGAAGCGGCGTCAATTTCGGCAATATCGGTGTTTTCTCCCTGCGCTATAGCTTTACAGGCGGCACACTCGCCGCAAGGGTCACCGTTTACGCTTGATAAACAGTTTACCGCCTTTGAGAGAATTTTAGCACAGCTTGTTTTACCTGTACCTCTCGTTCCCGTAAAAAGATAAGCATGGAAAATTTTACCGCTGCTTAGCTGATTTTTAAGGGTTTCGGTAATATGCTCCTGTCCTACAACCTCAGAAAAAGCGGTGGGACGGTATTTTCGGTATAAAGCCTGATATGCCAAAATTATTTCACCTCGACTGAAAAAATAAACTAAAAATGTATCCGAGTGTACGAATGGACCGATTTACTGCGGCGCACGAAAAAATCCACTTAATGCTGCTCGGTTCCCCGCCTGACATGGTTCATGGTATTCCGTCGCACAGGACCCGCCCATTCGCACACTCGGATACACTTCAGTTTAATATTATATACCATTTTATCAGAATTTACAAGTATTATGTAAAAAAATTTAAAACATAATTAAAAATGGTTGAACAGTATAAGAAATTTTGGTATAATAACAAGGATTAGTGATAAAGCATTAAAAGTAAAGGATAGGCCGAAATGGAAAAATGGGATATTTTGGACTCAAGCGGTAAGATAACCGGTAAAACGGCTGTTCGCGGAAAGTATTTTATGCGTCCCGGTGAGTATCATCTTGTGGTTCATATCTGGGTGATATCAAATGACGGTAAGTTTCTTATTCAGCAGAGAAGCAAGGAAAAGAAGCTTATGCCGGGGGAATGGGCTGCAACGGGCGGTTCTGCTATATCGGGGGAAACCTCTTTTTGCGCGGCGCAACGGGAACTGCTGGAAGAACTTGGAATCAACTGTACACAACGCTACTGTAAAAAAATGGCGCGTATCAAAAAAAGAAATTCTTTCGTAGATATCTGGTTTACTATGAGTGACGCTGACGTAAGCAGTCTTCAGCTTCAGTTAAGCGAGGTGGCTCAGGCTCGTTGGGTGAGCGAAGATACTCTTAGAAAAATGGTGGAAAACGGAGAATTTCATAACTACGGAAAAGAATATTTCGATATGATTTTCCGATTTGCAAAGGAATATAGAAATGAGTTTGGAAATTAAAGGACAAAGCTGTCCTATCTGTCATGCATATCTTTTTGAAGATGATGACGTTGCAGTATGCGCCGTTTGCGGCGCGCCTCATCACAGAGAATGTTTTGTGAATGCGGGAAAATGCGGTATGGAAGCCTTTCACGGCACCGAAAATCAGTATGACCTTGTGAAAAAGCGTATTGCAGAAGAAAATAAAAAGGAAGAAGCAAAAACACAGGAAGCACCTAAAATGCTGGTTGAGTGTCCTATGTGTCATAACCGTTATGATATACACGAAAAAGAATGTCCGTCCTGTAATACTCCGAACAAGTATTCAAGAACTGTGGTTATGGGTATGGATTTTTATGGCGGCGTTGATAAAAACGAGGATTTGGGAGAGGGGCATACTGCCGAAGAGGTAAGAAAATTCGTGGGCGCATCCACAAACCGCACCTTGCCTAAATTTTTAGCGCAGAAAAACGGAGCAAAAATAGGTTTTTCCCTTTGGGGTCTGTTTTTCCCCACGGCAAAGTTTGCATCCAGAAAAATGTATAAGGAAGCAATGATTACGGGCGCTTTTGAAATTGCCGCAACCCTTTTTCTTATACCTCTGTCTCTTATAATTGAGCAAATGGGCTATGAAAACAGTATGGAACTTGCACAGGCTGTTTATAACCGAGTTCCCGATGTTATGATGCCCTTTAATCTTGCCGTTATAGGCTCCTTTATTTACGGCGTCGTAAAGCTTTTGTGCGGTCTTTTTGCAAATAAGCTTTACTATAAGCACGTTATAAGAACTATGAGTGAGATAAGAACTCTTAATTTAAGCGAAGAAGAAAAATACGCGCTCTACCGTAAAAAAGGAGGACTTAGTATACTCGGTCTTTTTATAGGCTTTGCGGCAGTTCAGTATTTACCAAGCGTAATTGCTTCGTTCATTTTGTAAAGGAGAAAATATATGAAAATATGCAGAATTTGCAAAACCGAAAATGACGACAGATTTGTGTACTGTAAAAATTGCGGAACGAAGTTTGAGGATGAAGTTGCCGTAAAACACACCTCATCGCCTGACTTTAATACAGTACAGTCTCCCACAGGTCTTGTTCCTGTTACAATGATGCTGCCCAGTCCTGAATTTCCCGATTACCGTACCCCGCAGACCGTATACGTTACTCCTGCGCAAAAGGCGGCTATTGAGTATTCTTTAAGGGCGCAAAATAAAAATGTGTAAATATACAACACTGCTTTTTGACCTTGACAATACTTTACTTGATTTTACAAGGTCAGAATTCGTATGTATACAGAAGCTGTTTTGTGAAGAAGGACTTCCCTGTGACGATAGGGCGGTTCACAGATACAGCCAAATCAACGATATGTACTGGAAAGCCTTTGAACGAGGTGAAATCGAGGCGCGTGAGATTTATACGGGACGATTTGAAACTCTGGCAAAGGAATACGGCATAACCGTTGATGCTTCTGCCTTAGCAAAGGGATATCTCCAAAAGCTTTCAAAATGCGTCATAAAAATGCCCTACTGTGATGAGATTCTTCGTTACTGCAAGGAAAAGGGCTATAAAATGGCGGTAATTACTAACGGAATACCTGAGAATCAGCATTCAAGAGTAGAGCTTTCGGGGATTTGCCGATATATTTCTCACCTGTTTATATCGGAGGAAATCGGTGCGCCTAAGCCTGATAAGGCATTTTTTGACAGGGTTTTTGCCGAAATTGAGGAAAAGGATAAAAGTAAAATTCTTATTATCGGTGATTCCCCCACGTCAGATATAAAGGGCGCAGTTAACGTTGGCGTTGACAGTTGCTTTGTAGGAAAATTTTGTAGCGAGGCAACCTATATGGTAAAAAATCTTGCAGAGCTTAGAGAAATATTGTAAAAAAGTTAAATCTTGCATTTTAAATAAAAGTGTTATATAATGAATAAACCGACAGTTCGTTTGTACCATCCTGTCGTTAAATAAAACCAGGACTGCTATTCATAAAAAGAAAAATGATAGTGGCTTTGTGTTTACAAAGCCATTTTATTTTGGGAGATAAAAATGAAGGACGTTAAAAACAGGTTAAAAAGAGAACGGCGGGAAACGTTGCTGTTGCTTAGAAATATTCCGTCAACGGTGGTTTCTTTTTTTGTCGTCAGCGTTATTTGTATGAATTTACTTGCAAACAAAACCCTTGTCCAAACCGAGTGGATAGCCTTGGACGGCGGTATTTTAATATCGTGGCTTTCCTTTATGTGCATGGACGTAATTACGAAATATTTCGGTCCGAAAGCGTCAAACACGATTGCGGTACTTGCATCGCTGATTAATTTGCTTACCTGTATAATTTTTTACGTTGCCAGTATAATTCCGTCTGATGCGAATGATTATACTGCATTCAACGATATTTTTGGCGGAACCTGGTTTATCCTGCTTTCAAGCACAGTTGCGTTTTTAATTTCCGCTTTAATTAACAACGGTGTTAATTGGGCGGTTTTAAAGGCATTTCGTAAAAATCCCGACGGGAAACTGGCATTTGTTACGGGAGCGTATATATCTACCTTTATTGGTCAGTTTTCGGATAATTTTATTTTTTCCGTTATTGTTTTCAAGTTTTTCGCGCCGATATACTGGAACGGGTTTCACTGGACGACACTGCAGTGTGTAACCTGCGCGTTAACGGGCGCGGTTGCAGAGCTTATTATGGAAGTGTTTTTTTCGCCTATAGGTTATTCAATAATTAAGAAATGGAAGGAACAAAAGGTTGGACAGCAATACCTTGAGTTTATGGGAGGTAAGCCATGAAGGTTTTAATAACAGGTACGAGTCAGGGTATAGGAAAGGCTATTGCAGAGCTTTTTCTTAAAGAAAACCATACCGTAATAGGTATAGACAGACAAAAATCCGCAATTATCAGTAAAAATTACACTCATTATGAATGTGATATAAGGGATTATGACAGACTTCCCGACATTAAGGACGTTAATATACTTATTAATAATGCAGGTACGCAAAATGAGGCGGATATTGATATTAATCTGAAAGCGCTTATTCATATTACCGAGAAATACGGTATAGGTGAGCATATTCGTTCGGTCCTTAATATCGGCTCTGCAAGTGGACATACGGGTGCAGAATTCCCTGAGTACTGCGCAAGTAAGGGCGGAGTTTTGGCATATACCAAAAACGTTGCTATGCGAATAGCAAAATATAATGCTACCTGTAACAGTCTTGACCCTGGGGGAGTACTGACAACTCTTAACGATTGTGTGGTAAACGACGGCGAACTCTGGGCGCAGATTATGGAGGAAACTCCCCTTAAAAGATGGGCGACTCCTGAGGAAATTGCTCAGTGGGCGTATTTTCTCACCGTTACCAATACCTTTTGCACAGGTCAGAATATATTGGTTGACGGCGGAGAATCTATCAATTATAATTTTATTTGGAAAGAATAGGGAACAAATAGCAGAGACAGGCGGAAAATCCGCCTGTTTTTTGGTTATAATAATTATGGTGACAGAAAATGAAAAGAACTTTTAAAAACGCTTTGTCGGGGATAGTTATTGGCGTCGTCAACGGAATGTTAGGAGCAGGGGGCGGTATGGTGGCGGTGCCTCTCCTTAAAAAAAGCGGAATGGAACAAAAACAGGCTCACGCCAATGCCGTGGCGGTTATTTTGCCCGTATCGGTGATAAGCGCGGTGATTTATTTAATTAACGGCAACGTAAAAATAAGCCACGCACTTCCTTTTATACCCGCAGGAGTGGTGGGGTCTGTTGTGGCTACGCTGTTGCTTAAAAAAATATCCCCGAAATATTTAAAGATTATTTTCGGCGGCTTTATGGTCTGGGCAGGGATAAGGATGTTGATGCGTTGATGGAAATAGTAAAGCTGATAGCAGGTTTTTTATCGGGAATTATCGGTGGAATGGGACTTGGCGGCGGCGCCGTTCTTTTGATTTATTTAAGAGTTTTCGGCGGGGCAGAGCAGATAAACGCTCAGGGAATTAATCTTTTGTTCTTTATACCTATCGGGCTTACCGCCGTTATTTTTTATTCCTTTAAAAAAATGCTCAAGTGGAAAACTGTTATTCCCTTTGCTCTTTTTGCCTGTCTTGGCGCGGTAGGAGGCTACTATTTAGGACAGGCTGTGGGCGGAGAATATTTGGGCAAGTTTTTCGGTGGAATACTTATTATTTTAGGTTTTTCGGAAATAATTAAAGGATTTCACTTGAAAAAAGATAAAAAAGGTGGTAATATTAAAAAAGAATAAATGTTCGTTGGGAGAATGTGTATGTCAAGACCTGCGCTTAGCGAAAAACAGGAAAAGGTTTACCGCTTTCTAGTATCCAGTATGGCAGAGGGTTTTCCGCCGACTGTAAGAGAAATATGCACTGCCTGTTCTATAAAATCCACCTCTACCGTTCACGGTATTCTTGACGCTCTTGAGGAAAACGGATATATAATCCGTGACAGCTATTCTTCACGTGCTATAAGGATTGCCGATAATATTGCCGCCGCAAGAGTGCCTGTGGTGGGCAGAGTGACGGCGGGACAGCCAATACTTGCGGTAGAACAGATAGAGGATTATATTCCCTATCCTACGAAGGATGCAGAGGGCTTGTTCGCACTCAGAGTCGTAGGACTTTCTATGAGAGATGCGGGAATTCTTGACGGGGATATAGTTGTTGCTGATAAAAATGCCGCATACAGAACAGGGGATATCGTAATAGGTATGGACGGAGACGAGGCTACCGTTAAAAGATTGCTTATTGAAAACGGCAAGGTGATTTTTATGCCTGAAAATCCCGATTTCGACCCCATATATCCCGAAAATCCGTTGGTGCTGGGCAAGGTTATAGGAAGCTATAGGAAGTACTGATATGAAGAATGTTGAAATTTTTACAGACGGCGCCTGTTCGGGCAATCCCGGTCCTGGCGGCTGGGGGGCAATACTCAGATATAACGGCGTTGAAAAGGAACTTTCGGGCGGCGAAAAGGAAACCACAAATAACCGAATGGAGCTAACCGCCGCAATTATGGCGCTTCGCGCACTTAAAGAGCCTTGCAGTGTCATACTTACTACCGATTCAAAATATCTTGCCGACGGTATTCAAAAGGGTTGGGCGGCTTCGTGGAAGAAAAACGGCTGGAAAAAGGCTGATAAAAAACCTGCTTTGAACGTTGACTTATGGGAAGAAATATTAGTCCTTTTTGACAAACACGACATAAAAATTAACTGGGTAAAGGGGCATAACGGACACCCTGAAAACGAGCGATGTGACACCTTGGCAGTGAATTTTTATAAATCTCTGTAAAAATCTTGTGAAAAATTATAACCTGTGTTATAATGGCTATGAATAAGAGAATGGAGGAGTAGTAATGAAAAGAATATTATGCTTACTTATGGCTGTGGCTATGATTTTCAGCGTAGCAGCCTGCGGTACACCTGATGAAATTATTAAGGACAAAAAGCTTTCCAAAACAAATGCAGACGCATATCTTAACGTAGAAGTTGCCTTTGACAGCGTTTCAACAGTGTACAGCGATTATGACGGAGATAATCCCGAATATGCAGGTGGCAGATGGAAATGGGGTACTGCTAACGCTACCATCAAAATTAGTAGTAAATCTCAGAATAAAATAGAATTTACCAATGCTACTGCTACCGTTTTGATTAATTTCGGCAGTTTGTTCGGTGAACAGAAGTTTGAGGTAACTCTTGATGAGGACGGCAACTGGACAAAAAACCTTTCTCTCACAAGCAGAAAAACGGGTATTCCAAAGAAAGGCTTTACATCTACCGACTATGCAGTACCCGTTGCAAGTTACGAGTTTGAAGAGGTTTCAGGCGATATGAAAATACATATAAAGCTTGACGAAAACGGTTCTGTAATAGTTCCTGACGAAGAATAAAAAGAAACCGATTCTATCAGTAAGATAGAATCGGTTTTAAAATTTCAGGGTGACTTCACCTGCAAAAAGAGTAACTGTTTCTGAGCTTGTCTGTATAATGATTTTCGCATCGTCGTCGATATCTGCTACAACCCCGGTACACTGTACGCCGTTCTTTTCAAAAGAAACTGTTTTACCCGTTAAAAAGGATTTTTCACGGTAGCGTTTCATATACTCTTTATCTGGCAAACGGTTATATATTAAAAGAAAATTATTTATAATTTCTTCAATCAGCTTCCTTTTTATATCACTGTCGTTGACGGACTTTGTGAAAACGCTGGAAGCAATATCTTTAAGCTCGTCGGGGAAGCTGTTTTCAGGGGTAAAAAGATTTATGCCTATACCGAGAATTACGTAATCCAAGGCGCCGTCGTTATTTGAAAAGCCTGATTCACAAAGAATTCCACATATTTTTTTGCCGTCAAGATAAATATCGTTTACCCATTTTATAAGGGTGTTTTTGCCTGATATTGTATCAATAGCGTCAGAGACTGCAACGGCGGCGGCTGTGGTAATAAGATTGCAATCCTTGGGTGAAATATCAGGTCTTAACAGCAGACTCATATAAATACCTGTTCTTTGGGGCGAAAAAAAGCTTCTGCCCAGTCTGCCTTTGCCCTGTGTCTGACTGTCGGCAATAACAATAGCTGTTTTTTCACCTTTAAGAGCTAATTCTTTGCAAATATTATTTGTAGAATCCACACTGTCGAAAGTATAAATTTTAAAAGGAATTTTAGGTTTAATGGTTATCACCTCTATAATATTTTACAACACTTTTTAAAATAATCAATATTTTTGAGAAATTTTTTTAAACAAAAGTCTTTACAATTCTAAAAGATAGTGCTATAATGATTACAACCAATGATATATCTATCGAAAATGGAGGAGAAATCATGAAAAAAATATTTGCACTTGTTTTAGTTGTTGCCCTTGTTCTTTCATTCTCTGTTCCTGCTTTTGCAATTAAGAGCTCCGGCGGTACTGTTTATCACGAGGTTATCGTAAACAGAACCAACGACGGTAAAAACTCTGCAGTTGCTGACCGTGTTACAGTAGAAAAAGACGGCACTATTGCTCTTAAGCCTGTTGAGAATGACAGCCGCGAATTTGAAGGCTGGAAGTTCTATAAGCCCAACAAGTCTCCTGCTCTTGCAGGTACCGATTACGAAATCGTAAGCGTTACTTTGGCTAACGGACAGAAGGCTGTTGAGGGTACCGATTACACCGTAAAGAACGGCGAAATCGTATCTGTTAAGGGTGATTATCTTAACGTTGTAATTAAGCCTCTTTCCGATACAGTATATGTATCAGAAGCTTATGAAGGCGTTGAAATTAAGTTCAACGTTCCTAAGGATACCGTTAATCCTCTTACAGGCGAAAGCGTAAATCTTTCCGTTGTATTTACACTTGTTATGCTTGTTATGGGCGGCGTAGTTCTCGCTGTTTCTTCCAAACGCGCATATAACTAATTTCAGTATTAAAATACCTGTCCGAAAGGACAGGTATTTTTTTATATGTTTGACACATATTTATTAATGTGGTATACTTTGTTCAGTATATTTAAAAGGGAGTGAAAATATGGATAAGAAAAGAAAAATTCTTTTTGTTTTTGGAATTTCTATAAATATCATCTCATTGCTTTTACTTGCAGGGTATCTAATCTATCCGTATATTGCTCCTGAGCCTGAGCCGATTATTGACAGCTCTTCGGTTGTCAGCAGTGAGCCTGAGCCTGTGCTTGTGGACAATCCCATAGATTTTTCGGCTCTTAAAGAAAGAAATGAAGACGTTTACGCATGGATAAGAATTCCCGATACCAAGGTGGATTATCCTATTCTTCAAAGCGGCGATAAGCCTGAAAATTATTATTTGAATCATAATATTGACGGTGAGTATGAATTCGCAGGCTGTATTTATACACAAAAGCTTAACAGCAAGGATTTTTCTGACCCCAACACAGTAATATACGGGCATAATATGAAAAACGGCACTATGTTTAAGGCGCTTCATAAGTTCCGTAATAAAGATTTTTTTGAGGCAAATAAATATATTTACATTTATACACCGGGTCACATTCTTACCTACGAGATTTACGCGGCATATAAATTTGATAACAGGCATTTGCTGTATTCCTATAACTATGATGACAAAGAGGTTTTTAAAGAATACGTGGAAATGACCAAAAACCCCAAATCCACCATAGTAAACGTGAGAAGTGAAACACAGGTAACTGAAAATGATAAAATAATAACCCTTAGTACCTGTATAAATGACGATAATTACCGATATTTAGTTCAGGGAGTTCTTATAGATGATACGCTCACCAAATAAAAAAGTTATGTCAAAGGGTAAAAAAATTGCACTCTGGATCGTTTGCAGTTTCACTGCCGTTATATTAGCGGTAGCAGTGACCGCTGTTTCTTTGTGGTACAGCGGCAGGTCGAGTATGACGGATAATGACGTTATTATTAATAACGGCAATGCTACTCAGTCAACCGACGAAAATTCAGTAGAGTACCAAGGGAAAAAATATAAGTATAACGATAATATGACCACCGTGCTTTGTATGGGCATTGATAATGAAAAGGAACAAAGCGGCGGAGCATATATTACGGGACAGGCAGGACAGGCAGATGCTATCTATCTTATAGCTATTGATACCTCAACGGGAAAAAGTACCGTTATAGGAATACCGAGAGATATAATGACAGATATAGATATTTATACAAAGTCGGGAAGTCTTGCAGGTACACAGACTAAACAGTTATGCCTTGCTTTTGCTTATGGTGACGGCAAGGACGAGAGCGCAAAGAATACCGCAAAATCAGTTTCTCGACTGCTTTACGGTATGCCTGTAAATACCTATTTTGCAGTTGACGACAAATCAATCGCACCGCTGCACAACGCCGTAGGTCCTATTACCGTTATACCAAACGAGGATATAAATTACCCTTTCATTTCCTTTAAAAAGGGTGTGGAGTATAAGCTTACGGGAAGCAATGTATTTGAGTATCTTAGAACCCGTAACAGTGATACTGCCGATGCAAGTGTACTTCGTCTTGAAAGACAGATTGATTATCTTAAAAAATATTCTGCTGCCGTTATAAAGAAAACGTCGGGTGACTTTTTATTCCCCGTAAAGCTCTATAATAAAACGGTTAAAAATGCCGTAACCAATCTTGACGTGGGCAGAGTTACCTATCTTGCTACCTCCGTTTTTAAAAACCGAAGTGACGTATCCCTTGAATTTAAAAAAATAAAGGGCAGTCAGATTGTAGGAGAAAGCGGGTTTGCCGAGTTTTATGCAGATGAGGACGAGCTTTTAAAGCTTGTTATGGAAACCTTTTATACAGAAATAGAAGCCTGAACAGTAGTTCAGGCTTCTTTATTTTCTTCTTTTGCTTTCGGCGGTCTGCCTCTGCGCTTTGGCGCGGGAGCAGCTGTTTCTTTATTTTCGGGTAAAACCTCTTCGGTTTTGGTTTTAGGAGGTCTGCCTCTGCGTTTTGGCGTAGGGTTTATGCTTTTTTCAATAGCCTGTGCCTCTTGCTGAACAGATAGTAAAAACTCCCGTTCTTTTTGAATTTGTTCCTCTTTTATAGCCAGAAGCTCATTGTACAGAGAAATCTTGTATTCATACCATAAGAATTCTATGATATATGCGAATATGTAAATAACAGGCATAAATACTATAGCAACTAAAATCGAAACGAGAATATTTGGAAGCTCGTTATCAAAGAAAAGCTCAGAACCGATATTTACGTTGCTAAGCAGTGAACTGCAGGAAAAAGCAACTCCCGTAATAATACCGAAAATTACGGTGTATATAAGGGCGCTTTTCTTATAGTAACGGTTACGCTTTTTTCTGTCTGATATCTTATCGGATAGGGGAAGCGGTTTGCCGTTAAAGTCCTTTGGAACCTCTCCCTTGGCAAAGAGCTTTTTAAAAAGTTCGTAAACGGAAAAAATGAGAAACAGCAGAATAATTTCCCAAGTGCATACTTCTTTTTGAACCTTAACCTTGTAAACGATTTCAGCAATTAAATACAGAAATATAAAACCTAATGTAAAAACGGCCGCTTTTGAATGGTCGCCTAAATTTAAAGAAAAATTTATTTTTTTCTTTATGCCGCGTTTCTTCATTGAGTAAATCTCCTAAAATATATTTTCCTAATTGTACCACAAAAGCCGATAAATAGCAAACAAATAATTATAAATTCTCGGCTTCGTTAAGCCATAAGCTGCAAAGAGCGTCGCTTGGCATATTAAGGTCGCCGCGGGGGGACAGAGAAACTGAGCCTATTTTTGCGCCGTCGGGCAAACAGGAACGCTTGAACTGTGACATAAAGAAGCGTCTCATAAAGTTTTTAAGCCATTTCTTTATGGTTTCCTCACTGTATTTGTGGGAAAGCGCGTAAACGCAAATTCTGTAAATTTTTTCTGGGGAGAAGCCGTAACGGCACATATAGAAAAGGAAAAAGTCGTGAAGCTCGTAGGGACCTACGGTTTCTTCCGTTTTCTGAGCTATTTCACCCTTGTCATCAGCAGGTAAAAGCTCAGGAGAAACAGGAGTATCAACTATATCAAGTAAGATGTCTCCCAATTTTTTATCACTGCGCTTAGCCAGGTATTCAACGATACAGCGTATAACGGTTTTGGGAACACCTGCATTAACACCGTACATTGACATATGGTCGCCGTTATAGGTAGCCCAGCCTAAAGCAAGTTCTGAAATATCGCCTGTACCTACAACAAATCCGTTTTCCTTACCTGCAATGTCCATAAGCACCTGTGTGCGCTCTCTTGCCTGACTGTTCTCATAGGTTACGTCGGTAACGCCTTCGTCATGTCCGATGTCACTGAAATGCTGACGCACAGCGTTTGTTATATTGATTTCTCTGAAAGAAACGCCCAATTCCTCGCAAAGAAGCACAGCGTTTGACTTTGTACGTGAGGTTGTTCCGAAGCAGGGGAGAGTAACCGCAATTATATCTGTATGAGGACGGCTTAGCATATCCATAGCTTTTACGCAAACGAGCAAGGCAAGAGTGCTGTCAAGACCGCCTGAAATTCCTATAACCACGCTTTTGGCTTTTGTATGCTCAATTCTTCTTGCAAGGCCTGTTGCCTGAATATTTAAAATTGTGTTAATTCTTTCTTCCTTTTCCTCTTCATTTTCAGGGACAAAGGGATTTTCTCTGACTTTACGGGTAAGAACGGTATTGGCAGTGTCACAATCAAAATTAACTATATATTCTTCGGCAGTGAAAAAGTCTTTATCAACGCTTCTTAAATGAGTAAGCATATCAACGTCTATTTCACTTACGATAAGATTGTTGCTATTAAACGGTGGATTTTCATTTAAAATTTTGCCGTTTTCGGCAATTAAAAGATGACCTGCAAAAACCTCGTTGGTTGTGGACTCACCCTGTGAAGCGGAGGCGTACAGCATACCGCAGATATTATTTATTGTAGCCGCTTTTGTAAGAAGCTTGATTTTGTCTGCTTTTCCTACAGTTTCACCTGATGCGTCAGGATTTAATTTTATTGTAGCAAAGCCATCCGGTTTTGCTTTATTACCTACAGCTACATTAAAGGAAAAATTGTTAAACGTGCTGTGAGTGAATGAAATATTACTGCCAAAAGGTACTGTACGGGAAAGAACGGAAACGAAAGTAACTTCTCCGTTATCGGCGGTAAAAATATTGCTTTGTTTACTGCTTGGTACAATTCCTAAAATTTCACCGTGACTGATGACCACAGCGCAGTTATACAGCTTTGAGAAAAATAAAAGAGGCGCACCCACCGTAAAGGTTACGTCGGTGTGGGCGGTTTCGTCAAGTATTTCTTCAATAGCGCGGATAGCAGCATTTTGCAGTGTGCTGTTATAAAAGAGGTCGCCGCAAGAAGCCCCTGTAATACAAAGCTCAGGCAGACAAAGAAGCTTGACGCCCTTTTCATCTGCTTTATTTACAAGGGATATTATTTCTTTTGTGTTAGCTACCGTATCTGCAAGATGAACTCTTGGACAGCCTGTGCCTACCTTAATAAATCCGTGTTTCATTTCATTCTTCCTTTCGGAAATCGTTATGTATATTTTATGACTATACTAAGTAATTGTCAATATAATAAATTGACTTGCTTTTTGTTAATATATTTATTATACTATATATTTAGAAAATATGCTACATTATATTTTGGTGATGAAAATGAATAAAAACAACCTAAAGGGCAGTCTAATTCTGCTGTTGGCGGCGGTTATATGGGGACTGGCTTTTGTGGCTCAGGATATTGCTAACCAAGCGGGTGTGCAACCCTTTACTCTTAACGCCGTACGCTCGATGATAGGCTGTATTGCTCTTATTCCTGTTTCTGCGGTGATTTCCAAACAGAAAGGCGAAGCTCTTATTCCAAAGGAAAAGGGACAGCTTAACCGACTGCTCATTACAGGAACTGTCTGCGGAATTTTGCTTTGCATTGCTGTTAATATGCAACAGTTCGGTATTGCGTCGTATCCTGTGGAGGCAGCGGTAAGCGCAAGGGCAGGTTTTTTGACTGCTATGTATATACTGTTTGTACCCATACTTAGTATTTTCTTAAAGAAAAAACCCTATCTCGCAGTATGGACGGGTGTGTTTATTGCTATAGCAGGTCTTTATCTGCTTTGCTTCTCAAAGGGTATTGACTCTGTTTATTCAGGGGACTTGGTAATGCTTGTGTGCGCCGTTTCCTTTGCCTGTCATATTCTTTGTGTGGACACCTTGGGCAGTAAGGTTGACGGAGTAAAGCTTTCCTGTGTGCAGTTTTTCGTTTGTTCCGTTTTGTCGGGCGTTCTTATGTTCGTTTTTGAAGAACCATCTGTAGAAGTTATTATGTCCTCATTTTTACCAATACTGTATCTGGGTATTATGAGCAGCGGTGTTGCCTATACTCTGCAGATTGTGGGACAACAGGTCTGCGACAGTCCTACCCTTGCTTCTATAGCTATGAGCTTTGAGTCGGTATTTGCGGCTGTTGGAGGCGCTGTTTTCGGAGATATAATGACCAAAAGAGAAATTATAGGCTGTATAGTTATGTTTGCGGCTATAGTAGTAGCTCAGTTGCCCAGAAAGAAACAAAATCAGTAAAAAAATAAACCGTCAACGACGGTTTATTTTTTTACTTTATCATAGTCTGAACGCCGTCGACGAATTCGCTTACGGCTCTTTCGAGCTTGTCTTTGCCCTTCGTTAGCTTGTGGCTGTTATCTACCATCATTTTACCTGCGATAACAAGACCCACACCTGCGGCAACACCAATAACCATACCCTCTAAAAAACAAGTAGCCTTACACATATAAAAACCTCCTTTGAAAATAGCATTTCCAAAGGAGGATAAATTATACAGGTAGTATATTTTGGTATTTTTTTGAAAAAAATTCTAAAAGAAGTCCGCTTATAAATCCAGTGATACTGCCCGATATAATCATTATGGGAAGCAAAGAAAAAATACCTAAGGTATCCATTAAAAGAACGGCGCAAAGCAGTTGCGCAAGATTGTGAAGAACAGCCGCGGCGCAGCTTATTCCCGCAAAAGAAAATGCTTTGCATCTTATTAAAATAAGCACTATAAGGGTTGAAAGCATCCCCCCTGCAATAGAAAGCATAAAGGAATAAAAATTACCGAAAAGCAGTGAGGACAAAATTATTCTGATAAAATTAACGGCAATACCGCCGCGTATTTGCTTTTTTGAAATAAGATACATAGAAACGGTGTTAGCAAGGCCGAGCTTAAAACCGGGTATAAAGAAAACAAAGGAAAAAGCAATACCCTCAACGTAGGAAATAATAAGGGCAAAAAGCATCAAAAGTGAATAAACGGTGATTTTCTTAGCCATTATTCTACCTCCAGACTGAGTTTTGCAGGTAGACAAATAATCGTTTGACCTTTTTTGCCTATTTTTCCCTGATTAATGCAAACCTTGTCGGGACAGTGGGAGGAGGATACGTAGGCTTTACTGTTTTCAATGACCACTGTGTTGTGGGGAAGCTCTATAACGGTGTCCTCCTTTAGAGAAACACGCATATATTCCTGATTGTCAATAGTAATAACAAGAATGTCGCCTGTTTCTCTCGGTATAAAAAGCATAGCAAAAAACAAGGCGGTTCCTAAAAGAACAGCCGAAATAAGTAGAATAACGTCTGCTTTTTTTACCATTTCGCTCACACCTCTTTAAATACAGTATATCATACCTTTACAAAAAAGGAAATACGCTGTATAATATTTTGTATGAAAAAATTTATTATATTTTTAACCGTCATATCCTTGCTTTTGTGCTGTGGCTGCAGCGCAAAGGTTTATACAAACACCGATACCTTTTTTATGATGGATACGGTAGTCACCATTTCTGCTGACTGCTCTGATTCCGTTATGAAAGAGGCTTTTGAGCTTTGCTCTTATTATGAAAAAATGTTCAGTCGAACAATAGAGGACAGCGATATCTACAGGCTTAATAAACAGGGCAGTACCACTGTAAGCGATGAAACGAGACTTCTTATTGAAAAGGCGGTTTATTACGGTAATTTGTCAGAAGGACGGTACGATATAACAGTCGCTCCTGTGAGCAGTCTTTACGATTTCAGTAAAGGTGTTATGCCTACAAAGGAACAGATAGAGGAAAAATTAGGACTGATTGATTATACTAAAATCGAAATAGATGATAACGAAATAAGTCTTAACGGCACAGAGCTTGATTTAGGCTCTATAGCAAAGGGATATATTGCCGATAAACTGGTAATGCTTCTCAAAGATAGAAACGTAAAAAGAGCAACAATTAATCTTGGTGGAAATCTTTACGTTTTTGGAGATAAAAATATGAAGATTGGCGTTCGTAAGCCTTTTAGCGACGACATCGCAGTAACGCTAAGGACTGAAAATACAAGTATCGTTACTTCGGGTATATATCAGCGGTATATTGAAAAGGACGGAAAAATCTATCATCACATAATCGACTGCAAAACAGGCTACGGTGTGGAAAACGATTTAAGCAGTGTTACGGTTATTGGGGATAGCTCTGCAGACTGTGATGCCCTTTCCACCGTTTGTATGCTTTTGTCAAGCGAAAAGGCTGTAGAGCTTATAAATTCTCTGCCTGAATATGAGGCTGTATTTATACTGCGAAACGGTGAAATCAAGGTTTCAGACGGACTGACTCTAAAAAATAAAAATATAATTTTTAAATAACTTTTGTTTACAAATTATGCTTTATTTAGAAGCTGATATAAGGTATAATATAAAAAGCGAATAACTCTAAGGAGATTATATAATGGGTTTACTTAATAAATTATTCGGTAATTACAGCGAAAAGGAAATTAAAAGAATTATTCCTCTTCAGCAAAGCGTACTGGCCCTTGAAGAGGAATATAAAGCGCTGAGCGATGAAGAACTTAAAGAAAAAACTCAGGAATTCAAAGAACGCTACAGTATGGGAGAGAGTCTTGACAGCCTTTTGCCTGAGGCATTTGCCGCTTGTAGAGAGGCGGGTGACCGCGTACTCGGTATGCGTCATTTCCCCGTGCAGATAATCGGCGGTATAGTTCTTCATCAGGGACGTATCAGTGAAATGCGGACAGGTGAGGGTAAAACTCTCGTTGCTACCCTACCTGCCTACCTTAACGCTATTTCGGGCAAGGGCGTTCATATTGTAACGGTTAACGATTACCTTGCAAAGCGTGACTCTGAATGGATGGGTAAAATCTATAGATTTATGGGACTGAGCGTTGGTCTTATCGTTCACGGTATGAGTAATGATGAAAAACGACAGGCTTACGCTGCTGATATAACCTACTGTACAAATAACGAGCTTGGCTTTGACTATCTCAGAGATAATATGGTTTTATATGCAAGTGAGCGTGTACAGAGAGGACATAATTTTGCTATTGTGGACGAGGTTGACTCTATTCTTATAGACGAAGCCAGAACACCTCTTATTATATCGGGTAGCAGTGATAAAACTACCGACCTTTACACAAGAGCAAACCGTTTTGTAACCACCCTTAAAAAGTGCGTCGTAAGGGAAATGAACGATAAGGTCAGCGACGAGGAAGCTAAATACGACGGCGATTACGTTGTTGACGAAAAGGCAAGAAGCGCTACTCTTACCCCCTCGGGTGTTGAAAAGGCAGAGAAATATTTTGATATAGAAAACCTTAACGATGCGGAAAATATTTCTATTTCCCATCACGTGACTCAGGCTATCCGCGCTCACGGTGTAATGAAAAAGGACGTGGACTACGTAGTTAAGGACGGAGAGGTTGTTATCGTTGATGAATATACGGGACGCCTTATGTTCGGCAGACGCTATAACGAGGGACTTCATCAGGCAATAGAGGCAAAAGAGGGTGTGCAGATAGCTCACGAATCCAAAACTCTTGCAAGTATAACCTTTCAGAATTTCTTCCGTCTTTATAATAAGCTTTCGGGTATGACAGGTACCGCTATGACCGAGGAAGCGGAGTTTAATGAGATTTATAATCTTGACGTTATTGAGATTCCCACAAACAAGCCTGTTATCCGCGAGGATACCGATGACGTTATTTATAAAACAGAGCTTGGCAAGTTCAGAGCTGTTATAAACCATATTGCAAAATGCCACGAAAAAGGTCAGCCCGTACTTGTAGGTACTGTGACTATTGAAAAAAGCGAGGCTTTAAGTAAGCTTCTTAAAATGCAGAAAATCCCCCACAACGTACTCAATGCGAAGCATCACGAAAAGGAAGCGGAGATTATTGCTCAGGCAGGAAAGCTCGGCGCCGTTACCATAGCTACCAATATGGCAGGTCGAGGCACGGATATTATGCTTGGCGGTAACGCCGAATATCTTGCAAAGAGTGAACTCAGACACAGAGGCTACAGCGATGAGGTTATTTTAGAGGCAACGGGCTTTGGTGAAACAAGAGAGCCTGAGGTAGCCAGAGCAAGAGATGAATATGCAGAGCTTTACGAGAAGTTTAAAGCTGAAATAGCTCCTGAGGCTGAAAAGGTAAGACAGGCGGGCGGTCTTTGCATTATCGGTACCGAGCGTCACGATTCACGCCGTATTGACAATCAGCTCAGAGGCCGTGCAGGTCGTCAGGGCGACCCAGGTACGACTAAATTCTATATTTCTATGGAAGACGACCTTATGCGACTTTTCGGCGGCGAGAGAATGCTCAGCACAATGAACAGTCTTAATTTAGGTGAT
This sequence comes from Acutalibacteraceae bacterium, assembly GCA_036307305.1. Taxonomy (GTDB): domain Bacteria; phylum Bacillota; class Clostridia; order Oscillospirales; family Acutalibacteraceae; genus SIG607. Next base: position 46,740 of record JAXJXV010000010.1, read on the forward strand.
GACGTGCCTCTTGAATACGGTATTCTTACAAAGGGTATTGAAAGTGCGCAAAAGAAAAAGGAAGGTATCAACTTTGCTTCCAGAAAGAGCGTACTTGAATATGACGACGTAATGAATAAACAGCGTGAGCTTATTTATGCTCAGCGTAATAAGGTGCTTGACGGGGAAGACCTTAAAGCAACCGTTATGAATATGATAGACGATACTATCGACAAAAATATCGGTATGTTTATCTCAGACGCCCCTGCTGATGAGTGGGATTTCGACGGACTGAGAGAATTTTTCGGCGGTTGGATTTGTACCGACAGGGATTTCCGTTATACCGTAGACGAGCTGAATAATATAATGCCTGAGGATATAAAAAATACCCTTAAGGAAATGGCTCGTAAGAGATACGAGGAACGTGAAAAGCTTTATACTGCGAAGCTTATGCGCGAGGCTGAAAGGGTTATACTGCTGAGGAACGTTGACGCTAACTGGATGGACCATATTGACGCTATGGACCAGCTTAAACAGGGTATAGGACTCCGCGCCTACGGACAGCACGACCCCGTTGTTGCCTATAGAAACGAAAGCTATGATATGTTTGAAGCTATGACCGATTCCATTCGTGAGCAAACGGCTAAGCAGTGTCTAAGCGCTGTTTTTGCAAGTGAGGAATCTGTGGTTCGTAAAAAGGTGGCACAGGAAAACTCCACGGGACCCGTTGACAGAACTGTAAGAGGCAAGGGCGTTGTTGCTCTTAACGCTCCCTGTCCATGTGGAAGCGGTAAAAAATATAAACGCTGTTGCGGAAGAGAAACAAATTAAAATTTGCGCTATAAAACGCCGTTGAGATTTCATATTTCAGCGGCGTTATTTTTATAGGTAATTTGTGTCGGTTTTGTACATTGACGCTAAAGGTGGGCGGTGATATAATTATTTAAAAAGAATAGGAGAGTAAAATATGTACTGTAATATTTTGCATAGAGCTGTAACACCCTTAATGATGGATTCCCTTAAATTTCAGCAGGATACAGCTCATAAGTTGGGCTTTAAAACCACCCTGCATATTCCCCTTAAGGGAATGGATTATCCTGAAATAATTGAATACTATAAACAGCAGGCAAGAGACTATGGGGATGAAATCGGCATTCATTTTCACGGAATAGAATCGGAGGCTTATAAAGAGGCTTTCGGTAGTGACGAGCAGATAGTTATGCTGTATTTAAAGCCGTTAGACCAGCGTAAAAAAATTATTGATTTCGTTTTTGAAAGATTTTACGGCTTCTTCGGTTTTTATCCTGTATCTATTGCGGGATATTATTTTGATGCTGATTCTCTTTCCTATATAAAGGAAAAATATCCTTCTGTAAAAATAGCCGTTACAAGCTGTTTTGAAGAGGGAATAAAAATGTTTGCGGGATGTAGCTATACATGGTATTTGTTCAGCGAGGGCGGACCTTGGACTGCTTATTATCCCTCCAAAACCAACAGTCTTTGTCCTGCTAAAGATAAGGATGAGGCAATAGATATAATCTGCGTACCTCACTTGAACCGAGATATGCTTATGTCTTACCTCAGCAGAGACGATTATTTTTCTGCGCATACCGCCAATATGCAACGCGGCAAACTGAATAAAGGCAAAAAATGTAAGTACATATATGATTTTCTTGATGAATGGATAGAACAGGATAAATATAACGATACGGTATATTTTAATAACTATACAGGTTCGGGTTGGCTGAATGAAGGCCGTAATTTCGAGGAAAAATCAGAAGATTCTAAGGATTTGTACAGACAGTGCCTTGAATATTATAAGAAAAAAGCTGATGAAGGCAAACTTCAGGTTGTCACAATGGAAGAGTATGTTAAAATACATAACGAAAAGGTAGCTGTGGGCAGGGGAGACGTAAATCTTTTCAGAGATTTAGTCAGTAACTCAGGCAGAGAATTGCTCTGGTATGTGGATTCAAACTGGAGATTGGCAATTGACCCTATTTGCGGCGGAAGTATTGTAGACCTTCGTCCCTACGCAGGTAGAATAAAGCAGGATTTAGGACCTAATTCTTCACAGCTTTGGAATGGTAGCTATCCTTTTGCGCTTAACTTTTTGCATAGACAGGCTTATCTTTCAAGTGTGGTGGGAAGCACAGCTCTTGTTAATTTAAGATGCCATGTGAATAAAATCGAACATCCGAACGAGCATCAGGTGTACGTTGAATTCGAGCCTATGACTGTGGGAAAGGGAGAAAATGAAACAGAGTTTGTTTCTGCCTTCCTTTTTTGTGACGACGGCAGACTTTATTTAAAGAAAAAAATACTCAGAACTGCAAAAGCGGATGCAAGGGTTAAGATTGTAGAAAATATGAACGGTACTCTTGGAAGAACTGAGTATCCTGATGATATAAGCGGAGTAAATCTTACCGCTGAAAATATAAAGGGTGAATGCGTTACTTATACCTGTCAGTATGAAGACCGCAAGAGCAGTGTTGAAAATGCTGCCGTACTTAGCGCAAAAGTGCCTATGTTAAATACTGAGTTTACGTTTGAAACTGATATAGAGGGTACTGTGGGCGAAATACGAGAGGGCGCTATGTTCAAACCATTTTATTCATTATGTATGACACAATACGTTAAAGCAGGGGAGGAGTCAAGCGTATGTTTAAGAATAAAAAACCTCAAACAACCGTAAGATGTCCGTGGTGTTTTGTGAAAGATATTGATGCTAACCTGAGATACTCATCAAAGGAAGATTTGTATTACTGTCTTAAATGCTGCTATACAGCCAAAAAATATAAAACGGCGCTTAAAGAACTTAATAACGTAAAAAAAGAAAGATATAAAAGTTACTATTAAGATAAAGCAGGATGGAACTCCATCCTGCTTTTTTCATATACTGTTAACGGGTGAATACCCGAAAGGAGAAAAATAAAATGTTTGAATACGAAAGAAAGGAAACCTGGGATATGGCTGATTCCTCCTGTAAACAGGCGCTGACCCTTGTTTTTATAGAAAATCAGGTTTTAGAGCAGGTTTATGAGCCTGATACCGCATTTAAAAGAGGTACGGCCTTCCCTGAGCTTGACAAACCTTTTTGTCCGGGAGGAATGAAATATGAATGAAAAGCATAGGCTTAAACGAAAAATCTGGGAATTTGATTTCTCTATAAAGGAAATGGAGCTTTATCTTGACGTTCATCCTTCTTGCAGAAGAGCGTTGGCTTTACTTGACGAGCTAAGAAGAAAAAGACAAGAACTGATAACGGTTTACGAACAACGTTTCGGTCCGTATATAGTAACCCCTAATGATGCTCCTGCTAACGAGCGTTGGAGCTGGATAGACTCCCCATGGCCTTGGGAATTAAAGGACGGTGAAGTTTAATGTGGCAATATGAGAAAAAACTTCAGTATCCCGTTAATATTAAGAATCCTAACCCTAAATATGCTCAGATAATTATAAGCCAGTACGGTGGACCCGACGGCGAACTGGGTGCATCTATGCGTTATCTTACCCAGCGTTATAGTATGCCCTATAATGAAGTAAAAGGTATACTGACTGATATAGGTACCGAGGAACTTGCTCATTTAGAGATGGTTTGCGCAATGGTTTATCAGCTTACCAAAAATCTTAGTGAAAAGCAGATAATGGAAAGCGGTTTTGATAAATACTTTGTTGACCATACTACAGGAGTTTATCCTATAGCCGCCTCGGCGCTTCCCTGGAGAGCTGAATATATACAGGCAAAGGGCGATATACTTGCAGACCTTCACGAAGACCTTGCGGCAGAGCAAAAGGCAAGAGTGACCTATGATAATCTGCTTCGTCTTATTGATGACCCTGATATCAGAGAGCCTTTAAAATTCCTTCGTCAGCGTGAAATAGTTCACTATCAGCGCTTCGGTGAAGCACAACCAACAAAGTGGAATGACTACGGCGGAGCAGCTGACAAAACCGCTTGAAATAAGGCATTTTTAATACATAAAAGGAGGATTTAAAATGAAGCTGTTTAAGTTTATTGTTATGCTGATTTTAGTCTTAATTACTATACGGACAGGCAATCTTGCACTTTTATACAAGGTCTCAACATCAACAGGCGCTTTTCTTATCTGTTTAGGTATCACCTTGTTTGTTGCATGTGATGGCGGACTTAAAAGAAAATCAAATTGAACAAGCTTATTAACATTTAAGACCACAGACAAAGCTCGTCTGTGGTCTTAGCTTAATTATATTCAAATTCAAAGCTCGCCTTATCTGTGGTGAATTCACATAATACTCTGTCTTTGTGTGAAAAACGATAATATGCCTCGCAAGATGCGCTTTCGTGTATCGTTCTGCACATATCACCATTTGTGGGAGCTGCCAGTGGATGTGCGTTCTTTTTAATCAATTTTGCAGTGAGTTCAAAACTTCCTTGCTTTACTGTAACCGTGTTTTTATCAACTTGTTTTATTCTAGAGCCAAGATAGGTTGCAATTCTGTATTCCTTTCCATTAAGGAGGATAACACCGATAATACCCGTAAAATGAATGCCTAAAAAGGGTATGTCCGCTACAGAAAGCATTAAAGAATTATTTTTAAAACAACATTGCGTCCAAATATACTTTTTTGGGAAAGAACGACCGCGGTCACCCTCAATATATCCTATGCCATTTTCAAAATTATAAAGTTGATCGTTTACCTTAATTTCACCGCTTATTTTATGACACATACTATATACACTATGTCTACATTGCATATACGGCACATATTTAAACGGCCCCATAATATCATAGCCGATAGGAGAAAAGTCTTTAAAATCAAGTGCTCCTTTAAGTGTTAAATCATCACTCTGAAAATCCAGGGTTATTCCTCTCTCAGAAAAGACACAATTACCTATTTTCACATATAAAGGTTTTTCGGTATATTCTAATTTGTCAAAGGGTATGTTTAACGCCTTGTCATCGGTTATTATTTGTAGAGAAGCAGATTTTTTGTTATTGCTATAATGATATGCAGGTATAAATGCAATTGTTTTATCTTTTGTACTGCATTTAAAGTACCAACCTTTAAAATATCCTATATTAACCAACCTCGCTTTTGCGATTTAATGATTATATAGTTTCCTAATATTGGTAAGATATACAGCAACAAGGAATTTTCCTGCTAAACAGAATTAACCTACAAATTTTCAAATTATTGTTGATTTGTAGGTTAATTTGTGATATACTATTAGTAGTCAGGAGGTAGTATTATGACTGATATTATTTTTGAATACAAAGAACTACTTGCATCAAAGCTTGAAATTGAGCAAAAGCTTAGTGTTTTGCCCAAAGGATATATTTCTAAAAAGACGATTGGCGGTAAGCAATATTTATATTTGCAAACCCGTAACGGTGATACTGTTGAGAGCAAATACATCAAGTCAGAAGAAGCAGAAGAAATAACAAGTCAGCTCTCTTTGAGAAAAGAATATGAAGCGCAACTGCCTGAAGTTATTTTAAGACTTGCTGATATTGAAACTGCTGCTGAGTTGTTGGATAAAGCGTTACTTCGTAAATTAAAAATGCTTAAACTCACAAGCGGTATGGATAGTATATCTGCTGACGAAAAAGAAAAGCGAATTTCCTTTTCGGATGCAATGACTTCAATCGAGGGCGTTCCCGTAAGCGATAAAGTAAAAAACGACCTTGCTAAATGGAAAAACGGCAAAATAACATTCTTATCTGTTTTTGAACAAACACTCAGAAGATACGGCTTTGTAACGGAGGTATAACAAATGCGTGACCCTTATTTATATGATGATGTAAACGTGCTTAAAAATTTAGCTGATATAAAAGATTCAGAATTGCTACGCAAAGCAGAGGCGGATATTACCGTTCTTGCTATGGCAGCGATTTATGATTATAAATATGATAAGTTTAATACCGAAACACTGCAGGATATCCACCGAAATATCTTCGGTCAGATATTTGATTGGGCTGGAGAATTTCGTACCATTCAAATGGTGAAATATGAAGATGTTCTCGGTGGCGATACCGTTCGTTACGCTTATCCTAAAGAAATTAAAAAGCAGCTAAACGAAACAATGAAAGAAATCGCCAAGCTCAAAAGAACCGCCGATAATGATAAAGATATCGTTTTCAAACTTGTTCGTATTATAGCAAGTATTTGGCAAACCCACCCCTTCCGTGAAGGCAATACACGAACGGTTATAGTGTTTGCTGTTCTGCTCGCAAAATCATTAGGTTTTGAGGTTGAACACGAACTCTTCAAAATCAACTCGGCCTATGTTCGTAACGCTCTCGTTTGGGCTTCACAAGGTATTTATTCAAAATACGAATACCTTGAACGCATCTTCTTCGATGCAATCCTCGGCGAAGTTAACGATTCCGACACCCCCACCGAAACCAAAGCAAATAAATATGATACCATCGGTGAGTATAAAGTTAAAGACTATAAAGAACGCCCACATGAGTATAAGGAAGAATAATGGATTGTGTTTTGGTCTGCAAAATGATTGAAAAATAATAAAGAAAGGAATATTTATATGAAAAATGTAGAATATCCTAGCAACGATAAAATTGTAAAAATGGTTAAGGATTATATAGATAATAGCATCTATAAATACGCTATATTGCTTGATGGCGAGTGGGGATCTGGCAAAACATACTTCGTTGAAAATATATTATTAGATAAGATTTCAAAACATATTGAAAATTCCGCAAAGTACAAAAGCATTGTTTATGTCTCATTATACGGAATAAAAAATATACAAGATGTTGCTTCAAAAATATATTTTGCTGCTATTGCAAACAATAAAAAGAGCAAAGCAATTTCTAAGGCTTCACCAATAATTACTGGTATATTAAAAGGAACTAATATTAATATAAGTGTAAGTGATATAGGTACATCTTTATCCTCTTTTATCAACATATCAAAATATGTTCTTTTAATCGATGATTTAGAACGTTGTAATTGTGATGTTTCTGCTGTTATGGGTTTGTTAAATAATTTTGTAGAACACAGTAGCACTAAAGTTATAATAATAGCAAACGAAAAAGAAATAGAAAAAAATCCAAAAGGTCTAGATTCATTAGAGTGTATTGCGGCTTTAAACGAGAAGGTTTATCTGAAAAGTAAGTGTGATAAAAACAACAATGAAATAAAAAAATTCTCCACAGAACATTTATCGGCTATGACAAACGAAATGTTTGCAAGCGAAAGTTTTTATGAAAAAATTAAAGAAAAACTAATCGGGCAAACAATTAAATATAGACCAAATTTAGAAACAATAATATCTGAAATATTAACCAAGAACACAACTAATAATTTAGAACTGCAACAGCTTTTGAATTCTCAAATAGATTTTTTTGTTACCCAAATGAAAAAGAAAAATGTTTATAATTTACGAACATTTCAATTCTTTTTAGAAAAGATAATTAGAATTGAAGAAATTATAAAAAGAATTTTCAATCATGAATATAATAATATCATGCCTAAAATTGTTCAATACTGTTTTTTAATTAGCATTAAATATAAGCAAGGGGTTTATGAATGGACTTGGGAGGATACTGTCTTATATTCGTCGGTTAGTATTTCAGACCATTATTATTCCTTTGAACATATTCCAAGTTTTGCTTTTGTAGATTATGCAGTAGTGTTTAACGCATTTGATGAAGAGTTTATAAAAGAAACTTTAATTTCCTATTTTGATTATCTAGAAGAGAAAAAAGCAAATTCTAAATTTTCAAATGATGGGTCTATCGCTTTATTATCTAATTGGTGGCAATTTTCTGAGAAAGAAGTAAAAACAGCAATTGATGATGTCTGCAAAAAGGTTATGGAGAAATATTATAACATCAAAGATTATCCTAATATAATCAATGCACTAGTATATCCAATATGTGAATGCGACTTAGAAGATACTTTGTTTGATAAAATGTTTGAATTTATGATAGAGGAAATTCGCGCAAGTGATGTAGAATACTCTTGGAGAGATTATCATAGATTTTATGATTCTAGGACTACTTTGAAAAAATACAATCATATTATGGAAGATATTAAATCAGAAATTGCTAAGAGGAAAACAAATACGACTAAAATGAAAATTGATTTAATTTTAGAAGCAACTAATTGGGGCGAATTATTATATAAGGATATGCAAGAGCGGGATAAACAATCTATTTCAGAAAGGTCTGTGGTTTCAGAATTGGATGTTGATAAAATTATAGAAAATATCAAAAAATCATCCAATTTAGAAATTGATAATTTTAGATGCTATATTTCTACATTATATGACTTTTCAAACATTTACGAATTTTTCAAGAAAGATATTCCAAATATTAAAGATTTGCTTACTAAGTTAAAAAAAGTAGATTTAAAAGAGTATGACAAAATTAAGAACATGCAAGTTAAAATGTTAATCAAATTACTCGAATCAAAATTGCAAGATTTAGAAAACAAGTAATTTGATTGCTAAACGGAGCCATCAATATTTGACTGATCCCATAATATATACACTTTTTAGTTTTTTGCTAAGTAATTATACGCCCGAATTAAGTGAAATAATATGTTCTAAATAATTCGACTAATTTTTTTATAGATAATAGCAAACGAAGGTCTATGCCGAACTGGCATAGACCTTCGTTTAATTATGTCCTATTACTCCATCTGGAAAAACAGAGGCTTTTATTAGATCTTCAGGTGCAATCTCTAAAGCGTCTGCTATATTGTAGAAAACGTCAAGAGAAAAACTGTAGGCCATATTAGGCGCTTCGATGTTGCTCAAAAGCGACCTGCTTATATTTGCCTTTTCAGCCAACTTTTCCTGAGATAATCCACGTATTCTTCTGAGTGTAGAGATAGCGATACCGAGTTGGATGAAACGGTCTCTGTTTCTGTAGTCTACTTCCTTTCCCATCATTAAAACCTCACTTTTAGACAATAAATTGTTCTACTTATATTATACTTTTCAGTTCTTTTTCTTTCAGTATTTGGGCGTAAGCACTTGACTGTATTAGTCAGCAAAGCTATAATTATCTTTGCATATTGTCTTAATTTATATGCGTATGACTTAAAATGTAAGTGATTGTAGGTGAGTAATTATCAATGACAGAAAGTGAAAAAAGAAAACACCGATGTTGCTTTACAGGGCACCGTCCTGAAAAACTGTCGCTGCCTGAAAGAGAAGTCAAGGCAGAACTTGAAAAAGAAATCCGTCTGGCAATCGCAGACGGAATCAATGTGTTTATTACAGGTATGGCTCCCGGTGTTGATATCTGGGCGGCAGAGGTTGTCTTAGAACTGAGGGAGCAGGAAAATCTTCCGCTTAAACTGATAGCAGCAAGTCCGCACCCGGGATTTGAAAACCGATGGTCTATCGAATGGCAAAAAAGATATGCCGCTGTTATGGCAAAGGCAGATTTTATAAAAGAAGTCTGTACGCATTATAGCAGAGGGTGCTATCAGATCCGAAACGAGTGGATGGTAGATCACTCGGCAAGAGTAATCGCAGTTTGGGGCGGCAGTCCAAGTGGGACGAAAAACACCATAGTTTATGCACGACGAAAAGGTATTCCGGTAATCAATATTTTAGATAAGTAAATCTCAATAGGCTTTGAAAAATTGAATATGCCCAAACTCCGTTTTGCATCTGATGTTTAACTTGATAGTTAAAGTGCAAAATAATAGTAAAATAAAGATATGAAATGGAGGTTTTGGTATGAAAAAAAGAATTATTACCAATCAAACAATAAACTCGTTCAAGAATCATTTAATCGAGAATGAAAAAGCAACCGCTACTATCGAAAAGTATATGCGAGATATACACCTATTTGTCGAATATGCTACAGACAAGCCCTTGGATAAGCCTCTTGTATTGGAATACAAGACATCCTTGGAGCAAATTTACGCTATCAGAAGTGCAAACTCTATGTTGGCGGCTCTCAATTCCTTTTTCCGATTTCTCGGCTGGCACGATCTTTGTGTAAAGCAATTTAAGGTGCAAAAAGAAGCGTACTGTTCCGAGGACAAGGAACTTACCAAAGCGGAATATACGGCTCTTGTAAGAACAGCTGAGCGAAAGAAAAACGAACGGCTTTCCCTCGTCGTTCAAACGATTTGCGGGACGGGCATTCGTGTCAGTGAATTGCAGAGTATTACGGTGGAGGCTGTACGTAAAGGAGAAGCCATTGTATCCTGCAAGGGAAAAACAAGAAAGATATTTATTGTCAGTGCCCTGCGAAAAAAACTGCTTCGATATGCTACAGAACAGAAAATAAACTCCGGAATAATTTTCGTGACCAAAAGCGGTAAACCGCTTGACCGTAGTAATATTTGGAGAGAAATGAAGAGTTTGTGTGAACAGGCCGGTGTTTCTCCGCAAAAGGTATTTCCACACAATCTGAGGCACCTGTTTGCAAGGACTTTTTATGGTATTGAAAAAGATATTGCAAAGCTAGCAGATATTCTCGGTCACTCAAATATAAACACCACACGCATTTATATCATCACAACTGGTGCTGAACATCAGCGCCGTATGGAAAATATGCGACTCATTATATAAAAAGAAAAACCGCTACACTTCAGCAGCAGTTGAATATCACATAATGGTTATTATGTTGTATTAAATAATAAGAATAGAAAGTATAACTTCATTAAATGCTTAAAGGTAGTTGAAAATAGGTACAACAAATCAGACCTTTTGAAAATAATAACCAAAAGGTCGTATTTCTCACGCCCAAAATCCGTTAATTTTATGTAAATCTCAATTTTTTTGAAAAACCGCTTGTTTTTTCATATGTATTATGTTATAATACCTCGTACTTAAAAAGTAACGAGACATGCTTGTTCGGCTTTATGAACAACATAATAACCATTATGTGTTGCCGATGTTTTTTAACATCGGTTTTTTAGCCCACAAGACGTAACATAATAACCATTATGTTGCCCCATATCGTTATAATTTAAGCAAACACATAATCTTAATAGAGTGAGTTTAGTACCCCTGCATAATATGCAGAACCGACCCCAGCGCCTGAGCCTAAGAGCCTGTGCCATTTAATCGTTGTATACGATTATGGTACAGGCTTTTCTTTTTTGAGGTTATTTGACGCGACCGAGCAAAAAACGAGGTGATCCCATTTGCAAAACACATTACAGCACAAACCAATAGACAACGATATAAAAGCAGAACGGCGACGATTTTTGTGCCCTTTGTGCGGCAAGAGCACGGTGCTATGGTTGCTACCCGACACAGAAATCAAAAATCTGCCGATTAAATGCAAACGATGCGGTAAAGAAAGCGTCGTGAACGTCGAACCACTTACCAAACCTTAAAAATTATGTATCAGGCGACAATCTTAACGTAATTTTATAGATACTCACTCCCCTCGCAAAAGACTATGTGTAACCAAAGCACAAACGCTGGGCGTTTGTAATTTTTTGCTGAAATTTGTAGTAAACACTTACAAAGGGGAAAAAGGAAATGAAACAGGAAGAGATACGTCAAAAACTTATGGAAAGTGCTATCCATGTGGTTGCTACTGAGGGTATTCATAAAGCTACCACTAAGGCTATAGCAGCCCATTCCGGTGTTAATGAAGTGTATATTTATCGCACGTTTAAGGATAAGGATGATTTGTTAGCACAAACGTTTGCCTTAATAGATAGCGAACTTATTGCGTGCATTCTAAAATACGTACCCATTATGCAGATGAAAGGCATCGACATCGAGGAAAGGTGCCACATATTCTTTAGAAGTTGTTGGAAGAATATTCTTGATTATAATAAATGTTCTTTTTTTATTAAGTATTATTACTCTCAATATTATAACTCTTATTCACCACTGAAACGAAAAAAGGCATATTCCGAAGTTATAGAGAGCTTCACCCCTGCCTTCAAACCGGGTACAGATGTATGGCGTATGTTTAACCGCATCCTCGATATTGTATACTCCACCATTATTAAAATTCTGCGCAACGAAATTCCCGATAACGATGAAACAGCGGAGGATGTTTTTGCGGTCGTTTATTCTGCGATTGAGCCGCAACTTTCCTGGGGTAATAAAAAGGTGGCGGAGACTGTTTCGGAAAACTAAAAATAAAGAGAGGGTATATTGTGAAGAAAGTATTTAACATAATCAAAACCACACTGGTATGGCTGATTGTTCTGCTTGCAGTATCGATAATGATTTTTACTGTCATTTCCTGCACCACCTTTAACCGGAACGACCGTAGTCTTTTCGGTTATAAGATGTACATAGTTAATTCGGATTCTATGTCTGCTACTGATTTTAAGGCTGGTGATTTAATGCTCGTCAAAGAGATTGATCCCTCTACTCTCAAGGAGGGTGATATCATCACCTTCATGTCGCAGGATACTGATAGCTTCGGTGAGACCATCACCCATAAAATCCGTAAGGTTACGGCTGATGCTGAAGGAAATCCTGGCTTTGTTACTTACGGTACCACTACGGACACCGACGATAAAACAATTGTTACTTATCCTTACGTATTAGGTAAGTATCAAAGCAACATTCCCGGTCTTGGTTTCTTCTTTAATTTTTTAAAGACAACGCCTGGTTATTTCGTGTGTATCTTCACACCGTTTATGCTGATTATCATTTATGAAGGCGTGAAGTTCTTTAATCTGTTCCGAAGATATAAGAAGGAGCAAATGGAAGAAATGCAGGCTGAGAGAGATAAGATCGATGCTGAAAAAGCAGAAAATGCCAAGATGCTGGAAGAACTCAAGGCTCTCAAAGCACAGCTTGAAGGTCAACAGCTCGTGGCAGTAGCAGTTGAATCGGCGAACGACACACCTGATGATACTGTATACGACACAGCACCCGGTGCTGAAACCGAGTAAGTTATACCCCGTTCCCAAAGAAAAGAGTTGATCCCTTAATGTTACAGTTTATTTTAGGAGTTTTAGTAGGAAGTCTTGTTAGTTTCTTCGTGTTTGCAATATGCAGCATGGCAGGAACCGACGACCGAACCGATGAACAATGCACCAAGAATTTAGGAGATAGTGATGCCAGAAAATAACACTGATACAGAGCTGTATTGGCTCATTGGCATTGTTGTCGCATTTTTTCTAATTTTATTATTGTTCGGTTTGGTGAATTTCATCAACGACTTTTCACAAGAACTCAGATACTTAAACAACGAAATAGGACGAACGACCGGTGCCGAGCGTAGGTATTGGATTCGCCAAAGGCGGAGACTATGGTTGTCCTTGATACCGTTTGTGAAATACTGATTTACTTACAACAGAGGTCTTCTCTGTAGTGAGCGTGGTAATAAAAATGTGTCTTGTCTTCAAACATTTTTACCTCGCGCCGTCCCATCCATGTTGGATGGGCGGCAATCAAAGGGCAAAAACCGCAAGCGGTTTTTAAGTAATAAGTAATAGTGAATAAGTAATAAGTTAGGTGTGCCTACGGCACGGTTAATACCGTCGGCTTTGCCGACACCTTGCTTCTTCACTCTTACATCTTACTTCTCACCTTAAAATGCGAAGCATTTTGTCTTTTGATTGCTGAAGAGCAATGAAGGAGAGTTTATGTTATGAAAGATTCTTTGAAGAAGATTTGGAATATCATATCCACCACGCTTGTAGTGCTAATGGTGCTTTGCGCCGTATTTTTGATGGGTTCAAGACTGATTGGCTATGAGTGCTATACCGTAATTTCGGGCAGTATGGAGCCGAAATATATGGTTGGTGATTTGATTTATGTTAAAGAGGTTGATGTAAACAGCATCAAGGCCGGTGATGACATTACTTTCATCCTGAATGAGGATTTGGTAGTTGCAACCCATCAGGTTGTACGTGTAGATCCTGATAATCAACGTTTTTATACAAAAGGACTTGCAAATGAGATTGAGGATCAAGATCCCGTACATTTCAATAATGTAATTGGTGTCCCTCAGTTTTCAATTCCCAAACTGGGTTATGTATCTGACTTTGTGCAAAACCCTCCCGGTATGTATATCACAATCGGTGTCGGAATCGTCTTGATCTTGCTTGTATTTCTTCCGGATATGCTTGGTAAGAAAAAAGAAGATGAAAAAAATCAAGAGACTGCTGCTCAAACAGAAATTGATGCCACAGCTGAAGAAAACGAAAGATTGAAAGCAGAGATCGAGCGACTCAAGGCTGAAACCACTGTACATTTATCGTCTGGGGAATTAGGCCAGCTTGCTGCTCAGAAAGATAATAAGAGCAAATAATTATGATTTTAGATTCGCGCCTGTTAAGGAATTCCAATAGGCACGAGTTTGAAATATAAACTTTGAGGAAAGGAGGATAAGAAGAATGAAGATGACTAAGAAAAAGGTGTTTGTTGCAGCTCTTGCAATCTGCCTTATTGCCATTATCTCCATGGGTACTTTGGCCTGGTTTAACGCTACTGACGATATCACCAATAACTTCAAAGTTGCTACTGACGAGAATGACACTGATCCCACCTTCTCCGTAAAGGTTTCTGAAACTGATCTTGATGGAAATGAAACCGAGGATGGTGTTACTTACTACAATGTAGTTCCCGGTGATGTTATCAATAAAGATCCTAAAATTACCAACACTGGTGATTACACTCAGTGGATCCGCGTTAGCGTTACTATGACTAAGGCTGACTACTGGAAGAATTTCGGTGGTTCTTTGAAATTTACCGACATTTTTGAAGGTTCTACCTATGATTATGCTTCTAATGTTGGAACTGCTACCGAAAAGTGGTTGATGGTCAACAACGCTGTAGCACCCGATGCCAACGGTAATGCCGTATGGTATCTGTACCTTAACAGAGAGTTTGCTGCAGGTAGCGATGAGATCCTCTTCACCGAGGTTAACATCGACGAAGATTTCACTCTTGATGAAATCAAGTCTTTGGGCAGCGAATTCAGCATTACTGTTAAGGCAGATGCCGTTCAGCGCGACAACACCGGCGACAATGCAGTAGAAGCCTTCGCAACCGTTGGCTGGACTGCAGGTACCGAGTTTGCTGACAAGGACTAATTGGTAAATGAAAATCTCTGAATTACGGCTTTATAAGAGGTTGGATTACATAAAAGCCAAAATCAAAACTGCACTCGTTTTGTCGGCAATAGCGAACTGCAGTCGTTTATCTGCCGGCAAATCTAATTAAGGAGGTCATGAAAATGACAAAATCAAAAAGCACAAAGCGTGCTCTGCTGCTTAGTGCGCTCTCTCTTTTGATGTGCGTATCTATGCTCATTGGTAGTACATTCGCTTGGTTTACCGATACCGCTTCAACAGCAGTAAACACAATCCAATCTGGTACACTTGACGTTGTACTTGAAAAGTTTGACGAAGCTAAAGGCGAATGGGTAACCGCTGAAGGAGAAACACTTAAGTGGATCACCACTGACGCAGTTGACAACGTTTTTTGGGAACCCGGCTGCACATACAAGCTCCCCAAACTTCGCGTTCGCAACGCTGGTAACTTAGCACTTAAGTATGAGGTAGAAATTACCGCTCTTAAGGGCGACGCTAAATTACTTGAAGTTATTGAATTCACTGGCTTGCCCACCAATGCAACCTTAACTGCAGGTGCTGCTAACGAATTCCAAATCGAAGGTCATATGGCTGAAGAAGCTGGCAACGAATATCAAAACCTTAAGATTGATAACATTGCTATCACTGTTTATGCTACTCAGCTTGCTTATGAATCTGACTCTTACGGCCCCGACTATGACGAAGAAGCTGTAATCGGCACTTATATCGAACTTGGCGAAGGCGAAGACCTTCTTGCTGCATTAGCTTCTGCTGAAGCTGGCAAGCCTGTTACCATTAAGTTAATGGGCAACGTTGAATGGCCTACCGAAGGTCACCACGGTGAAAACGACATTACTCCTGCTTCTGCTATTGTAATTAACGGTAACGGCTACACCATTACTGCTACAGGCGCTGGCGTAACTCCTATTGGCGATACCGAAGCTCCCATGACACTTAAAAACGTTAAAATCGTTGATAATTCAGTTTCTTACAAAGAAAATGCTTGGGAATTTACTTACCTTGAAGTTGGCGGCACAAAGCTTAACTGCGAAAACGTAACCTTCGCTGATGAAATTCAGTTTGGTACTAACGCAACCTTCACAAACTGCACCTTCGAAAGCAACGAAGAAAGTGTTTATGCAGTTTGGGTTGAAGATGGCAATGCAACCTTCATCAACTGTGCTTTCACCGGTTACAGAGGTATTAAGGTACACGAAGCCTACGGTTCAGAAGTTAAGACTGTTGTAGTTGATAACTGCACCTTCAAGAACATCACTAAGAAGCCCGGTATGGCTATTGGTACCTTAAATGCTGATACCACCGTTTCTATTACTGATAGCACCTTTATCAATTGCCAAGCAGGCGATCAAGGTCTTTACATTTACGAAACCGATACTGATGTAACCACCTTCAAGTTTGTAAATGTGAACAACACAATTGCTACAGGCGTTTCCAATAATACAGAACTTAAAGATGCTATTGCTGCAGGTGAAGACACTATCGTCCTTGGCGGAGGTGAATATTCTCTTCCCACACTTGCTAATACAGAAGGCGTTACTATCATAGGTGCCGAAGGTGCTACAATCGGTGGCGACTCCGCTTCCACCGGTTTTGGTGGCAACTTCGGTAAGAATACTACCATCAAGAACGTAACCTTCGCCGGCACTTCCAACGGTGTTCGTTATTCTTATGCTCAGGGTGGCACTACCGTTTTTGAAAACTGCACCTTCGCAGGTGACACCATGTACGGATTCCACATTGATGAGTCCGAAGGTGCTACATTTATATTTAATGACTGCACATTCTCCGGCTTCAATGCATTCGCAAGCGACCTCGTAAAGGTTACTTTCAACAATTGCACATTCCTTCACAACGGCAACTACGGCCATACAAACATCTGGTCTATAGGTGAGTTTAACGGCTGTACATTCGGCGAAGGCGCAACATTTGGTACTCGCGGTAGCGGTGTTATCTATGTTGACGGTGTAAAGAAATAAGATTATATTCTATTTAATTTATCACATAAGTCCGTCCCAACTCCCTTCGGGGAGTTGGGCGGCAAGCAAAGGGTATGTGCCTTTGATTATACTATACGCTTGTACCTTTTGCTTGCCGAGGACTGAATCCAAGGCAAAAAGGCACTATTAAAAATTTTACTTTATTCCTTAGAAAAGGAGGTTAGAGCAATGACTAAAACCAAAAGTACCAAGCGTGCTTTGCTTATGAGCGCTTTGTCACTTCTTATGTGCATTTCTATGCTCATTGGTAGTACGTTCGCCTGGTTTACTGATAGCGTTACAAGTGCAAATAACGTTATTCAATCCGGTACATTAGATGTTGTTCTCGAGTATAAGACGAATTGGGCTGATGATTGGGCTCCTGTTGATGAAACCACCAAGATCTTCAAAGATGGTGCGCTTTATGAGCCTGGATATACCGAGGTTGTGTATTTGAGAGTATCTAATGCGGGGTCATTAGCGCTTAAGTATATGCTTTCGTTAAATATTGATAATGATAAAAAATCAATAAACGTATACGGTGACGAATTCAGAATTACCGACTATCTTTACGTTGGCACCTACATTCAGGATGAATACCACGACGGCTTCAACTATGCTAACATTCTTATGCCTGCACTTTTTGGCACCCGTGAAAGCGCATTAAGCAACGTAACACTTACCACACTTAAGGAAGCTAAATCTGTTATTTGTAAAAACAGGCCCATTCTTCCCGGTGAAGATACCGCACAGGTAGTTGCAATTGTTCTTACAATGCCTGAAACGGTTGGCAATGAAGCAAATACAATGCCCGGTGAAAAGGCACCCACTGTTGATATTGGCATAAACTTATTTGCAACCCAATACACCCATGAAAATGATAGCTTTGACAATCAATACGATGCCGACGCTTTCTTGGGTCAGGTACACGATATTTATGACCTTACAACCCTTCAAAAAGCATTTGAAGACGGCGGCATGGGCAGAATTGTAAATATGTACATTGAAGGTGTTAATGAAGAGCTTGCTAAGGATAACAGCCTTATCCTTAATATGAACACCTCCACACTTGTGAAGGAGCAAGATGCCCCATACGCAATTGTTAACTATGGTGACCTTACAATTAAAGGTGAGGGTACAATTCGTTCTGAAATGCACGGTTCTATCGAAAACCACGGCAACCTTACCGTTGAAAGCTTGAATATTTTTGTAACCGGCGAAAAATACGGCTTCCACGTTAAAAAAGGCGAGGTTACGATTAACGACCTTACTTTACACGCTGAACGCGGTGGCATAAACGTACAAGGTGGCTTATGTACTATCAACAGTGCAAAGGTAACTACAACCAATTACAAAACAAATACCGGCTATTTTGTATATACTGCCAGCTATGATCCAAACAATAAAGCCGAGGTTGTTATTAACGATGGCGATTTCAGATATGCGGGAACCTATGCAAAGCATCGTGTTCTTTGCTCTCAGGGTAATGCACTCATTACTGTAAATGGCGGTACCTTCGGCAAGGGCGGAAGTAATGCATCTTCAGTGTGGTTGAATGCATTTGACGGCGGCAAAATTGTAATTAACGGCGGCACCTTTGAATTCGACCCCACTAGGTATCTTAGTGAAGATATTACTCTTGGCGAAGGCTGCAAGGTTGAAATAGACGAAAACGGTTGGTGGAATGTTTCTAAGATCGCAGGATAAGGAGGGAATGACATGACTAAGACAAAGAAATCTTTGTTAATGAGAGCCATTTCTTTGCTTCTTTGCATCAGTATGCTGATTGGTAGTACGTTTGCCTGGTTTACCGATTCCGTTACCAGCGCAGGCAACAAAATCCAATCCGGTACACTGAAAGTTGATCTTGAACTTCTTGACAAAGAAACCGGCAAATGGAACTCTCTGAAAGATACGAAGGCTCCTATTTTCAACTATGACAAGTGGGAACCTGGATATGTTGATACCAAGGTTTTGAAGGTTGAAAACGAAGGTAACCTTGCACTTAAATGGGTTGCAAAGTTCTATTCCGAAAAGCAGCTTTCTATCCTTGCGGACGTTATTGACGTTTACGTTCGTCCCAGTGATAGCGAAATTGGTTACCCCGCAAACCGCAGCCTTGAAGGCTATACCTGTGTTGGTAGCTTGAAAACCTTTATTAATTCAATTGAAGAAACCACACAAGGCACCTTAGAAGCTAAAGAAGCTGCCTACCTTGGCATTGCTTTAAAAATGCGCGAGGAAGCCGGCAACGAATACCAAAACCTTTCACTTGGCGGCGCGTTCGATATCCGCATTTTTGCAACACAGCACACCTCCGAATCGGACAGCTTTGGTAATCAGTACGATAAAAATTCCTTGTTTGAAGATTTTGTAGATAAAAGCATATTAACCTCGCAGGGTAAATATTTAAACGACGGTGCAGATTCGGTTAATTTTTCAATTTACCATAAGGGTGTAAAAATTGTTGCGGCAAGTGTTCCTGCAAGCGCAATTGCTAATAAGGATAAGCCCGTAACCATTACTATCCGCGCGATTGATTCTTATATTGAAGCGGGTGAAAACACCCAAAGCTTTGCTTACGATATTGACGTAACTAACTTAAAATCAAACCTTAAGGGTGACCAGCTTGTAACAGTTGTTATTGCTGCACCTAAGGGTCTTGCATCAATCAAAGCATACCATAAAAACGAATTGCTTACCGACGCCGTTTATGACGAGGTTGAAGGTACTATAACCTTCAAAACTGCAAGCTTCAGCCCGTTTGCAGTTGCAGCGGATATTGTTACAGTTGAAACTTTTGAAGACCTTCAAACTGCGATGCAAAATGATGGCGCGAATATTGCTTTGGGCAAGGATATCAAAGTTGAGAGCATCCCACGTGATAAAAAACATGCATATCCTAATAGCGATAATCCTAAGTACTACAACGGTATTAAGGTTAAAGGCAAAAACGTTTCACTTGACCTTAACGGCAAAGGTATTACCGTTTCTTGTGGACAGGGCTACAATGACCACGATGACGTTGGCGCATTGTTCTTCGTTGCAGAAAAGGGAAGCTTAAATATTAACGATAGTGTCGGAACTGGTTATATCAAAATGGAAAGCTCAATCTATGCAGTATGGGCACCCTTTAATGATGGTGAATCTTACTTAGATATTAACGGTGGTATTTTCATCGCTGACTCTTACGCAGGCGACCCTGTAGGTACACCGGTTGACAGTCAAGGTAATTATGACCCCGTAAACGGCACAATGACTAATGCACAAGAAGGCGCCAACCGTGCCCTTATTTATGCAGGTCATGGCGGTAACATTAACGTTTACGGTGGTTACTTCCTTTATAATAATACTCTTAATGATAAATCTAACCGTAACAACGGTGCTTTCAATGCGAAGGATTATTATGAAGATGGTGCCCTTATTACAATTCATGAGGGTGTATACCTTAGCAATGAAAGTTACCGTCAAGACCCTTATCGTAACCTTCAAACAAATCCATCCTATGATGATTATTCAGTTGTTTTGTCACAGTATGGCGAAATTTCAGAAACTACTGTTACTGAGACTATAAAAATAGTTGAGGATGGTATAGAAAAAGAAATCACTCTTGACTGGTATAAAGTTGTACCGAATTATAAATATAAAATTACTTTTATGAATGCGGATGGTACAGAAGTACTTGATACACAGTATATTGGTAAAGATGAAGGTATTGTATATTTAAGCGATAAGTATGAAGACACTAGTTGTATAGATAAAGATGCTAAATCCAAACTTACAGGTGAATATGTAACATATTTTGACGGTTGGACAAACGCTGCATCTGAAAAAGTTACTGAAATTGGTGCAAACAACGATAAGAATATTGTTCTATATCCAAAGCTCGCTGATAAATACACAGTTCGTTGGCTTGACGAAGACGGTAATGTAAAAGCGACTGCGCAAACTTCAGTCAATAAGCCGAAGTATATCAATGTAAAGGAGTTTGAGCCCACTGATACTGCCTCAAAATACGATAATATGAAATTTGACCATTGGGAAGTTCGCGAGGTTGGTACTAACGGAAAGATAACTTATACTGCCATTTCTGATAATTATTCAATAGCAAAAGATATTACTCTTTACCCCTATTATGTGTATGGTGGTGGTCTTGGCTTGACACCCCACGATGAAGATGGTGACGGTAGACCTGAATATTATACAGTGGAAGCGGTAGGTGGCCTTAATGGAATATTAACGATTCCGGGGGATGTTAACGACATACCAGTAACAACTATCACAGACCTTTCAAGTGATTTGGTTAATGGTTTATTTGGTGGCGGTATTAATACCATAATAATTGAAGAAGGCGTTAAAGAAATTGGTAGTAAAGCTTTCGCAGGAACTGCAGGCTTGAATTACGTTGAAGTTCCTACTTCCGTTACAAATATCGGTGCGAATGCATTCTCTTCCAGTTTCGGAGTGTTTATATCGAAAAAAGTTACGATAAAATATGCCGGTACTTGGGCCGAATGGCAGGCTGCTTGTGGTGGTGCAAATTCGGATTCTGACTGGGATAGCGGTCTTGATGATGGATCAAAGGTTGAATGTAGCGATGCAACTTACGTCCTGGAGACCAACGGGCTTGTTTACGATCACACCTGGTCTGACTGGAAAAAACAGTAATATTTACAAAATTCTTATTTATTAAAGTCCGTCCTATCCCCTTGTGGGATGGGCGGCAATCAAAGGGCAAAAATGCTCCGCATTTTGAGGTAATAAGTAAGAAGTAAAAGTGAAAAAGTAAGGTGTCGGCAAAGCCGATGATATATAAATTCGTGCCGAAGGCACACCTAACTTATTACCCATTCACTATTACTTATTACTTTAAAGCTGCTTTGCAGTTTTTGTCTTTTGATTGCTGAAAGGCAAAATCTTGTAAAAGGAGGACATTATGTTGGGCAAAATCAAGATTAAAATATTCGTCGTTGCTCTTGTGGCAGCGCTTATGGCGTTTATCAGTACGTCAACCCTTGCATACTACTCAACTGTCGGAAAAGCCACCAATGTTGTGACCTCCGGTAACATCCAATTTATTATCCACGAAATGACCGACCAAGGAAAAGAATTTCCGAAAGAGGGCGTTTATATCGTTCCCGGTGATGTTGTTTCCAAAAAGGTCAGTATCGAGAACGATTGCAATCATCCCTTCTATCTTCGTGTGAAGATGGTATATGGTGTAGATTCTCAGGAACTTACCTCTGAGGATTGCTTCAAACTCAATATCAATAAGGAATATTGGGTATTGCACGACGGTTGGTATTACTATGCCGGCATAGTTAATCCCGGTGAAACCACTCCCGACGTGTTCTCTCATGTTGAGATTGTCGGCTCCAAGGTGGACAACAGTTATATTGGCAAAACATTGACGCTTACTGTTAGTGCTCAAGCCGTACAGAGTGAAAATAACCCTATTATCGACGGTAATACCTATACCGCCTCCGGTTGGCCCGCAGAATAAGGAGGATGTGTAGATGAAAAAGATTATAACTTTAATTGTTGTTTTGATCGTTGCTCTGTCCTCTGTTCTGCCTGTGTATGCAGCAGATGGCAAGGTGACTTACAGTGGGAATGCAGGAAATTTTGTATTTGAACCCGGCAGCGATCATTCATTGACAGATCTGTTTCCAAACTTTAAGGACGTTATGCCCGGTGATACCTTAACGCAGCAAATCACCGTAAGAAATAATGCGGATAACAAGGTTAAGGTAAAGATCTATATTCGCTCCCTCGGAGCGCATGAGGATTCTGTAGATTTCCTTTCGCAGCTTGGATTAAAGGTTTCCAAGAGTGAAGAAAACAAAATGGCATATATGTTTGATGCCAAAGCGAATGAGACCGCACAGCTGGACCGCTGGGTATGCCTGGGTACTCTCTATTCGGGCGGTGAGGTTAACTTAGACGTGACCTTAACTGTGCCCGTTGAATTAGATAACGAATTTCAAAACGATGTAGGTTATCTTGATTGGGAATTTATGATCGAAGAGTTCCCTATTGAAGAGAGCGATCCCAAACCGCCGCAGACCGGCGATAATTCCCATATGGGATTATGGTTTGCTCTCATGATCGGTTCACTTACTATGTTAATTATTCTTTTGTTCTGGCGTAAAAAGGATAAGGAGAACGAAGAAAACGCCGTACAGCGCTGATTAAGGAGGAATAAGGCGTGAATACCCAAGCAAAGAAAACACCCTACAAACGAATAGCCTTAGCCCTCAGCTTGTGTGCATTGCTTATTTGGGCAATCCTTGGCACAGGCGCATCGCTGGCATGGTTTACTGATACCTCTCCCGAAATCAACAATATTTTCCACTTTTCGGAATTCGACTTGGTGGTATCCCATCGTTTAACTGATGGCAAATGGGAAGAGGTTGACAGTAAGACAAAAATCTTTGACGAAGAAGCTCTTTATGAGCCAGGCTACGTGCAGGTTGTATATCTAAAAGTAGAAAACAAAGGCACGGTTCCCTTTAAGTTCGATACAGCAGTTAATGTCAATGGTTGTATCAAAGCAACCAATGTATTCGGTCAGCCTTTTATGTTGCAAGAATATTTGAAATTTGGCCTTGCGACCGCTGATACCGAAGAAGAAATGAAAAACAGTATTCCTAACCGAAACACAGCGGTAGAGATTGCTAACGAACCTCTCCACAAATACTACAAAAGCGGTAGTTTTGAATTGGCACCGGGAGGCACTAAATATATCGCATTGATCGTCCGTATGCCCGAAGAAGTTGGTAATGTTGCGAACTATCGTGGCGACACAGTACCTAAAGTAGAACTGGGCATTACCGTTAAAGCAGATCAAATTACAGACTAAATTACCACAGCGAATTTTTGAAAGGAGGACGATAGTGTGAGAAAACTTTTTAACGAGTTTTTCTACATACCCCAGCACGGAAAAGTACGTGAAAAAGTAATGCTGATTCGATTGGCATCATTGATTACCATTGTAATTCTTTGCCTTGCAGCCATGAGCATTACTGCATACGCCTATTTTTCTTACAATGTCACCTCCGGCTCCAACACGATAAAAGCAGCAAGTTTCTATACCGACGTTACGGTTCAAATTACTGCTGAGGATGGAACCGTTGTAGAAACAATAACAACAAACACAAGTGACCATAAATCTCACAATGCTTCATTGGAGGCTAACAAGTCTTATACCATCACGGTGAAGCATAATGAGCGTAGCACAGCGCAGACAGGCTTTGTAATAGTTACCGCTGAAGACTGTGAAACAAGATACCATACACAGCAGCTTGGTAGGGACGGTGACGGTAACACCTATACTATTACATTCAAACTTACGCCCGGCGCAAATACCGTTGTTACTTTCCGTTCCCATTGGGGTACATCGTCTTTTTATTCTGATTTCAAGGAAATCGGTGAGAATGATGAGCGATACATCATTGACGGCGAAGAAATCAAGCTGATAGTTGGCGGTGTGGCACCAAGTGCTGAAAACGGCGCATCCGGTGAAACCGAGCCTGCAGGCGAAACAACGACAACTCTGACAACGGACACATCCACCGGCACGGAACCATCCGATACAACATCGACTACCACCGAGTCAACAGAAACAAGTGAGCCGACCGATAGTACGACCGAGCCATCTACCTCAACCGTTACCGAACCCACAGTTACCGAGCCTGCTACAACGGAACCTGCGACAACTGACACAACAGTTACAACAGAAAGCACAGAAACCCAGCCTACCCAAGAAATCACAGGCGCACCCACCAGAGAGGCGAGTGAATAAATAATGAAGTTTAAAATATTTACCAAAACCTCCCAATTTTTCGGGGGGGGGTACACTTTGTCAACGTTCTAAAAAGGAGGCCGAAAGCGTGAATAACATCCCTAATACAGAAGAATTTGAGCGTTGTGTTATATGCGGTAAACTGACCTGCGTTCCTATTTCTATGCCAGTTGATTGGCGTGAGAACTATGAAATTGGACTAGGACAGATATGTGCCGAGTGTGCTAAAATAGAGCGAGAAGCAAAACCATTTGGAAACAAGCTAACCACAGAACAAATTCTGCAAGCTGTAGAACAATGCAGGAAAGAAAATAATAAATAATAGTAAAGCTAAAAACACAGTTCTTTCATCAAAAAAAGAACTGTGTTTTTTCTATTTGCGCTCAAAAAGTGTTCCAATAGAGCAAATATTCGCTGATTTTTATGTTTTTGACCCTCCATTTAAGTTTTCTTGAAACTCAAATAAAACCTTTTTTACATTTTTATCAAAGAGTCGCGGAGTCGCGGCTCTTAATTTTTTGTGTAAAAGAGGTTTTTTCTATGTTAGACAGAACAGAGTACGAAAATTATTGGTACGCTTTCCAACAGAAGTTGGATAAACTTTTGGACGAGCGTAATATGTCCTATCGGCAATTAAGTATTGAACTTGGCAAATCCCCTGGATATATTCACGATGTTCTCAGCCGAAGAATTGATCCGTCAACTATATCTTTGTTTGAAATGGCAGCATATTTTGATTGCTCAATATGGGATTTTTTAAATATTACCAAGTAAAAGTTGCGGTGTATCGTTTGTCAAACAACACATCGGGCAAATCTATTGACGATAAAAAATCTGCGTGTTAAACTGACTATGCTACTTTTAAAATAAAGCAGGAGTGTATTCGAAAGATAACGAAAAATGCAATGTTCCCAAAGGGTTAATTGCGCTTGTTTGTTATGCTTTGCTCCTGCGTATAGGGCAAAGGCAAAAGGACTGCAAGTTAGCACTTAACCTTGAGGGTTAGGTGCTTTTTTGTTATCTTTTTGCCTTCTTTTGTGTTTTGTTCTCCGCTAAGTGACGGGTTCAAAATAAACGCATAAAGGAAGGTGGTTCAAAATGATTGTATTTGATAATGGAAGCTAGTTGCACCAAAGGTTTGGTGCCGAGTGCTAAAGTCTGAGTTCTGCGACGGACTGAAAATCACTAGCAGAAAACCATTGAAGTTGGGTTAAACTTCATCAGCCGATGCTCTAAGGCTGATTATCCGCATAACCAACATAACAGGAAACTTGGAATTAAAGAGCTATCACAGTTACGGCAGCGGACATAGTGATAAATGAGGTAGATAGGCATTGGACCTATTACGGTGCCCGGTTTTATGATTTCCGCAAAAAATCAGAACCCACTTTCACGCGGTGGTCTGAAGAAGGTAAGTAGGAAAAGTCGTGATATACAAAGCCCTTCACAAAGGCGATGTGAACTAAAAAGTGCGGATAGCAGAGCCGTTACGAAGTAAGGATTGTTCGACTGCGAACCTGCGCACACGGCAGACCTGAGGTAACAGTGTGACAAAACCACTTGAGCACAGTGGGCGAAAGAAGCGAAGTGCAATATACAGAACTGCTTTCACTTATGGCATTCTGTGAACGAAAATAAGTGCGTAGCCTGCATAGACGAGACGGACATCAGCTTCGATTGCAGAAAATGCTTGTATCAGCAATGACGGAAAGTTGACGGCTTTTAGTCTTAGATCCGAATGTTTTTGGTAGCTTTTAATCGTATGAAAAGCCCTGCCGGACAATCTGTGGTTGAGGGATTGCATATTGACCGTTCGATGAATGGGACTATATTCGGCATTGTGCAGTAATTTATTTGCACTCTTGTTTCAAGAGAACGCACATAAGGAACCTCATTATTTTTTATATTTAATTTTCTGTGTTGGGTACGAGGTTCCGTTGTACTCACCCTTATGGGAACAATTTAATAATGATATTAATTTCGATATGATTCACGTTTAAAATGACTGTCTTTAAGGAATGATGATGACTCTCTTTTATGGGAGTGCAACAGTTTCTTTAGGACTGAAGGTCATAAAGAAACTGTTGCACTCGGATTCGAGTGGAGCCTGTTGTCAAGGCGCTAAGACAAAACAGTATAAAAGAATCAAAAAGAAACACTACCTGAATACCAATGGGATAACTATATCCTTACGCCTTGACAACATCATTTTTCGATGATGAATGATTTACATTTTGAAATTATTTTTTAAGAGCAATTAAAGAATAGTTTTAGGTTTTTTCACGCCTGCGGCTAACCTCTAAACATATAATAACTTTCGTTTTTTGATGACGACGGAAAAGATGACTATCGTTTTTGTAAGCCGGCTCACATAGGCTGTGAATCGGCCTATGTGAGCCAAAATTTTTTGAGTAATAAATTTCGTCAATAAATTCCTAGGCGAAGAAGATACATAAAGAATAAAATTTTCGTACACAAATTTTATTCCCCTATAAAAGCTGTGAACGAAATTTTAGATACAGGTGCAAGGTTCTGGGAGAGCAGAGTTGTGTACCAAAAATTTTTGAAGAAAGGAGAAAGGTAATGGCTGATAAAAAGAGAACAAACGAAGATCAGATATTTGATCAACTGAATAAGGCGTACAAGTGTAATAATACCAAGAGCTTTGTAACTCAGAACGACTATTATAAGTACGCCAAGATGATGGGAAGCTTTTATGCTAAAAACTTTAACGGTCAGAAATTCGTTAATATCTCGGGTAAACACCTTCGCGCTTATGTTGAAGATATGAAACAAAAAAGCCTTGCACCCACTACTATGAGAGCAAGACTGTCGGGTATCCGCTTTTATTACGAGATTATGGGCGGCAAGAACCGTCTGCCTGATAATGAGTCGTTAGGGTTAGATAAGCGCAGACTTGGAAAAGAAGACAGAGCGTGGCTCAAAGAAGAAATTGCGGGCGGATTGGTACTCTCCCAAAAGCACGGCAGAATGGATGTATATTTCAGTATTAAGCTTGGTGCAAACTTTGGGCTTAGACGTATTGAGTGCTGCCGTATTCGTCTTGACTGCATAGAACGTGCATTACGCTACGATGAACTTACAGTTAAAGGCAAAGGCGGTCAGCGCCGTGCGATACCCGTTGTAACGAAAGAGCAGAAAGAACTTCTAATAGAACTATATAACTTTGCAAAGAAAAACAAGCTGCAGTCAATGGAGTATATTATTAGTCCTAACGGTAAAGGCGGCGTGAAACACGAAAAGGAATCTTTAGAAAATTGGATGACTGCCCACAGAGATAAGTTTACGGTGCAAAACCGCACCGAACAGACAAAGCCCGGTGAAAAACCGAAAAAGGATGTTTTAACTTGGCACGGACTTCGTTATTATTACGCACAGAATGAATATAAGAGATTAAAAGACGACGGTTTTTACAAGCCGAAACACAAGGCAAGCGAAGCACTTGGACATCACAGACCGGATATTACGAACACCTATCTTGCAGAAAAGCCTGTAAGAAAGCGCAAACAATAACGTTGATTATTCATAGATGAAGGAGCTATTTAATTTATATACGAAAATCTTTGATTTTCATATGACTTGGGAAGTATGAGTCAGGTACCGTCTCTCCACGATGCCTGACTTTTAAGAAAGAATTCGAAACAAACGCGTTTTGGTATAGAGGACAAGACGCAAATCATATTTTAATAAAAGAAAAATACTCGCAAAAGGAAGGAGACGGACTGCATGGTAAAATATGTCGCACAGTCTTGGGAGCAGAAAATCGGCAACAAAATCGTATCGATTACAAATTTAACTCCTCAATTTTCTGTGGACGAAAAAAGAGAAGTAAAACTACAAATAGAAGCAAAATTATATGATGTTTTTTATAAATATATGTCCCGTAAACCTTGAAGAAAAAGGGCTGTTATGGTATAATATATATGTCAGCAGCTCCGCTTCTTTTTGCGAAGAAGGGAGTAAAAATTGAATCTTTTTGACGCAATTTATGCAAGACAATCGGTTGACAGGATAGACAGCATATCTGTTGAAAGTCAAATCGAGTTTTGCAAAAAGGAAGTGACAGGAGAAAGTTATAAAGTTTATACCGACAAGGGTTATAGTGGCAAAAACATAGACCGCCCTGCGTTTCAAGACCTGTTGCGTGATATTGAGGCAGGTAAAGTAAACCGTGTTATCGTTTATCGTCTTGATCGTATCAGTCGTTCGGTGCTCGATTTTGCTAATTTAATTGAAGTGTTTCAAAAGAACAAGGTTGACTTTGTCAGCACAATGGAGAAATTCGACACCTCAACACCTATTGGCAAGGCTATGCTGATGATTGTTATGATTTTCGCACAGCTTGAGCGTGAGACCATTCAACAACGTGTTATTGATGCATATTCATCACGAAGCAAACGTGGGTTTTATATGGGTGGCAGAGTACCGTTCGGATTTGAACTGGTTGAAACAACCATAGACGGAATACGAACAAAAATGTATAAGCCCATTGAGGAAGAAGCAGAGGTTATTCGATTGATATTTTCAATGTATTCAAAGCCTCAAACCTCGTTCGGCGATGTTATGCGTTACTTGGAAGAGCACGGCATACGAAAGCGTGACGGCAAGCTCTTTAATAGAAGCCGTTTGCGTGATGTGGTAATCAACCCTGCGTATGTAAAAGCCGACTATCAGCTTTATGAATTTTTTAAAGCGCAAGGCACAAACATTGTCAATAACCCAGGTGATTTTATCGGTATAAACGGAGCGTATCTTTATTCGGGCGACAATCTTAAACGAAAAACCATATCTTTAGTAGGACACACATTGGTTTTGGCTCCCCACGAGGGGCTTGTTGATTCGGCAACGTGGATTAAATGCCGTTCCAAGTGCTTAAACAACCAAAGCGTTGCACGGCCTATCAAGGCAAAAGCAACCTGGCTTGCGGGTAAGATTAAATGCGCTAACTGTGGATATGCTTTAACCGCTAAGATTTATAAATGTAAAACTAAGTCCGATAACCGTTATTATCTCTGCACAAACAAATATCACGCCGGTGGTTGCCATTTTGGTTCATTGGATGCTGATGTTGTGGATGACATTGTATTCAAAGAAATGCAGAAGAAATTAGCGGAGTTTCAAACACTGTCAAAGAAAAAGCAGGACGGCTGTAACCTGCAAGTAGTAAAACTAAAAACACGTATAGAAGAGATTGACAAAGAAATATCCTCTTTGCTCGAAAAAATCTCTGCGGCAAATGACACAGTAATGCAGTACATAAATAACCGCATTTCCGAGCTTGACGCTGAAAAGAAAGAACTTGGCGCCGAGATTGTATCGTTAGATAATGACCGCATAGATGATGTGGGAGAAATCAGCGGATATTTTGAGCATTGGGATGAACTGTCGGTGAGCGACAAAATCACGGTGGTTGACTGCTTGATAGAGCGCATAACCGCCTCAAAAGAAAGCATTGAAATCAAGTGGAAAATATAAAATAGAAGACGTCGCAAAAGCATTTCACCATTGTTGTTCAGGTGAAGCTTTAAGACTTACAGCAGACAAACTGGACAGCAAGAATTTTTATGCATGTAATCCTTCTTTTGATAAGAACTGTCCAAAACGATAAAAAAATAAGCTATCTCATTAGAGATAGCTTATTTTCATTCTTTTGATATTACCTTTTTACTCCAGCTTTTTTGTTTACAGTGAGGGCATCTGAGGTATCTTGTTCTGCCCATATGCATTGATAAATTAACAGCCTTAAAGGTAGGAACATAGCGGTATCCGCATTTCTTGCACTTATAGTATCCTGCTACCTGTTCGATTTTGAGAGCAAAGAGCAGTCCTGCAAAGCAAGGGATAAAGCCTGAAAAAACAATGATGGTTCTTTTCCATTCTTCAATTTCCATAAGTGAGCCGATTATAATCGGTATAAGCAGAACTATTATAGACAGGATTCCTACGACCCATTCAATAGCAAGTAGCCGTTTATCGCTTTGCTCTTTTTCTTTTATCACATCAAGCAATCTGTTTTCCAATTCTTTGTTATAATTTTCCATACCTACAACCTCCCCGTTGAGTAAATCGTTAACGCTGATTTTAAGAATGTCACAAAGACTGAGCATTATAGAGGAATCGGGCAGAGATTTGCCGCGTTCCCATTTAGATACTGCGCGGTCAGTGATGTTTAGTTTTTCTGCCAGTTGCATTTGCGTCAGTTTTTCTGCTTTTCTGCGCTCTGCTATAAAATTTCCGATTTTTTTCTGGTTCATCCTGTCGCCTCCTTTGTAATTATTTTATTCTGAAAACAAGGGGAAGTCTACATACCGTTGGTTGAGTTTATTATATTATAACACAAAAACAGATAGTTTTGAAGCTATCTGTTTTTGTATTTGTATTATTCGAATATTTTTTTTAGTTCTTTCATTCTTTGGTCATCAGGCACTTTGAAAATTACAGGTTCTTTTCCAATAGCTCTGTATTTGTTTTCACCCATGGCGTGATATGGAAGAAGCTCAATTTTTTGAGGTTTGCCGTTCTGCTCAAAAAATTCTTTTATTTTAGTCATTTCCTCTAGGCTGTCATTAACATCTTTTATAACAGGGATTCTTATCCATAGGGTTTTATCTGTTTTAAGTAGTTTTTTTAGGTTTTCTAAAATAAGAGCGTTATCTACGCCAACGTATTTTTTGTGTTTTTCACCGTCAAAACATTTAAAATCGTAAAGGAACATATCGGTATAGGGTAGAACCTTTTCAAAAAACTCCCATTTCACGTGACCCGCTGTATCAACTGCAGTATGTATACCGTTCTCTTTAGAGGCTTTTAAAAGCTCAAAAAGGAAATCGGTCTGAAGCATACATTCTCCGCCTGAAAAGGTTACGCCGCCATCTGAGTTGTCATAAAATATTTTATCCTTAACGATATCTTCTATAACCTCTTTTACGGTATAATCCTTACCGCATATCTGACGGGCGTCAACAGGGCAGTAAAGAGTGCATTTCCCACAAAACACACACTCGTTATGCTCACATAATTCTTTGCATTTTCCACAGCCTGTACATTTGTCTTTATAAAACAGCATTTGAGTATCAAAACTCTGGCTTTCAGGATTATGGCACCAAGCACATTTAAGATTACAGCCCTTGAAAAAGACTGTCGTTCTGATTCCCGGTCCGTCGACAAACGAGCCGTGCTGTATATCGAATATTTTTCCTGTCATAAAATAACTCCAATTAGGTATTTATAAGTTCCTCAACAATAAAAGCAAGAACACCGCTTGACCATCCGTGGCACAGTGAATGACGTAGTCCAGTATAGCACTCTCTACCGTATGTTTTATGTACGTCTATTTGTCCTTCATTTAGAGGCATATCAATTCTACCACCATTTTTAAGCCAGTTGATATCGAAATCCTCCCAGAAGGTAGTAGCGCCAAGTTTAAGCATAGCTCCATAGTATTCTTTTATAATTTCTATGGTGTTTTTACCGCCTGATATAGCAGTTGCTTTTAAAATATAATATGACATAAAGGTTGAATAACCAACTGCACCGTCCTTTTGCAACATTTGAGCATCGCCTACGTCTCTTCTGCCTGCAAGTATCTGCAAAGCACGAATTTGCTTAAAGGTGGTATCAGCCAATAGATACACCTTGAGTTTTTCCAAAATCGCGGTACAATGTTTATTCTCTTTAAACTGCAGGAATTTTTGAGCTGCTATCATAATTATTGCGGCAACACCAATTTCTGCCTCATCTGTTCCGTAGGTCTGCCAATCGGCAAAAAACTCCATAACACAGTGCTCAAATTTCATTTTTCCTGTTTCATCTGTGCTATTGTTCAGATTTTCAAAAATAGTTTCGGCATAAGAAGCGTTTTCTTCAAAATATTCCTTATTATCAGTAAAACGGCAGTAATCGCAAAGACAGATTATCCACCAAGCAGAATAAGATGGAATGTTGTTTATCCATCTGTTTTGCGGTGTGCAACCCTTTAAAAAATCAAGAGAATTTTTTATATTTGGGGTATCACCGAAGAGATAAAGGGAGGTTAAAATTTCGGGATGAAGGTCACCAGCCCAAACAAGTCTATCGCGTTTTATGCCATCAAAGATATAGCCTTGCTGAAAGCAGAGCTTAACTGTGTAAGCGGCGGTATCAATGATGTCCTGTAACAGTTTATCCGATGTTTGCGGAATATTCTCGTTGTCGAAAACAGGCAAAATGCTTTCTGCTAAAATACTTTGTATATTAACAAAGCCGTCACTTATAAGTTCTATTTTTAAAAAACGGAAACCTGTTTTACCATAACAAAGGTCAGACATAGAAGAAAGTGGTACACAAAAATCTCTTGGTGAATGGTCATTTGTAGAACTGGCAACGTTAACATCAGATAAAGCCTCGCTTAAAGATTCACCGAAAACGAGATGCACAAGTGTGTTTGAACTACACGCACCTGTGATAATACGGGCACCGCCACAAAGTTCTTTTCCAAAGTCAAGAACTACAAAAGCACCTTTGTCTTTAAAGGTTATGATTTTGTTATCGGTAAATAAGGGTGTGAGTGGTTTCTTTTCTAAAAGGTAACTGCTATCCGCAACACAATTTTCTAATACAATATTTTTTGGTAGGAGATATTCTCTAGCTATGGTAATACTATTGTTTTTTTCGAATTCATTAATCATTTATAAGAAGAACCTTGTGTTTTCTTGCTTTCAGTGACATAGGCATAGCGATTGCTTCTCCTGTAAGAGCATCGTAAACCTTTTGGTTTTCGCTAAGCTTAAAGTCGATAGAGTTGTTATCAACGTTGCTCATATTTGAAATGAACGCAAGACGTTTGCCTTCCTTTTCATAATACGTCAGCTGTGTTTTTTCGCTACCGCAGTCAACCTTGGTAAGCCAGTAGGGCTTGAACTCACTGCCCTCAATACCGAAATCATCAATAGCCTTCCAGATAGGAGACATAAGCTCAAGAGGCTCGGTAATGATATTAGGACGGGGGAGAATTCCGTGAACAAGGGCTACGGTCATAGAATCCTCAAAGCTCCAGTTGTCAAAGGTGTAAGCGATAAGCTCATGGTTAAGACCGAAGTTTCTTCCGATATACTCTGTTCTGATATAGTCAGGAGTCATAGAGTCAATGCTGTCCTCACCCTGATTAGCGATAAACCACTGTACGTCTTCGCCGTCCCAGTTCATATGGCAGAATGAGTAAGCAGGAATATTACAACAGCTACTTACGTGAGGATTAAACATACCGCCGCGTTCCTCAAAGAACTCATAAATACTTCTGCAGAATTCTCTTACTCTGCTTATTGAATAGGTAGGCTGAGTTTCACCGAACGGGTCAACAAAGCTACAGCCGTGCTTGGTATTAAAGCAACCGAATGGAATACAGAAGGTATCAATATAAAGACCGTCGAAATCAAAATCGGTGATTACCTTTTTAATTCCCTCAAGTAGATACTCGTTAAACTGGCTTGAAGAACAGCAGTGACGAGCGCGCTGATTTGGCTTTCTGTACCATGAGAAATCCTTGATGGTATTGGGCGCTTCCATATGAATCCACTCGTCGCTTTTTGTTGCCCAGTAAGGAGAAAGAGTAGAAATCTCATAACCAAAGTAGGGAATAACCTTAATACCTCTGCTGTGGCATTCTTTAACGATTTCACTGGTTCTCTTTGTAGTGTCCTCGCCGATTATCCAGCAGTTCTGTACGGGATTCCATTTTTCGTGGAGAATAAGGGTGGTAACGCCCAGACGCTTCATTCTGTCATAGCAGTTTTCACCGCTGCCTTCAACTACTTCACCTGCAAGGTAGTCATTGTATTCAATGGGAATTTTACCGTTGAAGCAGTCGATATGTAAAATCTTTTCCTTATATGGATTTTCAGGGAAAGGCTTTACAGGGGTGAACTGGAAGTTAAAGTTATAGGTAAGAGGATGCGCGGTGGCTCTTCTGTGAGAACCGTTGGGACGGCACCATAAGTTAGGATAGCTGTCGGTAAGGTGAAGTCTTACGATTACCTCTTCCTCGCCGTCGATTATTTCCATAGCTCTGTGAGGATTTTCGGGCTGCCAGTTTTTGTTATGGTCAGCAGCAAAGCAGAAGCCTCTTGTTTCATCACCTACGTAAAGAATAGGCATAAAGTGCATAGCCATAGAGGAAGGAATTTCACGGCTGGAGGCAACTCTGTTTTCGGGAATGGATTTACCCTCAAAGCTTGGAGTAGGGCTACCTGCTCTATTTGGGAAGTAATGGAAATTTTTAGCATACTCCTTTTTAAGCGGAATTTCTACCCACAGTTTTTCAAGCTCCCAATTACAAGGCTTTTGACTTCCGTAAGCTTTATCCTCGTAAAGAGTATGGGTACGGGGCATAGCCGAAAGAACAATGTTGGTATAGCCGTCAAACTCAATGGTGGAAACAACGTCTACCGTAATAGTTTCACTGCGCATACTTGAGCAGATAACAGCCTTTTCATCGTCCTTGCTAAGAACAAAGTTCTCGATTTCTGTCCACTGGCAGTCATTGCCGTCTGCTTTTGCAACGACTCTTATGGGAGCAGAAAGAATTTCATCGTCAAGTACGTTTACAGAAGAAAAAAGTACGTTATTTTCGGTTACGTATTTTCTTCCCCATACGTCAACTTCTACGCGGTTGTCTATACAGGAACATTTTATAGGGTCCCATGTATTTAGTATTTTCTTTTCCATAAATAACCTCCTCGACTGTGCGTCGTAGTATAGTACATTTTCAGTATAAAATATAGATACTTCTTTGTCAATGAAGAAAAACAAAGGAAATTTGCAAAAAATTTTCAAAATCGGAATTTTTTTGTTGACATGAAAAATGTGTTACGGTATAATTGTATACATTAATACGAAAGTGAGTGGATACTATGCTTGAAATTTCACCAAAAAGTAATTTACTTGAGCTTAAAAGCTATAAATATTCTTTGCAGGACGTAGCCGAGCCTAATCTTTACAGAAACGTTTATAATTACGAGGACGTTCCTAAGATTGCGTTTAACCACAGAAGAGTGCCTATGAATATGCCTCAGGAAATTTGGATTACCGATACGTCGCTTCGTGACGGACAGCAGTCGGTAGAGCCGTATACCGTTAAACAGATTGTTGACCTTTATAAATTAATGTCAAAGCTTGGCGGTCCTTACGGAATTATCCGTCAGACTGAGTTTTTCGTGTATAGCAAAAAGGACAGAGAGGCCCTTGAAAAGTGCAGAGAATTAGGACTGAAATTCCCTGAAATTACTACGTGGATAAGAGCCAGTAAGGAAGATTTTAAATTAGTTAAGGATTTGGGAGTAAGGGAAACGGGTATTCTTGTATCCTGTTCTGACTATCATATTTTCAAAAAGCTTAAAATGACAAGAAAACAGGCTCTTGACCATTATCTGTCTGCCGTTGCCCTTGCTTTTGAAGCAGGTGTTATGCCAAGATGCCATCTTGAAGATATAACAAGGGCAGACTTCTACGGCTTCGTGGTACCCTTTGTAAACGAGCTTATGAAGATGTCTAAGGATGCAGGTATACCTGTGAAAATCAGAGCCTGTGATACAATGGGCTACGGCGTACCGTTCAGTGAGGTTGCCCTTCCCCGAAGCGTACCGGGTATAATATACGGACTTCAGCATTATTCCGACGTACCCAGTGAAATGCTTGAATGGCACGGACATAACGATTTCTATAAAGCTGTTACCAACGCTTCAACCGCATGGCTGTACGGCGCCTGTGCCGTTAACTGCTCACTCCTTGGTATAGGAGAGAGAACGGGAAATATTCCTCTTGAGGCTATGGTTATTGAATATGCGTCCCTCAGAGGCAGTCTTGACGGAATGGATACTACTGCAATTACCGAGATAGCCGATTATTTTAAGAATGAAATGGGTTATGATATACCGCCTATGACTCCTTTTGTGGGAAGAAACTTTAACGTTACCCGCGCAGGTATTCATGCCGACGGTCTTCTTAAGGATGAGGAAATATACAATATTTTTAATACCGAAAAAATTCTTGGTAGACGTCCTTCTGTAATGCTCAGCAAAACCTCAGGACTTGCAGGTATTGCGTACTGGATAAATGAAAATTACCGTCTTATAGGTGAAGAACAGGTTGACAAGCGGGACGAGGTAGTTCTAAAACTTAAAGAGTGGATTGACAAAGAATACGAGGACGGCAGACAGACTTCACTGTCTAACGGAGAAATAGAAGAAAAAATCGAAGAATTTTCAAACGGAAAATTCAAAAGACTGTAAACAGAGGTAACTGATATGATAGACCATAAAACAGTATCTCTTGCCGACCAGGTGTACGAAAAAATAGAATCTGATATATTAAGCGGAAAATACGAGCGCGGCGAAATTCTCACCGAGTTAAAGCTTTGTGAAGAATTAGGTGTCAGCCGTACCCCCGTAAGAGAGGCTTTAAGGCGCCTTGTAGACGAGCATATTATTGAAGAGGGAACGAGGGGCTGTACCGTTTTGGGAATTAGTCGTGACGACCTTAGGGATATATATGAAATCCGCTGTGAAATAGAGGGACTTGCAGCTTACAAGGCGGCGGTTCGTATAACCGACCAGGAGATTGAAAAGCTCAAAGAGCTTATTGATTTACAGGAATTTTATTCCTCTAAAAACGATGCAGACCATATAAAGAGCGTGGATAATGAATTTCATTATCTTATTTACCGTTATTCAGGCAGTAACGCTCTTTACACTACCCTTATGCCACTTCACAAAAAAATACAGAAATACCGTAAAAGCTCGGTGGAGAACGTGAGCCGTTCAAAAGAATCCTATGAGGAGCATAAGGCAATTCTTGACGCTCTGATTAAAAGAGACGGCGCATTAGCAAAGGAAAAAATGGCTTTGCACGTTAAAAACGCCTATAAACATATTATAAACAAGGAGAACTAATGATGGGACTTACTATTGCTCAGAAAATTATCAAAGAACATTTGAGAAGCGGAGATATGACGCAGGGAAGTGAAATTTCTCTTAAAATAGACCAGACTCTTACTCAGGATGCTACGGGTACTATGGCTTATCTTGAGTTTGAAACTATGGGAATCGACCGAGTAAAAACCGAAAAGAGCGTCGCCTATATTGACCACAACACACTACAGTCGGGCTTTGAAAATGCCGACGACCACAGATATATTCAGTCGGTAGCCAAAAAGCACGGCATCTATTTTTCCCGCCCAGGTAACGGTATCTGCCATCAGGTACATCTGGAGCGTTTCGGAAAGCCGGGTAAAACCCTTATCGGCTCTGACAGCCACACCCCCACAGGCGGCGGTATAGGTATGCTCAGCTTTGGCGCAGGCGGTCTTGACGTTGCTGTAGCTATGGGCGGCGGCGCATATTTCATTACAATGCCTAAAATGTATAAGGTTAATCTTACGGGAAAGCTCAATCCGTACGTGACAGCAAAGGACGTAAGCCTTGAAATCCTCCGTATACTCTCTGTTAAAGGCGGCGTAGGCGCTATTATTGAATGGGGCGGCGAGGGTATAAAAACTCTTTCTGTTCCGGAACGCGCTACCATTACTAATATGGGTACTGAGCTTGGCGCTACTACCTCTATTTTCCCGTCTGACGAGATTACCAGAGAATTCCTGAAAAAACAGGGCAGAGAAGAAGATTTTATTCCTCTTTCAAGCGACGAGGATGCTGTTTACGATAAAATCATTGATATTAATTTAAGTGAGCTTGAGCCTCTTATTGCCTGTCCTCACAGCCCTGATAATATTGTCAAGGTATCCTCTCTTAAGGGTACAAAGGTTGACCAGGTATGTATTGGCTCCTGTACAAATTCTTCCCTTTTGGATATGTTAAAGGTAGCTGCTATGCTAAAGGGTAAAACAATTAAGGATAGTGTCAGTCTTTCTGTTTCACCCGGAAGCAAACAGGTACTTACTATGCTTGCTGACTGCGGCGCTCTGTCTGATATTATAGCTTCAGGCGCAAGAGTGCTTGAATGTGCCTGCGGTCCCTGTATCGGTATGGGCTTTTCACCTAATTCGGCAGGTGTATCACTTCGTACCTTCAACCGTAATTTCGAGGGCAGAAGCGGTACTGCCGACGGACAGGTTTATCTCGTTTCCCCTGAAACTGCCGTTGCCGCAGCTCTTACAGGTGAGATTACCGACCCAAGACTTATGGGCGAGGAAATAAAGGTTACTATGCCCGAAAGCTTCCTTATTAACGATTCTGCCGTTATTGAACCTGCAACGCCTGACGAGGCAAAGAATATTGAAGTGCTGAGAGGTCCTAACATTAAAAAATTCCCTGATGCCCGTCCTCAGAACGACAGCCTTACTGCAGAGCTTGTTTTGAAGGTAGGAGATAATATTACCACCGACCATATTATGCCTGCGGGAGCTAAAATTCTTCCATATCGTTCCAATATACCGCATTTAAGTCAGTTCTGCTTTGGCGTGTGCGATACCACGTTCCCAGAACGCGCAAAGGCGGCAGGGGAAAGCTTTATTCTCGGCGGTTCAAACTACGGTCAGGGCTCATCCCGTGAACACGCCGCGCTTGTTCCTATGTATCTTGGAGTAAGAGTTGTAATAGCAAAGAGCTTTGCAAGAATTCATATTGCTAACCTTATCAATGCGGGTATTATGCCTGTTACCCTTAAAAATGCCGATGATTATGAAAAGCTGACGCAGGGTGATATGCTGAGCCTTGAAAATATATATAACGGTATGGACAAAGGCGAAATGACACTTGTAAATAAAAATACAGGAGAGAAAATCGCCCTTAGCTGTTCCTTTACTGATAGACAAAAGGCTATACTTAAGGCAGGCGGACTTCTTGCTTACGTAGCTAAAGAAAACTGATTTTTGTTCAACATTACTGTATCCTATAGGGTTTAATTTTACCCTATAGGATATTTTTATAGAAAAATTTTGCAGAGGTTGACAGTGCTTGGAAATTAAAGTAATATATATAAGGTGTATTATAAAAACGTTTAGATGGAGATGACTAAATTTGAAAAAAATTCTTGCATTTATATTGAGTCTGGTTATTTTGCTTGGCACCTTTTCTGTTGTTTCTTTTGCTGATGATAAAACCGAAACCTATCAGGAATGTATTTTAAGCGCTGTTCATAATATGAAAGAGGAAGTGGTTTTGTCAGACTTCAATGCGCCTGTAGAGGAAGTTCAGAATTTTATAGATTACGTCTTTTATCAATATCCTGAATATTATTATTTCGCAGGTATTACGGGTGGACGAGTTGATTCTCAGGGTTACGTAAAAACCTTGAATTTCGCTTACGACAGAACGAAGGAGCAAATGCTTGAAGAGCGTTCCTTTATGGAAAGTGAAACCGACAAGGTGATAAATAAAATAGGAAAAGACTGGAGCGAAATGGAAAAAGCTCTGTTTGTACACGACTGGATTGACGTAAGCTTTATGTATGATTACGACCTTTTTGAGCAACCGGGAACAGAAAATCACGATATAGTTGGCTTTTTGAAAGATAAAAGAGGCGTTTGTCAGAGCTATGCATATACATTTATTTATATTATGCACCGTCTTGGTATGAATGCGTATTACGTAATGAGCGAAACCGATAATCACGGCTGGAACGTAGTGCAGATTGACGGCAACTGGTATCACGTTGACGCTACCTACGACGACCCGATTTTAGATTCTACCTATCATTATGATTATGTGGGTGAGGTAAGACACAATAAGTTTTTGCTTTCAGACAGCGAAATTATTGCAGACGGTAAGCATGACGATTTTTATATTCCTGCGGTAGACGGAATAACTTGCGGCGAGTTTAAAGGCAACGATTCCTGGAGAACTGCTACTACTGCCGTACACAAGGTGGGCGATTACTGGTATTATCTTGATAACAGTAAGGACGCAGGCGGTTTTATGCGCACTAAAGATTTTAAAAATACCGAAAGACTTATGGAAATCGGTTATTACGTTGAACAGTGGGGATTTTACGGCTGGATGAACGGCAATAAGGTTCAGGGCACATATTTTGCAGGTATGTTTGAATATAACGGTCATCTTTTCTTTAATGACGAAAGCAATATATACGTATACGACAGCCATCATAACGTATTTAAAAAGCTTCCTATTGACAAACCCGAAGGTAAAGTTTATTACGGTCTTAATATGAATGGCAAAACTATTACTTATTTGGCAAGTGCTGATGACCTTTTCGAAAACGTCGTAGAGGGTTCCTATACTTTAGGCGTAGAAATCGTTCACCTTTCAACCGATTGGGAGGTTATTAAGGAGCCTACGGCTACTGAAGACGGAGAGAAGGTTAAATACTGTTTCTTCTGCGCCGAAGTTGTAGAAACTCAGACCATACCTGCTTTGAGCAATGTAGAATTGTTAGGTGACGCTAACGGTGACGGAGAAGTCAGCACAAGCGACCTGGCAATAGAAAAGCTTTTCCTTTCAGGCTCTCATACGGTGGAAATCAACAAATTTGCTGACGTAAATAAAGACGGTAAAGTCAGCACTGACGATTTAGCAATGTTAAAGTTGTTCCTTGCAGGTGCAATTAAATTTTAATTTATCAGGGACAGCCATACTTTTTGATGGCTGTCATTTTTATCAGAGGTTATAAAAATGACTAAAGCAAAAACTCTTGATATGACAACGGGACCGTTTGTAAAAAAGATTATATTATTTGCTGTTCCTATTATCATATCGGGATTACTTCAAATTTTCTTTAATGCGGCGGATACCATTGTAGTCGGACAGTTTTCGCTTGACGGTGATAATGCCGTATCGGCAGTTGGCTCTACTTCATCGCTGATAAACGCTATTGTGGCGTTGGCTATGGGACTGAGTAACGGCGCAGGTGTTATCGTTGCGCAGCATATAGGCGCAAAGGACAGTAAATCGGTAAAGCAAACGGTACACACTGCAATGCTCGTTGCCGTTATTCTCGGTGTAGCTCTTGGAGTTTTCGGTTTCTTTTTTGCAGACGGTCTTTTAAACATTATGTCTACTCCGCCTGAGGTTTTACCACTTGCCGTTCTATATACAAAAATTTATTTTCTCGGTCTGCCTGTTGTGTTGGTTTACAATTTCGGCAGCTCTGTTTTACGCGCGGTAGGTGATACAACCCGTCCTCTTGTTTTTCTTTGTATATCGGGTGTGCTTAATGTTGGACTTAATATAGTTTTCGTTGCAGCTCTTAATATGAGTGTTGCAGGTGTAGCACTCGCTACGATAATTTCACAGGCTGTTTCAGCCGTTCTTGTTGTAGTTTATATGAGAAAACAGGATAACGACTGTAAACTGCATATAAGACAGCTTTGTATTAACAAAAGACAGCTAACGAAAATACTTT
Organism: Acutalibacteraceae bacterium; assembly: GCA_036307305.1. Lineage (GTDB taxonomy): Bacteria > Bacillota > Clostridia > Oscillospirales > Acutalibacteraceae > SIG607. The sequence continues at coordinate 88,884 of JAXJXV010000010.1, forward strand.
ATATCGGTATTCCTGCAGGGCTTCAGGGTATGATATTTTCGGTATCAAACGTAATTTTACAGTCAACCATAAATACCTTCGGCCCTCTTGCTATGGCAGGAAGCGCGGCGGCTTCAAGTGTAGCAGGTTTTATTTATATACCTATGAATTCCATACATCACGCCGCAACTACCTTTATAGGACAGAATACAGGCGCCAAAAAAATTGAGCAGATTAGAAAACTCACAAGACTGCTTAATATTATAGTGTTTATTACAGGCGCTTCTTTATCACTTACTATCGTGGGTCTGGGCAAAACGCTCATAGGTTTTTATACCGATACTCCTGAGGCAATTAAATTCGGTCTTATACATCTTGCAGTTTTGGGAGCTCCGTATTTTATTTGCGGACTTATGGACGTTACGGTGGGCTGTATACGGGGAATGGGTACCTCGCTGTCTCCAATGCTTGTGTCGGTATTCGGCGTATGCGGTATAAGACTTTTGTGGATATGGATAATATTTCCCTTTATAAGAAACGTGGTTGATGACGTTTATATGCAGTACTTCTGTTTGTTTATGAGCTATGCTATAAGCTGGACTATAACCCTTGCCTGTCAGGCTGTTATATGGAAAAAGACCTATAAAAAGCTAAAAAAATACTGTGATTAAAAAGAAAAAGAGCAATCCTTACGGATTGCTCTAAATTCTAATCTTGAAAGAATTAACCTTTTAGATTGCGCGTGTGACCTTTCCGGAACGCAAACAACGGGTGCATGCGTAAATACGACGCGGAGAACCGTCAACGATAGCCTTTACTCTCTTAACATTGGGCTTCCAAGTACGATTGGTACGTCTGTGGGAGTGAGAAACCTTGATGCCGAAGGTTATTTCCTTGCTGCAGATATCACATTTAGCCATATGTTAAGCACCTCCTTCTAAATTTTTGCAATAGCAATTTCTACATTAGCAAAGGCAATTATAACAGATGCAAAAGAAAAAATCAAGTGTTTTTTTGCAAATAGGGAAGATAATATTTAAAGTTGTCAATATATAATTGAAATTTGCTTTTTAATCTGTTATAATATTGGCAAATTGTATATGCGCTTGTAGCTCAGTTGGATAGAGCACTGTCCTCCGACGGCAGGTGTCGGCGGTTCGAATCCGTTCAAGCGCGCCAAAAAATAGACTTGCAAAAGCAAGTCTATTTTTTTATCCATTGCGAAAGCAATGGCATATCATCAACACGGCAAAGCCGTTGATTTAATATGTAGGGGTTCAAACACATAGCTCAAAAATTCAAAATACTTGTATGTTCCCCTTTGCCTTGATTTATAAACGCTTTTCTGCTATAATGATTACTAAAATGCAGGTCGGAAATATTGCGGTATATTATAAAAACTGTTAAAATACAGATACACAACTTTGTTCAGGCGGTGGTACTTTGAATTTATTACATTTAAAACACGCTCTTGAGGTGGCTAAATCAGGCTCTTTAAGTAAAGCCTCTGAAAATCTTATGATAGCGGCACCAAATGTCAGCCGTTCTATAAAAGAACTTGAAGCAGACCTTGGAATTACCATATTTGACAGAACACCAAAGGGAATGGTGGTTACTGCTGAGGGTGAGGAGCTTCTTAACTTTGCTAAGGGAATTTTAGGTCAGATTGACGAGGTTGAAAGGTTTTATAAAAACGGCTCACCAAAAAAGCAGAAATTCTCTATTTCTGTTCCCAGAGCCTGTTATATCTCTCACGCTTTTGCCAAATTTTCAAAAAGTCTTTCGGACGATGCCGCAGAAATATTCTATAAAGAAACCAACTCACAGCGTACAATCCACAATATGATAAACCACGATTATAAGCTTGGAATTATACGCTATGCAGAAAACTACGATAAATATTTCAAGGCAATGCTTGAAGAAAAAGGCTTTTGCTATGACCTTGTGACAGAGTTTACATATTCTCTTATTATGAGTAAGGACAGTCCTCTTGCCAAAAAAGACAGTATAACGTTAAAGGATTTGTCAGGACTCGTTGAAATCGCTCACGCCGACCCCTACGTACCGCTTATGCCAATGGCTAAGGTTGTTAAGGAAGAACTGTCAGACGATATAAAAAGACGTATTTTCGTCTTTGAGAGAGCAAGTCAGTTTGAACTGCTCTCTCAGAATACAGACACTTTTATGTGGGTATCTCCCGTACCGCAGGAGCTTCTTGACCGATACTCCCTTGTGCAGAGAAAATGCTACGAAAACAAAAGAATATACAAAGACGTATTTATTTACAAAAAAGGCTACAAGCTTTCTTCTCTTGATAAGCAGTTTATCAGTGAGCTTATAAAGGCTAAGAAAAAATTTATATAACGGAAACAGGGTTATCAATTTTGATAACCCTGTTTATCTATTTTAAGAATTCACAAATTTAAAAGGTATTGTTAAAATGATAACAAAGAAAAAGTCTACTCAGGAGGTAAGTTATGGAAAAAGAAAATATTTTTATAGTAGACAGTGTAGAAAAGCTTAGCGAAGCCATAAAACGCACAAGAAAAGCGCAGAAGGTATTTGCTACCTATACACAGGAGCAGGTTGATAAAATTTTCCTTGCCGCAGCGTCGGCTGCAAATAAGGCGCGTATTCCTCTGGCTAAAATGGCGGTTGAGGAAACAGGTATGGGTGTTGTAGAAGATAAGGTTATTAAAAATAACTATGCATCTGAATATATTTATAATGCTTACAAGGATACAAAAACCTGTGGTGTAATTGAGGAAGATAAGGCTTTTGGGACTAAAAAGATAGCTGAGCCTATTGGCGTTATTGCCGCAGTTATCCCTACCACTAATCCTACTTCAACAGCGATTTTTAAGTGTCTTTTAGCTCTTAAAACCAGAAACGCTATTATTATTTCTCCCCATCCGAGAGCAAAAAACAGCACTATTGCCGCCGCAAAGCTTGTGCTTGAGGCTGCAGTAAAGGCAGGTGCGCCTGAAGGTATAATCGGCTGGATAGACGTGCCATCTCTTGATATGACCAACACCGTTATGAAAGAGGCGGATATAATTCTTGCAACGGGTGGTCCCGGTATGGTAAAGGCTGCCTATTCCAGTGGAAAACCTGCTATCGGCGTTGGCGCAGGTAATACCCCTGCAATCATTGATGACAGCGCAGATATACTTCTTGCCGTTAACTCTGTTATTCATTCCAAAACCTTTGATAACGGTATGATTTGTGCTTCTGAGCAGTCTGTAATTGTTCTTGATAAAGTATACGATGCAGTTAAAAAAGAATTTTCTGCCAGAGGCTGCTATTTCCTTAGAGATGAGGAAACCGAAAAGGTAAGAAAAACTATAATAATAAACGGCGCACTTAACGCTAAAATAGTTGGTCAGTCTGCCGCTAAGATTGCCGAGCTTTCGGGTGTAAAGGCTCCTGAGGGCACAAAAATTCTTATAGGCGAGGTTGAGAGCGTTGAGCTTTCTGAGGAGTTTGCGCACGAAAAGCTTTCTCCCGTACTTGCTATGTATAAGGCTGTGGATTTCGAGGACGCTCTTAAAAAAGCGGAACAGCTTGTTGCTGACGGCGGATTCGGTCATACCTCTTCCGTTTATCTTAATGAAATTACTGAAACCGAAAAGCTTAACGCTTTCGCCGCCCGTATGAAAACCTGCCGAATTTTAGTAAACACTCCATCGTCCCACGGTGGTATCGGAGACCTTTATAACTTTAAACTTGCGCCCTCGCTAACGCTTGGCTGCGGCTCCTGGGGAGGTAACAGCGTAAGCGAAAACGTTGGAGTTAAGCATTTATTGAATATTAAAACTGTAGCAGAAAGAAGGGAAAATATGCTTTGGTTCCGTGCGCCTGAAAAGGTATATATTAAGAAAGGCTGTCTGCCTGTAGCTCTTGATGAACTCAGAACTGTAAGAAACAGCAAAAAAGTATTTATCGTAACCGACACCTTCCTTTATGAAAACGGATATACAAAGCCTATTACAAATAAGCTTGATGAAATGGGTATTGCTCACACAACCTTCTTTGACGTTCAGCCTGACCCAACCCTTAAGAACGCTAAGGATGGCGCAAAGCAGATGGAAGCCTTCCGTCCCGATACAATCATTGCTCTTGGCGGTGGTTCTGCAATGGATGCGGCTAAAATTATGTGGGTTCTTTACGAGCATCCCGAAGCTGATTTTATGGATATGGCAATGCGCTTTATTGATATAAGAAAGCGTGTTTATACCTTCCCAAAAATGGGTGAAAAGGCTTACTTTATAGCAGTTCCTACCTCTGCAGGTACAGGTAGTGAAGTTACCCCATTTGCCGTTATTACAGATGAAACAACAGGTGTTAAATATCCTCTTGCCGATTATGAACTGCTTCCAAATATGGCAATAATTGATACCGATTTCCATATGAGCGCACCGAAAGGTCTTACCGCCGCTTCGGGTATTGACGCTGTGACTCACGCTGTTGAAGCCTATGCCGCGATGCTTGCTACCGACTATACCGACAGTCTTGCACTGGGTGCTCTTAAAAATATCTTTAAATATCTGCCCAGAGCATACGAAAATGGTATGACTGATATTGAAGCGAGAGAAAAAATGGCTAACGCCGCTACTATGGCGGGTATGGCTTTTGCTAACGCCTTCCTTGGTGTGTGTCATTCTATGGCTCATAAATTAGGTGCTTTCCATCATTTACCCCACGGTGTAGCTAATGCTCTTATGATAGAGGAGGTTCTTCGTTTCAACGCTTGTGAGGCTCCTGCTAAGATGGGTACCTTCTCTCAGTACGACCATCCTCACACCCTTGCCCGTTATGGCGAGATTGCCGATTATTTAGGTCTTGGCGGAAACACTGACGAGGAAAAGCTTGAAAATCTTATCAAGGCTATAAATGACCTTAAAGAAACCGTAGGAATCAAGGCTACTATCAGGGATTACGGTATTGACGAGAAGGATTTCCTTGACCGTCTTGATGAAATGACCGAACAGGCATTTGACGACCAGTGTACAGGCGCCAACCCACGTTATCCTCTGATGAGCGAAATTAAGCAGATGTATCTCAACGCCTATTACGGTAATCATTTTACCGAGGCTTTAATGCCCGAAAAGATTTAAGAGGTGAATAAAATGAAGCTTGAAAATATAATTGCAGTAAGAAAGGGTAAGACAATTTACCGCGAGGATAATAAGAATATAAAGGTTTTTGATAACGATTATTCAAAGGCTGACGTTCTTAACGAGGCTCTTAATCAGGCGAGAATTGAAGAAACGGGACTTAATATTCCTAAAATTCTTGAGGTTACTATGATTGACGGAAAATGGGCAATCGTAAGTGAGTATATCGAGGGTAAAACCCTTGCACAGCTTATGGAAGAAAATCCTGAAAAAACAGATGAATATCTGGAAAAATTCGTAGAGCTTCAGCTTACGGTTCATTCTAAAACCTGTCCGTTGCTTAATAAGTTAAAGGATAAAATGAACCGCAAGATTTCGGCTACAAAGCTTGACGCCACCACCCGTTATGAGCTTCATACCCGTCTTGAAGGTATGCCAAAGCATAATAAGGTGTGTCACGGTGATTTTAACCCGTCAAATATTATAGTTGATAAAAACGGAGTTTATTATATTATTGACTGGGCGCACGCCACACAGGGTAATGCTTCGGCAGACGTTGCAAGAACCTATTTGCTTTTCTGCCTTGGCGGTGACCGTAAAATAGCGGACAAATATCTTGATTTGTTCTGTAAAAAGAGTGATACTGCAAAGCAGTACGTACAAAAATGGATGCCAATAGTGGCCGCTTCTCAGTCGGTAAAGGGAAATAAAGAGGAAACAGATTTCCTTCTTTCTTGGGTAAACGTAGTAGATTACGAATAATAAAAAATCCCGAATGTTTGCAAACATTCGGGATTTTGCTTTAAAATTTTTTATTTTCAATAAGGTAATTAATTTTAAGTATAGCGGCTTGGGTTTTAGCATCCTTTATTTCACCGCTTATTATCATTTCTACAGCCTTTCTTAGAGGAACCCTTTCTACCTCTAGAAATTCGTCTTCATCGGGGTTTGTATCCCCGAAGCTCAGACCTTTAGCACCGTACATCCATATAATTTCACCGCAGTATCCAGGGGAAGGATAAAGCTGACCAAGGTCAATAAATTCACTTGCAACGGCGCCTGTTTCCTCTTTAAGCTCTCTTACGCCTGTAGTAAAAGGCTCCTCGCCTTTGTCCTTTTTGCCTGCGGGGATTTCGAGAACTATCTCGCCGTATGGATAGCGGTACTGACGAACCATTAAAATTTCATTGTTATCGGTAACAGGAACTACACAAACACCACCTGGGTGTTCAATATATTCTCTGCTTGCCTGATTTCCGTCGGGAAGGAGAGCTATATCCTTTTTTACGGTTATGATTCTTCCCTTAAAAATAGTTTCACTTGATATTGTTTTTTCGGTTAGCTTCATAATTTAGTTCTGCCTTTCATAAGATAAAATGAGGTGGAAAAATAATGGAAAGAATAATTAAAAACACAGATTATACCGATTTAAAGATGAAAAACAGCATAAGAGCGTTAACTAAACAGTATCCCTTTATAAAGTCTTTTTCTATTGGACAAAGCTGTATGGGAAGGGAAATCTCAGCTATAAAAATAGGAAAAAGCTCTGACTGTATTCTGTTTGTTGGAGGCTTTAAGGGAAGCGAAGCAATTACGTCCGCCCTGCTTTTAAGATTTGCTGAGGAGCTTTGTGACGGTATTAAAAACAGTACTTCCGTCTGTTCGGTGAACATTGAAAAAATAATGGAGCAAAAAAGCCTTATAATAGTTCCCCGTATTAATCCCGACGGCTGTGAAATTTCCCTTTGCGGCGCTGCTGCCTCAGGGGCTTACGTCAAGCAGATACGAAGGCTGTCTCAAGGGGATACTTTGCACTGGGATGCTAATTTAAGAGGGGTTGAAATAAATCGTAATTTTTCTTGCGGATGGTACAGGGATAAAACTGAGAATGGCACAAGAATCGTACCCTCTAAAGCAAATTATGGGGGAGCATATCCTGAAAGTGAGCCTGAAACTGCGGCGCTTATAGGTCTTTGCTCAAAGGTAAATATACTAAGAGCAGTCAGCTTCGGCATTAACGGTAGAGTAATATATTCTGATTTTGGGGATAAAATAAGTGAGAAAAGCGAAAAGCTCACAGCCCTTATGTCACAGGTAAGCGGATATAGAGTAAACGAAATACCGTTTTGTTTTGACGGAAGCTTTGAAAAATGGTTTGCAAAAACCTATCAGCGCCCGTCTATAAGTGTTAAAATCGGAGATATGCCGTCCCCTGTTGACAGCATTAATACCTCTTGTCTTTTTGAAGAAGTACAAAAGCTTATGCTTATTTCCTTAGTAGGATAACATATTTTTTGCCATAATTCAAGGTACATAATAAGGAAAGGGAATAAATTTATGTGCGGAATTATCGGTTATACAGGAAAAGAAGAAGCAAGTGATATAATATTTCATTCACTTCAAAGGCTTGAGTACAGAGGCTATGACTCGGCAGGTCTTTCGGTAATGGACTGTCAGGGTGAATTTAATACCGTAAAAACCACAAACAGAGTGGCTTCTCTTATTGAAAAAACTGATAATGGAAATAAAACAAAAGGACAGACGGGGATAGGACATACCCGTTGGGCTACTCACGGCGAGGTAAGTGAAACAAACGCGCACCCGCACTTGTCGGGTAAATTTGCCGTAGTTCATAACGGTATAATAGAAAACTATATAGAGCTTAAAAAACAGCTTGAAAATCAGGGATATGTCTTTAAAAGCGAAACCGATACCGAGGTTGTGCCGTTACTGCTAAGCTATAACTATCACGGCGATTTTATGGACAGTGTAAGAAAAACCGTATCGGCTCTTAAAGGAAGCTTTGCACTTGCTATTATGTGTAAAGATTTTCCCGATACCCTCATTGCAGTGAGAAATTTCAGTCCTCTTATAATCGGACTTGGGGAAAATGGGAATTTTGCCGCTTCTGATATAACTGCAATAGGTAGCTTTACCGAAAATATAATTTATATGGAAGACGGGGAAATTGCCCTTATTACGCCTAAAAGCATTGATATTTACGGCAAAGACGGACAAGCGGTGAAAAAACAGATAAAAAAGGTGTCTGCGGATAACACAGACGTAGGAAAAGACGGATATGCTCATTATATGCTTAAAGAAATATTCGAGCAGCCGAAGGCTTTTTCCAAAACGGCAGAGCATTATATTAAAAATGACTCTATTTCTCATGACAGCATAGGTATTGAACAGGAACGTCTGAAAGCCTTTGATAAAATTCATATCGTAGCTTGTGGCTCGGCTTATCATGCGGGACTTGCATCAAAATATGTTTTTGAAGAGCTGAACGGTATTCCCGTATATGTGCAAATAGCCAGTGAGTATAGATATGAAAAAACGCCTATTGACAGTAAAACCCTTTTTATAGCTATATCTCAGTCGGGGGAAACTGCCGATACCATAGCGGCTCTGACTCTTGCAAAGGAAAAATGCGCTTATACCGTAGCCGTTGTTAATGTTAAAAATTCAACCCTTTCAAGAATTTGCCATACTGCCCTTTATACACTTGCAGGACCTGAAATATCCGTTGCAACTACAAAGGGCTATACCTCACAGCTTTGCGTTCTTTATATTCTTGCACTTTTTCTTGGTAAAAACACAGGTATGATAGATTCAGAGCAGGAGAAAGATTTAGTAAATGAAATAAAAAAGCTTCCGTTCGCAATGGCCGAGATTTTGGAGAGAAGCGAAGAATTTAAAAAGCTTAGCTTTAATACGCCGCACTTATTTTTTATGGGCAGAAATACAGATTACGCTATTTCCTTAGAGGCATCTCTTAAACTAAAGGAAATCTCTTATATAAACAGTACGGCTTATGCGGCGGGAGAATTGAAACACGGCACCATTTCTCTTATAGAAAAGGGGACTGTAGTTTTTGCAATATGCTGTAACGAAAGGCTTAAAGGCAAAACCGAAAGTAATATAAAAGAGGTTAAATCAAGAGGCGCGTATGTAATGATTATGGCGCAGTACGGTAATAGGGAAGCAGAGCTTCTTGGTGAAAAAGTGCTGTACGTACCAAAGGTGAACACACTTTTTTCTCCTTGCGTTCACATTATTCCGCTACAGCTTTTTGCTTACTATACCGCTCTTGAATTGGGATGCGATATAGATAAACCAAAAAATCTTGCCAAAAGTGTTACTGTTGAATAAAAAAACCTTTAAAAATGTTAAAAAGTGTGATATAATTTTATTGTAATAATTTTTCTAGGGAGAAGTAAAATGTATATCACACAGGATATAAAATATATAGGTGTAAATGACAGAAATATAGACCTGTTTGAAGGACAGTATATTGTGCCAAACGGAATGTCGTATAATTCCTACGTTATAATAGACGAAAAGATTGCCGTAATGGATTCGGTTGATATTAACTTTACAGATGAGTGGCTTGAGAATTTAGAAAAAGTTCTTGAGGGAAAAAAGCCCGATTATCTTGTTGTTCATCATATGGAGCCTGACCATTCGGCTAATATACTGAATTTTGCAGATAAATATCCATCTTGTCGGATTGTATCAAGCGCAAAGGCGTTTGTTATGATGAAAAACTTTTTTGATGAAGATTTTGCTGACCGTCGAATTGAGGTTAAAGAGGGAAGTACGCTTAGTCTGGGAAAACACAGCTTAAGCTTTATAGTCGCGCCTATGGTTCATTGGCCTGAGGTTATAATGAGCTACGACAGTGCCGATAAGGTGCTTTTCTCGGCAGATGCATTCGGTAAATTCGGCGCTCTTGATACCGATGAAGACTGGACGTGTGAGGCGAGACGCTACTATATAGGCATAGTGGGTAAGTACGGTGCACAGGTGCAGTCAATTCTTAAAAAAGCGTCGGCACTGCAAATTGAGAAAATTTGTCCCTTGCATGGACCTGTGCTTAGTGAAAATTTAGGATATTATACAGAGCTTTATAATATCTGGTCAAGCTACGGTAATGAAAGCGAGGGTGTTCTTATAGCTTATACCTCGGTATACGGAAATACTAAAAAAGCCGTCGAACTTTTAGAACAAAAACTCAAAGAAAAGGGCTGCAGTAATGTTGTTGTAAACGACCTTGCAAGATGCGATATGGCAGAGGCGGTTGAGGATGCCTTCCGTTATGGGAAAATCGTCCTTGCAACCACCACATATAACGCTGATATATTCCCCTTTATGCGTGAGTTTATTAATCACCTTACCGAAAGAAACTTCCAGAATAAAACCGTTGGCTTTATTGAAAACGGTAGCTGGGCGCCTATGGCGGCAAAGGTAATGAAAGAAATGCTATCAGGCTGTAAAAATATTACTTACGCTGAGAATGAAGTTAAAATAATCTCGGCTGTAAATAAAGAAACTGAGGGTCAGATAATGGCTCTTGCAAATGAAATAGGAGGATAATGTTATGGAAAACAAGTTTTTTATCTGTGAACACTGCGGTAATATCGTAGGTCTTATTCAAAGCGGTGGCGTACCGCTTATGTGTTGCGGACAGAAAATGACACAGATGGTCCCCGGCACAGTGGATGCTTCTAAGGAAAAACACATTCCTGTAGTGGAAATTGACGGTGATAAGGTAATCGTTAACGTTGGCAGTGTTGCTCATCCTATGAGTGAGGAACATCATATTGCATGGGTATACGTTCAGACCGACAAGGGTGGACAGAGAAAGAATTTAGCCTTTGACGGTGAGCCTGTTGTAAGATTTTCTTTGTGTGATGAAAAGGCTATTCGAGTTTATGCATACTGCAATCTTCACGGCCTTTGGATGACAGAACTATAATAGATAACTGAAAGGAGAAATAAAAATGAAATACGTATGCGATGCTTGCGGCTGGGTATATGACGAGGAGCTTGGCGATGCTGATTTAGGCATTGAGCCAGGTACCAAGTTTGAAGACCTTCCCGAAGATTTTGAATGTCCTCTTTGCGGCGTTGGCAAGGATATGTTCAGCGCAGAAGAATAAGAGGAAAATTAAAATATCAGTACAGACAGTCGTTATCTATAGTGATAACGACTGTTTTTTGTTAATCAGTATTTAATATATTTACAAAAGAGGAAAAGAGTATAGTCAATATTTTGCCTATTATTTATTTACAAACAATGTAAACGGGTGTATAATTGGTATATTCGGGAAAAGTAAGGAAGGGATAATGATGATTAAAATTAATTATCTGACTGAAGCGGTGCGTTTACAGACTTTGGACGATAAAGCCTTTGACGACGTAAAGCTTGGAGATAATATTAAGTTTAAAGCTCTTTGCAGTGAGGGAGTTCTTCCCGTTATAACTTATTGCGGTGAGGTTATTGGCGCCAAAGACGGTGTTTACTCTATAAAAGCTATGGATAATGGCGTTATTACTGTAGCTGCAACAGGACTGAGCCTTGCACAACAGCATAGCGTAGGCGTAGGGCTTAAGGGTGAAAATCTTGCTGAATATAACAGCGATGTGTTTATGGCGCCTGTTTGGGAATCTGATACCGTTTATCACGAAGCGGTAATGTTTACCGACAGCGCTGACGGTATCGTACAAAAGGAGAAAAAGCTTCTTTATCCTATTGATGACGTTATTTCCGTGCGTAATGATAAGCTTGATAAATGGTACGTCAAGGGTGTGGACTTTGATGTAAAAAATTCAAAGCTTGTTTGGCTCGAAGGTGGTACTTGTCCAATCTGGAAAGGCAATCTTATAGTTCCTGCAAATGCCGATGACAGCTACGTTGACCCTGCTCTTAACGTTGGTACTTCGGGTACAGCGGCTTCATGGTACAGACTTGACGAAAACGGCGACAAAGGGCTTAATCTTATTTATGATGCATATCACGAAGCCTGTACGTTGTACGTTACGTATAAACATTCAAAAAAATGGTCTGATTTAGGTGAAACGGGTTACGAACCCGTTGCTGTGCAGAGCAACTCCGAAAGGGTTGAGCATTTGTTCGAAAAGTTAGCTACGGGTGAAAATATAAACGTTCTCGTTTACGGTGATTCCTGTGCTACGGGTTGTAGCTCTACGGGTATGAGTGTTAATTACGAGCTTTTTGGCAGAGAACCAAACGAAAACGGCGATTTGCCCGTTTCTGTAAGAAAAGCAAACGGTGGAATACTCAGCGTTCCTACCTTCTTCGAAATGGCAACCGAAGAACTTGTGAAAAAAAGTGGGAAAAATAATATTGTAAAATATTATAATATTGCTTGTGGCGGTACGAGTGCTTCCTGGGGTAAAGCAAAGCTTAAAGAACGTATTGCCTTTATGAATAAATATTATAATAATGTGGTTCCTGATATTATTTACATTAAGTATTTTGCGAATGATGTGCGTACCTCTCCTCAGTCATTCAGAGATTCTTACGAAAGTATGGTAAGAGAACTCAGAGAACTGTATCCAAATGCGCCTATTATTTGTGTGACGGGTAAAATCAACAACGAAAGATGCTTCATTTTCAGAGAAAGCAGGGAAAATACATTTGAGCTTCAAAACGTTATTTGTGATATTGCAGAGCAGTTTGACAACTGTGTTGCTGTGAGAGCAACTTCCTTTTGGGACAGCGCAGTAAAAAGCAAGAATTTTGAAGATTATCTTTATAATAATATTAATCACGCTAATGATTTCTGGGCAAGAATTACAGCACAGCTGATAGTCGCAACGCTGCTATAAAAGAAAATCTCGCAAACATATAGTTTGCGAGATTTTTTAAAACCTTAAATTTTCTGTCAGGAATAAAGGGCTGAATACCATCACGGCAGGATATTGGAGGTTCGATTCCAAATCTCCATTCTGACTGACAGCCGTCAATGATAATCGTGCCGTCATTTTCAATAGTAACTATACTGCTTAATGGATTTTCAAAATACATATAGGTTTTCAGCAGAGAATTAAGTGAACGGTCGTATGTATTTACAGCAAAATCTCAAAATCCAAACAGCTTCTGGTTGCGGTAAAGGGACGGACGAAGGTATCCGCAACGTAAACGTGGTCGGGATGTACAGCGTAAGCATTTAATGCTTCCTCATTTGTAAAGGATGAATCAAGCATTAAATCGGCATTGGAGGAAGCAAGACCATCTATGTATACCTTTATGTCGGTAAGACCGTCGATTTTGCCCATAAGTCCTTCCAGATTTTCTTTGATTTCCTTTTTGATTTTTGCTTTTTCGTCTTCAGGACACTCTTTAAGAGTCCATAAAATAATATGTTTTACCATAAAAATCACCTCAAAAAAATTATAACATATTCGTGGAAAAATGCAAATAATATTATTGTAAAATATGCATAGTGATTTTTTTATTTGTTTTTTTATTTTTGTGCAAATGGTTTTTTTTGAAAAAAACATAAAAAAATCAGTAAAAAATATTGAAAAATGAAGATAAATTTATTATAATTATTCTGTTGTAAAGTGTGAATTCTTTTGCATATTTGAAAGGAAGATTATTATGGATAAAAAAGAACGCAGAGTCGGTACTGTTTCTCGCGGTATTCGTTGCCCTATTATAAGAGAGGGCGATGACCTTGCAAAAATTGTTACCGAGAGTGTGCTTGAAGCGGCTGAGTGCGAGGGCTTTGAGCTTCGTGACCGCGACGTTATTTCAATGACTGAGTCTATTGTGGCACGTGCACAGGGAAACTATGCCAGTGTTGATGATATCGCTGCCGATGTAAAGGCAAAATTCGGCGATGCAACCGTTGGTGTTATTTTCCCGATTCTCTCCCGTAACCGTTTTGCTATCTGTCTTAAGGGTATTGCAAGAGGGGTTAAGAAAATCGTTCTTATGCTCAGCTATCCGTCTGATGAGGTTGGCAACTCTCTTGCTACCTATGACCTTATTGACGAGGCAGGTATTAATCCTTATTCAGACGTTCTTTCCTTAGAGAAATATAGAGAAGTATTCGGCGTTCAGAAGCTTGAATTTACAGGTGTCGACTACGTTCAGTATTATGCCGACCTTATTAAAGAGCAGGGCTGTGAGGTTGAAATTATTTTTGCTAATGGACCAAAGGCTATTCTTGATTACACCGATTGCGTTCTTACCTGTGATATCCATACCCGCGTTCGCACAAAGCGTATTTTAAAACAGGCTGGAGCTAAAATCGTTTACGGTCTTGATGAAATTCTTAATGCTTCTGTAAACGGAAGCGGCTGTAACGAAAAGTACGGTCTTCTCGGCTCTAATAAGTCTACTGAAGATAAAATTAAGCTTTTCCCAAGAGAATGTAAGGATTTAGTGCTTGATGTACAGAAGCGTATATTTGAGGCAACAGGTAAAACCGTAGAGGTTATGGTTTATGGTGACGGCGCATTTAAAGACCCACAGGGAAAAATCTGGGAACTTGCCGACCCCGTTGTTTCTCCTGCTTTTACCGACGGTCTTATTGGTACTCCTAACGAATTAAAACTTAAATATCTTGCTGATAACGATTATAAAAACCTTTCAGGACAGGCTTTAAAGGATGCTATAAGCGAATCTATCCGTAAGAAAGACGGTTCAAGTCTTGTTGGTAATATGGCGGCTCAGGGAACAACCCCACGTCAGCTTACCGACCTTATAGGTTCACTTTGCGACCTTACCAGCGGTTCAGGTGATAAGGGAACTCCCGTAGTTCTCGTTCAGGGATATTTCGATAACTATACTAACTAATTTTTAAAGGATGATATATATGGAAAATTGCTTAAGACCCGAATCTATGGCGCGTATTACAACTAAAGAACTCGCCGATGCTTTTATTGAAGAACAGATAAAAGAAATTAAAGCTCAGGTGGGCGACAAAAAGGTGCTTTTAGCCCTTTCAGGCGGTGTGGATTCTTCTGTTGTTGCTGCGCTTCTCATTAAAGCAATAGGCAAACAACTTGTTTGCGTTCATGTAAATCACGGTCTTATGCGTAAGGACGAAAGCGAAAACGTAATTAAGGTTTTCAGCGAGGGTCTTAACGCAAATCTCATTTATGTTGATGCAACCGACCGCTTTTTAAATCTTCTTGCAGGGGTTAGCGACCCTGAATCTAAGAGAAAAATTATCGGTAAGGAGTTCATAGAGGTATTTGCTGATGAAGCTCGAAAACTTGAGGGTGTAGAGTATCTTGCTCAGGGAACTATCTATCCCGATATTTTGGAAAGCGTAAAACAGGCAGAGGGTAAAAAGGCAGTTAAGTCCCACCACAATGTTGGCGGACTCCCCGAAGACCTTAAATTTAGCCTTGTAGAGCCTATCAAGCTTCTCTATAAAGATGAAGTAAGAGTGGTGGGTGAGGCTCTCGGTCTTCCTCACGGTATGGTATATCGTCAGCCATTCCCCGGCCCCGGTCTTGGTGTTAGATGTCTTGGTGCAATCACTCGTGACCGCCTTGCTGCTCTCAGAGAAGCCGATGCAATTTTAAGAGATGAATTTGATAAATGCGGTCTTGCTGAAAGGGTATGGCAGTATTTCGTAGTAATCCCTGATATTAAAAGCGTGGGTGTTAAAAACGAAAGCCGTTACGAAGGTTGGCCTGCAATTATCCGCGCTGTAAATACTAAAGATGCTATGAGCGCAACCATTGAGGAAATTCCTTATAGCGTACTTCATAAAATCACTTCCCGTATTACAAGCGAGGTAGAGGGTATCAACCGTGTGCTTATGGACCTAACCCCAAAACCCGTAGGAACTATCGAGTGGGAATAATTTTGAGGTTGTTAAAAACCCAGTATTCATGCGGGGCCCAGCGATTTCAAAAGGCGATTTGATAGCAAAATGATAGCAGACCACAAAACGACTTTATTCTAAAAAGTCCAAATGGTTTGCAAGTAGATTATCTTAAATGCAAAAAGCGTTACTGATTTTTGTAGTCAGTAACGCTTTTCTTTTGCTTATTTTCAGTTTATATCATTCTAAAAATTTGATAGCGACTGTTGATAGCAAAATGATAGCAAAAATCAGAACACCCTATGTAAATAGGATAATCTACGAAAAAAGCTATTAAATTGTAGCAAATCGCTTAAACAAAATTATTTAATGCACTTTTTCATCTTAAGAATTTGAATAATTTTGAAAGTGTAACAAACTCTTTGTTTATGCGGGTTTGTAGAATTTTAATCAACGATTTGATAGCAAAATGATAGCCAACTTACCAATCCCTTTATTCTATGAAGGTCCGAGTGGCTTGGTAATAGATTATCTTAAACGCAAAGGCGTTACTGATTTTTGTAATCGGTAACGCCTTTTTCTTTTGCCTATTTTTTCTTGATTGGGTAATTATAACGCCAATCATCGTATTCGCTTTTTGTAATTTCGCCGCATTTCAGTTTTTGGGCTTGCTCTTTCCAAGCAGATAGCATTTCAAACATTGTAATGTAATTTGCACCGGTATCCTTATCCAAATGCAGACAGGGTTCGCCATCTATTTCGGTGATTTTGATTCCATACATATCCTCAAGAGCAAATAACGTGTGCATCAATCCGTTGTAGCTATCTATATTCGGCACAGTTAAAGCATCTGTTGATACTCCAAAAGTCTCTGCAAGGTCACGGGTTAATTCGGCTTTTGGAGTGCGTGAACCCGACTCATACTGAGCCATACGAATGTCTGCCGTCTTTTCCGGAAATCCCACTTTAATACCGAGATATTTTAAAGTCATTCCACTTAAATTTCTAAAAAATCGAATTCGTTCGCTAATCGCCATAATGAGCACCTCATTGTTAAACTCTTTATTAAGTATAGCAAATTTGTTTAGTGTCGTCAATGTTTTTAAAATTTTCTCGAAAACAGCTCAACTTTCAGGGGTTCTCGATGCCTACCACATAGGGGGATATAAAACTTTCGCCCAAAATTTAAATTTTTGTACTGTATAAGGGTGATGGACAAAAAATTTTTGAAAAAACCCGAACAAAACGGCTTTTTCGATGCCTACCAATTAGAGAGATAAAAAACTTTCGTCCAAAATTGCTTTTTTCGTTATCTATAAGGGTAGAAAGATAAGATTTTTGATTTTGGTTTAAAAAATGGCCCTTCCCGATGCCTACCTATTAGGGAAGTAAAAATATTTTTTCAAAACTATGCAAATTTTGCCCGATTTTTGACATTTAGTAGAGGGATAAATATTTTTCGTTGTTTTTGAAAAAAAGTTTCGACCAAAATTGATTTTTGCGTGCCTATAGAGTAGTGAGGGGGTAAAAAAATAAAATCTGTTGAACCTTAAAGTTTTTTAAAAACAGTGTTTAGTTTTGGGCGTTTTCGTTGCCTACCATTTGAGGGGATTTTTCGATATCTTCGTTATTTGATAACTGCCCCCACAAATTAGGTATAAAGCGAAACCTAAAAGATGAATTTTTTGTGCTTTTCGAAAAAACTTTCTCAAAACCGTTCACCTTTTACCGGATTTTTGACATTAGGTAGAGGGAGTTTTGAGTGCTAAATTTGTAAACAAATTAAAAATATTTGCTCAAGGGGTTGTTTTTTCGGGGTTTTCGATGGCTACCATTTGAGGGGATTTTTAAAAAGAACAAAAAATTTTACTTAAGGGGTTGTTTTTTCGGGGGGTTCGATGCCTACGACTTGAGGGGGTTAAAAATTTTGGCCCAAAATTGATTTTTGAGAGCTCTATAAGGGTGGGGGATGTTTTTTAATGTTTTCGTTATTTGATAACTGCCCCCACAAACTTAAAAAAATTTAAAACCAAAAGGCAACTTTTAGCCCATCTCGTTGCCTATCTAAGGGGAACGTTTGGAATATAACAACTGAATGACCGTCCGCATGGGGATAAGATTTTGCCACGACCTCCGAATGGAGCGAGCGAAACGACGCCGTTGAAAAAGGCAGGGGTAGGAACGACATCGGGTAGAACGGCAAAAAGAAAATTTAAAGGAAAGGAGGTTATATTATGGCAGCAGATTTATTTATGCGAGTTGAGGAAGTTGCTGAAGTAATGGGTGTTTCTGTGTCGTACGCTTAATGTCGGACTGCATTTTATCACAGATCTTATATACCAAAATGCCTACATTGTTTGGTGGTTTATTTTATCAGTTTTCCTATTTGCAGGAATGGTGCATGAGATATATTTAGCAATAAAACAAACGGAGGAATATACATGGAACTTATCATTGACAGACTAACAAAGCAATTTCAAAACAAAATAGCAGTAGACCGTGTCAGCCTGCGTTTGCATAGCGGAGTTTTTGGCCTTTTGGGTGCGAACGGTGCCGGGAAAACTACCCTTATGCGTATGCTCTGTGGCATCCTACAACCCACGAGCGGTACTATCACTTTTGATGGTATGGACGTCCGTGAAGAAGGCTATCGAGCAATATTAGGGTACCTGCCTCAGGATTTCGGTTATTATCCGGAATTTACTGCTATGGATTTTCTGATCTATATGGCGGCATTGAAGGGATTGCCCAAGCCGTCAGCTAAACGCAGAGCAAATGAGCTTCTGGAATTGGTCGGCCTGCAAGACATGAGCCGCAAAAAGATTAAAACATTTTCGGGCGGTATGAAGCAGCGGCTTGGAATCGCTCAGGCATTGCTAAATGATCCGAAGCTGCTGATCCTCGACGAACCCACCGCCGGACTAGATCCCAAAGAACGAGTACGTTTCCGAAACCTTATTGGACAACTCGGCAAAGACAGTATCGTACTTCTCTCTACTCATATCGTTTCCGACATCGAGCATATTGCCGATGAGGTGCTTATGATGAAAGATGGAAATCTGATTTATCACGGAGCATGGGACGAACAGATGGGCGATTTAGAGAGCTTCTATCTTGCGCAATTTGAGGAGGGAAGCCATGAATAACCTGCTTATCATGTACCGCTTTGAACTGAAAAAGCTTGTGCAGAAGAAGCTGCTGTGGATATCTCTTCTCGTCTGCATGGCAGTTATTGGCTTTTCTATCCTGTTTCCTTTAATGGGCAGTTATTTGGTAAACGGCACGTATGTAGGTACAAACTATGAAGAGCATCTGATCAATCAAGAATACCGAAAAGCACTCAGCGGCAAATCAATAGACCAAGCTCTACTGGAGGAAACCATTGCCGCCTACAAGGATTTGCCCCTAGACACCAACTATGTTTTAACTGAAGAATACCAGACCTATGCCCGTCCGTACAGCGATATCTTCAATTTGATCAGGTCATGGACCGGTATGGACAAAGGAACCGCCCAGCAGTGGTCTCCTGATGAAGTTGCGTTATATGCTGCCAGGAGAGACCACTTTGAAGAATCGGCTGTTAAAAACTATCTGACTGAGGCTGAGATATCATATTGGCAAAGTAATGCAGATAGTCTTGAAACTCCTATTGTATATCAGTTCCACGAAGGATACGGATGCATCTTAGAAACCTTTCTCACCGTAGGCTTTATGATGCTGATTTATGTCGCTATCACCCTTTCAAGTAGCTTTCCCGATGAGCATGCTCACCGAACTGATCAGCTTGTTTTATGCACCTCGAACGGTAAAAAACGGCTCTATTGGGTCAAGCTGCTTTCAGGAATCACAGTTGGCTGTGTGGGTGCATTGCTTATGGCATTGCTGACCTGGGTGCTGAGTCTGCGGGTATACGGTTCGGAGGGTTTTGATGCCGCAATACAGCTATTTTATACCGGCTACGCTGGCAATATCACTATAGGACAAGCATGTCTTGTTGCATACGGATGTCTGATTGTGACTGCGATTTTTATCAGCGTATTCGTCATGCTTTTGTCCGAGCTTTTTAGTAGCAGTATTGCCGCAATGTCAGTTACCACCGGCATGATCCTTGCAGGAATGATTATTCAGATACCGGCACAGTATCGCATATTGAGACAGATATGGGATTATCTGCCCACCTGCTTTTTGTCAATGTGGAACACTTTTGACCTTCGGTTGGTTTCTCTGTTCGGAACGCATTTCACCTCATATCAAATCGTTCCTTTGATCTACATTGTCGGCGCATCGCTGCTGGCATTCCTCGGAAGTCGTATCTATTGCCGCCGTCAGATCAGCGGAAGATAAACGCACACCTGTTATAACAAGCAGTTACCTCACAACCACCTGACACTATCCCGCAAGCGGTTTTGCAACATTTTCTGCAACAAAAATTTTGATAAATGAAATAATGGGTGGAATAACAGGTTCAAAATTGCCGTTTAGGATAATATTTAGGGCATAAATAAGCCAAAGAAGAACCACGAAAATGAGTGGGAATAAAACAAAACAGATGTTTTAAAAAGCGTTACTGAGTTATAGTCAGTAACGCTTTTTGCTATTGGAATGTACTTCTTCAAAAAATTGAAATTTATGGTATAATTTACTTAAAGAATATGAAAGGGGTTTTAAAATGAAAAAGTTTATTTGTTTAGGCTGTGTTGTGCTTATTTTGGTAAGCTGTCTGTCTGCCTGTAATTTTACCAATAATATGTCAGGCGCATTGGCTGGTGAGGCAGAGTGCAAAATGAAGGTCGAGGAAATGCTGTCAGCTTTGTCTGAAAACCGCCTGTCTGATGCTAAGTCTTTGATGCATCCTGAGGTAAGAGAAAATGCGGATACAGCTATTGCACAGATGAGTGATTATTTGGTGGGTAAGGAAGTTACTTTGGTAGAACAGAAGGACATTAGTGTTACAAACTCTTCTGGTACATCCGGTAAAACCAAAGAAGAAAAAGTTGTATATCAGCTTACCCTGTCAGACGGCGATGTGATTTTTTTAAATGTGTACTATTTCTCCAATAAAAATGGAATCGGATTCGCGTCTTTTCAAATTGTGCTTGGGGTAGTACAAAAGTAACTAATATACAGAAACGGCTTGGAAAATAAATTTCCAAGCCGTTTGTTTATTGTTTAAGGATTAAAGCTTAGGACCTGCTTCAACAAGAGCCTTACCTGCGTCGTTACCTGTATACTTAACGAAGTTCTTAACGAAACGGGAAGCAAGGTCTTTTGCCTTTTCATCCCATTCGTTGCCGTCAGCATAGGTGTTACGTGGGTCGAGAATGTTTGTGTCAACACCTGGAAGCTCGGTTGGTACAGCAAGATTGAAGTAAGGAACAGTCTTGGTGTCAGCCTTGAGGATAGAACCGTCAAGGATAGCGTCGATAATACCGCGGGTATCCTTAATAGAAATACGTTTGCCTGTACCGTTCCAGCCTGTATTTACGAGGTAAGCCTTAGCACCGCTCTTTTCCATCTTCTTAACAAGCTCTTCGGCATACTTTGTAGGATGAAGCTCAAGGAATGCCTGACCGAAGCAAGCAGAGAAGGTAGGAGTAGGCTCGGTAATTCCGCGCTCAGTACCTGCAAGTTTAGAGGTGAAGCCTGAGAGGAAGTAGTACTGTGCCTGTTCGGGAGTAAGGATAGAAACAGGAGGAAGTACGCCGAAAGCATCTGCAGAAAGGAAGATTACGTTCTTAGCATCGGGAGCAGCAGATACGGGGCGAACGATTTTTTCGATGTGGTCGATAGGATAAGAAACACGGGTGTTTTCGGTAACGGAATCGTCAGCGAAATCACAAACGCCGTTTTCGTCAACAGTTACGTTTTCGAGAAGAGCGTTGCGCTTGATTGCAGCATAGATATCAGGCTCAGACTCTTTATCAAGGTTGATAACCTTAGCGTAGCAGCCACCTTCGAAGTTGAATACGCCCTTGTCATCCCAGCCGTGTTCGTCGTCACCGATAAGGAGACGCTTGGGGTCTGTGGAAAGGGTGGTTTTACCTGTACCTGAAAGACCGAAGAAAAGGGCGGTGTTTTCGCCGTTCATATCGGTGTTTGCAGAGCAGTGCATAGAAGCCATACCGCTGAGAGGGAGATAGTAGTTCATCATAGAGAACATACCCTTCTTCATTTCACCGCCGTACCAGGTGTTAAGAATAACCTGTTCGCGAGATGAAATATTGAAAACGGAAGCGGTTTCGGAGTTAAGACCTAACTCTTTGTAATTTTCAACCTTAGCCTTGGAAGCGTTGTAGGAAACAAAGTCAGGCTCGAAGTTTTCAAGCTCTTCCTTTGTAGGATTGATAAACATATTCTTAACGAAGTGAGCCTGCCAAGCAACCTCCATTATGAAACGGATAGACATTCTGGAGTCTTCGTTTGCGCCGCAGAAAACGTCAACAACGTAAAGCTTTTTATCACTTAACTGCTTTGTAGCGATATCCTTTAAAACGTTCCATGTAGTTTCACTGCAGGGATGATTATCGTTCTTGAATTCATCAGAGGTCCACCAAACAGTGTCCTTTGAGTTTTCGTCCATAACGATGAATTTGTCTTTAGGTGAACGACCGGTGTAAATACCTGTCATAACATTAACGGCACCAAGCTCGGTAACCTGACCTTTTTCAAAGCCTTCGAGAGCAGGGTCGGTTTCAGCGGCAAAAAGCTCTTCATAAGAAGGATTGTGAATAATTTCTTTTACGCCGGTAATACCGTACTTACTTAAGTCTAAGTTTTTCATAAAAGTACCTCTTTTCCTTTTTATATTATTATACTCATAATTTCGTCAATATTTATATTGACGCGGAGAATAATCGCGAAGCCATATTCTCCCAATTATGTGTTTAGTATATCATAGGATAATAAAAAATGCAACGAAAAACGACACAATAATTTAAAATCGTTATTTTTGCCTAAAGGGTGAGCAAAAGGAATTTTTGATTTGTTTAAAATATTAAAATAAAGGTGTCTGAAATTTTTGGTTATTTAAACCGCTGTGCATAGGCACATCTTCTGCAAAGATCCTCCGTAGCCTGTCTGCCGTTAAATCCGTTAACCATCGCTGTTGCACGGGGATTTGACAGTATATCTTCAATATTTTCCGTGAAGATATTGCCAAGGTTTATACACCCCTCGCTGTCAAGACAGCATGGTACAACGGTGCCGTCGCAAAGAATACCGAAATGGTCCCGAAGTCCGTAGCAGAATACAATGTCACCTTGAATATCGGCATCTTTATCAGGCCAACCAAAGCGGTCACCGTACTCTAAAAACAGGCGGTCGCGAATACGAATACCTTTGGTGTTTTTAGTCCATTCTCCGCTTATATTATTTTTGATAAACTCAATGGTTTGTCCGTTTTTGCCGTTATCACAGCCGTTGTTCCAAAGTCTTAACACAACTATTGTTCCGTTATGGTTTGCCTGTTTTGCAAAATCGGCAACTTCGCTAAGGTATCTTTGGTGCAAATCAGAATCGTTACCCTCGAAGCTGTGAAGGGAAATGCTGACCTTATGTACCTTTTGTTCTATAAGAATACGTCCCTTTGATTTTAAAAGAGTGCCGTTAGTGGTAATAACCGATTTAAAGCCCATATCTGTTGCTAATCTGATAAAGCTCTCTAATTCGGGATGTGTTAACGGCTCACCTAAAAGATGGTAATAAATATAATTCGTGTGAGGCTTTATTTTTTTTAAAATTAAAGTAAACTCGTCAACACTCATTCTTTTGGGAACTCTTTTGGTACCGTGACAAAAAGAACAATTCATATTACAGGTGTTGGTTATTTCCACATATACTCTTGAATACATTTTAATTTCCTTTTTGTTGTTTTTGTTTATTGTACCACAATGAAGCTTAAAAGTCTTGCAAAAAATAAAAATATTGACAGAATTTATAAAACATGATAAAATAACATTTGATATATAACGAATGTTATTTAACGGAGGTGCAGTATGCCGCCAAAATTTAAAGTTACAAAAGAGGATATAATAAATACTGCTGCTGAGATTGTGAGAAAAAGCGGGGCACAAAGCCTTAATGCAAGGAATATAGCGTCAGCCCTTAACTGTTCTACACAGCCTGTGTTTTCTAATTTTTCTTCAATGGAACAGCTACGCCTTGCCGTTGTGGAAAAAGCGGATAAGCTGTGTCGGGAATATATGAAAAACGAAATGGAAAAGGGAGAGTACCCCGATTATAAAGCAAATGGAATGGCGTATATAAGATTTGCAAAAGAGGAGAAGGAACTGTTTAAGCTTCTCTATATGCGCGACCGAGCCAAAGAGAAAAACCTATCCCTTGAAATCACTGACGAAATGGAGTCTATGGTTCATAACAATACAGGCTTGACAGAGCTGGAATTAAAGCTTTTCCATCTTGAAATGTGGGCGTACGTTCACGGGATTGCCGTAATGTTTGCTACAGGCTTTGTCGAGCTTGAATGGGAGATTGTCAGCAAAATGCTTACAGACTCTTATCAAGGGCTTAGAAAACAGTACGGGGTGGAGTGATTTTATGTATGCTATTGAAACGCGGTCTTTGACCAAAAAATACAAAGACGTTGTTGCTGTTAATAATCTTACTCTTAGGGTGAATAAGGGTGAACTATTTTCGTTACTCGGGTTAAACGGCGCAGGAAAAACAACCACTATAAAAATGCTTACCTGTCTTACGAAGAAAACCTCCGGAGAGGCTTTTTTACAGGGAAAAAGTATAGAAGATGAAGATCTCTTGATAAAGTCTTTTATAGCCGTATCGCCACAGGAAACTGCGGTAGCCACGGGACTTTCCGTTTATGAAAATCTTGAGCTGATGTGCGGAATATACGGGTTTGATAAGGAAAAGAGAAAGGAAAAAATCAATGAGCTTACCGAGCTAATGGACTTGCGAACCGTTATGAATAAAAAAGCAGGGAAGCTATCGGGCGGTTGGCAGCGCAGACTCAGTATTGCGTTAGCTCTTATAAGTGAGCCTGAAATACTTTTTCTTGACGAGCCAACCTTAGGTCTTGACGTTATTGCCCGTAGAGATTTATGGGATATTATAGAGAGCCTTAAGGGAAAGATTACGGTTATTCTTACGACTCATTATATGGAGGAAGCTGAGGCGCTTTCTGACCGTATAGCAATTATGAAGAACGGAAGCCTTCTTATCTGCGATACAGCAGAAAAAATCAAGGAAGCGGCAGGTACGGATAGTTTTGAAAAGGCATTTGTCTATTTTGTCAGAGGTGAAGAAAAATGAGAATGTTGATGTTGGCAAAGAGAAATGCAAAGGAAATTTTGAGAGACCCCATAAATCTGTTATTTGGTCTTGGTTTCCCGCTGGTGCTGCTTTTACTGCTCAGCGCTATTCAGGCTAACGTTCCCGTTAATCTTTTTGAAATACAGCATTTGACACCCGGTATTACCGTTTTCGGTCTTTCCTTTATGTCGTTGTTTTCGGCAACCCTTATTTCTAAGGACAGAACAAGTTGTTTTTCACAGCGTCTGTACACGACGCCGCTTGTGGCAACCGATTTCATATTTGCTTATACTTTGCCGATTTTGCCTATTGCCGTGGCGCAAAGTATAATATGTTATATTGCCGCTGTTTTTCTCGGGCTTAACGTGACGGTAAATATTGCTTTTGCGGTTATTTTTATTGTACCCGTATCACTGCTTTATATTGCAATCGGACTTCTTTGCGGAAGTACGCTCAGTGATAAACAGGTGGGCGGAATTTGCGGTGCCTTGCTGACTAATCTTTCGGCGTGGCTTTCGGGAATATGGTTCGACCTTGATTTAGTAGGCGGTGCTTTTAAGAAAATTGCATATTTGCTTCCCTTTGTTCACTCAGTAGAAATGGAAAAGGCTGTGCTTAATGGGGATATGTCTCGAATTTTCCCTCATTTGTGGTGGGTTATGGGATATGGAATAATTATTATGGCAGTGGCTGTTCTGATGTTTTTAAGGCAAATGAAAAGACGTTAAAATTCATTGGAAAATTTACTTATATTTTTATCTTGAGATAGACTTTTTTGTGTGTTATAATGCAGAAAAATCCTAAGGTAAGGGCGGTAAAGATATGGCGAGAATTTGTAACAGCGATGAGCTTCAGTTACTTATAAATTCAACACCTGACGGTGAGATTTGTTACTTAGAGGAAAAGGAATATTATCTTACAAAACAGGTGGTAATACAAAACAAAAAGGGAATTACCGTTGACGGAAGTAAGGCGTTAATCGTCAGTAAATACGTAAACAATGACTACTATAAGAAAAGCGTAAATCCCTTTCTTATAAAAGGCTGTGAAAATGTTACTTTATCCAATATTACAATGGATACCGACGTACCCTGTAATATTACGGCTATGGTTGAAAAAATAGATTTCGATGAAAAATCCGTTGTTTTGAAGGTTGACGACAGCTACCAAATCAACGGCGACGAAATTCTTATGGCGTTTAACTCTATGGATAGTGAAGGTTCTGCCGATTATCATATGGGCTATTATGCTAAGCATCCCGACAGTAGTATCGTAACCTTGATTTTAGGTGAAATTCTTCTTGCTAATACATACTGGACAGCTAAGTACGATTATTTAGGCAACAATGTGTTTAAGGTATATTTTCCAAGCCTTAACGAAAAGCTCAGTGTAGGTGAGAAAATTTGTATCCGCCATACAATGTACGGCCCCAGCGCTATTACGTTAAGTGACAGCGATGATACCGTGCTTAAAAATATTACAATGTACGCTACGGCGGGAATGGGAATTGTTGTTCTTCCGAAATGCAGAAACCTTACGGTAGACGGACTTAAAATGGTTACCAAAGATGGTAGTAAATGCCTTATGGCGTGTAATTGCGACGGTATTCATCTTACAGGTCTTTATGGAAATTTCATTATGAAAAACTGCCTGTTTGACGGAATGGGCGACGATGCTCTTAACGTTCACGCAACGGCAGGTACTATAACCGAACAAACAGATACTAATACAATCAGATGCGGTTACTGTAAAAAAGGACCTGACGGAGTTCTTCCTGAAAGATGGTGTGAGTCAGGGGATTTAATAAGAGTGTACGACCCTGTTTCGATGGCTCATACGGGAACTTTTCGTGTAGTGTCTTTTAAAGACGGCATTTTAAAATTTGATGAGCTTAGCGGTACCTATAAAAAGGGTGATACTTTGCAAAATACTACCTTTACTCCGTCACTTTTGATAGATAACTGTATCGTTAGAAATACGAGAGCAAGAGGTTTTGTTATACAGACCGAAAACGTTGAGATTAAAAACTGTAATTTCTTCGGTATGTCAAGTGAGGCTGTTAAAGCGGCACCCGATTTTGCTTATTGGTACGAGGTGGGACCAACCTGTAATTTCAATATGCATAATAACGTTATTGAAAAGTGTGGATTTGTGAGTAATTCCCCCGCTATCAGCGTTTTGACAAATCATAATACGGGCGATGAAAAGGTAAAGCATCTTCACAAAAACGTTGCTGTAAAGGATAATATTATAAAGAGAGGTAACGGCAGAGTTATTTGGATTATGGCAACCGATACGGTGAGTGTAAAAGGAAACCATTTTGAACATCGAAAAGAAAAGGGAACGGCGCCCGTTTGCTTTGTTAACTGTACCGAGGCTGAAGAAAAGAACAATATTGATATTTAAGAAAGCAGGGCAACCTGCTTTTTTCTTGACAAATTCTATACTTCGTGATATGATGTATTACACTAAGGGAGGTATTGTATGGATGTTCAGTTAAAAAGAGGGCTTTTAGATATCTGCGTTTTATCGGCAATTAAAAACGAAGATTCCTACGGATATAAAATCATTAAAGATATGAAACCCTATATAGAGCTTTCGGAGTCTACCTTGTATACCATTCTTAAACGTCTTGAAACGGCGGATATGCTGACTGTACACACTGCTGAATACTGCGGACGACTTCGTAAATATTATCATATTACACAAGAGGGAATAAACCGTATTGAAGAATTTAAAACGGGTTGGAAAGAAATTCTGGCTATATATAAGTTTGTGACAAAGGAGGAAAGCAACGATGAATAAGCAGGAATTTTTAGCTGAGCTGAGAGAAAAGCTCAACGGTCTGCCAAAAGACGAAATAGAAGAACGCCTTGATTTTTACAGTGAAATGATAGATGATAAGATGGAAGAAGAAATAGCTGAGGAAGATGCTGTTTCTCAAATCGGTGATATAGATGAAATTGTCAAGCATATAGTAGAGGAATTTCCTGTAACAAAGATAGTGAAAGAAAAAATTACACCAAAACATAAAATTAAATGGTGGGAAACGGCGCTCATTATTTTAGGTTCGCCTATATGGATTTCTTTGCTTGTATCACTCGTTGCCGTTGTTTTTTCACTCTATATTTCATTGTGGTCTGTTATAATATCCTTGTGGTCTGTGTTTGTGTCGTTTATTGCCTGTGGCATAGGGATATTTGTGTGTGGAACGGTTTTTGCTGTGTTAGATAAAACTCCAACGGGAATTGCTTTGCTTGGAACGGGCGCTGTTTGTATAGGCTTTGGTATTCTTTTCTTTTTTGTGTGTAAACTGTCCACAAAAGCGATTTTGCTACTCACAAGAAAAATACCCGTATTTATTAAAAAATGTTTTATAAAAGGGAGGAAAGGTAATGACTAAAAAAACTAAAATATGGATTATTACCGCGATACTCTTTATAATCGTAGGCTGTATTGCTTTTGGGAGTGCTTTGTTTATGTTAAATTTTGATTTTAAGAAATTATCAACGGTAAAATACGAAACCAATGAATATGAAATTACTGATAATTATGACAACATAATGATTAACACGAAAACTGCTCAGGTTCGTTTTGTGACTTGGGAAAAATCTTACAGCAAGGTGGTTTGCTTTGAAGAACTTAAAGAAAAGCATAGCGTAAAGACAGAGGATAATACCCTGAAAATTCAAATCGTCAATACTAAAAAATGGTATGACTACATAGGCGTGTCTTTGGGTTCCCCTGAAATAATAGTGTATTTACCTGTGAAAGAGTACGGAAGGCTTTCTGTAAGGCTTAGTACTGGAGATATTGAAGTGGGGTCAATGACAGTGAGCGATGCTGAACTTCGTACATCCACGGGCAGTATAACCGCAACGTCACTAAAATGTGGGAAAGATTTGAAGATTAACGTTAGTACGGGAAAGACGTATCTTACTGACGTTACCTGTAATAACTTTATTTCAGAAGGCGATACAGGGAATATTTTCTTAAAAAATGTAATAGCTAACGATAAATGTGATATTAAAAGAAGTACCGGAAAAGTGAATTTCGATAACTGTGATGCGGGTGAGCTGGAAATAGAAACCGATACGGGCAGTGTTAAGGGCAGTTTGCTTAGCGAAAAGGTGTTTATAGCGCACAGTGATACAGGAAGAATAAATGTGCCTGAAACTCTGTCGGGCGGAAAATGTGAAATTGAAACCGATACGGGAGATATCAGTATAACGATAGTACAGTAATATAAAAGCATTACCTAAATTCAGGTAATGCTTTTATTTACTTGAATGATTTTAGTTTATGTGATACACTAAAATAAAGCTGTTTTTTTCGGGAGGACTGAAAAATGGATAAAGCGCGTACCATAGAACTTGTAAATGAAGCTAAAAAAGGAAACAGGAATGCTTTTAATGAGCTTTTTGACTATTATTATAAAGACCTTTATTACAGTGCTTATAAGATGGTTAAAAATGAGGAAGCGGCTGCTGATGCCACTCAGGATACCTTTGAAGAAATATTAAAGAGCATTGGACAGTTAAGCGAACCTTCGGCATTTGGTGTGTGGGCAAAGCACATTTTAATGAGAAAATGCAGAAAAGTTTTAGTTAATAATATGGAAATACTTGCTGAGCCTGATGAAGAAGGAAAAACTGTTTTTGATGATATGTTGGAAGAGAACCGTGATATGCTTCCTGAGTCCGCCCTTGAAAGCACACAGGTTAAAAATACTGTAAGAACAGTGCTTGACTCTTTTGGAAAAGAACAGCGACTTGCGACTACTCTTTATTATCTTGATGGCAAAAAAATTGAGGAAATTGCCACTGCACTCAATACAAGCTGTGAAAAGATTGAAGAATATTTAAAAGCGTCAAAAGAGGCTTTTGAAAATCAGATTGAAGAACGCGAGAGAAGAATATACGATGTATTCATAAGCTATACGCCTAAAGACAAGGAGTTGGCGGAAAGAATTGCTTTGATGCTTAGAGAGCAGAATATATCGGTATATGACACCACAGAAATTAAAGAAGATGTGGCTAAGAAAATAAGCGAAGCAAAAATATTTATACCTATTGTTACAAAGCATTCTGTGGAATCCGGCTATTTCTTTAACGAGCTTTATTACGCCGTTGATACTGCAAAAAACCGCTCGAAAATGATACTGCCGCTTATAAATACCGCAGAGAATTTTACAGTTCCTGATAATTTTGCTTTTGTTTTAGGCAGATATCAGATGTTTTGTGTTGACAGTGGGGATGAGAATTCTGTTATTACCGCAATAATGCATATCAGCGGGATTGTCAGAGAAAGAGACAAGGATAATTTCCTTTTCTCAAAACTATCTGAATACATAAATGCGGGGCTGAACAGCAAAGCAACCGAGGTTATATGTCTCATTATAGAAAAACTTTGTAAAAAAATAGATGATAAGCTAAAGTCAGAAGATTTGCTTACCCTTATTTCCTATCTTGATAAGATGCTTCAGCTTTATGAGGGTGAATATGGCGAGGCCGAGGAAATACTTGCTCATAAAAAGCTTGTGGCTTTAAAAAACGTAAACGAGCTTATTTATCTGGAAGAATTCAAATACGACGATTTATATATGACGGCTATTGCCATCCGTCTTATATGTCTTATTTGGGAAATAAAACAGGATTGTTGCGAGGTTATTTTCAAGGATGAAAAATCCGAGGCTAAGGAAGAACTTTTAAACGAGGAAGAATATGTTTATTTGCACCAGCATTTTATAGATAAATACGATTGCTTACTGCAAAATACGGAAAATTATACAGAAGCTGAAATGCAGTTTATAGTTTCGGCGAAATCTTATTTTTACAGTCAGCGCCAGAGTAAGACTGCAGCTAAAAAGGAAGAAACTCAAAAGCTTTCTAAAAATGAGGAGCTGTTACAGAGTGTTGCCGCATTCACAAAAGAAGGTAATAGAATTTTTGACATAATAGGCGAAGAAAAGCCTGCAAGAGATTTCCTTAAATGTCTTATTACAAGCTACGAAAGACTTAAAAATTACTGTGATGTTGTAGGTGCCAAAGAAATTTGCGGTGAATGTATTGATAGAATTGCCGAGCTTAAATATAAACTTTCCAAAACCGAGGAAAAATATGATGAGGCCGACCAAAATGATAATACCGATATGTCACAGATGGGAATAAAAACTCTTTTGGGTCTCACAAATCTTAAAACAGGAGAGTATGATGTTTTTATAAGCCATAAGGGTGAGGATTACGATATTGCTTTGCAGATGTTCGAATTTTTACGTGCTAATCTGAAGTTACCTTTCTTTGACAAAAATTCACTGCCTGAAGCCTCCGAGGCAAAATATCGTAAGGCAATAATGCAGGCGCTTGACAAATCAAAGCATTTTGTGGTTGTATTTTCGGATTTAGAGTATCTTGAGAGTTACTGGGTTTCTACTGAAATGGAAATTTTTATGTCCGAAATTGATGAAGGCAGAAAACCTGATGCCAATTTTATTATGGTAGTCACAAATGATGTGTATGATGAAATAATAAGAACCAATAAGGCTGTTCTTCCAATAGAATACCGTCGCTGTGAAATACTTAAAATTGATGATTATAAAAACACGTTGCTCAACTATCTTTCAAAAAAATAATTATAATTGGAGTGATATTTGATGAAAATACCGGATAACGTACATCGCTTTATTGAGCCTAGCTCTTGGTGGTTTTGCAAAGAAGTGTATCCTACCGTTCACGTACACGGAGAATATGAACTAATTTTCTGTCTTTCGGGCGAAGCATATGCATATATAGATGAGAAAGAGTATCATTTAACTGACGGTAAGGGCGTATTCGTCTTTCCTTATCAGGTTCATTCCTATGAAACTGTAGTTAAAGGTGAATTCTGTGTTGTTATATTTAAACCTGAAATGATTCCTACTTTTAAAGAAAAGCTAAGCAGAAGAATACCTGAAAAACATTCTTTTGAGTTTAATGGCAACGATGATATCAGTAAGGTTTTATATGCTTCCAAGTCCCAATATGATGTGGAAAAGGATAAATACAGACTTTTACTTGCAGGATACATTAATTTTATGGTTGATTGTGTATATAAAAAAATGGAGTTTGCTCACATTGATTATAAGGACGCTCAGCTTTATGAACAAATTCTTGAATACTGTAACGAAAGGTATACTGAAACAGTTTTCGTATCTGAAATTGCCAAAGTGCTTTTGACCAATCCTAACAGAATTTCAAGGGTATTCAACAATAATATGAAGATGGGTATTCCAAGATATATTGAAGCCTTGCGGTTTTCGAAAGCCTGTCAGCTTATTGAAACCTCCGATTACAGTATAGCTAAAATTTCCGAAGAGGCGGGGTTTGGTTCTATACGAAGTCTTAACCGCGCTTTTGAAAACTTCCTTAAAATAACACCGAAACAGTATAAAAAGAGAATTGAAAATAACCAGAAATACGATAGTTAAAAACGATACCAAGAAAGACGTTTTGTGTTGACAAAGTCTGTCTTGGTATCTTTTTTTTTAGGCGTTTTGGTGGTTTTTGTCTAGTTTTTAGGTGTGTATTGTCTTGAAATGCAACAAAATTTTTTGATATAATTTTTACAGAAGAATTTACAAGGGGGAAATATCTTATGAAATTCAATAAATGTCCTGAAAATCCTATCCTTAAACCAAATCCCGAAAATGAGTGGGAAGCGCTTTGCGTATTAAATCCTGCCTGTGTGTATAAAGACGGTTATTTCTGGCTTATGTACCGCGCTGCTGCTGATAATGAAGAACACATTATCAGTATCGGTCTTGCAAAGTCAAAAGACGGTATTCATTTTGAAAGATGCTTTGACAAGCCTATTCTTACCGCTAATAAATACGGTCCCGACGGTAACGGTATGGAGGACCCCAGAGTTATTGAAATGAACGGTACATATTTTATGACTTATGCATCCCGTCCTCATCCATCGGGCAGATATTGGCTTCACGTTAACAGAAAGAATTATTCTGTTTTTGAAAGCGACCCTGTGGATGCTCCTAAGTGGTATAAGGATTATAACACCACAACAAATCTTGCAATGTCTAACGACCTTGTAAACTGGTATAAGTGCGGAAGAATGACCGACAGCCGTCACGACGACCGCGACGTATTCATTTTCCCTGAGAAAATCGGCGGTAAATACGTAATGCTTTCACGTTCCCATAACAGAGTGGGAGAGGAATACGGCTGTAAGGTTCCGTCAATCTGGATTTCATATTCAGATGACATTCTTGAATGGGACAATTATAAGCTTCTCTGCACTGCCGAACAGGAGTGGGAGGGTAAGAAAATCGGAGGAAGTACACCTCCTGTTAAAACTGATAAGGGTTGGCTTGTTCTATATCACGGTGTTGAGGATAAGGAGAAAGGTAAATACAGAGTGGGTGCGTTGCTTCTTGACCTTGAAAACCCCGAAAAGATTATTGCAAGAACCAAAGAACCTCTTATGGAACCTGAGGAGGAATATGAATGTTCAGGTCCTTATGCTGGCTGTGTATTCCCCACGGCTGCAATAAATATGGACGGCACACTTTATATATACTACGGCGCAGGGGATAGATATTGCTGTCTTGCAACCTGCGACCTTGACGAGCTTGTTAATTATCTTGTTGACGAGTGCAGTATTGATTAATTTTTCTTTTAAAATTTAAGGAGGATGGTCAAATTGTTGAAGAAAGTATTGGTAGTTATCTGTACCTTGGCTCTGCTTATAGGCTCACTTTACGTTCCTATGAGCATCGGCGCCGCTTCTGCAATGCAGGTGGCTGACGGTGAAAAGGTGGTTTTTGACTTTACGGATAACTGTGTTACAGATGCTGAAAATGCCTCCGAGGCACAAAGCAGCGGCTCAGGCTTTTTCAGTTGGGCGGGTGTATCCGGTACAGAAAAGGGTGACAGCTCTAATAAGGTGCTGACCTTTAAAAAGACTGCTGTTCAGACATGGTATACCAGTGGCGGATATAAGCTGCATAAAAAGAACGGTGAGGGAGTGTATGAAGCTTACGAGCTTTCTCCAAATACCTCTTACGTTGTTTCTATGCGTGTACGTGTAAATTCCGTAACCTCTGATAATAAATCAGTAGCAGTTTATCTCGGTTACGGCACAAATTACTGGGAACCGTTAGCCGGTAATAAGGGAAATTACATTAACGGAATGAGCGTTAAGGCTCAGCCCGTTATTACCTGTGTAGGTGACGGAAGCTCTTACGATTTGTATATTGATAATAATAATAAAAGGAACTCTAAAGAGTTGGGCGTATGGCAGACAATTTCATACGTTATTACTACTCCTGAGAGCTGGAAGAATGAAAAGGCTCTTGGCTTCTGGGGTGAACTTTACACAGGAATTGATATCGAAATCGACGACGTTTCGGTACAAAAGATTGGCTCTACAAAGGGCGCAATAGTTTTAAACGATATCTATTCTTCTAACGTAGAGATTGTTGTGGGTAATGTAGGCGATACATATACTTTGCCTGATATAAGCGACCGTGCGCTTGAGGCTGAGCATAGCTTCGAGGGTTGGTCTGCTAATGAAGAACGCACCGAAGACGTGACCGAGGTTACCTTTGCTAAAGAAGTGCAGACGGTTTATTCCAAGTGGACTGCGCCTGTTAAGATTACCTTTAAGGATACCCTTAACAATACCGAAACGGTAGTTGAAGGTTTACCTGGTCAGGACATTCAGTTCCCTGAAGACCCTGTAAATCCCGAAAATACAAGCTGGTTTATGGGTTGGTATACATCTGATAGCTATACCGAAGAATATGCTGAAACTACCTTCGGCTTCTCAAATATGGTTCTTTATAGCTATTTTAAAGGTACGGTAGCAGGACTTACTCAGAATTTCGAGAATTATCCTGAGAGTAAATGGACCCCCATAACCTCATCCAGCGGCGCTGTAACCAAGAGTAACTACCAACAGTTTGGTATAGCTCTTGAGAAGGTTACCGTTGACGGCACTACTGCCGTTAAGCTTGACTGGGACAGCACTATGACTAAGGACACCAGTAATCCTGAAACTTATGATGCCGTAACCAGATATAATGTGGATAACTATTTCTATATCGGCGGCGGTCTTGCTAATAAGGAAAGCTACATTCTTACCTTTAAATATAAGGTTGAAAAAGCAAACTGTGACGTTACTTTTATTGTGGCTTCTGCAACCTACGGCGGATATTGGTCCAGACGTAAAGGACAGGGCTCCATAACCCTTACTCCAAAGGTAAGTGACGAGTGGCAGACGGGTACTATTCTCTTCAACTCCGATTTCGTTGTTGAGGGTAGCTCTACCTTTAATTCTATGTTCTTTAATGTATCTCTGAACAGTAATGCCGACACCGTTATCTATTTTGACGATTTCAAAATTGAAGCATTGGCTCAGCCTTATGAATCTGCAATCATTTTTGAACAGCAAAACGGTAAAGACGCTATATATGCAAAGGGTAATAAGGGAAGTGAAATTTCTTTCCCGACCGTTACACATCCCGATGAAGCTGAGTTTGACGGCTGGTATCTTGATAAAGAGTGTAAAACACCCTTTACCGCGACTGTTTACGGTAAGGAAAGCGTAACTTTATACGCTAAATGGAAGAATATTCCTATGACCTTCGTTGATTATCCCTACAGCACCACTAACAGCAATAACTTTGGTGTTAAGACAATGTCTATCGATAAGACTATCGGTGTGGGTTACAACGATAATGCTGCTATGCGCTTTACATTCAGAGGTGATTCTGAATATAAGGTTGACGATAAGGGTTATATCACCTATATGTACACCCGTGGAGTTATGCCCGAACATACCTTCAGAACTACAAGCATTGAAGATGGAAAGATTTATAAGGTCACCTATAAATACAAGGTAGAAAACGCTAATAATGATTTCACAATCAGACTTATGTCAGGTTGGGGCGAAAACTTTTGGGTGAGCGCTTGTAACAATCTTTATACAGAGGCTAATAACCTTGTAACCGAAAGCTCTACTGATTGGAAAGAATTTACAGGATACTTCCTCAGCAATATTAAGGTCGACGGACAAAACCACGTTGGCTCAATGCTGTTTATGCAAATATATCAGGAAGATGCTGATATGGACACCTCTATCGACCTTCTTATAGATAACGTTCTTGTACAGCAGGTTGATTACAGTGCAGTCTTCTTTGAAGGAAACGGAGCAGACGACACCATTATTGTGGGTGATGCCGGAGATAGCTTTACTGCACCTGTACCTACTCTCAGCAATATGCTTTTTGTTGACTGGTATGCTGATGAAGCTTTAACACAGAAATTTAATCTTACAACTATACCTGATGGCATAGTAAAAGCTTATGCTAAGTGGAAAAACGGACCTCTCTCCTTTAAGGATTATCCACATAGCACTACTAACTCCAATACCTTCGGCGTAAAGACAATGTCTATTGATAAGACAGTAGGCTATAACGATAGCTACGCTTTGCGCTTTAAGTTCAGAGGCAGCGACGTTTATAAGGTTGACGATAAGGGTAACGTTACTTATATGTACGACCGCGGACAAAATCTTGACCATAGCTTTAAGGTTAACAATTTAGAGGATAATAAACTTTATAAGATTACCTATAAATACAAGGTTGAAAACGCTAATAACGATTTCGAAATCAGACCTTACTCAGCTTGGGGTGAAAACGTTTGGGTATACGCTTGTAACAGTATGTATACCGAAGCTTATAATCACGTAACCGAAAGCTCTACGGGTTGGAAAGAGTTTACAGGCTACTTCCTCAGCAATATTAAGGACGACGGAAAAAACCACGTTGGCTCAATGCTGTTTATGCAAATATATCAGAAAGATGCTGATATGGACACCGTTATCGACCTTCTTATTGATGATATAATGATTGAAGAGAGCGATTTGCCCTACGTTAAGTTCAATTCCACCGAAACTCAGTATACACTGTGTGTAGGAAAAGCAGGGGATGAAATCAAGTACCCGACTCCCAAGGTTGTCTTCGGTACTGATTTTGACGGCTGGTATCTTGATAAAGGGTTTTCTAAACCCTTTACTCAGACCACTTTTACTGCCGATACCTTCCTTCAGATTTACGCTAAAACAGTTCCGTCAAAGGTACTCACATATACCATTGAGAATTATTGGGCAACTCCGCACGGAACTACAAACGGCGCTTATCATCTCGTAGATGCAGAAAGAGTTAAATCCGATTCTGCTTATTCAGGTGATTATGTAATTGAATTTGACCGCAGAAATGGTATTTCTGCTATTTCAGGCGCTGTTATTGAGGAAGGTGCTGATAAATTTGCCGTTCAGGATGGCGTAAACTATATTGCAACGGTCAGATATAAGGTTGTTGTTCCAAGTACGGTAACTACCACAATTTCCTTTAAGACTGCTCACCACTATAATTTGTGGGGTAAATATTCTTCTGTTGCTCCATCTCTGTCAATACTGCCTACCGAAGAGACTGGAGTATGGAAAACAGCTACATTTGTAATCGATTCTTCCAAGAGAATTATTGACAAAGAAGTAGATGACTACAGGACCTTGTTCGTTACTGTGGGCGGCGGTATCGGTGGCGTACTTCATATTGATGATATTTCTATAGAAGCAATACCCGATGGTAAAACAGCCGTTTATATTCACAATAACGGATGTAAGGATATTCCGCAGATATTAATTGGTAGAGAGGGAGAAAGCTTTGCCAATAAGGTTCCTACTTCACCTTCTATGAAGGGCTACGTATTCAGAGGCTACTATATCAAACAGGCAGACGGCAGTATGAAGCAGCTTACCACAGAGGAACTTAAGTACACTAAAAATCCTCTTATTGTTTATGCAACATTCATAAAGAGTGAGATAAAGCAAACCTTTGAACAGGATTACGTTAATCTTATTAACAATGCTCCCGAGTATTCTCTTTATGACTTTGACTTTGAGTTATATGATAAGCTTAAAGATGGTAATTCTGCCGATAACGTAACCTCAGGCAGATACAGTATGCACCGTAAAGGTCTTAACTATACCGTTGAACGCTTCTCAGTGCTTACGATGGGTAACAATATTGAGGCTAATGAAAAGTATAAAATTACCTTTAAGGTTAAGATTGGTAAATATCTGCATACAGACGGCGCTATCAAACTTGCAAATATCAGAACCTATAGCTATGCTTGGGCAACCTCAGGTGAAGTTAAATCTGTGGTAGCCATTAAGGATATAGCAGACGGACAGTGGCATGAAGTAAGCTTCACATTTGCTTCGGTAGAATCGTTTATAGCGTTGCAGACCCCTGGTTATGTTGAACTGTTTATAGACGATATTACCCTTACGCTTCTTGACAGCAGCGCAGAGCTTTCCAAAGAGCCTGAGTTTACAGAGTACGTACCTGTAAAGCGCGACCTTGTTACAGGCGAAGTGCTTGAAACCGATGAAAGTATGATTGATATTATGACCATCGTTGACAGCACTCTCAGGGAAGAGGATTTTGCAAATTCCGCTAACCTTACAATATACATCATTATCGGCGCGGCTGCTCTTCTGGTTATTGGGGCGGGAGTCGTTCTCATAGTGATTATGAAGAAGAAAAAGAAAGCTATATAAGGAGGAAGTTAAAATGAAAATGAAAAGATTAATTTGTATTGTTTTAGCTGTCCTTATGGTGCTGTCTGTGGCAGGTTGCGGCGGTGTAAACAGAGGTAACTGTCTTGCCTATAGCTTTGATGAGGAAGGAACCTTTATATATAGTGTGGTTTATCCTATTCTTACCACCAATCCCGTTACGGACGGAGCAAAGTCAATTCGTCTTGCTATAAAAGAAAAAATGGGCGCTGAAAAGGTAGTTTATACTGACGACGCTACAGAGGAAGACGAGAACGGATACGAAATTCTTGTGGGCAATACCGCCCGTGAGGCTTCTGCGACAGCTTTAGAGCGTCTTAAAGAAAACCGT
Organism: Acutalibacteraceae bacterium; assembly: GCA_036307305.1. Classification (GTDB taxonomy): domain Bacteria; phylum Bacillota; class Clostridia; order Oscillospirales; family Acutalibacteraceae; genus SIG607. The sequence goes on from JAXJXV010000010.1 coordinate 127,829, forward strand.
GTAAACTGTTCTCAGGACTTTATTATAAAGGTTATCGGCAATCAGATATGTATAACTGCATTGACCGATGAAATGGTGGGAATAGCTGCCGATTGGTTTGTAGAAAATTTTTGTCAGAGCGAAAGAAGCTGGACAAAGCTTAAAAAGAACTACGAATTTATATATGCTCCTCAGTTTAATGAGGTAGAGGAAAATAAAGATGAAAAACAGTATATGAACATCGTCAGCGAAGCTGACCTTGGTACCTACAGCGTAGTTATTCCTACAGTTTCTACTCTTATTTCCTCCTATGCTGCCGAGGGCATTGAAAATTACTATAAGCAGAACGGCTACGACTTCAAGTTCTACAGAGAAAAGGAAGAAGAGAATAAATACGAAATTCTTCTTGGTGACTGTGACAGACCCGAAAGTAATTCCGTTAAGGTTGACGGCGATAACTACGTTATTAAGGTAGTAGGTACAAAGGTTGTCGTTAAGGGCGGTAACGACCTTTCTACAAGAACGGCTGGTGAGTACCTGCTGAACGAAATTAAAAAGGCTAAGGACGGTAAAGGCTTTAACTGGAGCGACGGTTATACAGTTAACGGCAAGTACGATGCTAAATCGGATGGTGAATACCGTCTTACCTGGGGTGATGAATTTAACGGTTCAAAGCTGGACGTTTCTCAGTGGAGCAGATACAGTGGCTATAGCTTTAAAAACGGCTCTTCCAGTCTTGGCGGTACCCGTTATAAGTATACAACCGATTATGCTGATGCGGAAAATCTGGCAGGTCTTTCAGGTGTTACCTATAAAAAACCGCACTTCGTTTCTGACGGCAGTCTTGTACTCACTACACAGAGAATAAGCGACGTGGATTTTTTGGAAACCGAAATTTCAACCTATAAGAATATGGTTTATCGTTACGGCTTCACTGAAATCAAGGCACAACTTGCTCCTTCTCCTGCTTATTCTGGATTATGGGCAAACGGCGGTCTTACCGATAGACCTGAAATGCTGGAGCGTTTCGGTAAAGAAATCACAAGAAACTGTATGACCGAAATTGACCTTTTGGAAAACTTCGGCGCTACCCATCAGTATGCCTCCAACGTTCACGTTTGGTGGAGTGAGTACGATAAAAACGGAACTCAGTCTAATTTAGGTCATACCTCTCTTGACGGTACTAGCGCTTATTCAGGCGCTTCTACCAATAATAAGGTGTATAAACATCCAGAGCTTCTTTGCGATGATTATCATTTATATTCTTTCTATTGGGATAGTGATTGCATACAGTTCGCCTTTGACGGAAAGATTTATCTTGACTATCAGTATAAAGATAATCAGTCCACCTCCATTCACTGCCTTATGAATTATTTGATTTTAAGCGTAGGTATGGGTAATCCTTCTTATGGCTGGAGCTATAAAAAAGACGAGCATGAAAGTTATTATGAGTTTAAGATAGATTACGTAAGAGTCTATCAGAATCCTGCAACGAATGCTCAGATGATTAAGGCTTGGCCTGAGTATCAGGAGACGGGAACGAGAACAATTGTGTTCCCACAGAATCCCTTAACAATTTCATAACTTAAAAAAAGAGCTTACTTCACACGAAGTAAGCTCTTTTAATCTGCTTTTTCTTTACTTATGATGTTTTTGTGGTATAATATAATGGAATAGATTAACGAGCCTCTCTTTACAAGAGAGCCTGTTAATAGAAAGGAGTGAGACAAGTGCCGGATAAGTTTATTTTACATTCGGCTTACAAACCTACAGGCGATCAGCCGAAAGCGATTGAAAAATTAGTTGAAGGCTTAAATCGCGGTGATAAAGAGCAGGTTTTGCTGGGTGTTACCGGTTCGGGAAAGACCTTTACAATGGCTAATATTATTGAAAAAGTTAACCGTCCGACCCTAGTTCTCGCTCACAACAAAACCCTTGCTGCGCAACTTTGCAGTGAGTTCCGCGAATTCTTCCCTAACAATGCGGTGGAATACTTTGTATCCTATTACGACTATTATCAGCCTGAGGCCTATCTGCCCGGTACTGACACCTATATTGAAAAGGATTCGGCAATTAACGATGAAATAGACAAGCTTCGTCACAGTGCCACCTGCGCTCTTTCTGAACGCAGAGACGTAATTATAGTTGCATCAGTTTCCTGTATATATACTCTGGGCGACCCTATTGACTACAGAGAGATGGTGATTTCGCTTAGAACGGGTATGCAACGGGAACGGGACTGGCTTATAAGACGGCTTATTGTTTTGCAGTACGAACGAAACGATATTAATTTCGTGCGAAATAAATTCAGAGTAAGAGGGGATACCGTTGATATTTACCCTGCATACTCATACGAAAATGCCGTAAGGGTTGAATTTTTCGGTGACGAAATTGACAGAATTTGCGAAATAAATACTCTTACGGGTGAGGTTAAGAAAACCTTAAGTCATATTGCTATTTATCCCGCTTCCCATTATATTATCGGTGAGGAAAAGATGGAAAAAGGGATAAAGCGGATACTTGCCGAAATGGAGGACAGGGAGAAGGAGTTTATTGAAGAAGGAAAACTGATTGAAGCGCAGCGAATCAGACAGCGTACTGAGTATGATGTTGAAATGCTTAAAGAGGTGGGAACCTGTAAGGGTATTGAAAACTATTCGGGTGTGCTTTCGGGCAGAGAAAGAGGAAGCACTCCCTCCACCCTGCTTGATTATTTTCCTGATGATTTTGTGCTTTTTGTAGATGAATCCCACGTTACACTGCCTCAGGTAAGGGGTATGTACGGCGGTGACAGGGCAAGAAAGTCTAATCTTATAGAATACGGCTTTCGTCTGCCCTCAGCCTTTGATAACAGACCTCTTAATTTTGAAGAATTCTATTCTCATATTAATCAGGCAATATTCGTTTCGGCTACCCCCGGAGATTTTGAAAAGGGCGTAGCGGCGCAGATAGTACAGCAGGTTATTCGTCCTACGGGACTGCTTGACCCTGAAATATCGGTTCGTCCAAGTGAAAATCAGATTGACGACCTTATTTCAGAAATAAATATACGAATAGAAAGAAAAGAAAGGGTACTTGTTACAACTCTGACTAAAAAAATGGCAGAGGACCTTACCGATTATCTTAATAACGTTTCCATTAAGGTAAGATATATGCATCACGATATTGATACCATTGAGCGTATGGAAATTATAAGGGATTTGCGAAAAGGTGAGTTCGACGTCCTCGTTGGTATTAATCTGCTTCGTGAGGGACTTGATATCCCCGAGGTTAGTCTTGTTGCTATTCTTGATGCGGATAAAGAGGGCTTTTTGCGAAGTGAGTCCTCCCTTATACAGACTATTGGACGCGCGGCAAGAAATTCACAGGGCAGTGTAATAATGTACGCTGACTCTGTAACCAGAAGTATGGAAGCGGCAATCAACGAAACACATAGAAGACGAGAAATACAAACTGCTTATAATGAGGCTCATTCCATCGTACCTAAGACAATTATTAAGGACGTAAGAGAAATACTTGAAATTTCGGGCAAGAGCGCGGGAGAACAGAAAAAGAAGCGTCTTACTAAGGCTGAAAAGGAAAAGGAAATAGCCGTTCTTACTCAGCAGATGAAGGAAGCGGCAAAGCTGCTTGAATTTGAACACGCGGCAATGCTTCGTGATAAAATACAAAAGCTAAAAGGTGAATGATATGAATTATACTGAAAATATTTTTGAATTCGACGGCGGAAAAATGAATTATGCCGTTTACACACCAATGGAAAAGGGAGATTATCCCTTGCTTGTTTATCTACACGGCGCAGGGGAAAGAGGTCTTAATATCTCCCACCTTACCAGACACGGAATACCAAAGCTTTTAAGCGAGGGTAAGGAATTTCCTGCTGTTATAGTTACGCCTCAGTGTCCTGCCGACAGAGTATGGGATAATATGGTGGTACAGGTAAAGGCTATTATTGACATTGTTGTCAGTGAATATGAAATAAAAAAGGACAGAATATGTATTACAGGCTCAAGTATGGGTGGCTTCGGTACCTGGATGATGGGACTTACCTATCCTGATTTCTTTTCCGCAATAGGTCCTGTAGCAGGCGGCGGTATGTCATGGCGTACTACTAAGCTTAAGAATACCCCTGTTTTTGCTGTTCACGGGGATAAGGACAGTTGCGTTCCTTATATCTACTCTCAGCTTATGGTGGACGGTGTAAACCGAAACGGCGGAAAGGCTGTACTCAAAGCGGCTGAAGGCTGTGAGCATAACGACGGTATTGATTACGCTTACAGAAGCACCGAGCTTGTTGAGTGGCTTTTAAGTCAGCGAAGAACTGATTTTACACCCATAGAGGAACCTTTTGCACATTTATTTTAAAGAGGGTTAAAATGGCTTTAGAAAAAATCACAATTAGAGGCGCCAGAGCGCATAATCTGAAAAACGCTAATCTGGAAATACCAAGGGATAAGCTTATCGTGTTTACAGGACTTTCGGGTTCGGGTAAATCTTCCCTTGCTTTTGATACTATTTATGCTGAGGGACAAAGACGTTACGTTGAGTCTCTGTCTTCCTATGCCCGTATGTTTTTAGGACAGATGGACAAGCCTGACGTGGATAGCATTGAGGGACTTTCTCCCGCTATTTCCATTGACCAGAAAACTACTTCTAAAAATCCACGTTCAACCGTTGGAACCGTAACCGAAATTTACGATTATTTAAGACTTCTTTATGCAAGAACGGGTATACCTCACTGTCCTATTTGTAATAAGGAAATATCTCAGCAAACCACCGACCAGATTGTAAAAAAGGTTATGGCACTCCCTGAGGGAACTAAAATACAGGTGTTGGCTCCTGTTGTGAGAGGCAGAAAGGGCAGACATGAAAAAGAGCTTGAAGCGGCTAAGAAATCAGGCTTTGTAAGGGTGAGAATTGACGAAAATCTATATGATTTGTCCGAAGAAATAGAGCTTGATAAAAATATAAAGCACCACATTGAAGTGGTTGTTGACCGACTTGTTATAAAGGAAGAGGTAAAAAGCCGTCTTTCCGACAGTATTGACACTGCGGCAAAACTTGCCGACGGTATAATATACGTTGATGTTGTAGGCGGTGAGGAGCTTCACTTTTCGCAAAATTACGCCTGTGATGAGCATGGCGTCAGTCTTCCTGAGCTTACTCCCACGCTCTTTTCCTTTAACAATCCAATGGGCGCTTGTCCTGCCTGTTCGGGTATAGGACGCTTTTTAAAGGTTAATCCGTCCCTTATTATTGAGGACGAAAATCTGTCACTAAACGAAGGCGTTTTCCGTTGCTCAGGCTGGAATATTAAGGGGGGACTTCAAAGGGGAAGTATTGCAAGAATGTATATGAACGGTCTTGCACGTCATTACGGCTTTACCCTTGATACTCCATATAAAGACCTGACTGAAGAACAGCGTAATGCTATTCTTTATGGAACAGGAGATAAAAAAATAGATTTCGATAAACTTGCCGAATGGGGCGGAGGGATATACCACAGTAATTTTGAGGGTATTGTAAATAATCTTGAAAGAAGATTCAGAGAAACCGAGTCTGACTATACGAAGCGTGAAATCGAAAGCTATATGAGTGAGAGCGTTTGTCCCGTTTGCAAAGGCGCAAGACTTAAGCCTGAGGCTCTTGCAGTAACGGTGGGGGATAAAAATATTGATGAAATATGCAGTCTTTCGGTTGGTGAGCATTTAAGCTTCATTGATACGGTTTCCTATACAAAGCAAAACGAAAAAATTGCAAAACCTATTATCAAGGAAATAAAATCACGTCTGTCATTTTTAAACGGCGTGGGACTTGGTTATTTATCTCTTTCCCGTTCTTCAGGTACTCTTTCAGGCGGAGAAAGTCAGAGAATACGTCTTGCAACTCAGATAGGCTCAGGTCTTACAGGTGTGCTGTATATTCTTGACGAGCCAAGTATAGGACTTCATCAGCGTGATAACGACAGACTTTTAGAGGCTCTTAAACGCCTTCGCGATTTGGGAAACACCCTTATTGTTGTTGAACACGATGAGGACACCATGCGACAGGCAGATTATATTGTTGATATAGGCCCCGGTGCGGGTGTTCACGGCGGCGAGATAATTTATGCGGGGGATATAGAAGGACTGCTTAAATGCGAAAATTCCGTTACTGCCGATTATCTTACAGGAAAGAAAACAGTTCCTGTTCCGAAAACGAGAAGAAAGGGCAACGGAGGATTCCTGATCATTAAGGGCGCAAAAGAAAACAACCTGAAAAATATCAATGTAAAGATACCTCTTGGCACCTTTACCTGTGTTACGGGTGTTTCGGGTTCGGGAAAATCCTCTCTTGTAAATGATATAATATATAGCTATCTTTCCACAAAGCTTAACAAGGCAAGAAGTGTGTGGGGAGAATTCGACAGTATTGAGGGAACGGAGTATCTTGATAAGGTTATTGATATCGACCAGTCGCCCATAGGCAGAACACCAAGGTCAAATCCTGCTACCTATACGGGTGTGTTTAACGATATCCGTGAGCTGTTTTCCACTACAAAGGACGCTAAAATGAAGGGCTTTGGCCCAGGCAGATTCTCCTTTAACGTGAGGGGCGGAAGATGCGAAGCCTGTGAGGGTGACGGAATAATCAAAATAGAAATGCAGTTTTTACCCGACGTATACGTTCCCTGTGAGGTATGCTCAGGCTCAAGATATAACGAGGAAACCCTTTCGGTACGCTATAAGGGTAAAAATATATACGACGTCCTTGAAATGACGGTAGAAGAGGCAGTTAAATTCTTTGAGCATATACCGAGAATTTATAATAAGCTTAAAACTCTTTACGAGGTTGGTCTTGGTTACGTGAAGCTTGGACAGTCGGCTACTACTCTGTCGGGCGGTGAGGCTCAGAGAGTTAAACTCGCCACCGAGCTTTCTAAGAGAAGCACGGGAAAAACCATATATATTCTTGATGAGCCCACTACGGGACTTCACACTGCCGACGTTCACCGACTTATCGAGGTTCTTGGCCGTCTTGTTGAGGCAGGGAACACGGTGCTTGTTATTGAGCATAATCTTGACGTTATCAAAATTGCCGATTATATTATTGACTTAGGCCCCGAAGGTGGCGACGGAGGCGGTAAGGTTATTGCCTGCGGCACACCGGAAAAGGTGGCAAAGTGTAAGAACTCTTTTACAGGGCAGTATTTAAGTAAAATACTTTAATAAATTGTTCACCAAAATATTGTTGTATGTAGTAAAATAAAAGAAAGAGGTGAGGCTGTGTTTGGTTATATAAGGGCATCAAAGCCGGAGCTTAAGGTTAAAGAGTATGAGATGTATAAGGTTGTTTATTGTTCTCTTTGTAAAAAACTGGGCAAGGAATACGGTTTTATAACACGTTTTGCGCTAAGCTATGATTTTACCTTTACAGCCTTGCTTGAGCTTTCCTTTAAAGACGGATTTGACGGAGTGTGTAAAAAACATTGCGTTTTTAATCCCCTTAAAAAATGCACCTACTGTAAAAACGATGAAGCGTTTTCCTTGTCAGCGGCGGCTCTTGTGATTTTCAGCTATCAAAAGCTGTGTGATGATATAACCGACGAAAAGGGCTTGAAAAGACTCACTGCGCGACTTTTGAAAATGCTTTTCGGTAGCGCTTACAGAAAGGCGGATAAAAATTTCCCTCATATCAGCTTCATTGCAAAAAGGTATTTAGAAGAACAACGAAATGCGGAGGAAAACGAAAACGCTACCCTTGACAGTGCGGCAGAGCCCAGCAGTAAAATGATGTCGCAGCTTCTTCCCTTATGCAGTGATGATGAGGACAACAAAAAAGTTCTTTTCTATCTCGGCAGACTGATTGGAAGATATATTTATCTTCTTGATGCTATAGCCGACAGAAGCGAGGATATAAAAAAAGGAAGATATAATCCTCTTGCACTTTTAAGTGAGGAAGAAGCAAAGGAAAAAATCAAAACTCAACTGTATATAGTGATAAATGAGGCAGAAAAATCCTTTGAGCTATTGACAATTAAAAGATTTAGAGATATCCTTGGAAATATAATTTATGTCGGTCTTGAGGATATGATGAACGCAGAATTTACCCGATTGGAGAAAAGAAAATGAATGACCCTTATGTGATTTTAGGAGTAAACAGAAACGCTTCTGACGATGATATTAAAAAGGCGTACAGAGAACTCGCCCGTAAATATCATCCCGACCATTATGCAGATAACCCTTTGTCTGAACTTGCGGCTGAGAAAATGAAGGAAATCAACGAGGCTTACGACGCTATTATGAACGAACGCAGAGGTGCAGGAAACAAAACAGGTTCCGCTTCAGGCGGTTATACAGGCTCAACTCAGTTTAAAGACATACGAGAAATGATAAATGCAGGTCAGCTTGATAAAGCTCAGGTTGTGCTTGACGGAACTCCTATAGGTAACAGAAATGCCGAGTGGTATTTTTTAAGCGGTATGGTACAGTACAGACGCGGATATTTTGATAACGCGTATTCAAGCTTTGCAAACGCCTGTCGTCTTGACCCGTCAAACCCTGAATATGCTGAGGCTTTCCGCAGAATACAACATCAGGGCAGAGGTAATTTTTCAGGACCCTACAGGTCATCAAGAAATATGGGTTCTAATATGGACGCCTGTGATTGCTGTCAGACCCTTATTTGCGCCGACTGTTGTTGCGAGTGTATGGGCGGCGACCTTATAAGGTGCTGCTGAGATGAAGAAAAAAACGTCCTTTATAACCTTTTGCGCGGTAGTTACGGCTTTAATATCAGCCTTTATGGTGGCTTCTTATTTCCCTTATTTTACTTATGCTATCCCTGCGGTTGCTTCCGCGTTTATAATACTTCCGCTGTGTGAGCTTAATAAGAAATACGCGCTGCTCACATATATTGCTTCAGCGGTTATTGTGCTGTTTGCGGCAGAAATGGAAGCAAAGCTTATGTTCGTTTGCTTTTTCGGGTATTATCCTATACTCAAAGCAATTTACGAAAAAACAAAAAGCAGAGTGCTTGAATATATTTTAAAGTTTCTTACATTTAACGGCGCTATTATCCTTATTTATGGAGTGATTTCAAAAATTATGGGTATAAGCCTTGAGGGAATCGGGGATTTCGGCAAATATTCAGTGCTGATACTTTGGGTTATGGGAAATATTGCTTTTATTCTTTACGATATATGTCTTACCCGCCTGTGCGGATTTTATATTTACAGATTTCACGAAAAAATAAAAAAGATAATGAGATTTTGATATGAGTTTAAATGTAGTGGTTATCGGCGGCGGCGCGGCAGGTCTTATGGCGGCGGCATCGGCGGCAGGTATGGGACATAAGGTTACCGTACTAGAAAAAAATGAAAGAACTGCCCGAAAAATTCTGGTTACGGGAAAGGGCAGATGTAACGTAACCAATAACTGTTCTAAGGATACGCTTATTGCAAACGTGGCTAAAAACGGAAAGTTTCTGTACTCTGCATTCAGTGCCTTTGATTCTACGGATACCATAAATTACATAGAGAGTCTTGGTGTGCCGCTTAAAACAGAACGGGGGAACAGAGTTTTTCCCGTTTCAGACAAGGCGATGGATATTGCAGACGCTCTTTTAAAGGGCGCAAAAAAACAGGGCGTAACCATAAAGAAAGCTACCGTGTCTGAAATAATAGAAGAAAATTCACAGGTAACAGGGGTGCTTCTTGACGATAAAACGGTGATTGAGGCTGACAGAGTTATTCTTGCTACGGGCGGAGCGTCCTATAAAGGCACAGGCTCGACGGGAGACGGATACGTAATGGCTCAAAAGCTTGGGCATACCGTTTCACCAATACGACCAAGTCTTATTCCCCTTTGCATCAAAGAGGGCTTTTGCGCAAAAATGATGGGACTTTCTCTTAAAAACGTGGCGCTTCAGGTTTTCGAAGAGGGAAAAAACAAGCCGATATATGCAGAACAGGGAGAAATGCTGTTTACGCATTTTGGTATAAGCGGTCCTATCGTACTGAGCGCCTCGGCGCATATGCGGTATATGGATAAAAAACAATATTACTGTATTCTTGATATGAAACCTGCTCTGACAATAGAACAGCTTGACAAAAGACTGCAAAGGGATTTTCTTGCTAATTCAAACAAGAATTTCAGAAACGCTCTTGACGAGCTTCTACCGCAGAAAATGATACCAATAATGGTGGAAATGTCCTCTATTGACGCTCAGACTAAGGTTAATCAGATAAGCAGAGAGCAAAGGCTTGAGTTTTGCACGTTGATTAAAAACCTTAAAATGACGGTGACGGGAACACGCCCTATTGATGAAGCAATTATCACAAGCGGCGGTATCAGTATAAAGGAAATCAATTCTGCAACAATGGAGTCAAAACTGATTAAAGGACTTTATTTTGCAGGTGAAATTATAGATGTTGACGCCTACACAGGCGGATTTAATTTGCAGATAGCCTTTTCAACAGGCTTTCTTGCAGGAAAAAGTATAGAGGAGAATTAAAATGGAAAAAACTATCGCTATTGCTATTGACGGACCTGCGGGGGCAGGAAAAAGCTCTCTTGCTAAGGCTGTTGCAAAAAAGCTCGATTTCATTTATGTTGACACAGGCGCTCTTTATCGCTGTATCGGTCTTGCTTTTATGAGAAACGGTATTGATACAAAGCTTGAATGTAACGTTGAAGAACAGCTTAGTAAGATTAATATTGATATTAAGTTTATAGACGGTGTACAGCACGTATTTTTAAACGGCGAGGACGTTAGTGAGGAAATCAGAACGCCACAGGCTTCTATGATGGCTTCAAGCGTTTCTGCCGTTCCTGAGGTCAGAGCGTTTCTTCTTGATATGCAGAGAGTCTTTGCAGAAAAATATAACGTTATTATGGACGGCAGAGATATCGGCACAGTGGTGCTTCCAAATGCACGGGTTAAGATTTTCCTTACTGCAAGTGATGAGGAAAGAGCAACGCGTCGCTTTAAAGAGCTTAAGGAAAAGGGCAGTGAGGTTACCTTTGAGGAGGTGCTTAGCGATATGAGACAGCGCGACTATAATGATTCTCACAGAGCTATTGCGCCCTTAAAACCTGCAAGTGACAGCGTTATTGCCGATACAACGGGCAAAACTATTGAAGAATCTATTGAACTGATTATCAGCATAATTAAGGAGAAGGTATAATGAGTCCTTTTTACAGAGTCGTAAAAGCCGTTATAACCCCTTTTGTGTATTTTTATTTCCGTCTTAAAAAATACGGGATACATAATATTCCTAAGGAAGACGCCTGTATTATCTGCTGTAATCACACCTCTATAAGCGATGTATTGTTTCTTGCTGCGCTTTGTCCAAGACAGATACATTTTATGGCAAAGGACGAGCTGTTTAAAAACAAAATACTTGGCTTTTTTCTGTATAAGCTTGGCGCTTTTCCTGTAAACCGAAGAACAGGTGATAAAAACGCAATAAATCGCGCTGAAGAAATACTCAGAGAAGGGAAAATCCTTGGAATTTTCCCTGAGGGTACCCGTCATACCGACGGCGCTCCCCATAAAGCCAAGCCCGGTGTGTCGCTTATTGCTATGTCTACAAAGGCGCCTATTCTTCCTTGCGCTGTATACAGAGAAAATGCAAGGGTGCATCTTTTTCAGAAAGCCTCCTTTCGTTTCTCAAATCCTATTTCTTATGAAGAATATGCAGGTGAGCTGACGGGAAAGACGGCAATCCGTCAGATAACAAAGCTTATTACCGAAAAAATTACACAGCTTTGGGAGATGAAGCATAATGATAACCCTTGCTAAAACTGCTGGCTTTTGCTTTGGCGTAAACAGAGCTGTAAGCATTGTAGAGGAACTTGCAAATGAAGGCAAAAAGGTATGTACCTTAGGACCTATTATCCATAACGAACAGCTTGTCGGTGAACTCAAAGAAAAGGGCGTTCGGGTTATAGAAAGCCCTGAAGAAGCACACGCTGATGAAACTCTCGTTATCCGTTCACACGGGGTACCTGCTGAAATTTTCAGCCGTGCCGAAAAAACGGGTGCAAAGATTGTGGATGCAACCTGTCCCTTTGTGGCTAAAATTCATTCTATAGTAAAAGAACACTCAAGTGAAAATTCCGTCATTCTTATAGCAGGGGATAAAAAACACCACGAGGTAATAGGGATTTGCGGAAATGCAAAAAACAACACCCCGACTTACGTGTTCTCAAATGAACAAGAGCTAAAAGAACTTATGGAAAATCACCTTGAATTTGCCGAAAAACAGGTAGTTGCGGTGTCTCAGACTACTTTTAATGCAGAAATTTGGGGCGAATGTCAAAAAATTTTAAAAAAAGGCTATACAAACGCGTTGGTTTTTGATACAATATGTAATGCGACTGCGATGCGTCAGCAAGAAGCAGATGAACTTTCAAGGGTCAGCGACTGTATGATAGTCATTGGCGGACAGCATAGCTCTAATACAGCTAAGCTATTTGATGTTTGTCGGGCTAATTGCAGACACACATATTTCATTTCAACCGTTAAGGATTTAAGGAATGAAATGTATATGGATAAGAAAAGCATTTCGGTTGTCGCCGGAGCATCTACGCCGGCGCATATCATTAAGGAGGTTATTAAAACCATGTCGGAAAATTTACAATCGGTTGAACAGGTAGAAGAGGCTGTTCAGAAAAGCTTTGAGGAAATGACAGATGAAGAGGCATTTGAAGCATCCCTCAGCGCATTAACAGGTGACCAGAAGGTTATCGGTACAGTTCTTGCTGTTAGTGAGAGCGAGATTCAGGTGGACATCGGAAGAGGTCTTGCCGGTTATATTTCTAAGGAGGAATATTCTTCTGACCCTAACGCTGATATCTTAAAGGAAGTTAGCGTTGGCGATACAATGAATCTCATCATTATGCGTACAAATGATCAGGAAGGAACAGTAATGCTCTCCAAGCGTCGTTTCGATGCTATAGCCGGTTGGGATAATATTGTTGCTGCTAAGGAAAGCGGCGAGATACTTACCGGTATCGTTAAGGACATTATTAAGGGCGGTGTTACCGTATACAGTAACGGTATCCGCGTTTTCATTCCCGCATCACAGGCTACACTTTCCAAGAGCGAATCTATTGAAGAACTCAAAGGACAGGAGGTTCGCTTCCGTATAATTGAAATCGGACGCGGCAGAAGAGCAGTAGGCTCTATCCGCAGTATACTTAAGGAAGAGAAAAAGGCCGCTGCCCAGAAGGTATGGGAAACCATTACCGTTGGCGACCGCTTTACAGGTACTGTTAAATCTCTTACCAGCTATGGCGCATTCGTTGACATTGGCGGCGTTGACGGAATGGTTCACATTTCCGAGCTTTCCTGGCAGAGAATCAAGAATCCCAGCGAGGTTGTTCTTGTTGGCGATACCGTTGAGGTTTACGTAAAGGCTATCGACACTGAAAAGAAAAAGATTTCTCTCGGCTATAAGAAGCCTGAGGAAAATCCGTGGGTTATCTTCGAGAAGAACTTTGACGTTGACGATACCATTAAGGCAACTGTTGTAAGTATGACTACTTACGGCGCATTTGCCCGTATTATCCCAGGTATTGACGGTCTTATTCACATCTCTCAGATTGCTAATAAGCACGTTAATAAGCCACAGGATGAGCTTACAATCGGTCAGGAAGTAGAAGCAAAGATTATTGCTGTTGACTACGAGAAGAAACGCGTTAGCCTTTCTATCCGCGCACTTCTTCCTGAGGAGGAAGCTGTAGAGGAAGCAACTGAGGAAGTAGTTGAAGCTCCCGCAGAGGAAACCCCTGCAGAAGAAACTGCTGAATAATTAAAGCTGTTAAAAAGCCGAACGGATTTCCCGTTCGGCTTTTTGTTATTTAAGAGTTATAAAAGGATATTTTTCGGTATACGTTTTGTGACAGGTGAAGAAAAGCACCTGCTTATCCTTCGCATAGGAATTTAAAAATTCCATAGCCTTTTCTGCACGGTTATCATCATAACGGTCAAAGGAGTCGTCTAATATCAGCGGTAGCTTCTGACTGTCTCCCGATAAAAACTCGCTTACCGCAAGACGAAGAGCAAAGTACGCCTGGTCGATAGTGCCGTCTGATAAACTTTGCCAGTCGTTAGTCCCGAAAACATCGGTTTCCTCTACGGAAATGTTAAAGCTTTTAGAAACGTTTACACTTTTGTATTTTCCACTTGTTATTGCGCTGAAAATCTCTCCTGTACGTTGTGAAAGTGCGGAGCCGAAGCTTTCTCTTACCTTAGCAAAAGCATCTGACAGTACCGATGCGGCAATATCAAGACTTTCACAGTAGTCGGATTCCTTTTTAAGCGTTTCGGTAAGAGCGGCTATTTCTTTTTCAATAATGGTTGGGTGAGTGTGAAATGCAAATTCGGTGGTGGCTCTTGTGCTGTCCTCGGCGATTTTTTGCTTTAAGGAGTCGGCTTCCTGTTTTTTAAAGAGTAAACGGTTATCAAGCTCGTCGGGGTCACCTACCGAAATAACACCCTCAGGGATGCTACTGAGTTCTTTTTGCGCTTCCTCTATACTTATATCGTCTAAATCGTTTTTAAGCATTGCAAGGCGCATTTGGGCAGCTTCCAACTTGCTCAGGTTGGTTTTGTGAGAAAACAGAATTATCTCCATTCCCTTGACGGAAACAGCCTTGTCCTGAGATAAAAGCTTAAAGCTTTTCAGAATTTCATCAATGCGGGTGTTCTTTTTATCAAGCTCGTCACAGCACTGCTTGTATTCCTCGTATTTAGAGGTGAATTTTTCCCCCGCATCTGCTTCTTTTTGTCTTTGAACAGCCTCTTTTGTTGTTAGCTCACTGATTTGAGCGTTTAGCCGTTCTGCTTTTTCATCAAGTTCTTTTAACTGTGTCTGTGCTTTTTGCAGTTCTTCTTTTAATTCTTCGGCATTGTTAAAGGGCTTTTTCTTCAGCGCAAAGGTAAGAATAAGCATAATCACAGCCAAAACAGCCGACACGACTAAAACTGGAAGAGTGTACTGCCTAACCAAGAAAGAAGCGCCGCAAAGAATAAGGAAAAATATAGTTGAAATAAGAAATAAAGGACGGATTTTGGGCTTTTGCAGACTTAGTGCAATCAGCTTATTATTAAGACTTTCACAAAGTTCTTGCTTTTTATTTAAGCTGTCATCTGCTTCTTTCAGGGCTGATTTTTTGATTTTTAATTCCTGTGCAATTTCGTCTGCCGTCTGGCCGCCCAGCTTTTCCTTAAGCTGTTCTATTTCGTTTTCTAATTTTTGGTGACGCTCTTTAACAGCCTCAATGGTTTCGGTTAGTATTTTATACTCGCTTAGTGAAGCTTCTGCCTGACTTACGAGAAGGTTGGTGATTTCTGTACCGTCAGTACAAACAAGCTTAGAGGAAAGGGAATCAAGGGTACGGGAGGTATCTACAAGCTCTTTAAGCTTGGCGTATCTTTTTCCGCCCTGTGCCGCCTTTATCTGAGCAGTTAGCTTTGAAATATCACTGTTTATATCATTGAGCATCGCTTTTTTATTTTCTATGCTCAGTTCAAGCTCACGACGTTTTTGCTCGGTCGCCTTAGCCTCGCTTAAGGAAAGAATAAGCTCGTTGAGTTTTTCTTTGTCGCGGGCAATTTTTCCGCCTCTCTCTGTTTTTGTGAGAAGTGAATTTCTTGCCTTTTCAAGACGGGAACTGATAGCCTCAAAGGAAACGTCCTCGCTTCCTGTATGGGCTATATTTGAAAGACGGGAGTTAAGCTCGTCCTGTGCTATAGGATTTTCGGTAATTGCGCCGTGGGAGGAAAGGAAAATACTGCGAAGGGCGGATTCTCTTGTAAGACCGATAAAGCGTTTTCCAAGGTCGTCCTTACCTGAAAAGCTTTCGCTTTCTCCTGTGGACAGGTCGGTAACGGTTATTTTGTCCGAAGCATTGGTGGATTTGAAAATACGCTCAATACGGTATTTGCGGTTGTCCTTTGTGAAGTCAATACTTCCTGCCATAGCTTTGTCGCTTCGGGGAAGATACTTTTTACGTGGATTTATATAAAGCGGGTCGCTGCTTTTTGCATTTGAACCGTAGAACATCATAATTATAAAGTTCATCAGCGTGGTTTTGCCGTCTTCGTTTTCGCCGTAAATAACGTTAAGAGAATGGGAAAAATCAAAGGTTTTATCCTCGAATTTTCCGAAGGCAGAAATATAAACTGAATCAATCTTCATCAAAACCAACCTCCCCGTTAAAGCTTTTAAGCCCTATTTCAAGAGCATTAATATATTTTTCTTTTTCGCTTTCCTGCGCGGTATTTATTTTATCAAGCATAATAGAGGTAAAATAACCTTTAAGGGTATTTTCCTGCGCTAAAAGTTCAAGGTTAATATCCTCGGTTATCTCGTTTTTTATTTTTATAAAATCTACAAAAGAGGAAAGCTCAGCTACAAGAGAAGCGGTATCAATAAGCACAGAATTCTTAACCTTACCTTTAAGGGTGACTCTGAAATAGTTATGAGCAAAATCCCCGTCTGTCTGACGGATTTTATCCTTTATCGCCTCTAAAACATTTTCACAGTCGGTCAGGTCAACGTTGATACAGTAATGGGTACGCTGTGCGGTGGGAACAAAGTCAAGCTCGGCTTTGCCTTTTTTGATTTCGCCCATATAAACGCCCTTTTCACCACTTTCGTCGAAGCCCTGTCCCTCAGGACAGCCGCAATATGCAAGGGCGGTAGTTCCCATATACTGCACTTCGCTTCTTGTATGAACGTGGCCAAGGGCTATATAATCCATACCGCTGTATTTAACAAATTCGGGAGTAACAGGGCGGTAGTGAGAATTCATATCTGCTCTTGCTTCGCCGTGAATGACCATAAGATTAACAAAATCGTCCTGTTCGGGCTGGATAGAAAAACGGTTGCTACCTTCACAGTAAACACCGTCAAAGGAGGCGCCATATACTCTGCAGCCAAGACTTTCAAGGGTAATTACACTGTCCTTTGAGGGAAGAATAAAAACATTCTCAGGTAAAGCTCTGTTTGAAAAAGGTGAATCAGCAGTAAGCGGGTCGTGATTACCCGTAGCAATAATTGCTTTGGTGTTTTTTAGTTCACACAACAAATCAAACACCTTATTTACAAGAGCAGTTTCCACCTGATTGCTGTCGAACAGGTCACCTGCAATAAGAAGTAGCTGTACCTGGTTTTCGTTGCAAAGACCTATTATTTTTTCAAAGGTTTTGACCGTTTCATAGCGTCGTACGGCGGCATCAGAGCCAAGATAACTGCACTGAGCGCCGATGTGCAGGTCGGCGGTATGAAGTATTTTGACCGATTTCATAAAACAAATTACCTCAACTTTGTCGTAATTATGTATTTATTATACTATTTTGACGGCATAAAGGCAATAAATATTATTGCTATATTTGTGAAAATATTGTATAATAATATAGAATATGGAAATACGGAGGAAGTATCTATGGATGTACAGGTAAACGATATTTTGCAAATGAAGAAAAAACATCCCTGCGGAAATGATAAATTTGTTGTTCTTAGAATAGGTATGGATTTTCGTATCAGATGCACAGGCTGTGGGAGAGAGGTTATGCTTCCAAGACTTACCTGTGAAAAAAGTATAAAGAAAATTATTCGTGAGGAAATTTAAGTATGTTTGAAAAATTAGAGGCTGCTGTAAGCAGATATGAGGAAATGGGTATGCTTCTTACCCGTCCTGAAGTTATTAATGACAGTGCGCAGTATACAAAACTCAGCAAGGAATACAGTCAGATGACCCCTATTGTTGAAAAGTATACTCAGTATAAAAATGCTGTAAACAGCGAAAAAGAGGCAAGAGAGCTTCTTGACGGAGGCGGTCTTGATAAGGAATTCAAAGAGCTTGTAGAGGAAGAACTGAAGGAAGCGGCTGCAAAGGTAAAAATATTTGCCGACGAGCTTAAAATTCTTCTTTTGCCCAAAGACCCTAATGATGATAAAAACGTTATCGTTGAAATCAGAGCGGGAGCTGGTGGAGAGGAATCGGCTCTTTTTGCCGCCTCTCTTTTCAGAATGTATTCTATGTACGCTGAAAAAATGCGCTGGGGAATTGAAATCATTAATGAAAGCGAAACCGAGCTTGGCGGATATAAGGAAATTTCCTTTTCCATTGAGGGCGTCGGCGCATATTCCCGTATGAAATACGAAAGCGGTGTTCACCGCGTACAGCGTGTACCTGATACCGAAACTCAGGGAAGAATTCATACCTCAACCACAACGGTAGCCGTACTTCCCGAGGCTGAAGAGGTTGAATTTGAGCTTGACCCCAAGGACCTTAAGATAGATACCTTCAGAAGCAGTGGCGCAGGCGGTCAGCATATTAACAAGACCTCTTCTGCTATCCGCGTTACCCATCTTCCTACGGGTATGGTGGTTGAGTGTCAGGATGAAAGAAGCCAGTTCAAAAATAAGGATAAGGCATTAAAGGTGCTTCGCTCACGCCTTTTCGAACAAGCACAGAGAGAACAGGACGAGGCTATTGCCTCTGACAGAAAATCTCAGGTCGGTACGGGTGACAGAAGCGAGAGAATAAGAACCTACAACTTCCCACAGGGCAGGGTTACCGACCACAGAATAGGTCTTACACTTTATAAAATAGAGCAGATTATGAACGGCGATATAGATGAGGTCGTAGATGCGCTTATCACCTATTACAGAGCCGAAATGCTGAAAAATGAGGAAAATAATTAATGGAAACGTTAAAGCTTTATCTTGAAAAGGATAGAGAAAAAAGTATAAAAAAAGCAGCCGAAATACTTAAAAACGGCGGAATAGTTGCTATTCCTACCGAAACGGTTTACGGTCTTGCGGCATCTTGTCGGGACAGTGCTGCTATAAAAAAGGTTTTTGAGGCTAAGGGCAGACCGCAGGATAATCCCCTTATCGTTCATATAGACAGTATGGATATGCTCTCTGTTGTTGCAGAAAACATATCGCCAAAAGCCTATGAGTGCGCCCGTCTTTTCTGGCCGGGACCTTTTACAATGGTACTTAAATCTTCAGGGTATGTGAGTGAGTGTGTTTCGGCAGGACTTGATACCGTAGCCGTACGTATGCCGCAAAATGAAATAGCAAGACAGATAATAAAAGAAAGCGGTATACCCTTGGCGGCGCCGTCGGCAAATATTTCAGGCTCACCCAGTCCCGTAACAAGCGGTCACGTGTTGGATGACCTTGACGGTAAAATTGATGCGGTTATTATGGGTGACAGATGTGATGTGGGTGTTGAATCAACTGTAATTGCAGTATACGGAGATAACGCTACTCTTTTAAGACCCGGCGCGGTTACCGTGGAAATGTTAAAAAAGGTATTCCCAAATCTTAAAATTGATAAAGCAATTTTAAGTCAGCCCGAAAAAGACCAGAAGGTCGCATCTCCCGGTATGAAGTATAAACACTATGCTCCCGCTACCGATTTATATCTTATTGAGTCAAGCAGTGAAAAATTCTGCGATTTTGTCAATACTAAAAATGACGGAGTTGCTCTTTGCTTCAGAGAGGAAGCAGAAAAAATAAAAATACCTACGTTTATTTACGGCAAAGAAAATGACGAAGAAGCAATGGCGTACGAGCTTTTCGGGTTGCTCAGAACCCTTGACGATAAGAAAATACAAAAGGCTTACGTTCACGCGCCAAGTAAAAGCGGTGTGGGACTTGCCGTGTATAACCGACTTATCCGCGCCTGCGCTTTTAAAGTGGTGAGCTTATGAAAAATATTATAGGTCTTACAGGTCCTACAGGTTCGGGGAAAAGCAGTTTTTCTCTTATGGCAAAAGAAAAGGGAATGACCGTAATCGACTGCGATAAAATATCCCGTGAGGTTACGAAGAAAAACGGGGAATGTCTTGAAAAACTGAAGATTGCTTTTGGCAACGATATAGTTAATAACGGTGAGCTTGACAGAAAACTGTTGGCAAGTAGAGCTTTTTCTGACAGCAAAAATAAAAGTAAGCTTGAAGAAATTATTTTCCCCTTTATAATTGACAGGGTGCTTTACTATATTGATTGTGCGGTAAGTAAGGACATAATTCTTGATGCGCCTACGCTTTTTGAAAGCGGAATTGATGAGCTTTGTTCTTCTGTAGTGGCTGTAATTGCCCCCTTTGATATGCGCAAGGAAAGAATAATAAACAGGGATAATTTAAGCGAGGAACAGGCTGTTGTGCGAATGAATGCAGGGAAGCCTGACAGCTTTTACTATGAAAGAACAGATTATGTTATTAATAACAACGGCGCACAGCAGGAATTTTTAAACCAGTGTGAAGAAATACTTAAAAAATTGACGGAGGAATAATTATGTGTGAAAAAAGTCAGGCAGCAAAACTTAAAGAAAAACTTTGTATGCAGAAGAAAAGCGCTCTTTTAAGCGCTGATGAAGAAACGGTAAAAAAGGCTTATGAGTTTTGCGAGGATTATAAAAAGTTTTTAGACGATGCAAAAACCGAAAGGGAAGCTAACGAGGTAGCTATAGCCTTAGCTAAGGAAAACGGTTTCGTTCCTTTTGTTGAGGGTAAAGCCTATAAAGCAGGTGACAGGGTTTACTTTGATAATCACGGCAAGGCTGTTGCCTTTGCGGTAATAGGTGAGAAAACGGTGGAAAACGGCGTAAATATTACTGCCGCGCATATAGATTCCCCAAGACTTGACCTTAAACCCAATCCTCTTTATGAAGAAATTGATATGGCGCTTTTTAAAACCCACTATTACGGCGGTATAAAGAAGTATCAGTGGACGGCAGTGCCTCTTGCACTTCACGGAGTTTTTGCTCTCAAAGACGGCAGAGTTTTAAAGGTTAGCATTGGCGAAAAGGACGATGAGCCTAAATTTATAGTAAACGATTTGCTTCCCCATCTTGCTCAGGAGCAGTACAAGCGCAGTGTAGGCGAGGTTATAAGAGGCGAGGAGCTTAACGTTCTTGTCGGCAGTATGCCTTTTAAGGACGATAAGGAAAGCGGTCTTGTTAAGCTTAATATTCTTAATATTCTTTACGAAAAATACGGTATTACCGAGCACGATTTCCTGTCTGCTGAGCTTGAGTGCGTACCTGCGGCAAGAGCCTTTGACGTTGGCTTTGACCGTTCTATGATAGGCGCATACGGACAGGATGACAGAGTTTGCGCTTATCCTGCTCTTCGCGCTATTATTGATGTAAAAACTCCTGAGAAAACAGCAATCGCTATTCTTGCCGATAAGGAAGAAATCGGTTCTGACGGAAATACGGGACTTAATTCTGCATTCCTTAAATACGTGGTGGGAGATATTGCGAGAATGCAGGGTGCAGAGGTAAGCGTAGCTCTCAGAAATTCAAAATGTCTTTCTGCTGACGTTAACGCCGCAACCGACCCTACTTTCCAGGACGTTATGGAAAGAAACAACGCCTGTCATATTAACAGAGGCGTATGCGTAACCAAATATACAGGCGCAAGAGGAAAGTCGGGTACAAGCGATGCAAATGCTGAGTACGTAGCTTATGTGAGAAATATGCTTGACAGCGCTGAAATTGCATGGCAAAGCGGAGAGCTTGGTAAGGTTGATGCAGGTGGCGGAGGAACTGTTGCTATGTATATTGCTAACCTCGGAGTAGACGTTATTGACCTTGGCGTTCCCGTTCTTTCAATGCACGCGCCTATTGAAACTACTTCTAAATTTGACGTTTATATGTGCTACAGAGCAATGTATGAATTCTGCAAATAATAAAAATTGCCTAGTTTTAACTAGGCAATTTTTTTCTCTATTCATAAAAGTTTCGTGAAAGCACTTCATTTTGCCACTCATCAGAAAGGGAAGTGAATTTCGCGGAAAAACCGGTTACTCTTACTATAAGGTCGCGGTGCTTTTCGGGATGCTTTTGCGCGTCAAGAAGCTCCTCTTTTGTAACGCAGTTAAGCTGAAGCGATTGCATAGAGGTGGTTGCCGCTGTTCTTAAAAAGCTGTCGCAAACGTTAAGATTCATTTTGTTTGACGGCAATATTATATTTATAACACTATTTCCTGCAAATTCTCTGGAGTCAAGACAGGCAAGACTGTTTATTACACTCGTTACGCTTGGTATTTTTTTAAGTCTTGATGGTGTAAGACCCTGTGAAAACAAATCGCCGTTTTTTCGTCCGTCGGGAGTTGCAAGAGTTTTTTTACCCCAAAAAAGTATTTCGGTATAGGTCACATGTCCTAGATGTATCTTTCCGCCGTAGGAACCCTCTAGTCCACATACTAATGCATATAAGTCTTTGCTGAGCTTCTTTGCAAGAGAACAGGACGCTTCGCTTCCGTCACCCCATCCGTGACAAAGGGTGGCGTCAATGCGCATAATTTCATTATTTTTCCAGTTGTTTCTCATAGCGCTGAGGAACTCTTTTAAGGTGTATTTCTTTCGTTCGAAGCAAAGCTCTTTAATTGCAAGAAGCGAGTCAATGATATTTGGGAAACCTATACACAGTAATTGCTCGTCTCGGTATTTTGCGCCACCTGCGGTATAGTCGGTTTTATTTTTCAGACAGTTTTTAAGGGTAGAAGAAAAAATCGGAAGAGGGTCAACCTTGTCCCAGATTTGTCCGCCTTGCTTAGTTATTCTTATTCTTTCTTTAAACAGAGTTCTGAAATTATTTATGGTGATATCGTATATTTCTTCGAAACTTTGGACGTGGTCAATAGGTTCGAAGTACATATTGATGTTTTCTATTCTGCTTCTTGGATTGTAAAGAGAAAATTCAAAGGCTTTAAGGAGATTCAGATAGTTTCCTCCGTCGTATTTTTCACATTCCTGACACATAATACCCCAACAGCCTGTAACAATATAATCTCTTGCTTCCTGTAATGTCCTGCCTGAAGAAACGAGAGCAGGAATACAGGAATCGTCATTCTGATACAAAATCACACTGCTGCCTTTAAGTACCGAAATGTTTATCTGCTCTAAATATTCCTTAGGTGAGTTTTGAGAATAACGGCATTTGATTTTTGGAAAAATAATGTTTTCCTCTCTTGTTGCGGTTAAAAACATTCTTGTCAGCTCATTATAGAAGTGATTTCCATCAAGGTCACATCCACCGAGAGTATAAGTGTTTTCAAGCTCGTGGTCGGCATAACCCACCATTTTCATATCGTGGTCATAATGACAGTCAAAGGTAATTAGGAATTGAGAAATAAGCTCAAAAGCCTCCTGCTCGGTTAATTTTCCGTTTTCTATATCCTTTTTGTAGAACGGATAAAGGTCCATATCAACTCTGCCAAAGGTGTTAGGGCCAACCCCTTCAAGACTGCCCAGCGCCTTTCTTAAAAAAGCGTAGGTATTAAGCGCTTCGTAAAAGCTTTTCGGAGCCTCCCAAGGAGTTCTTTCGGCGCTGTTTGCAATTCGGAGCATTCTTTCTTTTGAAGCGGTGTCAGGGGCAGACTCTGCCATATCTTTGGCTTTTTGGCTGAACTTTACGGAAATATCCCGTATTGCAGTCATACCTGCACAAACGGCTTCTAAAAACTCTTTTTCCTCTTGCTTTTCTGCAGAGTTCAAAAGAGCAACAGCTTCCATATAAACGCCTTTAAGTCCCTTTTCAAAAATAGGACGGTAATTAAAGTTAAAATGCTGTACGGTATCGTTATACGCGCCGCAAATAAGATAAAACTGTTCGTTCATTTGCGCTGTTCTGATTTTGTGAAGCTCAGGGTCTTGGTCGATATAAAGCCGACTGTTTTTTGAGGCTGTCCAACCTCCCGGATGAACTATATTATTAAACCAATGTCTTCCGTCACACATAGCCCCAAGCGTACCCGTTTCATAGTAAAATGGATTATTATAAAACAAAACGGGGTCAATGTGGTAGGCAATTTTCTCATATTGATAGGCTTTCATTTGGTATGAAGTCATAGGGAAAACCGCATTGTCGTCAAGTATTTTATTGACTTTTTCGGAAAATTTAAGGTTGTTTTTATCTGCCTTATTTCTGTAATAGTTGCACAGCTCGTCTCGTAATTTAGTAAAGTTCATATAAACACCGCCTTTCCCTCATTATATATTCAGTAGAGCAACAGCACAATGTAATAACGAGAATTTTTGTAAAAATCGGAAATTTAAATATTGAATAATTTTTGAAATATGCTATTATAAAAGAGGTGACGGTATTATGGATTTTGTAAATTTAAGAATAAAAGACGTAGAAAAGATAGTTAGTTTTTCGCCAAGAAGCAAGGAATGGAACAATAAAAATCGGTATCAGCATTTGGTGGGAATAGAGCTGTCAGGAAAAGCTTTGCACAAAATAGGCGGAAAAGAATTACTGCTGAATAAGAACGATGTTTTCTTTTTAAACCAAAAGGATGATTATAGCGTCAAGCTTTTATGTGAGCCGTCTGAGGCTAAATCCTTTTCAATACACTTTACCACCTTTGAACCCATAGAAACTGACAGCTTTAACGTAAAAGCCGAAACACCCCTTGAGTTCATTAATCTGCTGAACAAGATTGAAAAAAAGTGGCTTAAGAAAAACGGAACCTTAGGGCTTATGAGTGACGTATATAAATTTTGCGCTATGCTTTATGAGCTTAAAAATAAGCCGTATATTCAAAGGGATAAAAAAATAATTGATGCTAAGGAATATATAAATACTAATTTTATGAAAAAAGACTGTATAGAAAAGACAGCGAAGCAGTATGGGGTCAGCAGACGGAGATTTAATGATATATTTAAAAACGCTTTCGGTGTGCTTCCAAAGAAATATGCTGATACTCTATGCATTGATTATGCTACTTTGCTGCTTGCGGAAAAAGAATTCTCGGTTGGTGAAATAGCCGTTTTGTGCGGTTTTAACGACGTTTATTATTTCAGTAAATTCTTTCGCAGTAAAACGGGTATGTCGCCTCTTGCCTACAGAAAAGAAATTTCAAAAGACCGTATTTAAAAATACGGTCTTAATTTTTTCAGAGCGGCTTTTTCTATACGGGAAACGTAGGAACGGGAAATACTAAGCTTCTTTGCTATTTCCTGTTGTGTCAGTTCTTCCTGTCCCCCAAGTCCAAAACGAAGTATAAGTATTTCCCGTTCCCGTTTATCGAGAACAACAGGAAATATCTTCTTTAATTTTTCAATGCTCAGCTTTGTGCTTATTTCTTCGGCTATATCTCCGTCGCAGGAAACAATATCCCCAAGGGTGAGCATATTTCCGTCCTTGTCGGTATCAATGGGGTCGTTAAAGGACACGTCCTGAGCAGTTTTCTTACTTGCCCTGAAATGCATAAGGATTTCATTTTCTATACATCTGGCGGCGTAGGTTGCAAGTCGGCTGCCTTTTGTGGTATCAAAGGTGGATATACCTTTAATCAGTCCGATTGTACCAATGGAAATAAGGTCGTCGTTATCTGCATTACCCGTATACTTTTTGGTTATATGGGCTACTAACCGCAGATTGTGTTCTACAAGCTTGTTTCTTGCATTTATATCTCCCGCTGACGCCTTTTGCAAAAGCTCTTGTTCCTCTGCCTTTGAAAGAGGCGGCGGAAAAGAACCGTTTTTTGCAACGTGCAAGGCGACAAAGAAAAAAACAGATAATATTTTTGATAGTATTTGAGTAAACATAAAAATCCCCCATTCTCAGTCAATTATATGCTGATAAATGGGGGATTTTGTTTGTCCTGTTAAGTTTTTGCAAATTTCATAACAATACTTGCGGGAAGAACCTTTGCCAGTATGCGATAGAATTTGAAAAGGATATGAGGGGTATAAACGGCTTTCTTTCTGGCCGAATGTTTAAGAGCGTTGACGGCAACGGTTTTTGGATTTGTGCGGGGAAGGGTATCAAACATTTTTGATGCGCCCTTTTCAATATTTGCAACAGGGAGAAATTCGGTGTCCATAGGTCCCGGACAAACAGCCAAAACATTGATTTTGCGTGATTTCAGTTCTTCCCGTAAAGCTCGGCTGAGGCTTGTGACGTAAGCCTTAGTAGAGCTGTAAACAGCCATACGGTAATTGGGAGTAAAGGAAGCTATTGACGAAACGTTTATAATCTCACCGTTTTCTTTCATAAAAGGCAAGGTGGCTCTTGTTAAATATGTAAGGGCGGAGCAGTTAAGGGCAACCTGATTTACGCAGTCCTCAGCACTGATATTTTCAAAATATTCAAGCTTACCGAAACCCGCGTTGTTAATAAGATATTTAACGTCGGGGGCGCTGTCACAAAGAAGCTGTGAGTATTCCTTTAAAGCGGCTGTATCCGTAAGGTCAAGGGAAAGTATAAAGCATTTTTCTTCACCCAGCTCTTTAGAAAGGCTCGTCAGCCTTTCTCTTCGTCTTGCAATAAGCCAGAAGGATTCAATTTCGGGGTGCTTTTCTTTAAGAGCAAGGGCAAACTGCTGACCGAGTCCTGAAGAAGCGCCTGTAATAATTGCAGTAATCATAGAGTTCTCCTCGTGTTTGAATGTTAATGGTATTATACCATATATTTCTCGTTATGGCAATAGCTTATACAAATTGACTTATATGGGTTGTTGCTATATAATAAATAAGGTGATTTTATGACAGACTTTAAATTAACGGCGCTTAAATACGCTGAGTCTACTATCAGTGACGCTTCGGTTATGCTTGGCGGGAAAAGTGACAGAATATGGCCGATATCGTTCTTTCTGTTCCTTTTTGAAACGGTAAAAAGGAAAATTCTTGTAGATACAGGTTGTAATGAGCTTGGCGGGTTTTATCTTAGCAGATTTATAAAGCCTATAGAACTGCTTTCAAATTATGGGGTGTCGGCAGAGGATATAACAGACCTTATTATAACCCATTCCCATTATGACCACGTTGCTCTGGCAGGTGAGTTTAAAAACGCAACTGTATATATACAGGAAAAAGAATATAATAGATGTAAAAACTGTTTCGTTCCCACTCAGAATATTGTTACCTTTGATAATTTCGTGAAGGTTAACGATAATATAAAGGTGGTTTATATAGGCGGACACAGTATCGGCTCTAGCGTGGTAGAGTTTAACCTTGATGGAAAGAGCTTCGTTATAGCAGGGGACGAATGTTACGTCAGGGAATGTATTTTATGGAACAAACCAACAGGAAGCAGTGAAAATATAGAAAACAGTAAAAAATTTCTTAAAACCTACGGGAACGGAAAGTTTGAAATTTTCTGTTCTCACGATATGGATATACTACCGTCCAAAAACGGATTTTTAAGAATAATATAAAAAGCACCTGATATCCAAGCTTTTGGATATCAGGTATATTTTTAAGACTGTAAGCTTTTTAAATTATAAAATTCGCCTTTTTTACTCATAAGTTCGTCATAGGTGCCGAACTCTACACACTGACCGTCTCTGATAACCGCTATTTTATCGGCATTTCTTATTGTAGAAAGTCTGTGAGCTACTATAAACGTAGTGCGGTCTTTGGAAAGATTGTCTATAGCTTTTTGAATTTCCATTTCCGATACGCTGTCAAGAGCGCTGGTGGCTTCATCAAAAATAATTACTTTCGGGTCGCGGATTATGGCTCTTGCTATAGCAATGCGCTGTTTTTGTCCGCCTGAAAGCTTGTCGCCGTGTTCACCTACGCTGGTATTAAGACCGTGAGGTAGCTTTTCAATAACGCTTTTAAGCTGAGCCGCCTCTATTACTTCATTTAGTCTTTCCTTTGAAATACGTGGATTTCCGTATGTAATGTTATCTTTAACCGAGCCTGAAAACAAAATTGTTTTTTGAGGTACTACAGACAAAAACTTACGGTAGCTGTGCAGGTCGATATTTTCTATACTTTCTCCGTCAATAAGTATTTCGCCGGAAGTTGCTTTGTAAAAGCCTGTTACCATATTTATAATTGTGCTTTTCCCTGAGCCTGATTCACCTACAAGGGCGATGGTTTCACCCTTGTTTATTTTTAAAGAGAGTCCGTTAAGCACAGGCGTGTTTTTGTCGTATTTGAAAAATACGTTTTTAAATTCATAGTTTCCTTCAAGACTTTTTAATTTTAATTTGCCTGCGTTATCCTCAATATCACCGGCGCAAAGAATTTCACCAATGGAAGTCACTGATTCGAGTCCTTTAGTTAAAATGGGCAAAATGACAATAACACTGTTAACGTATCCAAGTAGAGTGGCAAAATAGGTCTGATAAAGGGTGATGTCACCTACGTTTTTAATAACACCCTTGAATGAAAGATAGACTGTGAAAAACAAGCAAACGATTTTTGCCAAAGACATAACTACCCATATTAAAGAACCAAAAAGACTTTGTATAAAATCCAACTTATAGCCTTTGTGAGCAACGTCGGTTACTTCGTTGGTTATTTTTCTGATTTCTTTATCCTCTAAGGCATGAGCTCTGGTGACAGGTACAAGCTCAATCATATCAATAACGCTCGATGAGGTATTTTCAACTGTTTTTCTGAATTCAGAGTTTTTAACCTTAAGAGGTCTTCTGAATTTTGCCATAATAAAGACAAAAAAAGGAATACAAACAACGAACATAAGGAAGACGGGAACACTTTTTGAAATGATAATTACAAGAGTAATGCTCATATCAAAAAATATTCGCATTGCTAAATCGAAAACTTGAGTAGAGAGAGCCTCTACGTTTTCCACATCGCGCATTACCTTGGACTGAATTTTTCCTGTAGGCATTTCTTTGTGGAAACCAATGGAAAGCTGTTGGAGCTTTCGCACCATAGCGCCTCTCAGTCCTGCTTCTACTCTCCTTTTTGCCTTGCTGAAAAAATGAGAGTGAATCATATGAGTGGGTATGTTTTGTAAAAGTACAACAACGGCTATTATTAAATCGATAATAAGACGCTTTGCTGTATTTTCCGGTCTTTCGATAATCACATTAATTACGTCAGCAGTAATAAGCGGTATTACCCAAACGGGTAGTTGCTTCAAAATAAAAAACAACGACGAAAAAAACAGATTTTTGTAGTCACCTTTATAAAGACCGAAAAGGATACGAAGACCTTTTCCGTTATTTTTACGGTAACATTCAATAAACTGTTCTTCCCGTCGTAAAATTTCTGTGCTGTTCAGAATTGTTTTTGATTTGTTTGTTTTCTTATTCATACAAATCACTCTCCAGAATAGGAAAAAGAAAATATTAAGTTGTTGGGCTTACAAGGTTTTTATACCATAGTGAAAAAGAAAAGTCAATGCTTTTTGCTAATATTTATGAATTTTTTAATAGCTTCAAGAGATGTGTCACTTATATCGTGTTCGATTTTACAGGCGTCCTCCGATGCGATTTTTTTATCTACACCGAGCCGCATAAGAAAATCGGTGATAACTGTATGTCTTTCGTATATCTTTTCGGCTATACTATAGCCTTCTTCGGTAAGAGTGAGATAGCCTTCTTTATCCATTATAACATAACCTGCGTTTTTTAGAATTCCAACGGCTCTGCTTACACTGGGCTTTGAAAAGCCTAAATAATCGCACACGTCAATGGAACGAACCTTTGATTGCTTTTTTGATAAAACGTATATGGATTCAAGATACATCTGACCTGATTCCAGAAGCTTCATAAAATCACTCCGACAGAATAAGTTTATTAATGATATATAAATATATCATAATAATCACGAAAAAGCAAGTAAGGGAATATATGGCGAAGAAACTACGGGTTTTATATGCTCAGTTTTCGGAAATAATAAATATTAAATTGACAATACTCGGCTTTAAGTGTATAATGGTCGTAAAGAAGTTACACGGAGATGTAGAAGTGGAAAAGTTTGTAATAGAGGGCGGCAAAAGATTAGTAGGTGAAGTACATATCAGCGGTGCAAAAAATGCAGCCGTTGCGATACTTCCTGCTGTTTTATTGGCAGACAGTCCCTGTGTTATTGAAAATTTACCTGATATTTCTGATGTTGAACTCACTTTAAAAACAATAAAAACTCTGGGAGCCACCGTTAAAGAACTTGGTGACGGTGCTGTGGAAATTGACCCTAAGGGCGTCAGTTCCTATATAGTTACCAAGGAAATGAGTAGCGGTATGAGGGCTTCCAGTTATTTTTTGGGCGCCTTGCTTGGCAGAATGAACAGGGCAAAGGTGGCACCTCCCGGCGGCTGTGATTTCGGTGTACGCCCTATTGACCAGCATATAAAAGGCTTTGAGGCTATGGGAACTACCGTTACTATTGAAAATGATATGGTGGTTTGCCGTTGCGATGAATTAAAGGGCGGTTATATATATTTGGATATGGTGTCTGTAGGCGCTACCATTAATATAATACTTGCCGCAGTTAAGGCAAAGGGTATGACCGTTATTGAAAACGCCGCAAGAGAGCCTCACATAGTAGACCTTGCAAACTTCCTTAACTCTATGGGCGCAAATATAATGGGCGCAGGTACCAACGTTATTAAAATCCGCGGCGTTGAAAAGCTCAGCGGTAAAACCTATCATATAATACCCGACCAGATTGAAGCGGGTACCTATATGGTTGCGGCGGCAGCTACAGGCGGCGACGTTACTGTTACCGACGTAACTCCCAAGCATCTTGAGTCTATTATCGCAAAGCTTATTGAAGTCGGCGCCAATGTTGAACAGTACGATGAATCCGTCAGAGTGAAAATGGACAGAAGGCCTAAACGCTGTCAGGTTAAAACTATGCCGCATCCTGGCTTTCCCACCGATATGCAACCTCAGATAGCAACCCTTCTTTCTGTTGCCGAGGGCGAAAGCGTTGTTATTGAGGCGGTGTGGGATAACCGTTTTAAATATATTGAAGAGCTTAAAAAGATGGGCGCTCAGGTTCGTATAGAGGGAAAACGCGCTATAATAACGGGGGTAGAAGAGTTGAAACCCGCCTTTGTAAGCTCCACCGACCTTAGAGCAGGCGCCGCGATGGTTATAGCAGGTCTTATGACAAAGGGCAAAACCACAGTGGGCAATATCGTGTATATTGACAGAGGTTATGAAAAACTTGTGGAAAAGCTAACGGCTTTAGGCGCAGATATTGAGCGCGTTTGTGAATGAATTCGGGGAGGTTTAATTCCTCCCCATTATTTATTTGAGGTGAACTAAATGGCGAAGTTTTGTCCGCTTTTCAGCGGCAGTAAAGCTAACTGTACATATATAAGCGGTTCAAAAGGGGCGTTTTTGGTTGACGTTGGCGCCTCCTGTAAATCCGTTTTAAAAGCGCTTGAGGATATTGATGAAGATATCGAAAGAATAAAGGCGATACTCATTACTCACGAACACAGCGACCATATAAAAGGTCTCAAAGCCTTGAGTAAGAAATACAGTATACCCGTAATGGCGTCCGCTAAAACACTGGAAACCTTGCAGAATATAGGCGCTGTAAGCTGTGATACTGAGCTTTTAGCTATTGATGACAGTATAGAAACCGAGTTTGGTACTGTTAATCGGTTTGATACTATGCACGACTGCGACGGCTCAAGCGGGTACAGTATTGATTTATGGGAGGGCATGAAAATTTCTGTTTGTACCGACCTTGGTGTTGTAACACAGACCGTAAGGGAGCATCTTACGGGAAGTAATCTTATTCTTATTGAGTCAAATCACGATTTGAGAATGTTGCAGAGCGGTCCTTATCCCCCCGAACTGAAGCTACGAATAGCAGGGGAAAGGGGACATTTGTCAAATACCTCCTGTGCAAGTGAGCTTTCTGATTTACTCAAAAGCGGTACCACAAGATTTATTCTTGGACATTTAAGTGAAAATAATAATCTTCCCTCACTTGCTCTTCGTACAAGTCAGGCGGCTTTGCTTGACGCGGGAGCTAAAAAGGAT
The DNA here is from genome assembly GCA_036307305.1 of Acutalibacteraceae bacterium. Classification (GTDB taxonomy): domain Bacteria; phylum Bacillota; class Clostridia; order Oscillospirales; family Acutalibacteraceae; genus SIG607. Next base: position 159,540 of record JAXJXV010000010.1, read on the forward strand.
ACGGATTATATTATGTATTGCGCATTAAAGGAAAACAGAGAAATAGTTTATTTGTGAAAATTTAATAAAAATAAAAAAAGGCTTGACTGGGGTTTACAAATGTGATATAATCTTTGTACCTCTTAGGAGTCTTTTTTTTTGTGTGGACTCTGTTCTGACAAGGTTTTTAAAGTACGGTGTGCTTTTTTCGTAGGCGACATATACGGAAAAGTACTTTGAAAACTAAAACTGAGGGAGGCGTTTACTGCAGTTTTGCAGCAAAAAAATATTTCCGTAAAGCGGGAGGTGCCGTTATGAGAGTAAAAATAACACTGGCTTGTACTGAGTGCAAACAGCGCAATTACAACACAATGAAAAACAAGAAGAACGATCCGGACAGACTTGAAATGAACAAATATTGCAAGTTCTGCAGAAAGCACACCGTTCACAAGGAAACCAAATAAGGAGAGCTGAATATGATTAAGGTTATTAATAAAGCTTGTCAGATTCTTGCCGCAGTTGCCGGTTTAGCTGCCTTGGTTTTCTTCTTCTTTACATTTGTTAAATTCAACATGGCTGATGGAAATACAGTGGATGCAAGTGGTTTTCAAATTGCTTTTGGCTCTGAGCTGTATGCAGGTCTTAAGGTTGCGAAGAGTGCTAAGATTCTCTTTAACATCGTTTTGACCATTCTTTCCGTCGCAACAGCAATCTTCACTTTCTTCTCTAAGTCACAGAAGCTTAAATACTTCAACGCAGGTATTTCTGCCGTAGTTGCCGTATTTATGCTTGTTGTAGCTTTGAGCAACCCCTACAAATTTGTAGACGTTCGTCCTTTTGACGTTACAAATCTTGTTTATGGCGGCGTTGTTCTCTTCATTGCTATTGCAATGTTCGTTGCTACCTTTGCAGAGGTTGCCCATTTCCTTTTAAGTGACTATATTGAAGTCCTTGCATCAAAGGGCGCTAAGAAACCTCTTCTTAAGAGAATCTGGCAGTTCTTTAAGGACTACAAGAGTGAAACAAAGAAAATAGTTTGGCCCGGCTTAAAAGAAGTTGTAAAAAACACAGGTATTGTTCTTATAATGTTTTTAGTTATAGGCGCAATTGTGTGGTTGGTTGACTTGGGTCTTGGTTCATTACTTCGTGCTATTTGGTGATGAGGAGGAACCGAAATGTCTGAATCACAAGCAAAATGGTATGTAATACAGACAATGTCCGGCTATGAGAATAAGGTTGCTACCGACCTTGCTACTATGGTTGAAAACCGTAAAATGCAGGACTTAATCGTGGATATTAAGATTCCTACCGAAAAGGTGACTGAGGTTAAGGATGATAAAACCCGCGAGGTAGAACGTAAAATTTTCCCCGGATATGTTTTGATTAAAATGATAGTAACCAACGATTCCTGGTACGTTGTGCGTAATATTCACGGCTGCACAGGTTTTGTAGGTCCCGAATCCAAACCGGTTCCTCTTACTGAAGAAGAGGTTGCCGCACTCGGCGTTGAGAAGCACACCGTTGAGGTTGGATACAATGTGGGCGACCGCGTAACGATTGTTAGCGGACCCCTTAAGGATTTCTCAGGCGTTGTTAAAGAAATCAGTGTCGCAGATAACAGCGTTAGCGTAGGAATCGATGCTTTCGGCAGAGAAACGATTGCCGAGCTTGAATTAGACCAGATTGTTCTGGCTGATTAAATTAAATAATAATACGGTTTACCGTTTATTATGCGGCTGTTTTGCCGCCGACACATACGTGTCGCAGTGGGAGGGGCATAAATAAATTCTTGAAATGTCCCGTCAAGTGTTTATAAACACGTTACCACAATTTTGGAGGTGCAAACAATGGCTCAAAAAATTATAGGCTACATTAAATTGCAAATCCCAGCAGGTAAGGCTACACCGGCTCCACCGGTAGGTCCTGCTCTGGGTCAGCACGGTGTAAACATTATGGCTTTCACCAAGGAGTTCAACGAACGCACAAAGAATGATATGGGTCTTATTATCCCAGTTGTAATCACTGTTTATGCAGACCATTCTTTCAGCTTCATTACTAAGACTCCTCCTGCCGCTGTTCTTATTAAGAAGGCTTGCGGAATCGAATCCGCATCCGGCACACCTAACAAAACAAAGGTTGCTAAAATTACCAGCGAGCAGATTAAGAAAATCGCAGAAACAAAAATGCCCGACCTTAACGCTGCAAGTATAGAAGCTGCTATGAGTATGATAGCAGGTACTGCACGTAGTATGGGTATCGAAGTAGTCGATTGATTCTCTCTCGTGGGAGGAAATTTCCGATTTAACCACTTATTGGGAGGTAAAATAAAGTGAAACACGGTAAAAAATATTTAGCCAGCGCTCAGCTTATCGAGCCAGGTAAGCTTTATGACGCTGAAGAGGCAGTAGCTGTAGTTGTAAAGACTGCTGCTGCAAAATTTGATGAAACAGTAGAAATCCACGTACGTCTTGGTGTTGACTCCCGTCACGCTGACCAGCAGGTTCGCGGTGCGGTTGTTCTTCCTAACGGAACAGGTAAGACCGTACGTACCCTTGTTCTTGCAAAGGGTGACAAGGCTGACGCTGCTCTTGCTGCAGGTGCAGACTTTGTTGGCGCAGAAGATATGGTTACTAAAATCCAGTCTGAAAACTGGCTTGATTTCGACGTAGTAATCGCAACACCTGATATGATGGGTCTTGTTGGTCGTCTTGGTAAGGTTCTTGGTCCTCGCGGACTTATGCCTTCTCCTAAGGCTGGTACCGTTACCCCTGACGTAGCTAAGGCTGTAACCGAAGCTAAAGCAGGTAAGATTGAGTACCGTCTTGATAAGACAAACATTATTCACTGTCCTATCGGTAAGGCTTCCTTCGGAGCTGAAAAGCTTCAGGAAAACTTCAACGCTCTTATGGCAGCTATCATCAAGGCTAAGCCTGAAGCTGCAAAGGGTCAGTATATCAAGTCCTGTGTACTTGCTACTACTATGGGCCCTGGCATAAAGCTCAACGTTGCTAAATTCGGTAACTAACTAAATTAAAAAGCCGTGATTATCACGGCTTTTTGATATTTATGAAAAAAAGTGTTGACAAACAAGGGTAACTTGTGTATAATACTTTTGTTGCATTACTTGAGACAGTAGGTTCTCTTTGTGAGAGTAAGCTTTGACGCCTACCGAGGTAAGCGAAACATTATGTTTATAACTTTAATGTTTTGGTCTGTTCCTCGTCTCAGGGAACAGACTTTTTTACTATATTTTACGGAGGTGAAATTAATGCCTAATGCAAAAGTTTTAGAGGAAAAGAAAGCCATAGTCGTTTCTATTGCTGAAAAACTTCAGAATTCCGTTGCAGGCGTTGTTGTTGACTACACCGGTACTTCTGTTGCAGATGATACTGCTCTTCGTAAGGAGCTTCGTGAGGCCGGCGTTGATTATTTCGTAGTTAAGAATACTCTTCTTGCCCGCGCTATCGAAGGTACTGACCTTGAGGGTATGAAGGAAGTATTAGAAGGTACTACCGCACTTGCTATCTCTAAAGAAGACCACGTTTGCGCAGCTCGTATCCTTTGCAAATTCGCAGAAACTCATGACAGCTTTAAGGTTAAGTCAGGTTATCTCGATGGTAAAGTAATCGACACCGCAATGATTGAAAGCCTTGCAAAACTGCCCAGCAGAGAAGTTCTTCTCGCTACAGTTCTCAGCGCTTTCCAGGCACCTATGGCAAGCTTTGCCCGTGCCGTACAGGCTATCGTTGATAAAGACGGTGAAGCCGCTGCTGAATAATTCAGCTTATTAATTATTAAAAAACAAAAATCAAAATTTATTTAAACAAATTGGAGGAAATTAAAATGGCATCCGAAAAAATTACTGCTATTATTGAAGAATTAAAAGTCCTTACCGTTCTCGAGCTTTCTGAGCTTGTTAAAGCTGTAGAAGAAGAGTTCGGCGTATCTGCTGCTGCAGCTGTTGCTGTTGCTGCTCCTGCTGCTGGCGCTGCTGCCGCTGCTGAAGAGAAGTCTGAGTTTGACGTAATCCTTGCTTCTGCCGGCGCTAACAAAATCGCTGTTATCAAAATCGTTCGCGAAATCACCGGTCTTGGTCTTGCTGATGCAAAGGCTCTCGTTGACGGCGCTCCCAAGCCCCTCAAGGAAGCTGTTGCTAAGGAAGCTGCTGATGAAATCAAGGCTAAGCTTGAAGAAGCAGGCGCAACTGTTGAGCTTAAGTAATTTAAGTTTAAAAATCAAAGACAGAAACGAGTTAATCGTTTCTGTCTTTTTTTATTACCAAGCTTTATAAGAATACTTTTCTATAAAGGTATCTAATAGCTTATAATAGCTATCCTCTACACCGTATAGGACTTCTTTTTCTTCTGCTGTATTGTATTGGCTGACGTAAATATTTCCGTCTGTAGCTTTTATAATTAACAAATAATCCTTTTTTAGAATTAGTTTTTCATCAGCAAGATAAAGGGATATATAACTGGTAGAAACGGGATACTCGATATCCAGAGGAGAAGCTTTTATAATATTCTCTAAAGTGGAAATTATTTTCTGCTCTGCTAAAATAGTTTCATCCAGCTCATATTCTTCATTGTAGGTTTCAAAGCAGACGTGGGTTAAATCCTCTGGTTTTAGAGAGCTGTAGAAGTCGTATGCGTCCTCTCTGCAATATATAAGGTCGTTTTGCTCTATAAAGGTTTTTGTTTTATCACAAAAACCTATAGTGCCAAAGTAATTGGTTAAAAGTAAAGGAACATCAGCGTCGCTTATAGTGACAGTGTCGTAGTAGCTTATTGCAAATTCATCAGAAACATTATTGATGGCTTTATACAAGTTGTCTTCATAGATTAACGTTGTATGTGAACTGTCGGCGTATAAGACTCTTTGCGCTTTCATTTCATCAAGCATTTTACAGGAGCATAACGTAAAACATATACAAATAAGTAAAGTAAAACATAAAATCCTATAAATCGTTCTTTTCATATTTAACCCTCTATTCTAAATTGAATTTTTTAATTATAATATGACTGTCTATAAGATACAAAACCAGAGAAAGAACCGCAAATATTACCGCTGTTCCTATAAATCCTATGTGAACAAAGGTATATATGTTTTCAACTATATATTCAGTGAATGCAATCCAACGTTCACTCATAGAAAATGCGCTAATGAGTATTACAAAAAGTGTACCGATTGCCTGTTCTATAAGATAAAAAATGAGATATACACCGAAAGCGGAGGCTATGCGGTTCTTTTTTGCAAGTTGACCTATGGTAATGCAGGTGTAATATACCAAAAGACCGAATACGCAGTAAACGAGGAATAAAACGATAACTTCAATGATATAAAATACACCGTGAGCGCCTAATGCTGTAGAGTAAGAGTTATATAGATAGTCTACGGCTTTAATAACCTCGCTGAATACTTCTCCTGCTGTAAAAATAGCAAAGGAAATAATCATATCAATAAGCGTTATGAAAAGGAATAGTATTGCTGTTGAAAGCTTTACCAGTATATGCTGCGCTGCTGTTACGGGCAGAGTAAAGCTCAGATAGCCCTCTCTTGTAAAGAGGTTTTTATAATATCGTACTACAGCGTTTATTGTAACTGCCGCCAAAACGGCAATATTCATAACTACATAGGTTACGGTAGATGAGCCTAAAATTATATCGTATATAAACGAATCGATTTCGAAAATCTGCAGAACTCTTGAAAAAAATGCAACCGATGTCAAAATGATATAAAACGGAAGCAGTCGTTTTAAATAATAAGCAATTTCGTGTTTGAATAATTTATTTACCATTTGAAAGCCTCCCTGAAAAGAGCGTCAACGCTCATACCATTTTCTTCTCTTATTTCCTCAGCAGGTTTATGAAGAATAATACTGCCTTGCTTAATAAATATTACGTCGTCAAGTACCTCTTCAATATCAGAAATAAGGTGTGTTGAGATAATTACAGAGGACTCCGGATTATAGTTATTAATAATTGTAGAAATAATGTAATCTCTTGTAGCGGGGTCAACGCCTGCAATAGGCTCGTCAAGAACGTAAAGCTGCGCGTTGCGGCTCATAACAAGAATAAGACAAACCTTTTCCTTATTGCCTTTAGAAAGGGTTTTAAGCTTTTTCTCAGTATCAATACCCAATTTTTCAAGCATAGAAAACGCAAGAGGCGTTCTGAAATCGTCATAAAAGTCCTCAAACAGCTCTATCACCTGTTTTACACTCATACTATCACTTAGATAATTAGTGTCAGGCAGATAGGAAACAAGCTTTTTGCTTTCAACGCCCACACTGTGTCCGCATACCGTAAGGTTTCCGTTATTTGCCTGTAAAAGACCGTTAATAAGCTTTATCAGTGTGGTTTTGCCACTGCCGTTGGGGCCGAGTAAACCCACGATTTTTCCGCTTTCAATAGAAAGACTTACGTTGTTAAGGGCAACAACATTGCCGAATTTTTTGGTTATGTTCTGACAATTCAGAATTACGCTCATTTATTCCACTCCTCTATATATTTTTTGATGTCACTTTCGGACATACCGTAGCTTTCAAGACTTTCAAAATACTGTTTTGTTTTTTCTCTTATAAGGTTACTGACAATTTGGTCGGCAACCGCCTTGTTGTCGGCAACGAACCAACCTGTACCTCTGACCGAATAGGTAAGCCCGGAGCTTTCAAGCCTTTCAAAAGCCTTTTGAACGGTGTTTGGATTGATTCCAAGCTCTACCGCTATTTCCCGTACAGAAGGCAGCTTTTCCTCGGTTTTCAGCCTTTGTGCAGAGATATCAGCGCATATAAGCTCGTATATCTGCGGACATATAGGCTTTCCTTTATCAATCTTTAAATTCATAGCTTCACTCCTTTATTGTATTACCTTACTAATACAATAATACACTGTTTGCTGTGATTTGTCAATAAAAAAATCTCAGTACGTTACGTACCGAGATTTTTAACAGTGAATTATTTTCCTTTTTTTAGCACTTTTATAATGTTGAAATTTTCGTCAGCGATAACTAAATCTGCGTCCTTGCCTGTCTGCAGGGAACCTGTAAAACCGTCTATACCAAGCATTTTCGCGGGATTTAAGGATACTGCGTTGATTATCTCATTAAGAGGAATATTACTTGAATTCTTCACGTTGTTTACGCCTGTGTTAAGGTCAAGCATACTTCCTGCAATAGTGCCGTCGTCCAGTCTGCATTCAGCGCCTTTTTTGGTAACGTGTAAACCACCCTGAATATACTCGCCGTCAGGCATACCTGCAGGTCTTATGGAATCGGTAATAAAAATAAGCTTGTCGCCTTTAAGCGTATACACCGTATCGTAAAGGGCGGGGTGAACGTGAAAATTGTCGCAGATAAGCTCGGTATATACGCGCTTATCATTAAGAACGGCGGCGGGAAGTCCCGGTTCTCTGTGGGAAAGGGGAGAACAGGCGTTAAAAAGATGGGTGGTGTCGGTTGCACCCGCCTCTATGGCTTTTTGGGTTTGCTCATAGGTTGCATTGCTGTGACCCACAGCAACTCGGATACCCGCTTTTGTTACTGATTTTATAAATTCTTCGGCACCCTCAAGCTCGGGAGCGCAAATAACAAGACTTATAATATCCTTATTTTTTATTACTAAATCGGCATTTGGAAGCTGTAGCCATTCTTCCTTGTGAGCGCCTTTTTTGGCTTTGCTCAGGAATATGCCCTCTAAATATACACCAATAATTTCTGCACCCTTATGAAGCCTTTTAGCCTCTCTTACAGCGCTGAGAGCCTTTTCAAAGGTGGGCATATCAACGGTACAAAGGGTGGGACACCAATGGGTAACACCTGTATTTAAAAGATGCTCGGAAATGGTAATAAGACCGTCAACACTTCCGTCCTCGGTATCGCAGTTCATACAGCCGTGAATATGAGTACTTATAAAGCCTGGGCATATATAATTTCCATCGGCTTCAATAACCTCTTTGTCTTTTAAGTCAACAGTATCTTCTTTTTCTATAAAACGTATTTTATCGTCAAAAGCAAGTACGTGATTTTCAAGTACGTTGTTTTCTGTAATGATTTTTCCGCCTTTTATATATTTCATAAGCTTCCTCCCAATCTTTGTAAGTTAAATTATATCACTTATGCCTAAAAAAGTCTATATTATACTTGAAACTGCTGAAAAATATGGTACAATATAATAGTAAAAAATAAATTAAAAGGAAGTATTTTTATGAAAAAGACAGTTTTGGTAGAAATTTCTGCCCATCACGTTCACGTAAGTGAGGCTGACCTTGAAATTCTTTTCGGTAAAGGTCATAAGCTTACTAATAAGAAAGACCTTTCTCAGCCTGGTCAGTTTGCCTGTGAAGAGAGAGTAACCGTTGTAGGACCTAAGAGAGAAATTAAGGGTGTATCCATTCTCGGTCCCTGCCGTCCTCAGACTCAGGTTGAGATTTCTCTTACCGAAGCAAGAAGCATCGGCGTTTCTGCTCCTATCCGTGAATCAGGCGACCTCGCAGGTAGCCCAGGATGTAAGCTTGTTGGTCCTTGCGGTGAGGTTGAAATTACTGAGGGTGTAATCGCTGCTAAACGCCATATACATATGACACCTGCTGATGCTGAAAAATACGGTATTGTAGATAAGCAGATTGTTTCTGTTAAGATTCCTACCGAGGGCAGAGCCCTTATTTTCGACGACGTTGTTGCCAGAGTAAGCCCAAGCTACGCTCTTGCTATGCATCTTGATACCGATGAGGCAAACGCTGCCGCAATCCCAGGTTCCTGTGAGGGTGAAATAATTGGCTAAGCCAATAGGGGTTTATATTCATATACCCTTTTGCGTAAAGCGTTGCGCTTACTGTGATTTTTATACTGCAATAATGCACGGTGGGACAGTGGCGGATTACGTAAAAAAGCTTAAAGAGGAAATTTATCGGTGGGGTGAAACTTTGTGTCGCCCTGCCGATACTGTGTATTTCGGAGGCGGAACGCCGTCGGCTTTGTCGGCAGAAGTTTTAGCAGAACTTCTTTTTTGCGTAAAGGAAGCGTTTTATGTATATAATGACGCTGAAATAACCGTAGAGGTAAATCCTGAGAATGTAGATAAGCATTATTTGAAAAAGCTTAAAAATGCGGGATTTAACCGACTTTCAATAGGTGTGCAGTCTCTTGACGACGGTGCGCTTAAAATGCTTGGAAGAGGTCACAACAGCGAGAAAGCAGTAGACGTATTTAAATCGGCAAGACAGGTAGGCTTTGATAATATATCGGTTGACCTTATGTGTGCGCTTCCTTTATGTAATAGCGCTGACTGTACTGAAAGCGCGAAAAAAATACTTTCTCTCTGTCCCGAACATATCTCCTGCTATATGCTTATTCTTGAAGAAAAAACGGCGCTTTACGCTAATAAAGATAAGTATTCATTTCCAAGTGAAGAGTCTGTAGCAAAGGAATACCTTGAATTAGCAAGGCTTTTCTCACAAAACGGGTACGAGCATTATGAGATTTCCAATTTTACTAAAGCAGGAAAAGAAAGCTGTCATAACAAAAAATATTGGTTGGGAGCTGAGTATATAGGAATAGGTCCCTCTGCCTATTCCTTTGTTGACGGTAAGCGTTTTCATTATGAAAATGATTTAAGAGGCTTTATAAAAAATCCCATTACGGCGGACGACGGAACGGGCGGAGATTTTGAGGAATATATTATGCTCAGTCTTCGTCTGAAAGAGGGACTGACAGAGAATAACATAAAAGAAAAGTATAATAAAAAATTTTCCCAAAAGTTTTATTTAAAAGCACGGCAGTATGAAAAGGAAGGTCTTGCGATTTTTAAAGACGGAAGATTCTTTTTGACAAGAGAGGGAATGCTGCTTTCAAATACTCTTATCTGTGAAATGAGTGAGGATGAGCTTTATGAAGACCTATAAAATTTATCTTATAAGACACGGAGCTACCGACGGAAATGCAAGAGGCGAATACATCGGTGTTACCGATTTACCTTTATCTATAAGCGGTACGGCCGCACTTGCTAACCTTAAAGAAAAAATTGAATACCCGCAGGTTGAAAAGGTCTATACAAGTCCCCTTCTTCGTTGCAGACAGACAGCCAACGTTCTTTATCCAAACATAGAGGCTGAAAATATAGATAATCTTATGGAATATAATTTTGGTGAATTCGAGGGAAAAAGCGCCGTTCAGTTAGAAAGCGACCCTGACTTCTTTAAATGGACGTCAGGTCAGATTTCATCTCCTCCGGGTGGTGAGGATTCCACTGAGTTTGCTAAAAGAATCTGTCTTGGCTTCCGAGAGGTTGTGGAGGATATGATGGCTAACGGTATTCATAAATCAGCAGTAATAATGCACGGCGGAGCTATAATGACCCTTTTGTCCTGTTGCGCGGTACCAAGACGCAGAAGTCTTGAATGGACGAGTGATTTCGGCAGAGGCTACAGCGTTATAGTTACACCCAGTCTGTACCACAGTAACGGAATTATTGAGGTCTATGAAGAAATATAAATAAAAAGGATACATTCTCCTGAATGTATCCTTTTTTTATTATTTCTCGCGTTTGGTAAGGTATTTATCCTCGCTCATATCGTACAGTTCGCCATCTTCGTTCTGATAAAGTCTTATATAGTCAATACAGAATTCAATAGGCTCTGTTCTGTTGTCGTCAGGAGGAGCAACGGCAGCGTTACCGTAAGCCATACTGAAGAGGAAATAGATAGGAGTATGACAAAGCTTAAACATTGGATTGGTTATGTCTATACGGCAGTGACATTCTCCGTCAACAAGGAATTCTACGTATTCGGGAGTCCAGAGATAACCGAATCTGTGGAACTTATCACTGAAGCGTTCGCCGTTTTCCAGAATCTTTTGCTTTGGATAGTTGTTACCGTCAAGAAAATTTTGGCGGTGAATCATATTATAATTTCTGTCTGCCCACCAGCCGTGAATATTACTTGCGATTCTTGTGTCGTCACCGAACATCTCGCAAACGTCAATTTCAGAGTTTACGTTAGCGCTTTTATGGTCGGATTTCATCCAGAAACCCATCCATATTCCAGGACCAGCAACGGCAATTTTTGCACGTGCTTCGGCATAACCGTATTTATAACAGAAATTTTTAACCTGTACGATACCGCAGTTATAACGCTTTTTGCCTTCTTCATCCTCGTCAATAGAGCCTTTGATAACCATACAGGAGTCTTTTGTGAAGATGTTTTTGGGATTTCTCCAACAAGTACGGTCAAAATGGCCTTTTTGTTTTACGTCTCGTCTTTCCCAAACCTGCGGGTCGAGGTCTTCACCGTCAAAATGGTCTTCAAATACTACTTTGTAGCCGTTTTTAAGTAATTCGTCATGGGATACGTTCATAATTATACCTCCTCGTAGAACTTGATATATTCTACTTCCATACAGCAGGGCAATACTGTTTCTTCGTTACAGGCTTCGGTACGGGGAAGATTTGCGCCTAACATCAGAGCAATTTCGCCCTCACAGTCGAAAACGGTGAACATAGGATGGTCAATATCAATTCTGAAGCACTCAACACCGTCCATATAGAAAATAGCGTCTATATCGGTTTTTTCGTAACCGAAAATATGCCAATCGTTTGACAGAGGTTCGTCGTTATCCATTGTAGGATAAAAGCTTGGCCAACGCTGAGCGCCTGAGTGCAGGTACTCGTTTCTGTGTTCTCCATGCTCGTCAAAATAATAAGCAAAGAGAGCAAAAGAGTTTTTGCCTTTATCGTTAATACCTTTGATTTGACCGAAAATCTCGTCGGTATGGGCAACTCCGTTTCTGCCTTTAACCATAATTTTTGACCAGATACCAGGCATAGAAGCAGGAAGCTTTGCTTTGACCTCTAAAAGACCTTTGCCGAATTTTCTGCCGTGGTACTGTAATGATGCGCCGCAGTATCCAATATCGTCTTTTTGAGCCTTTAAAATCAGTTTACCGTTACTGAACTCTACGTTTTCTTTTACAAAGCGAACGTATGTATCGGCGCGTACGGTATCGGCGTTGGTGCGTACAAAATCAGGAATTACTTCATCTGACTCAGCTTTTTTCAAAACAAGTTCGTCAACCTCAAAGATTTCCCAGTTCTCAGCACCGTTTTGAAAATTTTCTTCAAAAGTTAGCTTGTATTTTTCGTTCAAGGTTATCACTCCTTATAATTGATAAGTGAAGTATATCATTTAACTTACCTTAATACAATGGAGAAAACAGACTTTTTTGGATAATCGGTAAAAAAGAACCCTCGCTCTGACGAGCGAGGGGAGGAAGAGAATGTAATTGTTAAAAGATTTTCCCAGACTTCTTTTCTTTTTCGGCAAGACCCTGCGCAATTGCCGGATAATCATTTAAGGTATCAGCAGTTGGTTGAATCTCATAGGTTCCGTACTTATTAATGAGTTCTGAAACATTTTCCGGTTGGTCAATAATCGGTATAGAAGAAATTTCGGTTTTAATATCTTTTTTATTTTTCATATCATTCACCTTCCACGCTAATATTGTAGGCAAAAGAGAAAATAATACTCAAAGAAGATTTTACCAAATTATTTAATTTTATAACCGAAAATTTCCTCTGCAAACCATACGCTGTCAAGAGCAAAGGTTTTGTCTTTTAAGTAATTCAGTATATCGGCGTCGCTTTCAAAGGAAAAGGTCAGCTTATAAGAATAAAGCGCCTGTTTTGTAAAGCCCAATTTTTTATCCTCTTTAAGACTGCCGTATTTGCCGTCACCAAGCAGAGCGTGACCGATTGACGCCATATGTGCGCGAATCTGATGAGTTCTGCCTGTGAGCAACTGTATTTCAAGTAATGAAAGATTGTTCTTTACGGCAAGTGTTTTGTAATACGTTCTGATAGAAAGATTATTATCCGTTTTTTTCTTTTGCAGATAAACCTTGTTTTTATCCTGATTTTTTTCCAAAAAGCCTTCAAGCAAGGCCTCTTTTTCTTTTGGAATTCCGTGAACTACCGTAAGATAACGTTTATCAATCTCGCGGGTTTTTATTTTATCGCAGAGAATTCTGAGTGCTGCGGCGTTTTTTGCAGCGATTACTATTCCGCCTGTGTTGCGGTCAATTCGGTTAGCAAGAGATGGCTTGAAAGAATTTTCACTTTCGGGGTTGTATTCGCCTTTTTCATAAAGATATTTTTGTATTCTCGTAATAAGGGTGTCGTTGTATTCGTTTTCATCAGGGTGAGAAAGAAGTCCCTGAGGCTTGTTAGCGAGAAGAATATTCTCGTCCTCATATACAATATTAAGCTTGTCACTTGCAGACATAAAATCGTATTTTGGTTCTTTACTGCCAAAAAATTCATCGGAAATGAAAGCGCAGATTTTATCGCCTTCGCAAAGTCTTGTGTTTATCTCAGCCCTTTTTCCGTTAACCTTAATATGTTTAGTACGGATATATTTATACATAAGGGTGGTGGGAAGCAACGGCATAGCCTTTGATATGAATTTGTCAAGACGCTGACCTGCATCGTTGCTTTTTATAATAAATTCTTTCATAAAATCACCTTGAAATAAATGGAAAAAAGTATTAAAATAATATAAAACATCAAAGAGGTAAAATAATGGGAATTCACGACGGACATAGGGAGAGAATGCTGACAAAATACTTTGAAAGCGGCTTTTCCGTATTTGAGGAACACGAAAAGCTTGAAATAATACTTTATTATTCTGTGCCCAGAAGAAATACAAATGAGTTAGCGCACGAACTGCTTAGTAAGTATCATACTATAGCACAGGTAATGGATGCGCCTCCTAAAGAGCTTTTGAAGTTTAAAGGCGTAACAAAGCGTACGGTACAGTATTTTAAACTAATTAAGGATACCTACTGTCTTTATTTGCTTGAAAAGAGCAACGAAAAAACCTTTATGACTACGGTAGATGAGTACGGTACTTATTTTATGCTTTATTTCGCCACAGTTTCGGAAGAACAAATGGTGATGCTCAGCCTTGATAACAGAGGGAAGAAGTTAGGAATTGACGTGATTGCAAAAGGTGATATAGCAACGGTTAATTTGAATACAAGAGAAATTATAGTAAAAGCACTTAACAGACATTGTACGGAGGTTGTTGTGTGCCATAATCATCCCGGTGGAATCGCTCTGCCGTCAAAGGGCGATATTGAAGCAACAAAGCTTTTAAAGGAAACTCTTTTAAATATTGGAGTCAGACTGCGGGACCACTATATAGTAACGAAAGAGGATTACTGTACAATGCGCAATCAAAAGGATTGTAAATATTTATTTTAAAATAGAACAAATTCAGCTTTTGAGAAGAAATTACGGATTTCTTCTCTTTTACATTTCATTGACCCCTGTAGCATTGGACTTTTTCCTCCACAGTGACCGCAGAGGGTGTCGTTGATTCTTTTTGAAAGGGAGTTTATATCTTCACTGTCACTAAACAGGACAAAAGAGTATCCGTCATTGTCATTTCCCGAAAAAGCCGAGCAAAGTAAGGGCGACTTTTCTTTAGCGAGATTAACAATACTTCTAAGTGTGTTATTGTCGGTATCCTCAGTGAATATAAGAAGTCCGTTTTCACTATAGGCAAGGTTTTCTATTTTGTTTTCAAATACTTTAGTCTTTAGAAAATTCACTTCTCTGACAGTCTGCTTCAGGCTGTCGTTTATTTTTTGCACAGCCTGAGCGCACTCATAAGATTTACTTGCGAGTGTAGCTGAAATTGATTTTATTTCCTCGTGTTTTAAAGAGTAATCCGTAAAGGCGTCAAGACCGCAAGCAATAAAAAGTCTGCAACCGCCACGCAAACGCATATAGGAAAGAATTTTAATTACGCCTATTTCACCTGTGTTTTTTACGTGAGGGGCGCAACAGGCGCAGCAGTCCACCTTGTCAACCGTAACGATACGAATTGCTTCGTCAATTTCTTTTTTACTGCGGTAAAGGGTTTTCTTTAATTCTTCGGCATTGGGATAACAGGCAGAAACACAAAGATTTTTGTATATAGCCTTATTAGCCTCGATTTCAACCGTTTTCAGTTGCTCTGAAGTAAGCTCAATATCGTAATCACAGGTAACCTCGTCTTCGCCTAAATGAAAGCCTACGTTTTCTCCGCCGAAAAGGGTATGAATAAGTCCTGAAATTATATGCTCACCTGTGTGGTTTTGCATATTTCTGAAACGTCTGCGGAAATCTATTTTGCCGCACACTGCGTCCTTAACAGGCTTGTCGGTATAATGAATAAGCTCACCGTTTTCAAGCTGAACGTCAAATACATTAGCTTCTGACAAAGTGCCTCTGTCACTGTACTGACCGCCTTCTTCGGGGAAGAACGCGGTTTTATCAAGAATTACCATGTAACCGTTCTGAAAGGGCGTACAGGAAATTACCTGAGCTGTGAATTCCGTTAAATATGCATCATAATCGTATAATTTTTCTGTCAAAGCAATCACCAATAAGAGTATAGCATAAATAATAATTTAAAGCAATAAAAAACCTCCGAAGAAAACTTCGGAGGTTTGACTTTTATGAAAGGTCCTGTACAACGAGGGTGCGAACACCGTTGTCGTCAGCAGCCTTGGTTTCTTTAACCTCTTCCTTTTTGCCGTATTTAGCTTCAAGGAATTTAGCTGCAACCTGTGGGAAGAGAGCGTAGCTTAATACGTCTTCTTCGCATTTAGCAAGGTCGCCTGCTTCGGCTTTGTATTTTTCAAGCTCAGGCGCGATAAGGTCTGCGGGACGGCAGGTGATTACCTCGTCGTTGCCGATACATTTCTTTCTTACTTCCTCGTTAACGGGAGCAGGAAGAGTACCGTATTCGCCTCTGAGAAGTCCTTTGGATTCCTTGGGAACCATTTTATAGGGTTCTCCTGCAATAACGTTCATTACAGCCTGTGTTCCGACGATCTGACTGGTCGGAGTAACAAGTGGAGGATAACCGAAATCTTTTCTAACCTTCGGAACCTCAGCAAGAACGTCATAATATTTATCCTCTTTGCCTGCCTGCTTTAACTGACCGAGCATATTAGAAAGCATACCACCGGGAACCTGATAAATAAGAGTTTTGGTATCTACACTCAAAACCTTGGGGTCAAGAGTTCCGTCAGCCTTCATTTTGTCAGCTACGCCGCGGAAATGGGCAGCGACGTCAGCAAGGGCATCAAGGTCAAGTCCTGTATCACGATCAGTACCCTTAAGGGTAGCTACGAGAGCTTCGGTAGCAGGGTTAGCCGTACCGTTACCGAAGGGAGAAAGCGCGGTATCAACGATATCAACGCCTGCCTGAGCAGCCATAAGATAGGTCATATCGCCTGTACCTGTGGTGTTGTGGGTGTGAAGGTGAATAGGACATTTAACAGCTTCTTTAAGCTTTTTAATAAGTGAATATGCATCGTAGGGCAAAAGGAGATTTGCCATATCCTTGATACAGATTACGTCAGCGCCCATTTTCTCAAGAATCTTTGCAAGTTCTACAAAATAATCTTCGTTGTGAACGGGGCTGATTGTATAGCTCATTGCAGCTTCGCAGATACCGCCGTATTTTTTACAGGACTTCATAGCCTGTTCCATATTACGAGGGTCGTTAAGAGCATCGAAAATACGGATAACGTCAATGCCGTTTTCAATGGATTTCTTAACGAAAGCGTCAACAACGTCGTCAGCGTAATGCTTGTAGCCTAAAATATTCTGACCGCGAAGGAGCATCTGAAGCTTTGTGTTGGGCATAGCCTTCTTAATGGTACGAAGTCTTTCCCATGGGTCTTCGTTCAAGAAGCGCATACAAACGTCAAAGGTAGCGCCGCCCCAACACTCAACAGACCAATAACCGAGTTTATCAAGCTTTTCAAGGGCAGGAAGCATATCCTCGATACGCATACGTGTAGCAGCCTGAGACTGATGCGCGTCACGAAGTATGGTATCTGTAATGTTCAGTTTAGTCATAGTTTATACCTCCATTAACCGAAGAGTGCGAGAAGTACACCGGCAGCGATAGCGGAGCCGATAACACCTGCAACGTTGGGACCCATAGCGTGCATAAGAAGGAAGTTCTTGGGGTTTTCTTTCTGACCTACAACCTGAGAAACTCTGGCAGCCATAGGAACGGCAGAAACACCTGCAGAACCGATAAGAGGATTAACCTTGTTCTTAGAGAAGATGTTCATAATCTTAGCGAGAATTACACCGCCTGCAGTACCCATACCGAAAGCAACCACACCCATAAGAATGATGTAAATAGTTCTCAGTGAAAGGAAGGTATTTGCGGTAGCGGTAGCACCGACTGTAACACCGAGGAATATTGTAACAATGTTCATAAGCTCGTTCTGAGCTGTCTTGCAAAGACGGTCGGCAACGCCGCTTTCTTTAAAGAGGTTACCGAGCATAAGGCAACCAACCAGCGGAGCTGCAGAGGGAACGAGAAGTGCTACGAATACTGTAACGGCAATTGGGAAAATGATTTTTTCTCTCTTTGAAACCTCTCTTAAGGGCTTCATAACTATCTGACGCTCTTTTTTAGTTGTGAGAAGCTTCATAATAGGCGGCTGAATAACGGGAACCAGCGCCATATAAGAGTAAGCGGCAACGGCAATAGGGCCTAAAAGATGGGGAGCCAACTTACTGGTTACGAATATAGCGGTAGGACCGTCAGCGCCGCCGATAATACCTATAGAAGCAGCCTCAAAGGGTTCAAAGCCTAACCAAGTGGAAGCGGCGATATAGGTCATAAAAATACCGAGCTGCGCAGCAGCACCGAGAAGTAAGCTCTTAGGATTAGCAATAAGGGGACCGAAGTCGGTCATAGCGCCAACGCCCAAGAAAATAAGGCAGGGATAAATACCCAGCTTAACACCGAGATAAAGGAAGTCCAGAAGACCGCCTGTGTTAGCAAGGGTTTCCCAGTTAATATGACCGCCTGCAAAGATTGCTTCGTGGAACATATTAGCCCCTGGGAGATTGGTAAGAAGCATACCGAATGCAATGGGTAAGAGAAGAAGCGGTTCAAAGCCCTTGCCGATAGCAAGATACATAAGAACGAAGGAAATGATAATCATTACGAGATAACCATAGTTAGCAACGAAGTTATCAAATGGTGCGCCCTCTCCAGAAACACCTTTTGCGATGTTACCGAAAACAGCCTTAAAGCCCGTTTCGCCGAGGAAGTTTTTAATAGCTTCTTCAGGATTAATTGCGGACTCTTCAGTTGTGGTGGGAATATCAGTTTGCTCTGTACCGTTGTCTGCAAAAACGCTCATACCTGCAAAAAGGAGAACGGTTGCCAGTAAAACGGCAAACAGAGCCTTTAAATATCTATTTTTCATCAGTATATCCTCCGAGAGATTAACCGATTACGCAGAGAAGAGTGCCTGTCTCAACGGTAGAACCCTTCTGAACATTAAGGGAAACGATTTTTCCGTCAACGCCAGCCATAATTTCGTTCTCCATTTTCATAGCCTCTAAAATCATAAGAACCTGACCGGCTTTAACAGTATCGCCAACGTTTACGTTTACAGCGAGAATGTTACCTGGCATAGGGCTGTTAACCTGTTCGCCTTCAGCATTAGCTACGGGAGCAGCAGGAGCGGGTGCAGCTTCTACAGGAGCAGCGGCAGTAGCAGGTGCGGCAGCGGGAGCAGGAACGTCGGCGCTGTCAACAACTTCTAAAGTGATTTCATACATAGTACCGTTTACATTAACATTATACTTTTTCATTGTTTTTCTTTCCTTTCGAAATTTGAGAAAATTAATTAAAGTTTTTTGAATGATAAAATACGAAGGGCGCCAACATCGGTTCCCAGTTCTTCGGCAATAGCAGCCGAAACAGCGGCGATAATGCGCTGTTTGTCAGGAATTTCATCACTGACGGGTTGTGCGGCAGGAGCAGGAGTGGCATCTGCTGATGCAGAGGGTGCCTTTTCGAACAGCCGTATAATGCCGCTGACTATCTTACATACAATTATGATGCATATCAGACCAACAAACACGGTGCCCATGCCCATTAAGCACACGAATAAAGTATCGCTCATATCTTGTAACCTCCCGTATTATATATTAAGTTAAAAGTAGATACAAATTAACCCATATTATTATACTAAAAATATCCACAATAAACAATAGTAAATTTATATAAAAAAATAAATTTATCACTTTACTCAAAAAAGCAGAAATATTTTGCTGTTTTGTTAATGTTTTAACTAAAAACCGTACAGTGAATTTTCACTGTACGGTAATGCTTGTTAACTAATTAGAAGCAAGGTGCATTTTAAGAAGCGCAAGGTCGCTTGTGGATATACTTTTGTCACCGTCAATATCGCCTTTAAGAACAGCAGGTTTATTGTCCTCCCATTTTGCATAAACCGTAATACTGCTGTCGGGGATAACCGCGCTGTCAAAAGGAACGGTGAATTCGCGGTCCTTGTACCAGCCTAAAAAGGTTTTACCGTCACAGGTGGGAGTTTTTGGATAAACAAGGGCTTCGTTAGGCTTACCGCTGACCAATTCTGAGGTGTTTAAGGTTTCATCAACAAAGCTGACCGTTACCAAAATATCAAAACCTGCATACAAAACAGCGACTTCACTTGGATATTTATAGTATTTTGGAACGGCAGTGCTGTCAGAAATCTCCTGCGAAGTGTACCAGCCTTTGAATTTTACGTCATTGCGTTCTGGATATATAATTGGCAAATCGACAGAACTGTAGTAGTTTCCAATTTGGGCAAAGGTATCGGAGTGAAGAGTATCTTTATAAATGATTACACTCTGCTGTTTTGTTAAGTGTGAAACACGTACGTTATCAATGAAAATCTGTGCGCCGGGCCATAGAACAGAATAGAAAGACAGAGCATTGTCGTAGGTGCCGAAATCTTTGGGCGTTGTGAAAACGAAGTAGAAGGTGCGCCAACCACTTGCAACAGAAAAGGTTTCATTTCCCACACTACTGTTTACGGTGTAGTGTGTCGCGTCTGTTTCTATATTTATGATTTCAAAGAGCTTTTTGGCCATTGTGTTGACAGCGTTGGTGTCATTGGGCGCATTCCAGCATCCGTAGCCTAAATACACTGAGGACGTGTTGATATCTGTCATAGCTTCGGTGGTAATGGGAGCGCGTGTAAGATTGACGTCCATAGAAACAAGATAGGTAGTATCGGTGTTTAATCGGTAAACACCCTCTGAATTGTTAAGACGGTAACCGCCACCCGTTGCCCAGGTCTGACTGTAGCCCTCGTTAGAGGAGCAAAGCGCCATTTTCGTCCAGTCATCACGGTTATAGATTTTATAGGTCCAACCCATAACGCCTATTCCGTCGCCGCCACGTGTCATATTAAGGGAATTTTCATCTACCGAATTATCTGTTATGGGGTCTTCTTTCGCTTCAAAGCCGAAAAATGCCGATGAACCGATAAAGTCAGCCTCTATGTTGTTATCATCGCCGCCTGCCGTATCAAAAGCAAATACTATGGAAGAGCCTGAAAAAGATGCGAGGATAAAAAGCGCCGTTAATAAGGAAAAAATTCTTTTAAAAAGCTTCTTTTTTTACCATCCTGTTTTTATAAGTTACATTTAAATAATATCAAAAAATATACCGTAAATCAACAGAAAAAATAGTTCTAAAATATAGAAGAAAAAATCAACTGTATAACTCTTACCACACAGCAAAAAGCGGTTCCTATACCACAAGGTATAAAGAAAGACAAAAGAGTATATTTAAGACTGTGGGTTTCTTTTTTTATGGTAATAAGAGTCGTAGCGCAAGGCCAGTGAAAAACCGAAAATAAAGACATACTAAGCGCAGTGAAAAGGTTGTGTCCTTCAGATAAAAGCACGTTTTGTATTTCCTGCGATGAAACAGCGGTTATGTTGCTTAATGAGGTATAAATCATAATAGCGATGGGTAAGACTATTTCGTTAGCGGGAATACCTAATATAAAAGCCAGTAAAATAACTCCGTCCATAGCAAGAAACCGTCCAATAGGTTCAAGCCAAGCTGAGATTTGCAAAAGCAGAGTTGAAGAACCTATGTGAAGGTTATTAAGTGACCATAAAAGAATTCCCACGGGGGCGGATACTTTAATAGCTCTCAGTAATATATTCAGTGTTTTGTTTATTAAGGCTTCGTATATAATTTTGAGAAAAGGCGGGTTTTTATAGGAGGGAAGCTCTATGGTTATATCTATCGTTTCACCTGTGATTGATTTGCTTAAAATTTTGGTTACGGCAAAGGTAATCAGTATTGCGAGTAAAATAAAAGCAGACAGTAAAACCGTGTTTAAAAATGATGA
The DNA here is from genome assembly GCA_036307305.1 of Acutalibacteraceae bacterium. Taxonomy (GTDB): domain Bacteria; phylum Bacillota; class Clostridia; order Oscillospirales; family Acutalibacteraceae; genus SIG607. The sequence continues at coordinate 180,759 of JAXJXV010000010.1, forward strand.
TGTGAAATTACCGAGAATAATACTTATAAGAAGAATAAGGGTTGGAAATCTTCCGTTACAGGGCATAAAGCTATTGGTGATGATTGCTATAAGACGTTGTTTTTTTGAAGGAATTATACGGCAACCTACCACGCCTACTGCATTACAGCCAAGCCCCATACACATAGTCAGCGCCTGTTTTCCGCTTGTTCCTGCTTTTTTAAAAGGCTCGTTGAGATTAAAGGCTATTCTCGGCAACATTCCGCTTTCTTCAAGAATACTGAAAAGAGGAAAAAATATCATCATAGGGGGAAGCATAACCGAAATAACCTGCGCTACGACAGAATAAGCTCCGTCTATGATTATTCCGTACAGCCAGTGAGGACAGTATAGTAAAGTTAAAAAATCACTCAGCTTATTGCCTAAAAAGGAAAAAAGCTTAGACAAAAGCGCAGACGGATAGTTAGCTCCCACAATCGTCAGCCATAAAACAAGCGACAGAAACAGCAGCATAACGGGAACAGACGTGTATTTACCGCACATTATTTTGTCAAGAATTCTATCGGTTTTGTCTGCGTCCTTTTTTGAATAGGTGATGTATTTTGTCAGCATTTGTCTTTCGGGCAGTTTCATAGAGACGGTGTTAAGACTTTCGATGTTTTCAAGAACAGCTTTTATACCGTTTATATTTTTTCGAACGCTCAAGGGAATAACGGGAACGTTAAGTTCTTTTTCTAATCCCTTATGGTCTATAATTATGCCTTTTCTCTGCGCCTGGTCCATCATATTAATACAAAGAACACAGTTTGGACAGGCTTTTAGTACCTGTAAGGTTAAAAGAAAATTTTTATGCAGTAAGGTAGCGTCGCTTAAAATAAGTACACAGTCGAATTTCCCCGAAAGAAGAAAATCCTTTGCGATTTTTTCCTCAGGAGATTTAAAATCAAGAGAATAAATACCGGGTAAATCCACAATATGATAACAGGCGGTTTTCGTTTTATACGTGCCTTTAGCCACCTCTACGGTTTTGCCTTCCCAGTTACCTGTATGTTGATTTTTGCCTGTTAGCTTATTGAAAAGTGTGCTTTTTCCCACGTTTGGATTGCCTACGAGGGCAACGGTATAATGTTTCATTTTTCTCACCCTATAATACTTCTTTATATTATAGTATTCAGTTAGAGGTAAAGGGTGAAAAAAGTCCCTCGCTAAGCGAAGGACTTAAAATTTATATGGTATCTATTTTTATTGTATCGGTATTTCCTGAGTTTCCGTTTGTTATTCCGCCCGTTATTATTATTTTGTCGCCTTTTGATAGGTTTAAAAGCTGTTTTGCAGTTTTGTTTGCATTGAAAAAAAGTACGTCGGTGGAATTGAACATTTCACATTTTGCAGGTGTAACACCCCATGAAAGAGAAAGCTTTTGATAGGTTTTTTCGTTTGTAGTAAGACCTATTATATCAATGGGGCAACGGAAACGTGATACCATACGTGCCGTAATTCCCGAAAGTGAACAGGCAACGATTGCTTTAGCCTTTATATCTATTGCCATTGTACAGGTAGCATGAGAAACGGCGTCGGCAGTGTTTCTTATTTCAAAGGAACTGTTTTTGAAACGCTTGTTATAATGAATGTTATTTTCGGTATGCTCTGCTATGTCTGACATGGTTTTAACGGTAAGCACAGGGTATTTGCCGATAGCGGTTTCCCCTGACAGCATAATAGCACTTGTGCCGTCGTATACAGCATTGGCTACGTCGGAAATTTCTGCACGGGTGGGACGGGGACTGTTTATCATAGATTCAAGCATTTCTGTGGCTGTAATTACCTTTTTACCAAGAAGTCTGCACTTGGTTATAAGCTGTTTCTGAACGGCAGGAAGCTCTTCAAAGGGTATTTCTACTCCCATATCGCCTCTGCCTATCATAATGCCCTCACATTCACTGCAAATATCCTCTATATTGTCTATGCCTGACTGATTTTCAATTTTTGCAATAATGCCTATATTTTTTCCGCCGTTTTCTGATACGAATTCTTTAACGTCAATAACGTCCTGTTTACAGGAAACGAAGGAGCAGGAAATAAAGTCAACGTCGTTTTCTATACCGAAAAGTATATCCTTTTTGTCCTGTTCGCTTAAATAAATCTGCTTTAAAACTTTACCTGGGAAGCTCATACTTTTTCTGTCCGAAAGCTCACCGCCGATAACCGTTTCGCAAACCGCATCTGTGTCGGTAAGGTTTTTAACCTTAAAGGAAAGCAGTCCGTTATTAAGGAGAATGGTGTCGCCCACGCATAAATCCTTTATAAGATTTTTATAGGTTACGCTGACTCTGCTTTCGTTTCCCTTGACTTCCTTTGTGGTGAAAGAAAAGGTATCTCCGTCTTTAAGAGTGATTTTCCCGTTTTCAAAGGTTTTTATGCGGTATTCAGGTCCCTTGGTGTCAAGCATTATGGCTATGGGCATATTAAGCTGACTTCTTACCTTTTTAACGAGGTCTATTCTTTGTTTATGCTCTTCATAGGTGTTGTGGGAAAAGTTCATTCTCGCAACGTTCATACCGTTAAGGCACATTTCTTTAAGAATAGTTTCATCGGTACAGGCAGGGCCTATAGTGCATATGATTTTCGTTTTACGCATAGAGTTCTCCTTTAAAAATAAGGCCGACAGTATAAATACCGTCGGCCAGAAAATTACTTTTTGTTTTCAGTGTTATTAATAAACTTATTTAGTCCGCCGGTAACAAGAATAATGATTCCTATTACTATTAGTATAGCCAACATACCCTTGCCCATATACGGAAGATATTCAACAAATTTCATCCAGTTCATATTATTTCCTCCATTACATAAAGAAATTGAGTATGAGAGCGCCCGCAATAACAGAAGCTATCTGTCCGGATACGTTTACGCCGATAGAGTGCATAAGCAGGAAGTTCTGCGGGTCTTCCTTAAGTCCCATTTTATGAACGATACGTCCTGACATTGGGAATGCAGAAATACCTGCCGCGCCAATCATAGGATTGATTTTTTCTTTCATAAACAGATTTAAGAACTTTGCAAAAAGTACGCCGCCTGCGGTGTCCATAATAAAGGCTATAAGACCGAGACCGAGAATAAGCAGTGTCTCTTTCTGAAGGAATTTTTCGGCAACCATCTGAGAAGCAACGCTTATACCAAGGAAAATGGTGATAAGGTTTGCCAAAACGTTCTGCGCTGTTTCAGAAAGGGAATCAAGAACTCCGCACTCTCTTATAAGATTACCGAACATAAGTGAGCCTATAAGGGAAGCGGCAGAGGGCGCGATAATGCAAGAAATAAGAGTAACTACGATGGGGAAAAGTATTTTTGTGGTCTTTGAAACGTTTGCAGGTTTATATGGCATACGAATCATACGCTCTTTTTTAGTTGTAAGAGCCTTTATAACAGGGGGCTGAATAATAGGAACAAGCGCCATATAAGAATAAGCGGCAACCATTATAGCGCCCTGATAGTTGGAATTAAGTTTCTGAGAAACAACAATTGAGGTAGGACCGTCAGCCGCGCCTATAATTGCGATGGAAGCGGCATCATTTTCTGCGAAAAACACACTTGCAAGACAAAGGGTGAAGAAAATACCGAACTGTGCGGCGGCACCGAAAAGCATAAGCTTAGGGTTGGTCAGCACAGGACCGAAGTCAATCATAGCACCTATACCTATAAAAAGCAGAAGGGGGAAAAGCTCGTTAGAAATACCCGCATTGAAAAGGGTAGTTAAAAATCCCGGTTCAGCGGCATCGCCGATTGCGGCGGAATGAGGGAAGTTAACGAGAATTGTACCAAAGCCCATAGGGAGAAGTAACGTAGGCTCCATCTCCTTTTTAATGGCGAGGAACACAAGTATGCCTCCGATAAGCCACATAACCATTTGCTGCCACGTGATCTGACTTGCAAATTCCCATAAAAAGCCGAATGTGTTTTGTATGAAATCCAACAAAAGTCACTCCTTAAAAATTGATTTATCAACTTTATTATTTTAATATAAAACATTCTGTTTGTCAATGAAAAAAGCTCCGTTTACCGAAAACGGAGCTAGAAAATTATTTCATAAAACGATGAGTGCCGTCGAGAACCTGCTGACCCTCGTTAATAAGGGCGGTATAGTATTTGCTTCTGGCTTTTTCTGCTTTCTCAATATAAGAAATAAAGAAAGGAGTTGCACTGAAATATCCTGAATCCTTGCGGCAAAGCTCCTTTTTCCACTGTGCCATAAAGCCTTTTAAGTAAGTGAAGGCTTTTACGCTGTCGCCAAGCTTTAACATAGAAAGAGTCTGATAACAGGGAAGTGAGGGCAGATGCATATTGGAGAAGAAATCAACGTCAAGACCTACAATATAGTTAAAAATCTCTTTAGCTTCATCTTCTTTACCCATGTGGATAAGGCAGAGGGCTTCGTTGTATTTAGAGGGGATAATAGGTCCTACCTGCCATAGTCCTGCTCCAAGGTTATCGGGGATTATCTGCGCAGTACGGAATTCTTTGATAGCTTCTTCGTACCTTCCTGCTTCAAAGAGACGGTTGCCTATTCCGTAGTGCGCGGCTATGTGCTGTTTTGCTATTATAGTTTCGCCGCCCTCACAGGGAATAAAGTCGTGATTATTAATGAGATAAAGAGCGTCTTCATATTTTTCTGCTCTTATACAGGCAATAGCCCATTCTGTAACGATATCGTCTCTTGCTTCTTTAAGGTCTGGTACAAGAGAAGCTATAGTTTTCACAGACTCCTCGGCATCCTGATTTGTAAGGTTGAGGATATAAGCCAACTCATATACCATCTGTTCACAGTCGGGTTTATGCTGGATTGCCTTTTTGAGCATTTCTATAGCGCAGTCGGTTTTTTCTTCTCTGAACAGGGCAACAGACCTTGCGCGAAGGGACTGCCAGTCGGAAAGACCTTCCCAAAGCTGCGCGGCTTTTACGTAACGCTTCTGAGCAAAATGGGCAACACCCAGCAGATAGCGGAAAGCATCCTCGTTTTCAAACTTCTCAAGGGCAAGAATTTCTTCATAGCGGAAGGGGAAGGTGCGGTGGGCAAAGTTAGCAAGTTCGGGTTTTCCTAAGATACAGGCAAGTGTGGGCGCAATATCTTTAGTGTACTGAGGAACTTTAGAGAGAAGCTCAGATGCTTCGTTATAAAATCCACCTGCAGTCAGGTCAAAGGCAACGTCCATTAAAGTCTGACTCATAGAAGAATTCAGAGCGCCGTAAAACTCATCATCACTTATTTTGCCGAGAATGTTAGCAACGTAACGCGCTAAATGGTTAAGCGGGTCTTTCTTTAAAATAGCGTCTGTTCTTGAGAGAGCATTTTCTCTGTTTCCAAGCTTTGATTCAATCAACGCGGCAAGAGGCGCGGCAAGAGGGTTTCTGTCACCCTTATCAAGAGCCGTATCGGCGCAGAAAAGCGCTGACTCAAAATCACCCTGTTTTGCGGCGCAGAGGGCGGCTCTCGTCATAGCACAGCAAATGCTGTCATTATTCCAGGCGGATTTTCTGAAATGGTTGTACGCTTCCTCGGTATAGTTGAGCATTGATTTAGCATAGCCTAAAAGATAATGAATCTTTCCGCTTTCCATTTCCGTATTGTATTTTGTGTTGGCGGTTGCCGCCTTGGTGAGATAGAAAACAGCCTCTTCAAAATCGTTTCTTCTGCAGGCGGTTTCACCAAGCGCAGTAAGAGAGGGAATATGCTCAGGGTCAATTTCAAGAGCTTTCTTAAAGTATACGTCAGGGTCAGCAATGGGGTCTCTGAATTGTAAATAGTGAAGACCCGCAAGATACTGTCCCTGTGCGGTGTCAAGCTCATCGGGCATTTCAACCTCAGGGAAAAGCTCTGGTAAAGCTTTCTTTTTGTGGGGTGCAAAGGAATAGGTAAGTATGCCCTCCACGTCGATTTCATAAGAATCTGCCTTAAAGTCGGCTGTAAGAGTGGTAACCTCACCTGCAACAAGGTCAACACAGGCATCAATTACTGTTTTTCCGTCCTTTGTGAGAACAACCTTGCAGTTCTTTTTATCGGTAGTAGGCTGAATTTTTACAGTACCGTCTTCTACTTTGATTGCACCCTTAAGATTTGCGTAAGAGGGAACGCCGAGATTAGCAAGAGGGTACCAGAACTGTGAGAACTGTTTTACTTCGTAAGGCTCAAGCCAGGAAAAATCAGGCTGATTATCTGAATAAGAACCTGCCATAAGCTCAGCGTAAGCGCCGTCGGTATCGGTAAGGGCGCGTTCCCAGGACTGAGAAAGCTGATTATAACCCCAGGTAAACATCTTTTTGCCTACAGCGGTGTGATGGTCGCCGATATGTACGACGCCACAGCCGATTCCGTTATCAAAGCCACCAAAATAATCGTGCTTGGAAGCGGCGGAGAAATAAGAGGTAGCGGGTTTGGTGTTTTTATGCTTACTGATGTCAACACCGCCCTTTTCAAACACGAAGCCGTTAAAACTTCCGTTTGCAACAGGGTAGCTTGTTGCACTTCTTCTGTAATGGAAATTAACGAAATCTACGTCATCAGGGAAGAAAATTTCATAATCCTTGTTAACGGGAACAGCGGTATTTTCCCACCATAAAAAGCTTTTTCTAAGCGCAGTACGGTTAGCAACCATCATTCTTGTTTCAAAATAGGATTTATCAGGCTCGACGCAAATACCAACCATACCTTTCATACGGTCGATGGGGTCGTGTTCGCTAAGCCATATTATAACGCCGCCCGTAGCGGTTTCTTCAATGTAATGGTCGACGGGCATAAAGGTAGAGGGACGGTGATGGAAAGGCCAGTTGAATTCAACGCCGCCGCTAATCCATGAGCCAAGCGCACCTATAAGGGCGGGTTTTATTACGTGCTGTTTATAGAAGAAATCATAGCCTGTGATTTTATCCTTTGCGCTGTATATTCTACCGCCAAGCTCAGGAAGAATAACAAGCTCAATATATTTGTTTTCGATTTTTATAGCCTTGTACTCCTTGGCGTATTTTTCCTTACTCCTTGTTTTGATAACAACTTTATTAGGATATGGATTACCGCTTGAACGCTGATGTACGCGGCTTTCGGCAAACATAGGAAGCTCTTCGCAATTAGCTTCGTCATAGGTGTCTATGACTATGTATTCTTCAGAGTATAAAACTTTTTCGAGATTCATTAAAAAACTCCTTTAAATTTACTGTAATTTCATTTTACTGCTGTGAAAATTTTTTCTCAACACAATAAATTTCGTAAATTTTACTTTTCTTTTTAGTGTATATGTGGTATCTTAAGGTTGGTAGAAAAGAGGGATAGAATGAAAGTGTTTATATATATCGAGCCTGAATACAGAGGCTCAGTATGGTGTACGCATACTCTGAAAGGACTTACAAACGAGGCGGCTAAACGTCATTATGAGGTTTGTATTCTGGAGTATGACAATATTTTTTCCTGCGACCTTGATAACGTATATAAGGATGAACAGAGAAGAATTCTTATAGTTCTGACCACCCATATAATAACCGACCGCGCGTTTTACGAATATTTTGCAAAGTACGGGGTTTCTCTGCTTTTCGTTAACCATCAGAGTAGCTTCGGCGCCGAAAACTATTCCAATATTCTTGTGGATTACCGCGCAGGTATGGCTCAGCTTGTAAAGTATCTTGCTCAGTGCGGTAAAGAAAAAACAGCCCTTTTTGCTATTAATCCTGCTTCTTCTACCGACCAGATAAAAAAAGAATATTTTTTAGGTATTCAAAAAAGAGAATACGACATTTTTTATAATAAAGGTTCACTGGACAGTTGTTGTGAAGCTTTTTTTGGTAAAAATAAATACGACTCAGTAATATGCGCTAATGATATTGCGGCATACTGTCTTATAAGCTTTCTTAAAAAGAAAGGCGTTAATGTACCAAAGGATATTTACGTGACCTCTTTCGGCGATTCTATGCTCTCGCAAATTTCTTTTCCGTCACTTACCACCGTTTCGGTAGACCATAACCGTCTCGGTAAGGAAACGCTTCACGCGTATTCTTATCTTTACAGACGAAACGAGGAAATAAGAACAAGCATCTATGTTACCCCGAAGCTAAATATCCGTCAAAGCACAGAGAGTAGAGCGTTTGATAATACGAAGGAAATAAATACCTTTACTGCTATTTCCGACCCTATGTACTGTGATAAAGTTGCACAAAAGCTTCTTAAACTTGAAAAACTTCTTAATTCCTGTGATGATACCGATATAAAAATTCTTAAAATGATTATAAAAGGCAATACTTATCAGAAAATAGCCGAAGAACTTTTTATGTCAGAAAAAACCGTTTTATACAGAGTTACCTGTATGAGAAACATTCTTGAAGTGGCTTCTAAGGAAGAACTTACCAAATTTGTGGGTAAATTAATAAAAACGGATTAGAGTTTGCGATACAATACCCCCTACAGTTGTTTGAACAACTGTAGGGGGTATTGTATTAATATCTTATACACCGCTATATGCAGAGAAACCGCCGTCTACGGGGAGCACTACCCCTGTTATAAAGCCTGCGGCTTCTTCGTTTAAGAGGAACAGTAATCCTCCTTCAAGCTCTTCGGTTTTGCCGAATCTGCCCATAGGAGTAGCGGCAAGGATTTTGCCTGTTCTTGCAGTGGGTGTTCCGTCGTCGTTAAAGAGTAGTTTTGCATTTTGCTTTGTGGAGAAAAATCCCGGAGCAATGGCGTTAACGCGGATTCCTTCCTTTGAAAAATGAACAGCCAACCACTGTGTAAAGTTGGAAATTGCCGCCTTTGCACCTGAATATGCAGGGATTTTTGTAAGTGGGGTATAAGCGTTCATAGATGAGATATTAAGAATACTGCAACCCTTTCTTCCGAGCATCTGAGCAGCAAAGCATTGTGTAGGAATAAGAGTACCTAAGAAATTCAGGTTGAATACAAAGCTGACTCCGTCGCTGTCAAGGTCAAAAAAGCTTTTTGTATCGGCATCGATATCGCCTGTTTCATAGTATTCCTTGTCGGTGGTAGCTCTCGGATTATTTCCGCCTGCACCGTTAACCAGTATATCGCAGGGGCCAAGCTCTGCTTTTACCTTTTCTGCAACGTCACTGCAAATTTTTTTGTCAAGAACGTTACAGGCGTAAGCCTTTGCAATTCCGCCCTCTTTGGAGATTTCATCAGCATATCCTTTTGCTGCTTCTTCATTAAGGTCTAAGAGAGCTACCTTGGCTCCTGCTCTTGCGAGAACCCTTGCAAAGTGACTGCAAAGCACTCCACCGGCTCCTGTTACAACGCATACCTTACCGCTTAAATCGGTATTAAGAACGTTTTTAATCATTATTATTTACCTTCCTTTTCATAAGCCTCAAACAGACCGTTAATATAGGCGGCGCCCAAGGCTCTGTCAAAAAGACCGTAACCGGGTTTGCCCGTTTCACCCCAAATCATTCTTCCGTGGTCGGGGCGTACGTAACCGTCAAAGCCATTTTCGGCAAGAATCTTAACGATTTCTGCAATGTCCAAAGAACCGCAGGAGGAAAAATGTGCGGTTTCTTCAAAGGAACCGTCCTCCATAAGCTTTACGTTTCTTATGTGCATAAAGCCAATTCTGTCTTTTTTTACGTACTTTTCAACAAGCTTTGGAATATTGTTGAAGGAAGCGCAGCCAAGACTGCCTGTGCAAAGACAAAGGGTGTTTGCGGGGCTGTCCACAATTGAGAGCATTCTGTCGAGGTTTTCTTCACAGGTGATAATTCTGGGAATACCGAAAATAGAATAAGGCGGGTCGTCGGGATGAATAGCCATTCTTATCCCACATTCCTCTGCTACGGGAATGGTCATTTTAAGGAATTTTTCAAGGTTTTTCCAAAGTCCTTCTTCACCAAGCTGTCCGTAAGCGGTAATAAGGTCGCGGATTTCGTCCTTTGTGTAACTTGCATCCCAACCGGGAAGGTCTATGTCATCGGTCAGAGGATTAAGACCTTTAAGCTGGTCCATATACATAACCAGACTTGTTGAACCGTCCTTAGCTTCTTTATCAAGCTGGGTTCTCGTCCAGTCGAAAACAGGCATAAAGTTATAGGTAATGCACTTAACACCGTATTTAGCGCAACGGCGTATGTTTTCGCAGTAAATGTCTATAAGGGCATCGGCGTTTTCTCTTCCAAGCTTAATATCCTCATGAACGGGAACGGATTCGACAACGTCGAAAATAAGACCGTTAGCCTCACAATCGGTTTTCAGCTTAGCAAGACTTTCCTCAGGCCATACTTTTCCCGGCGCAACGTCGTAAACTGCAGAAACCACAGAACGCATACCTGGAATCTGAGAAATATATTTAAGTGAAATAGGGTCGCTTTCTCCGTACCAACGGAAAGACATTTTCATTTTCATAAATAAACACCTCACTTTTTAAATTATAACACATAATAAGTCGGTATTCAATTACTTTTATCAACGCATTTATATTGTTTTTTTACTTGTATAACGAAAAACGGTATGATATGCTTTTGCTACAATAGGGACAAATACGACTAAAAAATTCCTCACCTGTACTTTAATAGTTGCAAGTGAGGAGTTTTATTTTACTAATTATTTAGTAAATCTTCGTAAGTTATATCAAATACTTTAGCAAATGCAATTATTTCTATGTCAGTAACAAATCGTTTACCACATTCAATTCGTTGAATGGCGTTTTTATCGATATCAATCCCGACTAATTGCATTCTATCTGCAAGTTCTCTTTGAGAAATTTTTAGCATCAAACGAAAACGAGTTATATTTTTACCGCATACATTATTAAAGCCTTCTTTTGTTTTATTGATAAACATAAAATTTCCTCATTTCTGACATTTAGTACTTGTCAACAAAGAAATTATATGTTATAATACTTTAAAATATGACATTTACAGAATGTCAATGAGGAGGAATTTTGATGGCAAAAAAACTAATTGCATTATTACATGTTTTCTGCGTTTTATTATGCGTATCTGGGTGTGGTGAAGAAACAAAGAACGATGAATTTGGAGATTCCTACGAATCTCAATTTACCGATTTAATTACGCAACAATATGATGAGCTTGAAGAACAAGAAAGCAAGTTGAATAAAATAAGCGACAGCTGTGATAAAGTGTTGGCTTCAGGTTATGACGCCGATAATAATTATTATGAGTTAGTGGCAAATGAAAAAGAGGATTATAGTGGCACACAGATAGAGATGGGTATAATAAAAAACAACGATTGGATTATACCTTTAAGCTCAAAGGTGCCGTTTGTTAGTGAAACAGGGTTGTTGTTGGGAGCAAAAGGTAATTTCAAGGGCAGTATATATGAAAAAAGTTATGCTGTATTCAATTTTGTGGGAGCTGGGTGTTTTGTTTATAAAAATATTATTTGGAATGGCAATACTAACAGATTCTATGAAGCTGATGAAGAAATATGTATAAGCACTCATATGGTTAAAGGAAATATCAAGTACAACATAAACAATGAAGGACTGTTCATAATATCAAAGTATGGAAAAAATTATAAGCTTTTGAATGCAAATGATATGTCAGTTAAGGATATAAACTTAAAGGAAGACGGGTATAAAATACATTATTGTTTCCCATACTCAGAAGGCTTGTTTGCCTGTATGAATAATACACATGATTTAGAAACCAATGGGTTTTACGATATAAATGGCAATAAAGTAATAGATTTAAGTAAATATAATTTAGCAAGAAATACATATACAATTAGCAACATTGGTGGATATTCTGGACCAATACAAAGTTTGGTTTTTAAAAATGGCAAATGCACATTTACTATAACTAATGACCAAGGTAGTGAATATGAAATTACTATAGATAAATCCGGTAACGTTATTAATTCTGTAGCAAAGTACAGTTTACAAGGGACTACACAGGGTAGGTATCTGACGGGAGGGGTGCCGCCAGTCAGATTTTCCATGTGATGTTCAAGCTGTCGCTTGTGGCGGCTATGGTGGTGATCATCAAATC
>JAXJXV010000011.1:0-102963 GCA_036307305.1 Acutalibacteraceae bacterium
CTGCAGTAATTTGCAAAAGTAAGCCCTGAAATACCAGCGCCGATTATTAAGTATTTAGTATTCATGCTTAAATTTCCTTTCCAACGAAACGATTATATAACTTTTGCGATAATTCTCTTAAAAGGTCTGATAAAAATATGCAAAAGAGAATTGAATGTAATAAATAGTTTACTCATAAAAATAAGATAACCACCTGTAATTCTATGAAAAATAACATTTTTAATTTTTATCTGATTATTATTATAAATAACAGGATATGCTTTAAGACGCTTGTTAAAGGTTCGAAAAGGCTTTGTATCATTTCGATAATTAATACAAATTTCATATTGTGTTGATACCATTGGCAGAATGATATGATTTAAAATATAATTTCTTTTTTGTAATGATAAATTTTCGAAATTTTTATAATAGATATCTATTATGTTAATACAAACATTTTCGTGATGTTTGTAATTACGGGTATATGATTGTCTTGCTACAGATTGACCATCACGACCCAATAAATAGCGATAAATATTAAGGTTATAATAAGTTATAGTATCACACAATAACGCAACATAAGTATTAAGCTCCATATCAACATAAAACGTTTTTTCAGAGAGCTTGAAATTTCCTTTTTTGAGCATTTCGGTTTTATAACTTGAGCAGGAAAGAATTGGACCCCAAGAGGTAAATCCATAATCCTCGTAGCATAAATCATCAAAATGATACTGTATAGTAGGTTTTAAATGATTATATATTTTTTGTACTACAAGTTCATTATCTTTAGCAAAGTCTTCCATGAAATTATTAAGTATTATATCGGAATTCTCATACTCCAAAACATCAATTAATTTAGCAAATTCTTCTGAATCTACAGTATCATCGCCATCAATAATTTTAACGTATTTACCCCTTGCTTCTTCAATACCAACATTAATGGTAGAACCATGTCCACCGTTTGCTTTATTAATAACTCTTATAATAGATTTTCCATCAAAACTATATTTATTAACTAATTCTTCAGCAATTTGTGCGGTCTTATCCCTTGAACCATCGTTAACAATTATAACTTCAAGTTTTCCGGCATTTTTCTGGTCAACGATTGAAAAAACTGTATGTTTTAAATACTGTTCAACATTATATGATGGTACTATAACACTTAATATAGGATTATCAGCAACGGTAATATTTGACTTTTTAGTATTATAGTCCTTATTATAAATATCTAATTCTTTTTGAATCGTGTGCTGATAATCAAATTTACTACTTACGGAAGCGCTTTCATCTTTACCAACCTTAAGGAAAAACTCAGCATCATAATACATTTTTTCTATTACATCTGCATATTGTTTGTAGTCTTCAGTTTTGCACATTACACCTAAATCATGTGGAATAAATTGTCTAACTCCAGGAATATCAGATGTAATCACAGCACATCCCGAAGCAGCAGCCTCACAAGAAGACACAGCTTGAGAATCGAAACGTGTTGGAAATAGTGCAATGCCATGAGTTTCGTGAACTTTACGTATTTCATCATGTGTAAGAAATTTTTTATAAATATTGACATTTTTAAAATCCTTAACAGGTTCAAGAATTCGATCATGCATAGAACCATCGCCATAGATATCAAATTGTAAATCATAAAAAAAGGGTCTACGACTCAATTCAAGTATTATACGCACCACTGTATCAAGTGAATAGGAATTAATATCGTCAAACTTTCTTAAAACAAAAATTTTCTTTCTGAGTTCAGTGTCTTTCTTTTCATATTTAAACAAATCAGTATCGATAAGACAAGGCACAATATCATAATTATTAAATTTAATATTAAGCAATTCTTCGCAACGTAATTTAGTCCATTCGGTAACAAATAACCATTTTACATTTTCGAGTTCATTATATTTCTTAATATAAAAATCTTTAATATCAAAAACATCGCGCCAATGGTCATCAATTTTTGCTTCACCATCAAAATACGGACTAACTATTTTTGGCCAGTCACGGTATAATGTTTCAGCACCATGCAAAAAGAAATAAAGTTGAATTTCAGAAGTATCAATAGATTCTAAGACATTCGCATATCGGTTATCAAAAAAATGAATCAGGATTTTTTTATAGTTCTTAACTTTAAGAATTTCCCGAAGGATATAGTAATCGCATTTAAAAACATTTACTCCTTCATATTCATACATTTTGACATCCGGAAGTTCATTACATACAATAACGTCAACTCCGATTCCTGCTCTCTGATATGCTTTTATGCGTGTATGAACAAAAGCACTATTATACTTATTCTCAAGAGATGGGTAACCAGGAGTGATAAGCAGAGTGTCATTCTCAAAGTGTTCGTCAAATACGCTAAAATCAAACTTGTCAGAATAAGAAATTTCATTAATTTCAATTTTACTAAAAGCAGGAACATACAAGGCTAAAATAAAATACTTTAACCTTTTCAACTTGTTAGAATATACGGAATTCAATCCGCAGCTTCCAAGAACTTGTTTATGTCTATTAATTATTCTGAGGGTGCAACCAGTACCTTCCAAAAGAGTACCGACAACTTTCAAAAAAATTTCTTGATTAGAGCTTTTGAAAAGTTTCGGAAATATTAAAAAACTATTATTATTTGCATTATTTTCAATAATCAAATTTCCATCCTTACAGTATGATTTTAGAGAACCAGTGCATATCCATTTTTTATTAATCAAATTCAAAATAAAATCTCCTATAACATTGTTGTTTAAAGTCACATAAAATAATTTATTTGTTGTTCATATATTCTACATACTCATTGCAAACTTCTTTACCGCCGATTTTCTGAACAACTCCATGTTCAATCCATACTACGGTATCGCACATTTTTTTGATTTGCTCTATAGAGTGTGAAACGAAAAGAACTGTGGTTCCTCCACCTATCATTGAAAGCATTTTTGCTTCGCTCTTTGCCTGAAATGCTATATCGCCAACCGACAAAATTTCATCAACTATAAGAATTTCAGGGTCAACTATAGTTGCTACGCTGAATGCAAGTCTGGCAACCATACCTGACGAAAAGTTCTGTACGGGAACCTCAAGAAAATCATACAATTCAGAAAAATCAACGATTTCCTGAAATTTGGAATCAATAAGCTCTTTTGAATAACCCATTATAGAGCCGTTAAGATAAATGTTTTCTCTTGCTGTAAGCTGTGGGTCAAAGCCTGCGCCTAGCTCTATCATAGGACATATGTTTCCATAAGCTTTCACAGTACCCTTAGTTGGCTTCATAACACCGGCAACAACCTTTAACAGTGTTGATTTACCCGCGCCGTTTGAGCCAATAAAACCAATAACTTCTCCCTTTTTAACCTTAAAACTAACATCAGTCAACGCCCAGAAATCCTTCTTTTCGTGTTTTTTGCCGTGACCGATATCAACAAACCATTGTTTAAGAGAAAATCCTTTTTCAATACCAAGATTAAAACGCATAGAAACGTTTTCGATTTCTATCATATTAGCATTATCACACATAACGATTCCTCCTTATACGTAATAAATGAATTTATCCTGATTTTTCTTAAATACCAAAATACCGATAATAAGAAAACCAAAGCCGAAAGCAAAACAATAAATCCATACATTAATTTCAGGTATTGTATTGTACAGCATAATTCTTCTTGTAAAATATACAAACCAATACATAGGGTTGCATTTAAAAATAATTCTAAGCAGCGGATTTTCAATAATAGCAATATCGTACATAATAGGCGTCATATATGTCCACAATGAAATTATAACACCGTAAATATAGAACATATCGCGTAAAAATACCGCAACCGTTGCAAGTATCATACTAAATCCAAGCGTAAACATAAATAGACAAAAATAACCAAAGGGTAAAACAAAATGATACCAATTAACACCTGTACCTGTAGCGATAAGTATTACATACAGAGGTATTTGAGAAAGCAAAAAGTTAATACCCACAAAAATACACTTAGATACGGGGAAAATGTATTTTGGCATATAAACCTTATTTATAAGGCTGAAGTTTGCTACAACACTGCTCATCGAAAGGTTGGTAGCTTCACTGAAATAGTTGAATATGACAAGACCGCTCATAAGATAAGCAAGATAGCTCACACCGGGAGTAGTGAATTTAAACACATTTGTGAATACAAGAGCCATAACTGCCATTGTTAGTACGGGATAAAGCAGACTCCAAAAAACACCGAGTACACTGCGCTTATATTTAACCTTAAAATCACGGGAGACAAGCTGACGCAACAAAAAATTATATTTATTCCAAACGTATTTAATATTATTAAACAATTTGCAACACCACCCTTTTCGATATTATTCGTAATCCTTAATCAAATCAATAATAGCCTGTGCTTTCATAGACCAGTCGTTATTTCTGGCATCATTATCTAACAGAGTTATATAATCACTGTTATTTTTAAGCAGGACAGCCTTTCTGAGCTTCTCGATAAAATCATCGTGGTCATAACCAATAAGTATACTCTCGTATTTTCTGCACTCATTCATATCCGTAGTTACTATCGGTTTGTGAAGAGCCATATATTCAAATACCTTGACAGGACTTGTTGCCCTTGTGATATCATTGATTAAAAAAGGAATACACAGCACATCGCACTTATTGGCATAATACTTTAAAATTTTATAATCTCTGGGTCCCATAAAATAAATATTTTCTTCATTGTGTAGATGTTCATCAAAAGATTCATCATACTTAATCCCAAATAAAACCACAGAGAACTCATTTGTTGCGGCAATTTTCTTAATTAATTCATAATCGAACCATTTTGCCAACGCACCGTAATAACAGACGATAGGTTTATTTTTATTTAAGATTTCTTTAAAATCATCTTCAAATTCAAAATCATCTTCAATGTTCTGAAAAAACGAATAATCAACGCCGTTAGAAGAAACAACGCAGTTTTCGGTGCCGCGCTTGGAAATTACGTCATTTTTGAGCATATCGGCAGTAACAACAACAAATACATTTTTATCAGACATAACATATTCATACTTATCTATTATGTTTTGCGGAATTTCCTTAGTCCCAGCAAGTTCCGGAGATATGTCATCGATATATTCATAAATAAATTTAAAGCCGTTACTTAAATAATTTTTTATATTATCAACTGAAAGCTTCCAATCGGTAGAGTAAAGCTGAATATATTTAGGCTTTGAAATTTTTGAAAGTTCCTTCATTAAAATTCTATTGAGCAGGATGTTGTTGTAATTAATGAGGAAAAGATTGTCAGAATATTTTTTAACTGTCTTGACTTTATCGGTCATAGTAGTAACCTCATAAAGCACAAGACAGCGTTTTTTTGCAAGATTATTAGCTATGTGCTGAGGCCTTTGAAACAGCGGAACGTTATATCCAAAACTGCTTCTCCAAAGTACAATTCTGTCGAAATCATCATCAGAAATAATTTCTGAAATAATACGGCGATATTTATTTGGATTAATAAACACAGCAATGCTAATTTTATTAAGATAGTTAGCAACTACATAGGCGTATAGTTTCTTACAAAAGCCTAAAAAACCATATTTTTTATAAACATTAGTCAGCTTGGAAAGCTTATCCATCATTACAGCTTACTTCCTCTTTATAATTCTGTACATATACTGCACGTTATTTTTAATAAATCTTTTAATACGGAAAGGTTCCTTAAAAATACGATAAAGCCATTCGATATTATTATCAATAAAAAATTTCGGCGCTCTTGCTTTTTTCTTACTGATTACATCGAAAGAGCCGCCAACGCCCACAAAAATACCTTTATCAAAATCAAAATAATGTTTATAAATAAGCTTTTCCTGATTAGGTATACCTAATGCCACAAATACTACATCAGGGCGAAGTTGCTTAATCTCATCAAATATTATATCTTTATTGTCGCTATAACCATTTTCAGCGCCAACAATATTTATATTTGGAAATTCAGTTTTAACAACATCACAAAGAGCATTAACAACATCTTGTTTTGAGCCAAAAAAGTAAATAGATTTGTTATAGGTATCGCAGATTTTCAAAAGTTCATTAGCGATATCAATACCCGGAATTCTCTCATTAATATTAAGACCGAATTTCTTTGCGCCCTTTACGATACCAATGCCATCAGCAACAACTGTAACCTCTTCGTGCAAAAGCAATTCATTCAGCTTTTCATCCGATAGAGCTCTTACGAAAGTTTCGGGGTTTGCGGTAACAACAAAAGTCTTTTCGTTATGCAAAAGCTTGTCCTTTAAAATGTCAAAAAATTCAAATTTGCTTCCTTTAAAAAGCTTATTAAAATAGCCGACTATCGTAGTTCCCTCCCCTTAAATAATACTATATATAAATACATATAATATTTTAGTCTATTTTGTCGAATAAGTCAAGGTTGTTTCCATAAAAAACCTGCAGTTTATTCAAAAAAGTATGTGTTATTATATATATTTGTTTACATAACAATGTTAAAGTGTTATATTAAATACATAAACAAACGTGAGGTAGCGTATATGAAAACTATTTGCGATATATACAAATACGGCAGAGGTCCTTCCAGCTCACATACTATGGGTCCTGAAAAGGCTACGAAATTATTCATTGACACCTATAAGGCTGCCGATAAAATAACCGTTATTCTTTATGGTTCACTGGCTAAAACCGGAAAAGGTCATTTAACCGACCTAGTTATTAACGAAGCATTGAAGGATATTGAACACGAAATTATTTTTGACGAAAAAACAAATAAACTTCCTCATCCTAACACTATGGATTTTTCCGCCTTTAAAAACGGTAACCTTTTAGGAACAAAAAGAATACTGAGCATCGGTGGCGGAGATATCCAAATTGTCGGCGAAGAAGAGCATCCGCTTCCTGATATTTATAAGCACACAACTTTTACTGACATAAAAGAATACTGTAACCAAAAAGGTATGTCTCTCTATGAATATATCAGGAAAACCGAACCAAAAGAAACATTTGATTATATTTCTTTTATTTGGGAAAAAATGAAGGAATGTATTGAAATGGGATTAAAAACCGACGGTATTATTCCCGGAGAACTTAAATTGCAAAGAAAAGCAGGTTACCTCTTTAGTCAAAAACATTTTGATGAAACCAGTGAGACCAAAGAAAACAGAATAACCTGTTCGTACGCCTTCGCTGTAGCAGAGCAAAACGCAAGTGCAGGTAACGTTGTAACCGCACCCACATGCGGTTCTGCCGGTATTATGCCCGCCGTATTGCTATATACACAAAAGAAGCGCGGTTTTTCTGACAGTGATATAGTAAGAGCTTTGGCGGTTGGCGGTCTTATTGGCAATATTATAAAAGCCAACGCTTCGGTAAGCGGCGCAGAATGTGGATGTCAGGCTGAAGTCGGCAGTGCCTGTTCTATGGCAGCCGCCGCACTTTGTGAACTATATGAAATGGATATTGAACAAATTGAGTATGCAGCCGAAATAGCTATGGAACATCATTTAGGACTTACCTGCGACCCAATTTGCGGACTTGTTCAAATACCTTGCATTGAAAGAAACGCGGTTGCTGCTATGAGAGCAATTAACGCCGTTAATCTTTCACAATTTTTGCGAGATACCCGAAGAATTTCCTTTGATACAGTTATCAAAACAATGTACAAAACAGGACTGGATATGAATTCAAAATACAAAGAAACCGCGGAAGGCGGTCTTGCTGAAACATTTTTCCAATAAATGTACATGATTTGTTAACAATATAATACTATAATGAGGTTACGACACCAACACGAAAGGATTGCTCAGATGTTACAGTTAAAAAACATCAAAAAGGATTATATTACAGGCAACCAGACCGTAAATGCACTAAAGGGTATAAATCTCACTTTCAGAAAAAGTGAATTTGTATCTATATTAGGTCCTTCAGGTTGCGGCAAGACAACTATGCTTAACATCATCGGTGGGTTGGACAAATACAGTGACGGTGACCTAATTATTAACGACAGGTCAACTACCAACTACAACGACAGAGAATGGGATACTTACCGTAATCATTCAATAGGCTTTGTTTTTCAGAGCTACAATCTGATACCGCATCAATCGGTATTACAGAACGTGGAACTTGCTCTCACCCTTTCAGGCGTATCTAAGAACGAAAGGCGTCAAAGAGCAAAACAGGCGCTGATTGACGTAGGTCTCGGCGAACAGATTAAGAAGAAACCAAGCGAAATGTCAGGAGGACAGATGCAGCGTGTAGCTATTGCAAGAGCTATCGTAAATAACCCCGACATTATTCTTGCCGACGAGCCTACAGGCGCTCTTGACAGCGAGACCAGTGTTGCCGTAATGGATATACTTAAAGAAATTTCAAAAGACAGACTGGTTATAATGGTTACTCATAATCCCGAACTTGCTGAAAAATATTCAACAAGAATCGTACGTATGCTTGACGGTAATATAATTTCCGACTCTGACCCTGCTAATCCCGAAGAAAATCAAGAAGTTTCAAACGCTGCGTCTACTAAAAAAATAAAAGAAAGAAAACCGTCAATGAGTTTTGCTACTTCATTCGGTCTTTCTCTAAAAAACCTTATTACTAAAAAAGGCAGAACGATACTTACTTCCTTTGCAGGAAGTATAGGTATCATCGGTATCGCTTTAATATTTGCTGTATCTAACGGAATGACAGCATTTATAAACAGCGTTCAGGAGGATACCCTTTCTTCCTACCCTCTTACCTTAGAATCGCAGCACACAGATATAGGCACACTTATGGAAACCTTTATCGCGGGGGCAAAATCAGAACACGCCCACGATAATGACGCGGTTTACCAAAAACCTGCTCTATACGATATGGTCAACTCTCTTAACAGTCTAGAAAGCAGAGAAAACGACTTGAAAACCTTTAAAAAATATATTGAGGAGCATAGAACGTTAACTACCAACAACGAACTTAACGGGGCATTAAACGGAATTAAATACACTTATAACGCCGATTTGCTCATTTATACCAAAAACGTTGATGATAATATTATTGTTTCCGATTCAAAAGAACTTATGACTGAGTTATTGTCAAAGTTTATGGGAGGAAATCTCACTTCAGATTCATCAGAATCTACCAGTTCACCTATTAGTATGATAAGTTCTCCTACTACAATGGTTGGAATGTGGCAGGAAATGCTGTCAGGTGAAAACGGCAATCCCATTAACGAGCTGTACTTTAATCAGTATGATTTAATATACGGAACGTGGCCAACGTCATACAATGAAATCATACTTGTTGTGGACGAAAACAATGAGCTTGACGATATGACACTTTACGCTTTAGGTCTGGAATCAAAAGAGAAAATTGATAAAATTATTGATTCAGCTGTTAATAAAACTCCTTTGGAATATGAATCTCATAATTGGAGTTATGAAGAAATTTGCTCAATGGAATTTAAAACGATTCTAAACAGCGATTGTTATATTTACGATTCGGAACAAGAAATATATACCGATTTGCGCAGCACAAGCACTGGCTTGAAATTTTTGTACGACAACGGATTATCTCTGAAGGTAACCGGAATTATCAGACCCAACAAAGACGCTGTTTCAGCAATGCTTTCCGGCTCAAGTATAGGATATACTCATTTGCTTACGGAATATATTGCCGAGAACAACAAGGAATCCGCCGCTATCAAAGCTCAGCTGGAAAACCAAAACAAAGATATTTTCACAGGACTTCCCTTTAAAGAATCCACCGGTGAAATGACTAATGAAGAAAAAGAACAGGAATTCAGAGAACACGTTGCTTCATTAAACCAGAAAGAAAAGGCTGCTGCTTATATTAAGATTATGTCTATCCCCTCAGATGAAATGCTAAACGCCTCAGTTGAAAACGCAATGAAAGATATGAACAGAGATGCTATATCCGAAACTCTTACAAAGGCTATGAGTCAACAAACAGGAATGGACAACGAAAGCATAGAAAAATATATAAGCAATATGTCGGATGAAGAGTTAAACACTCTTATGGAAGAAATGATTGCCGAGAACGTAAAGACTCAATATGCACAGTCAGTAACCGCCCAGCTTAACAATATGAGCGAACAACAGTTATCTATGGCGCTTGATATGGCAATTAAAAACTATACCACCGAGCAATGCGCGAAATACCACGATGAAGTGCTTGAGTTTTCAAACAGCACCTATGAAGCAAATCTTCAAAAGTTAGGATTCATCGACCTTGAAAATCCGTCGACAATTAATCTGTATGCATCAAGCTTCGAAAATAAGGACGTTATTGAAGAATTTATTGCCGAATATAATGAGGGTGTCGATGAACTAGAAAAAATAACCTATACCGATTACGTCGGTATTATGATGTCCTCGGTAACAACGATTATAAACGCAATTACCTACGTGCTAATTGCCTTCGTTGCCGTTTCCTTAATCGTTTCTTCAATAATGATTGGTGTAATAACACTTATTTCTGTTCAGGAAAGAACAAAAGAAATAGGAATACTCAGAGCCATCGGTGCTTCAAAAAAGAACGTTTCCAGTATGTTCAATGCAGAAACGGTAATTATCGGTTTCACTTCGGGCCTACTCGGTATAGCTGTAACCTATTTACTTTGTATTCCCATTAACGCCATACTTCGAGCACTGACCGGTCTTTCTAATTTAAAAGCAATTTTACCAATAGAAATTGCAGTAATTCTAATTATAATCAGTATATTACTAACCTTACTTGCAGGTATTATTCCTTCAAAAAGTGCCGCAAAGAAAGACCCTGTTATTGCTCTTAGAACCGAATAAAAAATACCCGAAAATCCAAAGATTTTCGGGTATTAATATTTTTCAAGAAAAGAGTGAAGTTCTCCCTTATCCTGTTCTCGCCAACCAACAATTTGTGACAAATTAACATTATGCAGACTTCTGAACACATTATCATCAACAGCAGGATTAATTTTCTTTATTTCTTTAATAAGATTTTTAATTTCCTTCCGTTTTGAGAGTCCTTCATAAATTTCACTATCCTCAGTAAAACGACAGGCGCACTGTAAAAATTTAAGTTCATTATAATTTGTCCAGGAAACGATATCCTTTTCTTTAATCTTATAAAGTGGTCTTATAAGCTCCATATTTTCAAAATTAGTGCTATGAAGTTTAGGAAGCATAGTTTTGATTTCAGAAGAATACATCATACTCATAAGAACCGTTTCGATAACATCATCAAAATGGTGACCGAGAGCTATTTTATTACAACCTAACGACTGTGCTTTCGCATATAAAGCCCCTCTTCTCATTCTAGCGCATAGATAGCAAGGTGAGCCGTCAACGTCTTTGACTATATCGAATATAGAGCTTTCAAAAATTTCAACAGGTATTTGTAGCAGTTCCATGTTGGCGTCTAAAAGTTCACGGTTATCTTGGCGATATCCCGGGTCCATACAAATATACACTACATCAAAATTTACTTCTGAGTGGCGGTGAAGCTCCTGCATACATTTGGCCAGTAAAACGGAATCCTTTCCACCGGAAATGCAGACGGCAATTTTATCACCTTCCTTTATAAGTTCATAGTCGTTAAGTGCGCCGCAAAACTTATTCCAGATAGGTTTTCTGAATTTTTTAATAATGCTTCTTTCAATTTCTTTAACTCGATCCGTAAAAAATCACCGCCTAAAATTAAAAATACCGACTCTGTAATTATACACAGAATCGGTATTTTTTTCAAGTCATTTATTAAGCTTTCTTAACTGTAATTTTTTTGATAATAAACAGTACAGCAACCATCATTACAACAGCAATAGCTAAAGAAATCCAAGCATTCATAATGAAAGGAGCTATAAGGAAGTTAACGAACGAAACAGCAGCAACAGTTATTGCATACGGAAGCTGTGTAGATACGTGATTCAAGTGGTCACACTGAGCGCCGGCAGAGGACATAATTGTGGTATCCGAAATCGGAGAACAGTGGTCACCGCATACAGCACCTGCAAGACACGCGGATATACCGATAATCATAAGTGAGTAATTGTCGGGGAAGATTGCGGTAACAATAGGAATAAGTATACCGAAGGTACCCCAAGACGTACCGGTAGCAAAAGCAAGTATACAAGCAACAATGAAAATAATTGCAGGTAGGAACTGCTGAAGTCCAGCAGCGCCGTTCATAAGCATTGCAACGTAAACCTTTGCTCCGAGAAGACCAGTCATATTCTTAAGTGCGGTTGCCATAGTAAGAATAAGAATCGCCGATACCATAGCTTTAAAGCCTGTAGGAATGCTATCCATAGATTCCTTAAAGGAAACAACCTTTCTGATAGCGAAGTAAATAATAGAAATAATCAGAGCAATAAGTGCGCCCCATGGTAGACCAACGGTTGCATCAGTATTAGAAAACGCTTCAATAAAGTTAAGTCCCTCAAATGTGTTACCGTTACCATTATAAACTAGAGCAATGATACAGAATACTATAAGAGCAACTATCGGGAAAATTATATCAAGTACAATACCCTTTTCATTACCTTTTTCCATTTCGGCTGACTCAGCATTATTCTGCCCACTTGTAAATAAATCACCATTAAGAGCGTTTTCTTCATGCTTCTTCATTGGACCGTAATCGAACTTCATAAGTGTAATACCGATGATAAACACAAAAGTAAGAAGTGAATAGAAGTTATAAGGAATTGCCTCAATAAAGAGTTTAAGACCCTGTCCCTCTTCTGCATAGCTTGCAACAGCAGCAGCCCAGGAAGAAATAGGAGCAATCATACATACAGGTGCAGCAGTCGCATCAATAAGGTATGCAAACTTTGAACGTGAAATTTTATTAGAGTCAGTAACTGGCTTCATAATTGAGCCAACGGTAAGACAGTTAAAATAGTCGTCTATGAAAATAAGTACACCCAAAACAAAGGTTGCAATAGATGCACCTACTCTGGATTTTATGTTCTTCTCAGCCCATCTACCGAAAGCAGCAGAACCGCCAGATTTATTGATAAGAGCAACCATAATACCAAGAATTACAAGGAAAACGAAAATACCTGCAGTTCCTGAAACAGCCTCAATAAGACCACCTTCAATGATGTTATCAACAGTGTGGGTTATATTGAAATTTGCCGCAAGTAAACCACCTGCCACTATACCGATAAACAAAGAAGAATAAACTTCTTTGGTTATGAGAGCAAGTCCAATAGCAATAATCGGAGGAATTAATGCCCAAAAGGATGCATAGAAAGGAACCTCGCCTCTTACAGTATCAAGAGCAACCTCGACGTTTGCATCAAAATCAGGGTCCTCAGCTTTATTGGTAGTATATTCATCGAGATACTCTACCGCTGCATCGTAATCGGCATATTCGTTGTTTTCGGTAACAACGATATCCTCAACAGAAACAGTGCCGTCGCTTACGCCAGTAACAGGTGTCTCTTCTGCAATTACCGGAACGATAATAAAAGCCATAAGAGAAACTATTAACGACATAAGGATAGCAAATTTTTTGAAATTAGTGTTTCTAATCATAAAATAAACCTCCTTAAGTTTATACATTGAATGTTATCATATTTTACAATTTATGTCAATATTTTTATCATTTAAAAATTATTATTGTCATAACACAAATTTTATGATAATATAAAAAAAATTAACGTAAATGGAGAATAGTATGTTTTATCAACACGACCACCCAACCTCGCGTGTAGGTAAAGGTAATTGCCTTATCAACGGCGAACACTTACACAATGAAATAGAAATTGTTTTTTGTACAAAAGGCAGTTTTATTGCCGTCATTGATTCAAAACAAACTACGGTAAACGAAGGACAGTTTGCAATTGCTTTTCCTAATCAAAGCCATTATTATCTGACTGACGATACCGTTGACTTAGAGTTTTATTTAATGATACTGAGTACGAAACTTCTCACAGAATTCGGTCAGATTTTCTCTAACTTTCTCCCTGAAAATACCGTAGCAACAGCCACAAATTATGATGATTTGACTCAATGGCTATGCGCCGCTGCACAGTATAGTGACAAGGATGACCCATACAGCCAAACAAAGCATAGCTCTTTTTGCAGAATAATATGCGCTGAACTATTTTCGTATTTAAAATTTATTCCCATAAAGAAAATGGATACAAGTGTTATAGGCAGTCTTATTGATTACTGTAACAATAACTATATGAATGATATACACCTAAGCGATTTAGAAGAGCAGCTTCACACCAATAAATACTACATATCACATATTTTTAAAAATAAAATCAAAATGGGATTCAATGAGTACATACATACGCTGCGAATAAAAAGAGCCTGTGACTTATTAAACAAGAATGAATTAACCGTTACTGAAATTGCGTCAGAAGTTGGGTATAATTCATTAAGGAGTTTTAACCGCTCCTTCCAGCAAATAAAAGGTATGACACCCAGCCAATATAAGAAAAGAAAGTAAGTTTTACTTACTTTCTTTTTTACTGTCTAGCTATATTTACACGCCTGTATACCGTAGCAACATCTTTAATTATTTGTGCAAGCCAATCGTTTATGCACCCCGAATCAATTCTCCATGTCCAGTTATCTCCCACGGTAGACGGTATATTAATTCTGGCTTCACTTCCCATTCCACAAAAATCCTGAATTGGAATTATAACCGTATCAGCCGAAGTTGAATAAGCTGTTTTAATCATTGCCCAATTAATCGGGTCCTCCCCCGTTACTCTCATATAGTTATTTGCAAATTTTAAATCCCTATCTGAAAGCACATCCGCCCAACCAACAACTGTATCGTTATCATGTGTTCCTGTGTATACTACGCAGTTTTTACCGAAATTGTGAGGAAGATACTCACTATCAGAATCATCGTCAAAAGCAAATTCAAGGACTTTCATTCCGGGAAAGCCCGAAGCATCCAACATACGCTTGACTTCTTCAGTCATAAAGCCTAAATCCTCAGCAATAATAGGTAATTCACCGAGTTTTTTCTTAACGAAATCAAAAAAATGAATACCGGGTCCCTTTACCCAAATACCGCCGGTAGCATCCTTATCACCAAACGGAATTGCATAATATGACTCAAAGCCTCTGAAATGGTCTATTCTCACAACATCATAAAGAGATAACGTATATTTAATACGGCGAAGCCACCAATCGTAAGGCGTTATGGAATTTTTCATTTCTTTCCAATTATATAACGGATTTCCCCAAAGCTGTCCGCTTTTTGAAAATTCATCAGGTGGACAACCAGCTACCCTTTTGGGCAATAAATTTTCATCAAGCTCGAACTGACTTGGTGCGCACCACACGTCAGCACTGTCGTATGCAACGTATATAGGTATATCGCCAATTATTTTGATACCGTTATCGTTAGCATAGTTTTTAAGTTCAAACCATTGTTTTTCAAAAAGATATTGCAGCATCATAAAGAAATCTATATCTTCTTTATACAGCTTCTTAGCTTCTTTTAATGCTTGTTTATCACGGTATTTAAGTTCGTTCTTCCAATTATCCCAGCTTTTAGAATCATTAGCATTTTTAAGCGCCATGAACAAAGCGTAATCTTCTAACCAAAACAAATTTTTTCTTATAAATTCTTTATAATCTGACGGTGTTTTTTCAGCAAAACGGCTGTATGCTCTTCTAAGAACTGCGAATCTTTTCTGATATAGCAAGGCGTAATCAATTTTATTATTGTCACCCCAGTAGATATCAGAATATTCATTCTTTTTCAAATAACCGTCATCACAAAGTATATCTAAATCAATAAAATACGGATTACCTGCATAAGCTGAAAATGACTGATAAGGGGAATCTCCGTAGCTTGTAGGAGAAAGAGGCAAAATCTGCCAGTAACGTTGCCCTGCTTTTTTTAAAAAATCCACAAATCTATACGCTTCTTTACCAAAAGTTCCTATACCGTAATTACTAGGCAAAGAAAACACAGGCATTAATATTCCTGCACTTCTCATATAATCACACCTTAAAATAGTATATATTTCTATTATATACTGTTTAAAGCAAAAAACAACAAAAAATCGCTCTCTTTCGAGAGCGATTTTAAATTTAATGCAGAAATTAGATTTCAGCGAAGTACTTAATAGTACGAACCATCTGGCTGGTGTAGGAATTCTCGTTATCATACCAAGAAACAACCTGTACCTGATAGGTATCGTCGTCAATCTTAGTAACCATAGTCTGAGTAGCATCGAAGAGAGAACCATAGGTAATGCCGATGATATCAGAAGAAACAAGTTCCTCCTCAGTGTAGCCGAAGGAAGCAGAAGAAGCAGCCTTCATAGCAGCATTGATGCCTTCAGCAGTGATATCCTTACCCTTAACAACTGCAACAAGGATAGTTGTAGAACCGGTAGGAACAGGAACACGCTGAGCAGAACCGATGAGTTTGCCGTTAAGCTCAGGAATAACAAGACCGATAGCCTTAGCAGCACCAGTGCTGTTAGGAACGATATTGCAAGCAGCTGCACGAGCACGACGAAGGTCACCCTTTCTGTGAGGACCGTCAAGTACCATCTGGTCGCCTGTCCAAGCATGAACAGTAGTCATGATACCGCTCTGAATAGGAGCATATTTGTTAAGAGTGTCTGCCATAGGAGCAAGACAGTTAGTGGTGCAGGAAGCAGCAGAAATAATCTTGTCATCAGCAGTAAGAGTGTTTTCGTTAACGCTGTAAACGATAGTGGGAAGGTCTTTGCCTGCAGGAGCAGAAATAACTACCTTCTTAGCACCGGCATCAATGTGAGCCTGTGACTTTTCTTTAGAGCAGTAGAAACCGGTACACTCAAGAACAACGTCTACACCGATTTCGCCCCAAGGAAGATTAGCAGCATCCTTTTCAGCATAAATCTTGATAGTCTTACCGTCAACAGTAATGCTGTCTTCACCAGCAACTACGGTATCAGCGAGAGCATATCTACCCTGAGCAGAGTCGTACTTCAGAAGATGAGCAAGCATAGCAGGGCTGGTAAGGTCGTTGATAGCAACAACTTCATAACCCTCTGCACCGAACATCTGTCTGAAAGCCAGACGGCCAATACGGCCAAAACCATTAATAGCAACTTTAACCATTGGAAAAACCTCCTAAAAAATTTTCAAGTTTTTGCTTCTATTATTCTATCCTAAAATGTGTAAATTTTCAAGACCTTTTTGTTATTTTTTTATCATTCACAGCATTTTGGTATAAAATACGAAAAAAATAGCTGATAATGTTATAAAATATAATTATTTTATACAATAGACTCCATAAGCTTTTCAGCGCATAAAAGTCCATCAACAGCGGCAGACATAATTCCGCCCGCATAACCTGCACCCTCACCACAAGGAAACATACCTTTTACCGTTATACTCTCACAGTTTTCATCTCTTAAAATACGCACGGGAGAAGAACTTCTGGTCTCAGGTGCTGTAAGAACAGCCTCACTATCCGCAAAGCCGTTAAGCTTTTTATCAAAAAGAGGCAACGACGCTTTTATCGAATTATAAATAAAATCAGGAAAAATATCCTTAAAATCCGCCAACACATACGACGGTTTAACAGTCGGTGTTATCTTCCCTATTTTCGCTTCACAGCCGTTAATAATATTTCCGACTGTCGTTACAGGTACAGCGCCGTTTCCGATTCGGAACGCTTTTTCTTCAATTTTACGTTGGAGATAACAACCCTCAAGAACATCATCGCCCTGCAAATCTTCCGGCAGAACACTGACAAGCAGTGCGCTATTTGCATTTATTCCGCTTCTTGAGTTATAGCTCATACCGTTAACTGCAACACCGCCAACTTCACTGGAGGCATTGATAACCTCGCCGCCCGGACACATACAAAAAGTATATACTCCTCTACCGTTGCTTAAATGAACAGCAAGTTTATATGGCGCGGCACCAAGAGCTTTATGCTGTGCAAAATCTCCGTATAACGCCTTGTTTATATCCTTTTGAAGATGCTCAATACGCACTCCCATAGCAAAAGGTTTTCTTTCCATTTTAACGTTATTATCTTTAAGTAGCAAAAAAACGTCTCTGGCAGAATGACCTGTGCAAAGCAATACCTTGTTAACAAGAATTTCATTAGAATTGACAGTCAGTGATTTAACGCCATTTTCGTCATACGCGATGTTTTCTACCCTGCTGTTAAAATGCACCTCACCGCCAAGAGAAATAATCTCGTTTCTTATATTTTTGACAATTTTACATAGTATATCAGTTCCAATGTGCGGTTTAGCATCGTAAAGAATGTCGTTATTTGCCCCAAATTCAGCAAAAGCCTCCAACACAGCGCGACATCGATTATTTTTTATTCCCGTATTTAATTTTCCGTCAGAAAAAGTACCTGCACCGCCCTCACCAAACTGAATATTAGATTCATTGTCAAGCTTACCACCGTTAAAAAATTCATTAACCTTTTCTATTCTTTTATCTACACTGTCACCACGCTCAAAAACAATTGGTTTAAGACCGCTTCGTGCCAGTAATAACGCCGCAAACATACCTGCGGGACCAAAGCCAACAACGACAGGTCTTTCTTTACAGTTTATCTTTAAATTCCAATTGTATTTTTCTTCAATAAACTCAGAACAATTTTTCCTTTTGATAAGTCTGTTTTCAAGGACAGTTTCAAGAGAAAGTACAAAAGAGCAACAAAAACATATATTATCTTTTTTTCTTGCATCTACGGATTTTTTTCGCAAAACGGCGGTATAAATTTTGTCATAACTGATATTAAGATACGATGACATTATTCTCTTCGCATCAGAAAAATCTGTTTCAAGCGGTAAAAAAACATTATTAACTATTATCATTTATACTTGCTTACAATCCCTTCAGCAGCACAGGCAGCGCTTGACCACGCCCACTGCAAATTAAAGCCACCACAATCTCCGTCGACGTCCAATACTTCACCTATTGCATAAAGTCCTTTATACCTTTTGGATTCCATAGTAGCTTCATCAAAATCATTCGTTGAAATACCACCCGCAGTTACCTGAGCATTTTCAAAACCTTTTGTTCCCGTAACCTTTAAGGTAAAATTGCAAATACAGTCTGCAAACTCACGAATATTTTTCGAAGTAAGGCTTTTTACTGTATCAGTGAGTTTTATACCGCACTTTTTCAAAATTGTAAGCCCTACCATTTTTGGAAAAACTCCTGTAAAAAAGAACTCAGATTTTCTGTCTGCTAAGGTTTTAACTCTATCTGTAAGCATATCAACTACTTCATTATAACTAAAATCGGGAAGCATATTTATTTTAACAGTCTTATGACCCTTGCATTTTTCGGCAAAACGGGATATCTGAAGCACGGGGGGGCCTGAAATTCCAAAAGAGGTAAAGAGCAATTCGCCATTTTCGGTTCGAATTTTTTTTTCATCAACAAACGCTGAAATTTCAGCGTTAATTTTGATTCCACCCAGTGCCTTTATATCTTTTGTTTCGGTTTTAAGCTGAACGAGTGCGGAGGTAGTGTTTACATAGCCAAATCCAAGTTCTTTAAGAATTTTATAACCTGAACCCGTACAGCCGAGCTTTATACCACCTGCAACACCACCGGTTGCAACTATCACGTTGTCACAACAAAACTCTCCACTGTCACAAATAATTTTATAACCATTATTCTGCGGCAAAATTTTTTCTGCCTTAACTCCACTTACAACATTAACGTTAAGGCGGCTTACTTCAAGTCGCAGCGCATCAACCACCGAAGACGCCTGAAGACTAAATGGATAAACCTTTCCGCTTTCTCCCTCACAAAAAGGTATACCTATACTACCAAAAAAATCTTCTGTAAAGTTGTATCCGTACTTATTCAGTGCAAATTTGCAAAACTGAGAATTCTCGCCATAATATGACGTACACTGTAAATACTTGTTAGTGATGTTACATCTGCCGTTACCCGTTACAATAAGCTTTTTGCAGACCCTGTCAAGCCCCTCAATTACAGTAACCGTACAGTCCGTAAGCTGACGTTTTATGAGAATGGCGGCACACATTCCAGAGGCGCCACCGCCGATTATAACTATATTACTCCTCATAATCCACCTCTATTCCTCAGTTCCCCAATATTTTCTGTCAAGGCTTCTGAACTGAATAGCCTGTGCGATATGAAGCATACCTATAATTTCTTTGCCGTCAAGGTCGGCAACTGTTCTTGCAACCTTTAATATACGGTCATAAGCACGTGCAGACATTCCCAGATTATCAAAAGCAGACTTAAGAATTTCAGAGGCATCCTCATCCATAATGCAAAATTCCTTTAGCATAGACGGGGTGAGTCTTGCGTTACAGGTTATCCCTGTGCCTTTATATCTTTTGGTCTGTATTTTGCGGGCTGCATTAACTCTATCACGTATATCAGACGACAACTCTTCTTTATAATCAGAGCTAAGAGCATTGAAATCAACAGGTGGAACCTCAACGTGCAAATCCATTCTGTCAAGCATAGGACCGGAAATTCTGTTGAGATATTTTCTGACCATTTTCTGACTGCATGTACAATCTCTGGTGGGATGACCGAAAAATCCGCAAGGACAGGGATTCATAGCCGCTACAAGCATAATAGAGCTTGGATAGGTAAGGCTTCCTGCAACTCTCGAAATAGTAACCTTACCGTCCTCAAGAGGCTGACGAAGTCCCTCCATAGTTGTTCTTCCAAACTCGGGAAGCTCATCAAGAAAAAGAACACCGTTATGTGCAAGAGATATCTCACCAGGACGCGGAACAGTACCGCCACCCGTAAGGCCAAATGCAGATATGGTATGGTGCGGCGCTCTAAAAGGACGCTTTGTTACAAGAGGTTTTTTATTGTCAAGAACACCTGCAATAGAATGAATTTTAGTGGTTTCAATGGACTCTTCAAAAGTCATTTCAGGTAATATCGTAGGTATTCTTTTAGCAAGCATACTTTTTCCTGAGCCTGGAGGACCAATGAGAAGCAAATTATGACCTCCGGCGGCAGCAATTTCAATAGCTTTTTTAGCCATAGCCTGTCCTCTTACATCACAGAAATCAAGCATATCAAGCAGATTATCACTTTCAAAGGTGTCCATCTCAGTCTTGCTAATTAAACTGACACCGTTAAGATGCAACAATACATCTTTAAGAGATGACGCGCCGAATATATTTATGCCATCAACAACACTTGCTTCTTTAGAATTTTGCACAGGCAGGAACAAATCCGCAAATTTCTCGTCGTGAGCGGTAATTGCCATTGCAATAGCACCATTAACGGTTCTTAATTTACCGTCGAGAGACATCTCACCAATAAACACCTTTCCCTCGGTTTTAACGTCTATCTGACCTGAAGCAAGTAATATAGCAATGGTAATAGGTAAATCGTAATGCGAACCGCCTTTTTTCAAATCTGCAGGAGCAAGATTTATTGTAATATGACCGCTTGGAAATTTAAAACCGCAATTCTTAATAGCAGAACGAACACGGTCACGCGCTTCCTTTACAGCTACATCAGGTAGACCTACTATATCAAAACAAGGAAGCCCTCTTGAAACATCAGCCTCAACGTCAACTATGTAAGAGTTCATTCCAAAAAGACCAACACTACTGACCTTTGCAAACATTTTACCACCGCCTAATACTTATTAAATCATTATAACACAGTATGTTAATTATTTAAAGGGTAAATTTAACATATTTAAAATAGTGAATTCTATCATTACGAAAAGATATTTGATAAACGCTAAAGCGAGATAACGTGCGTCTAACGGCGATTACATACAAATCCTTCAGATTGGATAAAAAATAGAAGCTTGTAAAAGCTTCTATTTTTTGGCTGGGGTGGCAGGATTCGAACCTACGAATGCAGCAGTCAAAGTGCTGTGTCTTACCGCTTGACGACACCCCAATGTATTTAATTTAAAAATAAACCCTTTTGGCGTCCAAAAGGGTTTTAAAGTGGGGTGGATAATGGGATTCGAACCCACGGCCTCCAGAGCCACAATCTGGCGCGCTAACCAACTGCGCCATATCCACCAGACACAAGCAGTATTATAGCAAACAAAAACTAATTTGTCAACTAAAAATTTTAAATTTCAAAATCCTGTTTTGAAAACTCACCGTTAAGCTTAATTTTATCAGGCTGTCTTTTAAGGGGGTCATACTTATAATGACGGCAAAAGCTATCAGGCTCTGCTATACCCTTCTTTTTGCATATAACTTCCTTTGTAAAATTAAGTCCTACAGAAAACCTGCAATATTTACAGGCAGGTTTAATTTTTTTATTAAAAACCGAAGCCATAACCATTCCCCTTAAAACGTAATAATAAAAAGAAAAAACCGCAATTTGCGGCTTTTTCTTTTTGGTCCGAGTGACAGGAGTTGAACCTGCGGCCTCTTGAACCCCATTCAAGCGCGCTACCAAAACTGCGCCACACCCGGATGTTACTATGGGATTATAACACATAGCATTTTAAAATGCAAGAGTTTTTTTAAAAAAGCCGAAGTTTTTTTCTTCGGCTTTTTTAATAGCAAAAATTATTCGTTAAAACCAGACTCAACAAGAGATACAAGAGCATTGAGTGCATCTTTTTCATCAGAGCCGTCAGCAATAATTTTAATAGTAGTACCGCCGACAATACCAAGAGAAAGAACACCAAGAAGACTCTTAGCGTTTACGCGACGCTCTTCCTTTTCAACCCATATAGATGACTTAAATTCATTTGCCTTCTGAATGAAGAAAGTAGCGGGACGGGCATGAAGACCAACCTGATTCTGAATTACAACGTCTTTAACGCACATATTTATATCTCCTTATCAAAATGTTTTATTAATTTGATATTGTAATTATACCACATTATATTCAATAGTCAATTAATCTTTTACAAGTTCCATTTTTTAACCAAACTGACAAAAATTTCAAGGGGCAAATTTATGCACTTTCACACTTTGATGATAAAATACCCCTTATTTATCATCATCAGATAGTTTATTTAGCATTTCAATTTCCTTTTCAGACAGCTGTGCATTTTTCAGCATATCAGGGCGTCTTTTTGCCGTGATTAACACAGATTGCTCCCTGCGCCACTTTGCAATTTCAGCATGATTTCCCGAAAGAAGAACAGTAGGTACTTCCCTTTCTTCCCACACTGCAGGTCGTGTATATTGCGGATACTCAAGCAGTGACGCAAAATGACTTTCCTCCGTAAAGCATAAATCATCAGAAAGGACACCCGGCAGCATTCTGCAAATCACATCTGCGCAGACAAGTGCGGGAATTTCTCCACCTGTCAGTACGTAGTCCCCAATAGATATTTCTTCATCCACCAGCTTATCAATAACACGTTGGTCTATTCCCTCATAATGTCCGCAAAGAAAGACAATATGCTCTTTTTGACTAAGTTCAACGGCTTTTTTCTGAGTTAAAGTAGTTCCCTTAGGCGACATATAAATCAAATATGGTTTTTCTCCGTTAACATCGTACAAGGATTTAAAGCATGAGTCAATAGGCTGTGCCGCCATTACCATTCCCATGCCTCCGCCAAAAGGCGCATCATCAACACTTTTATGCTTATTATCGGCAAAATCACGAATATTAACACAGGAAACGGAAACTTTACCATTTTTCCTCGCTCTGCCTATGATACTGGTACCAAGCACCGTTTCGCACATTTCAGGAAAAAGCGTCATAATATCAATCTTCATCATCAAAAAGCCCCTTTGGTGCATCTATAAAAATCACTTCTTCTTCAATATCAACACTGCTTACAAAATGCGGAACCGACGGGAAAAGCACTTCCCTACCGCAATAATCAATATGCCAAATATCATTTGCGCCTGTAGGACTGACGTCTGTTATTTTACCGTAGAGACTTTTTGTATTAACGTCATATACACTACAGCCAATAATTTCCTCTATAAAATATCTGCCTTTTTCAAGCCTTGCATCATCTCTGAAGATATACAGTACAGTGCCTCTCATTGACTCTGCCTGTTCAATAGTGTCAATACCCTTTAGCTTTACAAGGGCAATATTTTTATGTGGAGAGGCTTTCTCAATTTTGAGAACAGCCTCGTTATTTTCTTGGGTAAATAATCTCTTAAAAGAGCATAAAAATTCAGGGGAATCGCACCAACATTCAATTCGCACCATTCCCTTAAGTCCATGACTACCAACAATTTTTCCTATTTTAAGGTAATTCTTTTTCATATCTTTATCACCTAAATTAAAGCCCCCATTATATTATGGGGGCTTTAATAACCACATTAGTCGATTTCAACCATTACTTTCTGATTTTCACGACTTGCTGCAGCACGCATTACGGTACGGATAGCCTTAGCTATTCTACCCTGTTTACCAATAACTCTGCCCATATCACTTTCAGCAACGTGCAGATGGTATACAACAACACCGTCTTCGTTGATTTCATCAACGTCAACGGTAATCTCCTCAGGCTTTTCAACAAGACCTGAAGAAATAGAAATTAGAAGTTCTTTCATAAAGTATAACTCCAATATTTAATAATTAAAGAACACCGTTCTTCTTGAGAAGAGCCTTAACGGTATCGGTAGGCTGAGCGCCGTTAGCAATCCACTGCTTTGCCTTTTCACCGTCAATGCTAACAACTGCAGGGTCCTTAGTAGGGTCGAAGTAACCGATTTCTTCAATGAAACGACCGTTTCTTGAAAAACGGGAATCAGCAACAACTACACGATAGAAAGGAGCCTTTTTAGCACCTAAACGACGAAGTCTGATTTTTACTGCCATAATTACACCTCCATAAAATATTTATATTAAAAAAGCCAATACTTTTTTATATATTACTAAAAGCCTGTAAATCCACCCGGAAAACCTTTTGGTAACCTTTTCTTTCCGTTTTTACCGCTGAATTGTTTAAACATTTTTTTCATTTGATTGTACTGAGTCATCAGGCGGTTAACATCTTCAACCTTAACACCTGCGCCATCAGCAATTCTTTTTCTTCTGGAGCCATTAAGAATTTCAGGCTTTGCCCTTTCCTTTTTGGTCATAGAAGTAATAATTGCTTCCATTCTGAGCATTGCTCTGTCATCAATATCAACGTCACGTATTTGACGCTCCATACCCGGAAGCATTGATAAAACACTTTTGACAGAACCCATTTTTTTAATCTGTCCAAACTGAACAAGCAAATCGTTAAGGTCGAATTTATTTTCCTCCAAACGACGAGCCGTTTCTTCAGCCTGTTTAGTGTCAATTTCGTTTTCAACCTTTTCGATAAGTGAAAGCACGTCGCCCATACCAAGTATTCGAGACGCCATTCTGTCAGGATGAAATTCCTCAATAGCATCTAACTTTTCGCCAACACCTGCAAAAAGAATCGGTTTGCCCGTAACAGCTTTAACAGACAGCGCTGCACCGCCTCTTGTATCGCCGTCAAGCTTAGTAAGAATAACACCCGTAATTTCAAGTATATCATTAAACGCCTTAGCAACGTTTACTGCATCCTGACCTACCATAGAGTCAATAACAAGCAGAATATTATGAACGTCAACAGCCTCGGTTATACGCTTAAGCTCATCCATAAGCTCACTGTCGATATGCAAACGTCCGGCTGTATCAAGAATAACAAAATCGTTACCGTAATCTCTTGCGTGACTGATAGCCTGTTTAGCAGTAAGTTCAGGCTTCTGATTACCTTTTTCAAAAACAGGAACGCCAACCGACTCGCCAACAACCATAAGCTGTTTAATTGCAGCAGGTCTATAAATATCACAGGCAACAAGCATCGGTCTATGACCTTGTTTTTTAAGATACGAAGCAAGTTTTGCACAGTGAGTAGTTTTACCTGCACCCTGTAAACCGCACATCATAATAACGGTTGGAAGCTTTGACGAGGTGTTAAGACGTTTTTGTTCACTGCCCATAAGTTCGGTAAGTTCATCACGAACAATCTTCACAACCATCTGTGGTGCAGTAAGGGATTCCATTACGTTTTCACCAATACACTTATCGGCAATTTTACTAGTAAATTCCTTAGCAACCTTATAATTGACGTCCGCCTCTAAAAGCGCTAATCTGACATCTCGCATAGCAGCCTTAACGTCAGCTTCGCTGAGCTTACCTCTTAACCTTAAGTTTTTGAATACACCCGCAAGTTTGTCTGCAAGACTGTCAAATGCCATTTTTACACCACCGTTATAAATTTTCTATTATTTTCTTAATAGTCTGATAATCGTTCTTTTCTGCAGCTTTTTTCAGTTCATAAACTGTTCTTGAATAATGAAGCTTTTCTTCATAAAAGTTTAATAGCTGTTCACTACGCTTGATTATTTCATGAGCGCCCTGACGCGAAATGCCCTCATTCTCAGATATTTCGGACAACGATAAATCATCATAAAAATAATCACCGGCAATTCTTTTTTGCCGTTCGCTTAATAAATCACCATACACATCTAACAGGTCTGCTAAAGATAAATCCTTCATTCTATACCTCGCCTGTAAACATTTTTACTTTACAGACGGTATTATAACACACAGAAAAACATCTGTCAAGCATTTTTCTTTACAGAAAAATAATTATTGAAAAAGTGCCGTTTATATATTATAATATCTGCATATATAATTCCTTTAGGAGAATCAAAATGAAAATTCCGTTAAAGCTAATTTCTCTTTTTCTTTCTGTACTTCTATTAATTTCCGCTTTAAGCGGTTGCGGTTCCATCAACAAAAACGCGGTTATATATTATGATGCAACCGTTGTTCCCAAAACCCTTGACCCACAACTTGCTTCCAACGATACCGAGCTTCTTATGATTAGAAATCTCTTTGAGGGTCTTATGCGTGTAGATGAAAACGGTGAAATCGTAAACGGAGTAATATCCGACTACACTTTTAATAATAACGTATACACCTTTAACATAAGCGAGACAGCTACCTGGAGTGACGGTCAGTCTGTTACGGCTGAAGATTTTGTATTTGCATTCAAAAGAGCTGTTGACCCTGCTACAAAATCACCATACGCCTCAAAGCTCAGCACCATACTAAATGCAGAGCTTATCCTTTCAGGAAATATTGATGCCGAAAACCTCGGTGTTTCCGCAAAATCCCCAAGCGTTTTTGAAGTAAAATTAGCGCGTAATGATAACGAATTTTTATATAAACTAACGACAGCGGTTTGTATGCCCTGCAGAAAAGATTTTTTCGATTCCTGTGAGGGTCAATACGGACTTAGTAAAACTCATTTGCTGACTAACGGTTCGTATAGACTTACCAAATGGAATACTCAGGACTTTGCAGCGCGTCTACACAGAAACGATAAATACTATGGACGCTTCGCCGCTAAGAATTCAGCAATTTTTATTTCTTATAATCCCGATGCAGAAAATCTCGAAAAGCTTTCTAAATCTTCGGTTGATATCAGCTTTATAAAAATGGACCAACTTGATGAATCTGCATCGTTAAACCTAAAAAATGCCCAATATCAAAACGTTGTATGGGTAATGGAATTCAGCGAAAAGCTGCCCTTTGATTTACGACGGGCTTTTATTCACGCCATTGACAGAAGTTCTTACGCAGGTGACCTTGGAATTGGATATAACATTTCCTATTCCTTGTTCCCACCTTCCCTTGTTGAAGAAAATATGGATTATATAGGTATGCATTCATATAATCTGAATGAAGCGCGTAAACTGTTCAACAGTTCACTTCTTGACCTTCCCAACCAAAAATTACCTTCTACCACTCTTATTTATTATAACGACGAGGATATGAAGGTGCCGATTAACGATATTGTAGGACATTGGCAAAACAACCTTGGCGCTTATATTAATATGCAGCCATCTGATTCTCTCAGTGAAATTAAGACAAACTTAGCAAACGGTACCAATACAATAGCAATATACCCCGTAACTATCACAGATAAAGACCCAAGTGTATTCTGCTATCAGTTAGGCTTCGATTATGCAAATACCTCTATTAAAACAATAAACGCCATACAGACGAATATTATGTCACACTACAAAATAGTTCCAATAGCCTTTGAAAATTCAGTTATTGCTTATCAAAGCGAAATAGTTGATTTCAATTTCGGTCTTGGAAACGGACTGATAGATTTCGCTTATGTAACCAAAAAATAAAAAACGGCCGCAAGGCCGTTTTTTATGTTATTTTTTCAATTTGATGTTTGAGTTTTTCAATAATTCTTTTTTCAAGTCTGGAAATATATGACTGAGATATTCCCAGATAATCAGCAACCTGTTTTTGCGTCAGTTCCCTGTGTCCAGACATACCGAATCGCAGTTGCATTATTTCTTTTTCACGAACAGGAAGTCTGTCAACAAGTTCGTTTAGCAACCGCCTTTCGTCTTCCCTTTCGATTTCTCTGCCCACCTCTTCTCCGTCGCTTCCGAGTACGTCTGAAAGCAGTAGCTCATTACCATCCCAATCAACGTTCAAAGGCTCGTCTATTGAAACCTCGCATTTCAGTACCGACGTTTTTCTAAGATACATAAGAATTTCGTTTTCGATACAACGGGATGCATAGGTTGCTAATTTTATATTTTTATCAGGCTGAAAAGTATTTACCGCCTTTATAAGACCTATCGTCCCTATTGAAACAAGGTCTTCTGCACTGGCTGAAGAGGATTCAAATTTCTTGGCTATATACACTACAAGTCTCAGATTATGTGTTATAAGTTTTTCTTTTACGAATTCGCGCTTATCGTCATAATCCGTTAACAACTCCCGTTCTTCTTCTGCAGTAAGGGGCGCAGGTAAGGTTTCGCTGCCGTTTATGTAATAAATTTTTTTACATATTCCTAACCTTACCATAATTTTAGAAATAAAATTTCTTAATATTAAAAACATATTTATTCTCCGTTCAATATATTATTTCATCCAAAAATCTGGGGACTCACAATTCCCTTATAATCACCATCGAATTTTTTATCGGCTACAGCCAACAAAACAGGAGTTTCTATTTTATTATCTACAAACACTTTTTGTATAGAGAACGCAGGTATTAACCCATTACCTATTACTGAATGAATGGGCAATAATAATGAGGGGAGCCCCTCCAAATTGCCCAATATTTCCTCTGCTGTTTCCTTATCCGTTATAACTACCGGTTTATTTCCGTATGGGTCGGTCAAAGAATTTCCCGTATCTACAAGCGCTTTAAAATTCACAGTCTTATCATTATTTTGTATTTTTATATCACAGCGCCGCGCATACCGTTCCCTTTTCTTTATAATATACTGCACTATTCTGGTAACGACATAGAAAAAACAGGAAGCAATTATAAACTCCAGCGGTGATATATCAAAATAAACTACTGAATTACTAAGCAGCATACCTTTGGGCTTTACAAAAACCCAAAGTGCCACCATTAAACCGCAAAAAATAATGTTTACACTTATAAAATATAATAACAATTTTAAAAATTTCTTTCTAATTCCAAATGCCAATGCAACTACCGTAACGGCAGTAACGCAAAATAATAAGATATGTAATAGTGTATGCATATTTTCTATAAAAATCGTAAGAGAAAAGAGCGA
Organism: Acutalibacteraceae bacterium; assembly: GCA_036307305.1. Lineage (GTDB taxonomy): Bacteria > Bacillota > Clostridia > Oscillospirales > Acutalibacteraceae > SIG607. The sequence goes on from JAXJXV010000011.1 coordinate 29,439, forward strand.
ACTGACCAAAGCAGATATTACTAATCTGACAGGTCGTATATATGTTTCTGTCAGCGTAGCAGTTAAACTGATAATTAAATAATCAATAACAGCATTAAGCAGTATAAGAACATCAACATATACAGTCATAAACATCACCTATGATAAATTATACACCACTCAGTTTGCGAATTTTGCCGAAAACGGTAGCTAACTTTAAAAAATATAAAAACAGCACCCGAATGGGTGCTGTTTTATTAGTCAGATATTATTTAGTTGTATATACGTAACTTGAAGAACCTGTATCCGTCAGTAACTTTGCAGAAATTGATTTTGTGGAACCGTTTGACGTATATACGGTAAAATCGAGGGAGTCACCGGGTTTAGCAGACTCAATTGCATCAAGTATTACACTGTCTGAGGTTATAGCCACACCATTGACCTCGGTAATGATATCGCCTTCGGTTACCTTTCCGTAAAGTCCGCTATCCTCAGCAACCGATACAACAAGAATTCCCGTAGTATCGTATTTTTCAATTTCTCTTACAATTTCATTAATTGTTTGATACGTTATACCAAGACGAGCGCGGTCATTAACACAACCGTACTCAATAAGTGATTCCACAACCCATTTTGTTGTAGTTGTAGGGATTGCAAATCCAATACCCTCATAAGCTTCTCCTGCGACCTTAGAAGATGTAATTCCGATTATCTGTCCATACATATTCACAAGAGCGCCGCCTGAGTTGCCTGGGTTTATTGGTGTACTTGTCTGAATCATTTTCATAGTATAATTTGATGAAGTGGAAACACGTCTGTCTTTAAGAGAAATAATGCCCTCGGTTATACTGTTTTCTTCTATCTGATTAGGTCTGCCCACGGCAACAACGTTTTCGCCGATAACAAGCTCGTCTGAATTACCGAAAACGGCAGGCGTAAATCCTTTTGCATCGATTTTTAATACAGCCAAATCACTGCGGGTATCACCTGCAACAAAAGTAGCAGAATATTCTTTTCCGTCATAAAAACGAACTCGGAATTTTGCCGACGGAATACCTTCGTAAATATGGTCGTTAGTTATTATATAACCGTCCTCTGTATAAACAACACCTGAAGCAGTAGACATATTACCGTTTGAACCGTACACGGTTATGCCTACAACCGATTTATTCACGATATCATAAACCTGCGCAGCAGTGTACTCATCAGTATCTGCAGGCTTTGACGTCAAATTCAGGGTTGTAGAAGAGAAATTACCGCCCTTGTATTTATTTATACCAACCAGATATCCGCCAAGGCATGAACCTGTTACAACAATAACCAAAGCCATAACAACAGCAAAAAGCTTCAAGCCTTTTGAAAGCGGTGCTTTATCTTTTTTTATAGGCGAATATTCAAATGACTGGTCATCAGTTCTGTTAACAAAAGGATTATTTATTATTTCGCCATCTGAAAACTGTTGGTCGTTATCCGTTTCACCAATCAAAATTTCATTAACAGACTCTTCACCGCAGACATCCTGATTTTCAACTGCTTCTTCATTTTCCGTAGATGTGTTTTCGGGAAAAACATGGTTTTCATCAAATTCGTTCATTTTTATTCCTCCGTATAATTAAGCGGTAATATTATACCAAACTGTGTAAAGACATTCTCAGTACTCTTTACAAAAGCTTTACCGCCGTGCAGTTTAATAATATTTTTCACAAGATAAAGCCCAAGACCCGTACTGTCTTTGTTGGCTGACCTTGAAAAATCGCCTTTATAAAATCTTTCAAATATTAACGGTAAATCCTTTTCAGGAATACCATCGCCTGTATTTTCCAAAGTAAATTCAACAGTTTTGCTGTCAGCTTTCATATTAAATTTAAGCTGTCCACCCTCATTGGTAAACTTTATTGCATTGTCGCAGAGATTGTATATAACCTGATGAATCAAATCCTTATCCGCATTTATTGTTACGTTTTCAAAACCTTCAAGTCCATATACCCGAAGTTTTTTATCTTCAATTCGCTGCTCCTGATTAAGCACTACATCCAAAATCAGATTCTTAAGGTCGAACTGGCTCCGCTTTAATTTTATCTCTCCAGCCTCAAACTTCGAAAGATTAAGCATACCCTGTACAAGTCGTGATAATCTTTTAACCTCATCAGATACGATTTTCAGATAATAATCCTGTTTTGAAGAATCAATAGTTCCGTCAATTATACCGTCTATAAACCCACCAATAGTAGTCATTGGTGTTTTAAGCTCGTGAGAAACATTTGCGATAAAACTTCTTCGCATATTTTCAAGCTCTACAAGAGAATTTGTCATACTGTTAAAGGATTCCGACAGCATACCTATTTCATCATTACTCATAACAGGTATTCGCCGTGAAAAATCACCCTTTGCCATAGCCTTTGCTGCTTCTGACATTAGCTTTAAAGGTTTTATCCACCTATACGTCATAGTATATAGTGAGAAAAACAGTATCAAAATAGGCACGATTGCGGCAAATGCATACAGCTTAAAAAGTTCGCCGTAAAATTCAGTGAGCGCAGAAGCGGGTGAAGACGCGAAAACATAAGCCACCGCAACACCATTATTATCTGTTACAATTCTGCCTGCAGTATAATGAACGTCCTTATAAACCCCGCCCATTTTGCCTATTTCCTCAAAACGTTTATCGGCTGAATTAATCAATGATCCAGATATCCCAACCACAGAATGATTACAAACACCGTCAATTGCAAAATCACTACATGAACAGGCGATTATTTTTCCTGTTTCATCTGAGATTATTACACGGCTGTCATTAAGCACCGAAATCATTCGTACCATATTGCTCAGATTATCTTTAAAAAACTGAGAATTATAATCAGATTCAATAAATCTCGATACAGCTGAACAAGATGCATTTAATGAACTCATTTTTTCCTTTGATAGAAAACTGTTAATTAAAATACTGACGATTATGACAATAGCAGTAATACAAAGCAAAAAGCTTACCGATATGGCAACAAAATATTTTTTAAAAGTATTTAGTTTTGCCAATTTATCTTACCTCAAATTTATATCCTACGCCCCATACAGTCTTGAGAGTCCACTTATCAGAAACACCCTCAAGCTTTTCTCTTAAGCGTTTTACGTGAACATCAACGGTACGGGAGTCGCCGTAATAGTCAAAACCCCATACTTCATCAAGCAACTGGTCGCGCGTAAATACGCGGTTAGGATTACTCGCGAGATGAAAAATCAGTTCAAGCTCTTTTGGCGGAGTATCCACGTGTTCGCCATTAACGACAAGCTCATAGTTTGTGAGATTAACAGAAAAGTTTTCAAAACGTACTTCTTTAATATCCTTCCCGTCAGCAACACCGCTACGTCTCAGAACAGCTTTTATTCTTGCAATAACCTCTTTAGCATCAAACGGTTTGGAAACATAATCGTCCGCACCAAGCTCAAGACCCAAAATCTTATCAAAGGTCTCGCCCTTTGCCGTTAGCATTATTATGGGTACGTCAGAGGACTTTCTGATTTCTCGGCAGACCTGCCAACCGTCGATACCCGGCAACATAATATCAAGAAGAATCAAATCAGGTAAATACTTCCCTTCAGCCTCAACAGCTTTTATGCCGTTATTAACTGAATAAACCTCAAAACCGTCCTTTTCAAGATACAGTCGCAATAACTCACATATATTCTCATCATCGTCAACAATGAGTATTTTGAGCTTATCCATTTTACTTCCTCCAAAATCAAGACAGTACACTTACAGTACAACATTACTGTTACGAAAATATGAATAAATAATAATTTTTTTAAAAATTGTTAAGTTGTAAAGAAAGCCGCCCACCGAAAGTGGACGGCAATATATACAATGATATATTATTCGGCAGAATTTTCTTCTTTCATTTTTGCGAAACATTCACTGCAGTATACAGGACGGTCGTCACGCGGCTGGAAAGGAACCTTTGCGGGGTTACCACAAGCACTGCAGGTAGTCTCAAACATTTCACGCGGTGCTCTGCCAGCGTTTTTACGTTTGTCACGGCAGGGTTTACAACGCAGTGGCTCATTTGCAAATCCTTTGGACTCGTAGAATTCCTGTTCTCTTGCAGTGAATACGAATTCTTCTCCGCAGTCCTTGCAAACTAAAGTCTTGTCTTCGAACATTTTTTGTACCTCACTTGTTTGGTTTTTAGCCCCGGTCGGAATTCCACCGACATCTTTGAAAACAACGCTCTGAAATTTGAGCTACATGGGCATATATAATCATAGGAATCACCTATTGATTTTTCTGATTTTCTTTCTAGCTCTGTGTAATGCATTATTAACGTCTTTAACGTCAATACCAAGAGCCTGAGCAACGTCAACGTAAGTACCGAAACGCAGATACGCGGTTATCACGTTATACTCAAAAGAAGAAAGAGTAAACTTAATCTTATCCAAAAAATGAATATATGACTCTTTATTTATAACAGCATTCTCAGGGTCAACGTCAGCACTTTCAATATTTTCATCTATTGAAGTTAGAAGTGAATTGGGGATATTCTTCTTCCCTGATAGCTTTCTTAGTGAGGTTATTATGCTACGTTTTATGCAAACAGATGCAAAGGTAGAAAACGAAGCAGAAGAAAAATTATAAACACCAGCTGCGCTATAAAGTGCCAAAAGAGCTTCCTGCGTTATATCGTCTTTATCGTTATCGCTACAGTTAAATGCAGACAAATAATAATTAATAACAGGCATATAGCGTTTTGAAATAATTTGAAAGCTGTCAGTGTTACCTTCTTGAATCTCAGCTACTAATTTATTCTCATCAATAAGGGAAATATCAACACCAAAATCCATTAAACGCACCAACAAAACTAACAATTTACTGTAATATCATACTACAGTAAATCTTTATTGTCAAGAGAAAAAGTGAAAATGTATACATAAATTTTTGTATTTGTTAAAAAAATACATCAAATTTCAACAATTTTCGCTTTTCATAAATAATGTAACAGCTTTAACTACGTCGCTGTACATATAAAGAGAGCCAAGTGTCACCGTAGGCACATTATTATTTAAACTGTTAGTCAGCGACGCTTCCACGGCATTTTGTATGTCATCATAAGCAGAAGCGTTGACACCCATTGATAAAAAAACGTCTCTGTACTCTTGTGACGGCAACGCTCTAGGATTGTCAGGTTTAATACAGTAAACACAATCGGCTACTTTTGAAAGACATTTAGCAATGTAATTATAATCTTTATCCTTCATAACACCAGTTACAATATTCACTTTTTTGTTGCCGAAATATTTCTTAATGCTTATAACGGCATTTTCAATTCCCTCGGGATTGTGTGCGCCATCAGCAATAACTACAGGGTTCGAACACAGCAGTTCAAACCGTGCCTTCCAAACTGTGTTTTTAAGTCCCGTTTTTAAGTTCTCATCAGTGATATTATACCCTATATCTTTTAAAAGCCTTACAGCGTTAATTACATTTACAGAATTATATGGCTGATAACTTCCAAGTAAAGAAATTTCTATATTCATCAAATTTCCATAATCAAATACTGTTTTGTTTAAACTGTATTCTTTTACGTTTAGCAAACTACCGTCAACAGTATTAAACGGACTATTCATATCTTTACATACAGATGCAATTACCTGACTAGCCTCGTTATTTTGACCGCACCACAAGCAAGGTGTATTTTCTTTTATAATTCCTGCTTTTTCATAGGCAATTTCTTTGACTGTATTACCGAGAAAAGCAGTATGGTCAATAGATATACCCGTTATAACCGATAAAACCGCATTGTTTATTATATTCGTAGCATCAAACCGTCCACCGAGACCGCATTCAAGCACAACTACATCACAGTTCTGTCTTGCAAAGTATTCAAAGGCTACGGCAGTAATGATTTCAAATTCTGTGGGTTTATCACTCAAAGTATCTGCATACTGTTTTACGTATTCGGTAATTTCCGAAAGGGAGTCGTTGTCTATCATTTTACCGTTAACGGCAATACGCTCGTTAAACTCAACAATATACGGCGAAGTATAAAGACCTGTTTTTAAACCTGCTTCATTCAGCACCGTTGATAGCATAGCGCAAAAGGAACCTTTACCGTTTGTACCTGCAACGTGTATAAATTTCAGCCTGTTCTGTGGATTTCCCATCTTTTCACATAACTCGCCTATTCTTTCAAGTCCGGGCTTACAGAAAAAATTGCTAACAGAATGTATATAATCAAGAGTCTCTTTATAGTTCATATTTTTCTCCCGTTAGTCTGTTAATCTGATTAACAAATCCTTTATTCCTGAGAATAAACACAATTATCAGCCCCTCAGTTACTCCTACAATGATATAATTTATGCTCCGCATACCTAAAGTAAAAAACAAATCCATAGAGTACCACAGACTCAGTCCAATACTTTTAACAACCACCGAGCCAATCAAATGGGCAATAAAAACCGTAACAGAAACCTTAAAACCCAATTTCTTGTTTTTTAACACCCAAAATATTACGCCGCTTAAAAAACCTATCAATGCAGCGCCAAGCGTAAGCATAGGATTAATAACGTAGCCGCGCAAAATACAGCCTACAATATCAGCAATAATTCCCGTAACACATCCGCAAATGGGACCGAATAATACGCCCGATAGTATTATAGGCAGATTTTCAAAGCTAAACCTGAGATAGTCACCTACGGGAATAGCTAAAAACTTACCGAAAACAAAGCTTATTGCTGAAAAAAGAGCAATTGTAATAAGAACTTTAAGATTTTTCAAATTGCTTACCGAAAACAAACCACAACATTTTTTTTGCATAAAAAACTCCTTTCCGCATACAGAAGGCAGAAAGAAGATACTTTAAAGCCTAATGAAGCGGGATGCAAAACTCAGACCGCAATCAACGATTTTCGTCTGACAGACAACTCCCCGTTCTATCAGCACTTCACGCCTGAATTTTTACTCTTCAAATTTTTACTAATTATAATCCCAAATATTATTTATGTCAATATTTTTATAATTTTGTAGCACTTTTATTCGTAATTTCATAATATATAGTGAGTTTTAGATATTTTCAACTAAGGCTTGATTTATTTTAAGGAGGATTCATAATGGCTGAAAATAATTTCAACGAAAATTGCCGAGAAGCTGTTTGTATCGATGCCGGAAGAGTTTACGATTCATGTTGTGACAGAGATTGCCTTGAAGATTTAAGATGCTATCTTACCAGTCAAGACCAGAATATGATACAGTCAGCCGTAAATGTAAGACTTAAAAATGCAGAAGTACTTAACGTATATGTAGACGTAGAACAGGTGAACTTTAACAAAGGCTTTTATTCCTGTGATTTAACATTTTTCTTCTTAGTGGAGCTTGATGTTTTTACTTCTCAGAACACCTTGCCGAATATTGTTAAAGGTATTTGCACGTTCAGTAAAAAGGTAATACTTTACGGTGGCGAAGGTAATGCGAAAATCTTCTCAAATATTACTTCACTCAAAAATCCTGATACGCAGCTTAACGCTACTACCAATTTACCGAAGTGCGTAGTACAAACAGTTTCACCCGTACCGCTTTCTGCAAAAATATGCAAAAAAATCACCTGTTGCGAGAATGTATGTTGTATTCCCGATTGCATTTGCAGAGCTGTTGGCAACAATATTTGTACAACGCTAGACAGCGGAGAAAATGCTATTTACGTTACTTTAGGGTTATTTACAGTTGTTCAATTAATAAGAAACGTTCAGATGCTTGTACCCGTATACGATTTTTGTATACCTGAAAAGCAGTGCGACTGTAATTGCGGAGCAGTGACTCCGTGTGACGTATTCAGTAAAATAGATTTTCCAACCTCTGATTTTTTCCCTCCAAGTTCAAAGGACGATAACTGCTGTTAAAAAAGCGCCCCTTAAAACAGGGGCGTTTTGCACATCAGAAATTATTAAGCTTTAATTTTTCAAACCGAGATAAAAACGCTCTTAAAACAGCAATTATTTCTTCATTACCATCAATGACGTTACTTTCAAGATTTATAGGCATTACGGGGTCGTGAACGCTAAGTCGCAGTAAAAACCAACCTTCAGGTACGCATACACGTATTCCTTCTCTGTTGTCATCAGCAATACGCCAGTCTTTTTGTCCAGCCGCGAACTTCTCAAGCTCTTTAAGAACGTAGTTACCATACTCTTTAAAGTTATCATCAATGATATCAAAGCGAAATTCCTGAGAAATGGCAGGACATTTAAGAGGCTTTAAAAGTTCGTCAATATCAGTACCCTTTGCAACCTCAATAACAATCCTTGTTATCAAATATGCGCCGTCATCAAGAAAATAGTTTTCTCTAAGGGCGGCATGGCCTGAGGTTTCAATAGCGAGAGGCGAATTAATTCCCTCGTCACAAAGCTGTATAGACTTATCAATTACGTTTCGGTAGCCTCTCTTATAACGATAATGCTTACAGCCAAGCACGTCCTCAATAAAGGCTTTAAGACCGTCTGACGTTACAGAGTCGGTAACTATCGTTGCGCCGGGATTTTCCTTAGAAACAATAGCACTGGCAAGAGCAATAAGTCGGTTGCGGTTAATTTCCTCTCCGAATCTGTCAACACAACCTGCTCTGTCTACATCTGTATCAAAAATAATTCCAAGGTCGGCGTTGTTCTTAACAACGGCATTACAGATGCTCTCCATAGCTTTTTCATTTTCAGGATTTGGAATATGGTTAGGAAACATACCGTCAGGCTCTAAATACTGACTGCCGCTGATATCAGCGCCAAGTTTTGCCAACACGTCATACGCATAAAAACCACCTGCGCCATTACCTGCATCAACAATAATATGATAATTTTTAAGTGGCTGTTCTTCTTCGGTCTTACCAACCGCATCACAGATTTTCTTTCTGAGCATTGCAGCATAATCAGACATAAAATCATACTTAGAGCAGTTGCCGACATTGTCTGAAATATAACTTGTTTTGTTTTCGGCAAGGTCTAAAATTTCACCTATTTGAGTACCGTTCAATCCGCCGCTTCTTAAAAAGAACTTAATACCGTTACGGTCTGCGGGATGATGACTGGCAGTAATCTGTATAGCTGCAATACAGTCAAGCATAACGGTAGTCATAAACATTGCAGGTGTAGAAGAAAGACCGCAATCAACTACGTTTACACCCGCATCAACAAGTGCCTTAATAACTGTTTTACAAATTCTGTCGGCAGAAATTCTGGAATCGTGTCCAACAGAAATCTTCATCTCATCAGCGCTTATACTAAGGCTGTCGGCAAGATAACAAACAAAAGCCGCAGATATATCATACACAGCTTCATCTGTGAGATTAATTACTTTTTCAAAAATATCACTTGCAACTCCTCTTATATCAGAGCCGCTTTTTAACAAAGAATAAGACATACTACATCTCCTAAAACTTACAATCCACGGAGGGAAAAATGCATATTAAAAAAATCAAAGTAAACACAAATAGCTTTCTTTACGAAATCAACGGTGCAGATATGCTATTAAACACCATAGAAAATTTATACGGTTATAATAACAAGCGCAACACACTGTATAGATACAACAATAAGTACTATCTTGAGTTATGCGGTTGTAATTTAAAAACCAACATTCCTAATACACAAAAGCATTTAAAAGGCATACTGGAGGAATACGGAAATCTCATTTGTAATAACGCTATAAGCAAAATTGGTTCAAAGCTTAAAGACTTTTGATTTCCCTTACCCTTTCAGACATATTCTGCGCAGAAAAAATATAATTACCTGCTACTAAAACGTCAGCCCCTGCTTTCACAGCCAAAGGGGCTGTTTGGTCATTTATACCGCCGTCAACCTCAAGAAGAACCTGAAGTCCCTGTCGGTTGATTTCCTTTCTTAAGGCAGATAACTTATCAAGAGCGCTAGGCATAAATTTCTGACCGCCAAAGCCAGGCTCAACTGACATAACGAGAACCATATCGCAAAGAGAAAGCAATGGAAAAATCTCTTCAGGCGCTGTACACGGTTTGATAGTAAGACAGGATTTGCACCCCAGTTCGCGTATTTTAAGAAGCGTTTCCTTACAATCAGAACCGGCTTCATAGTGAAAACCGAGATAGTCGGAAACTTTTGCAAATTCCTCAATATAACGGTGCGGTTTATCAATCATAAGATGAACGTCACAAGGAAGGCTTGTGTGTTTTTTTATAGAGCTGATTACGGGAACTCCAAAAGAGATATTAGGAACAAACACACCATCCATAACATCAAGATGAAGCATATCAACTCCTGCTTCTTCTAGTTTTTTTATATCGTCTTTAAGTTCAAGAAAATCGGCTGTCAAAACCGAGGGAGAAATTTTAACCATCTAATCACCAACACAAAATATTATGTCTAATTTTAACTTAAAATCCCTGTATTGTCAATAGTTGAAGACAAATTTAGTCGCTATAGTCAAAATATATGCTGTTTTATCCAAAACAGTAATATTTAATTTTACTAGTTGAATAAAATCGCTGAATGTTGTATAATAAATCGGTATAAATCTAATTGGAGGTAATTATGTCGTTACTAAATTCACAGCAAAGTAAAATAATGCCGCTTCTTGCTCTAAGAGGATTAGTGGCTTTCCCAAATATGCCCATACATTTCGAAGTTGGAAGAACCGCATCCATTATTGCATTAAACAAATCTATGGATAAAGACCAACTGATATTCCTTGTTTCTCAGAAAGATTTACGTGATGAAGAACCTGAAGTTGAGGCTCTTTATGAAATAGGTTGCGTTGCGCGTATCAGACAGTTTTTAAGACTTTCTGAAAAGACCGTAAAGGTAGTTTGCGAATGTCTTTACCGAGCCCAACGTGTAAATGCAAAAAAATCCGACGGTTGCTACATTGCCGAAATTCATCTCGTAAGCGACACCGCTTCCCACCATACAGAAAAATACACAGAAGCTATAATTCGCAAAATTCACGATGAATTTGAAAAGTATGCCCTTTTATTACCTACGGGTGTTTCTACAGAAGTAATGATGAACGTTGCCACAAGTGATGACTTAACAGAATTGTGTCACTATATCGCTTCTAATATTCCCGCCCCTTTTGATGACAAGCAGTTTATCCTTGAACAATTAGAACCATACACAAGAGCGAAGATGCTTTTGAAACTCCTTTCCAAAGAGTGCGGTTTATTAAAAATAGATAACAAAATCAGTGAAAGCGTTCGCGTTCAGATTGATGATAATCAGCGTGAATATTATCTAAAGGAACAGATGAAAGCAATAAGCGAAGAGCTTTACGGCGATTCCTACGACGACACGGAGGATTACTATAATAGAATTGCCCTATTAAACGCTTCAATGTCAGTTAAAGAAAAGCTCAGCGCAGAGGTCGGCAAATTATCCAAAATGCCACCAGGTTCTCAGGAGTCTGCAGTAATCCGAAATTACCTTGATGAGTGTCTTTCTTTACCTTGGGATACAAGTACTCCTACAAAAAACGATTTAAAACGTTCCTCAAAAATTCTCGAAAAAGATTTTTACGGTATGAAGCAGGTTAAAGAGCGAATTCTTGAAATGCTTTCGGTTTACTCCCTCGTATCCGATATAAGCGGTCAGATTATCTGTCTTTACGGCCCTCCGGGTGTAGGAAAGACCTCTATCGCAAAATCAATTGCAGAATGTATGGGAAGAAATTATGCTCGTATTGCTCTGGGCGGTATAAATGATGAGGCTGAAATCAGAGGTCATCGTAAAACCTACGTTGGCGCTATGGCAGGAAAAATCATATCCGCTATAAAACAGGCAAAGAGTAATAATCCACTTATACTCCTTGATGAGATTGACAAGCTTTCAACTAATTATAAGGGTGACCCCGCTTCCGCATTGCTTGAAGTGCTTGACCCTGAGCAAAACAGTACCTTTACAGACCATTATATTGATCTGCCTTTTGATTTGAGCAAGGTTGTATTTATAACCACCGCAAATTCACTGGATACTATCCCCTCTCCCTTGCGTGACAGACTGGAAATTATCGAGCTGTCCAGCTATACAAGAGAGGAAAAGTTCAACATTGCAAAAAAACATCTTTTGAAAAAGCAATTAACACGTCACGGTCTTACCGCTTCTATGTGTAAAATTACCGATAAGGCACTTTACGACCTTATTGATTTCTATACAAGAGAAGCTGGTGTCAGAGCATTAGAACGCAAAATTGCAACTCTTTGCCGTAAAACCGCCAAGGAAATTGTTGAGAATCAGATTAAATCCATAAAAATAGATAGCGACAAGGTTACCGAGATGCTCGGACGCCACCGTTACCGTCCCGAAGAAATTCTTAACGATAACGAAGTCGGCGTTATTAACGGACTTGCATGGACGGCAGTTGGCGGTGAGTTAATGCAAATTGAGGTTTCTGCAGTACCCGGCACAGGCAAACTTGAGCTAACAGGCTCTTTGGGTGACGTTATGAAAGAATCAGCCCACGCTGCGCTCACCTACGTGCGTTCACGCGCCGACCACTTAGGCATTGATTCAGATTTCTACAAAACTAAAGATATCCATATTCACGCTACCGAGTCAGCTATTCCAAAAGACGGACCGTCGGCGGGTGTAACAATGACGACTGCGCTTGTTTCCGCACTGACTGATAAGCCCGTAAGACGCGATATTGCTATGACAGGTGAGATTTCCATTCGTGGACGGGTGTTACCCATTGGCGGACTCAGAGAAAAATCCATTGCTGCATACAGAAGCGGTGTAAAAACCGTATTTATTCCTAAAGACAATCTTGCTGACCTGGATGACGTCGACCAGATTGTTAAAGACCATCTTGAATTTATACCTGTAGGTAGTCAGGATGAGATTTTAGATAAGGCTTTGATACAACCATGAATTACAACAAAATAGAATACGAAAAATCCTTTGGAACTGCTTCTCAACTGACCGAATCAGACCTTCCTGAATTCTGTTTTTCAGGAAGGTCCAACGTCGGAAAATCATCGCTTATTAATAAAATTGTAAACCGAAAATCCCTTGCAAGAGTCAGTTCTAACCCGGGGAAAACCGTTACCATTAATTTATTCAAACTGGATACTATACGTCTTGTTGACCTTCCTGGGTATGGCTATGCCAAAGTACCCTTCGGTGAACGCACACGTTGGTCTGACCTTATGGAAGGTTATTTTAAATCAGGCAGAAATATTAAGATGGTTTTTCAGCTTATTGATATGCGTCATCCTCCCAGTGATTTTGATTACTCAATGCTTGATTTTATGTGTCAGATGGGTATTCCTTATACCATTATTCTAACTAAATGCGATAAGCTGAATAAAACCGAATTCAGTAACCGTATGTCACTGATTAATAAGGAACTTGGCGAATTTGCGCAGGGTGTACAGATTATACCTACATCCGCCTCTTCGGGACAGGGCATCAACGATATAAAAGCTATATTAGAGGAATAAAATGTTGCAGTATATATGGATTCCCCTTACTCTACTCTGCGGACTGTTTAAGGGTTCAAGAGAGTTACTTAAAAAGAAAGCGTTGGATTTTAATACCGGACTTGAAATTCTGCTTTTATATTCTATATCAACGTTTATTCTTGTATTACCTAACACAGCAAAGGCGTTTATATTAGATGAGTGGTGGATTTATTTAGCCATCGCAGGTAAAACCCTTTGTGTTTTTATAGCCTGGATTTGCGGTTTTGCCGCACTCAAAAGAATGCCTGTGAGTATTTACGGAATTTTAGATTTATCCACCGTTATATTTTCCACTGCATTCGCCGTACTTTTTGTCGGAGAGGTATTATCTTTTACAGTTATCATAGGTATAGTGCTTGTTTGTGTCGGGCTATTTTTACTTAAATTTCAGCCTAAACAAAAGGATATAAATAGCACACAGCAAAATCAAATGCCGCAATTCAGGTATATATTATTAGCTTTTGGATACACAGCCTTCAATTCAGCCTCTGCAACAATAGATAAATTACTACTTCGCAACGATACTGTTTCAAGCACACAGCTTCAGTATTGGTTTATGGTTATGCTATGCGCCTTTTACTGTTTATACTTCATTTTAAGAAGAATTAAGGTAAACTGGAAGACTGCGCTTAAAAATTACAGAATTTACATAATGGCAATTCTTCTCATACTTGCCGATAAGGCCAATTTCATTGCCAACAGTATGGACAGCTCGGTAACCGTTATGACGCTTATAAAACAAAGCAGTTGTATAGTTGTTATCGTGGGCGGCAGAATTTTCTTTAAGGAAAAAAATCTGCTTTATAAATTACTTTGTGCAGTGATAATAATCGTGGGTATAGTTATTTCTACTTTATAATTTTTCCTTGACAACCGATATATTTACCCGTAAAATTAAAATATACAAATTCTCATAGAGAGGTGCATTATTATGAAACTTGGTGTATTAACAAATCTTCTCGGTGACCAGCCCTTTGAAGAAGCGCTTGCCTATTTCAAATCTATCGGTCTTGAAATGATCGAGGTAGGCTCGGGCGGATATCCGGGAACTCAACACGCTGACCCTGACGTTCTTTTAAATGACGAAAAAGCTTTCGAAGAATTTAAGGCTACCGTTTCTAAATACGGTCTTGAAATCAGCGCTTTAAGCTGTCACGCTAACCCTGTTCATCCCAACCAAAAGATAGCTGAAGAATTCGATGCATGTATTAAGAAAACCATTCTTCTCGCCGAAAAATTAGGAATTAAACAGATTAACACCTTCTCCGGTTGCCCGGGTGATTGTGAAACAAGCGAGAATCCAAACTGGGTAACTTGCGCTTGGCCGCCTGAATATGCAAAGGTAGTTGAGTGGCAATGGAACGAAAAGCTTATTCCCTACTGGAAAGAAACCGTAAAATTCGCAAGAGAGCACGGAGTAAACAAAATTGCATTTGAGATGCATCCTGGTTTCTGTGTGTATAACCCCGAAACTCTCCTTCGTTTACGCGAAGCAGTTGGTCCCGAAATCGGCGCTAACCTCGACCCAAGCCATCTTATTTGGCAAGGTATGAACCCCGTTGCTGTTATTAAAGCTTTGGGTAAAGAAAACGCTATTTTCCATTTCCATGCAAAAGATACTAAGATTGACCCATATAACACTGCTGTAAACGGTTGTAACGACTATAAGTCGTATACAGATTTTGCAGGTCGTTCTTGGTCATTCAGAGCTGTTGGCTACGGTAACGGCGAATCATACTGGAAGGACATTATCAGCGCCCTTTCTATCGTTGGCTACGACTATGCAATCAGTATTGAGCATGAGGACGGTCTTATGGCTCCCAAGGAAGGTCTTGAAAAGGCTGTTGGCGTACTGCAGAAATGTCTTATTAAAGAAAGCAACTGCAATATGTGGTGGGCTTAATAATTATCAAATTGTATAAAAAAACACGGCTCTGCCGTGTTTTTTTATTATTAAGAGCTACCTATTATGTAGCTGAAATATCATTAATTCCGTTAAGTCCAAAGCTCACCGACAATGCCATATCAATTTCACCCATTGACCTATTATCAAGGGTTCCCATTTTTTCTTTTAGTCTCTTTTTATCAATAGTTCTCACCTGTTCAAGCAATACTATTGAATCCTTAGCAAGTCCAGACGACACAGCATTAACTTTTATATGCGTCGGTAGCGAAGCTTTATCATGCTGACTCGTTATAGCCGCAGCAATAACCGTTGGACTGTATCTGTTACCAACATCATTCTGAACAATAAGTACAGGTCTGACTCCGCCTTGTTCAGAACCCACTACAGGACTTAAATCGGCATAGTAAATGTCACCACGTTTTATACTCATTAATCTTTCACACTCCAAAATTATTTACACAGTTATTTTTACCAATTTATCAAAAATTAATTCATTGATACATTATATGTAAAAAATTTTATTGTGCTAAACAAAAAAGAAAACCTGACATGCAGATTTTCTTTTATAATTATAATACTTTCGATAGGAAATCTCTGAGACGCTCAGATTTAGGATTGTTGAAAAATTCCTCAGGAGAAGCGTCCTCCATAATAATTCCTTCATCAATAAACACAACTCGGTCAGCAACCTCTCTCGCAAATCCCATTTCGTGAGTTACTACCACCATAGTCATACCGCTGTTTGCAAGTTCCTGCATTACTTCAAGAACCTCGCCAACCATTTCAGGGTCAAGAGCGCTCGTAGGCTCGTCAAAAAGCATTACGTCAGGATTCATAGCAAGAGCTCTGACAATCGCTACACGTTGCTTCTGTCCACCCGAAAGCTGTGATGGATAAGCGTGTGCTTTATCTTCAAGCCCAACTCTGCGCAAAAGCTCTAACGCTGTGTTTTCAGCTTCCTCTTTACTCTTTTTTAATAGTTTCATAGGCGCAAGAGTCATATTTTTAAGTATAGTCATATGGGGGAACAGATTAAACTGCTGAAAAACCATACCCATTTTTTGTCTGTGTAAATTAATATTGGCTTTAGGGTCGGTAATATTTTCACCCTCGAGATAAATATTGCCTTCTGTCGGTTCTTCAAGTCGGTTAAGACAACGTAAAAAAGTCGACTTTCCCGAACCCGAAGGTCCAATAACAACAACCACATCGCCTTTATTAAACTCAACGTCTATACCCTTTAATACGTGGATATCTCCAAAGGATTTTTTAAGTCCTTTAACCATTATTATCTTTTCTTTATCAGTGGTCACTCTTACGCAGCCTCCTTTCAAGAATACCCAAAAGCTTTGTCATAACAACAACTATAACGAGATAAATGAGAGCGAGGCTTATATAAGGTACGAAAGCCTGATACGTTTTATTTGCTATGTTCTGAGCCTGTTTGGTTACATCCCTAAGAGCAATTACCGACACAAGAGATGTATCCTTTAACAACGTAATCATCTCATTACCAAGGGCGGGAAGAATATTTTTGAAGGCCTGTGGAATTACAATATACCACATTGTCTGAGCGTAGCTTAGACCTAAGGAACGACCTGCTTCACTTTGTCCTGCGCTGATTGACATAAGACCGGAACGTGCAATCTCCGCAACGTAAGCGCCGGAGTTAATGCCCAAGGTCACTATACCGCAAATAATAGTACCAAGTTCAGTTTTAGGGGTCATAATTACAAAACCCATTATAAGTAGCTGAACCATCATCGGTGTACCACGAATAACAGTTAGGTATACGTTGCAAAACCAATTAACAACACTTAACAAAAAGAAAGGTTTTTTAGTTGACGAATCGTGGGCGGTACGGATAATTGCAATCATAAGACCAATAACCACACCAAGTACAAGCGAACCGATAGTAATTAAAAAAGTGATTTTCAAACCATCGGTAAAAAATTTCCACCTGTTTTGATAGATAAAGGTCTGGTATAGTTGAAAAATAAAATTTTGACACCATTCGGGCAGCGACAAAAGCCAGTTTGGTGCAGAAGCCAGCCAGTCATTAAAATTTAAAATAGTCACAAGGCTCACCTTTCGTACATAATCAAGCAGGGTCGGCAACGCCGCCCCTGCTTAAAATACAACAAATTTAATTATTCAGCGGGAATATATTTCTTGATAATCTCATCAAGCTTACCTTCATCCTTGAGTTCTTTGAGAGCTTTGTTGAAATTGTCAAGCAATTCAGTATTTTCCTTAGCAATAGCAGCCGCATAATCCTCAACAGCATACTCAGTGTCAAGAATCTTAAGTCCTGCATTAGCCTTTACGTAATTCTTAGCAGGTTCGTTATCAATAACAACACAATCAACCTGACCGTTCATAAGAGCAGCAACTGCAAGAGCGCCGTTATCATACTGCTTAACGTTTTCCTGACCGTAGTCGTCGGTGCAGTAAATGTCGCCGGTTGTACCTGACTGAACGCCGATAATTTTGCCGTCAAGGTCGTCTACGGTAGCAATGGCAGAGCCATCTTTAACAATAACAACCTGAACGCCTGTAGCGTATGTATCAGAGAAATTAACCGAAAGAAGACGTTCTTCATCTACAGTCATACCGGCAAGAGCGAAATCAATATTGCCTGACTGAACAGCAGTAATAAGAGAATCAAACTTCATATCCTGAATCTCAAGCTCATAACCCATTTTTTCAGCAATAGCCTGTGCTATTTCTGCATCGATACCAACGATTTTACCGTTATCATCCACATATTCGTATGGTGGGAATTCTGCATTGGTACCCATAACAAGAGTTTTCTTTTTACCGCAACCTGCAAAGCAAGTAACAACCATCGCAAGTGCAAGAACAAGTGCTAAAATTCTAACAAAATTTTTCATATTATTTTACCTCCTAAAATAATGTACCTTTAATATATCATCAAATGGATAAAAATTCAAGTCAATTTTATCAATAAACACCTTTTTTATAGTTTTTATCCTTATATCACAATAAAAATCATATCAGATTGTTTATTTTTCTGCATATTATGCAATAATGTATGTGAATATGCATTAAACTTTTCTCATAACCTCCTTGACTGATAATTAAAGATATGTTATAATATCACACCGAGTTGCGTTACGAAAGGAGAATAATATGTCGGAAAATACTAAAACTATTACAACCAATAAAAAAGCTTTTCATGAATATTTTGTTCTTGAAAGCTTTGAAGCCGGCATTTCTCTTAGCGGAACAGAAATCAAATCAATCCGCGGCGGTAACGTCAACTTAAAGGATGCTTGGTGCAGTATTGATGACGGCGAACTTATAATTAAGCAAATGCACGTCAGCCATTATGAGTTTGGAAATATCTTCAATAAAGACCCAATCAGACCAAGAAAATTACTTGTTCATAAACGTGAAATTATGAGAATGCTCGGACTGATAAAACAGCAGGGTCTTACTTTGATTCCCCTATCACTTTATTTTAAAGGCTCACTTGTAAAAGTACAGGTAGGTCTGTGTAAGGGTAAAAAACTCTATGATAAAAGAGCTGTCGCCGCCAAAAAGGATGCCGCAAGAAATATTGACCGCGCACTTAAAGAGCAAAATCATTAAATATGGGGGCGTAAAGGTTTCGACAGGGACCGTGAAGCATTGGAAGCGAGCGGTGGTTGTGGGACCACCTTAAAACTCACAAAATTAAAATTAAACGACAACAATAAAGTTGCTCTTGCTGCCTAATTAGGCAGCCGTCTGACCTTAGAGTGCCGCGGCTAAGGAAAGGCGTCATTTAGCGGCGTACGTGAACAGAGGGTCGCTCACCCCTCTGTCATGACTTTGAGCTACCGATACTGTAAGGGTGACATTTCCCGTATAGTTAAGGGAACTTAAATAAATGTCTGCGCTCGGAGATGCCTGTGCGGAACGATTTTTGGACAGGGGTTCGACTCCCCTCGCCTCCACCAAAGAATAACCGTCATTCTGATACAACGGAATGACGGTTATTTTATGCTCTAAATAAGCTTTTTGAGAACTTTTTTATGTTAAAATTCTTTACTTTTTCGTTTGTATCCATTTCAAATCGTTGAGAGATAGTAAATCGTTAAATCATTGGCCTAATCGTTAATTTATAAGGAAAATCGTTGAATTATAGCCGATAATCGTTAAAATATTGAAATTCAACTATGGTCGTGGTATAATAAAATCACGTCATAAACGGAGGTGTTCGTTATGAACTGTGTCATTTATTCATGTGAAAATTATGGTGAAATAAAAAAACTGTCGGTAAATGAATACCAAGACCCGTTTGTATCCTCTCAATTCTGCATTGTCAAAAAATATGAAACTCTTTATAGAGATGCGCTTCCTCGGTTTGAAAAACATGGAAACACACCATACGCTTTACCTGCAAAAGAAAAAACAATGCGCATCTATAAAGGCATTGATCGAGAACCGCTTGAATATACTCCCGATGATTTCCACGAATACTCGCCAGAAAGCGCCCTTCAGTTTTTTGGTTCAATTTCCAAGCAAGATGCTGAATTGCTTTTTATTAGAGTTGCAGGGTGTGAAGATAAAATTCCAGATGGATTAACTTTACTGGGATACGATGCCGCATGGGTATTTGGTCACGGCATATGTGACGGCTTTTCCGCAATTTGTGACTGCATGTTTTTGTGCCGCTGGCATGGATGTGATAATGAAGGCACCGAGTTTTTGTCAGATTTCCAAGAATTAAATTATAATGGCCTTTTTAATAGTGCAGAGGAAACCGATAAATACTTAATACACTATCTTAGCCAAGATTGGGTAGAGCAAGGGGAGTATTGCATTTACGAGATTTATGGTCAACTCTAATTGCTGTCAACTATTCTGTGCACCCCCTAATCTAAAATGCACCCCCTAACCTCAAAAGGGGGTGCATTTGTATCAAAATTAGGGTTAGTCTTCAAAAAAGAAGTAACTTTTGTCTACCAAAAGTTACTTCTTTTTTTATCCAAGCCGCAGGCTTGGCATATCATCACCGCGCGAAGCGTGGTGCATATCATCAGCCCTTCGGGCTGTATCTCATCACGCGTCAGCGTGCATCCTCCTGCGGCTTGATGAGATGCAACACTGCGTGTTGATGATATGCAATTCCTACGATATTGATGATATACAAGGTAAAGGCCAAAAAATATACAAAAACACAGTCTTTTTTAAAGCTATGTTTTTGTACTTTGTAAAATTTATATTTTTTTGTAATTTTCTCTTTATTTATACTGAAGTTTTTGTTATAATGGTTTAGTAATATGTTTTGAAAGGAACTTAAGTAATGGGCGGTTTTTTTGGCGTAGCTTCTAAAGAAGATTGTTTGTTTGATTTATTTTACGGAGTTGATTATCATTCTCATCTTGGTACACGCCGAGCAGGTATGGCTGTATACAGTGATGAAACTGGTTTTGATAAAGCAATTCATAACATTGAGAATGCTCCTTTCAGAACAAAATTCTATGACGAATCTACTTCTATGAAGGGTAATCTTGGTATAGCCTGTATTTCAGATTACGAGGCGCAACCGATTTTTATACGCTCACATCACGGCTCTTACGCTATATCAACTGTAGGTAAAATTAATAATACCGACGAGATATACAAAAAAGTCATTTCTAAAAATACCCATTTCTTTGAAATGCATAACGGAGAAATTAATCCCACAGAATTAGTTGCAGCCATTATCAACCAAAAAGATAATTTTATTGAAGGAATAAGATATGCTCAGGATATTATTGACGGTTCTGTCAGTATGCTTATTCTAACTCCCATAGGCATATATGCGGCGCGAGATAAAATGGGCAGAACGCCTATTTCTATTGGTAAAAGTGATAACGGTTATTGTTACAGCTTTGAAAGCTTCGCGTATCTCAATCTTGGTTATAACGACTATAAAGAGCTTGGACCGGGAGAAATAACGGTTATAACACCCGATTGTGTAAAAACCTTAGTTTCACCTGGAAATGATATGAAAATATGTACTTTTCTTTGGGTGTACTACGGTTATCCCTCCTCATCTTACGAGGGAATAAGCGTTGAAAATATGCGTAACAACTGTGGACGCGCTATAGCTAAAAGAGATACAGTCGTTCCTGACATCGTTGCCGGTATACCCGATTCAGGAATCGCACACGCAATTGGATACGCAAACGAATCAGGTGTTCCCTTTTCAAGACCCTTTGTAAAATACACTCCTACATGGCCACGTTCATTTATGCCGCCTCATCAGAACAAGCGTAATCTTATAGCTAAAATGAAGCTGATTCCCATTCACGACCTCATTGAAGATAAAAAGCTTTTACTTATTGACGACTCTATTGTACGCGGAACTCAGATGAGAGAAACAACCGATTTTCTCTACGAATGCGGCGCAAAAGAGGTACATATACGTCCAGCCTGTCCTCCTATACTTTTCGGATGCAAATACCTGAGCTTCTCGCGTTCGGGCAGTGAAATGGAATTAATAACCAGAAAGGTTATCAGTGAACTTGAAGGAACAGAAGATATAAGCAAGGAAAAGCTTTCCTTATACGCTGACCCGGATTCACCCGAATACGAAGCAATGGTAAATAAAATTTGCGAAAAGCTTCATTTTACCACGCTACGCTATAACAGACTTGACGATATGCTTGATGCCGTAGGCATTGACAAAAAACATTTATGCACGTATTGTTGGAACGGAAAAGAATAAAAATAAGACGGAGAATTTTCTCCGTCTTATTTTTATACATCTAAGCGAATCAGGTCGTCAAGACTTTCTCTTTTAACAGCAATATAATCTCTGTTACTATTAAGCATTACTACGCAGGGACGGGCTACCCTATTGTAATTTGAAGCCATTGAGTAATTATACGCGCCCGTTGTGGCAACGGCAATTATATCGTTAACTTCAGGCTTTGCAATTCTGACGTTTTCCTGAATTAAATCGCCCGACTCGCAACAGCGACCTGCAATCGTCACAACGTAATTTGCCTCTTGCGAAGCTTTTGAAGCATTGTAAACTGTGTATTCAGATTCATAAAGAGCATATCTTGGATTATCAGTCATACCGCCGTCAATGGAAACATAGTTTCTGTAATCTTTTATTTCCTTAACATTATTAACGGTATACAATGTCATTCCCGCATCAGCAACAAGGCTTCTTCCGGGTTCCATAAGAATCTTTGGCACTTCGAATTTTTCGTTCTGGCTTATTTCATTAACTGCTACAGCAACTTCCTTAATTCTTGCACGATAATCTATTACAGGGTCATTTTCAGTGTACTGCACACCAAATCCGCCACCAAGATTAAGGGTAGTAGCAGTAAAACCCAGTTTATCCCTTACCTGTGCCATAAATTTAATCATAACCTTTGCGGCAGTTACGAAAGGTTCAGACTCAAATATCTGAGAACCGATATGACAATGAAAGCCCTCAAGAGAAATATTTTTACAATTAAGCGCTATGCGGGTAGCTTCCAGCGCGTCATCATCAATAGGTATTCCGAATTTAGACTCTACCGAACCTGTGGAAATTTTTTTATGAGTATGAGGGTCAATCCCAGGAGTGACCCTTAAAATAATCTTCTGCATAACGCCGTGGTTTTCGGCAATATTATTTATCAGCGAAAGCTCATCTGCATTATCTACAACGAAGCAACCAATGCCTTTATCAATAGCAAATTCTATATCCTGTACGCTTTTACTGTTTCCGTGATAGAAGCACCTCTCCATTGGGAAACCCGCCTTAAAAGCAGTATATAATTCCCCTACGGAAACAACATCGACGTTAATTCCCTCTTCATTAGCTATTTCGTAAATTCTCTTACAGGAAAACGCCTTACTTGCATACTCAGGCACAGAGCCTTCCGGAAAGAAATCGCAAAGAGCTTTTTTATAAACTCTTATTCTTTCTCTAATCATATCTTCATCCATAAGATAAAGTGGCGTTGAATATTTTTTTGCAAGTTCTATTGTGTTATATCCTGCAAAATTCAAAGTACCGTTATGAGAAACGGTAATATTTTTACTTAACATATTTAAACCAAATCCTGTTTTTTCATTTCTTCAATAAGCATATTGCGGTGGTCGGTTTCCATAACGGTAAGAGGAGAACGGAGGTATTCATCGCAAAAGCCCATAACAGCCATAGCAGATTTTACAGGAATAGGATTAACCTCACAGAAAAGAGCGTTAATCAGCGGTAAAAGCTCAAGCTGTAGTTTTGCTGCTCCCGCTACATCACCTGCAAAAAATTTATCACAAATCTCTACGCTCTTTTTAGGAAGCGGATTTGAAAGAACCGATATACAGCCCTTTCCGCCTAAAGCGAGAATAGGTACTATCTGGTCGTCGTTGCCTGAATATACGTCTATTTTGTCACCGGCAAGATGAATAACCTCAGCAATCTGAGAAATATTACCCGAAGCTTCCTTAATAGCTACGATGTTTGGATGCTCAGCAAGTACTGCTACTGTCTTAGGCTCGATATTACATCCTGTTCTTGACGGAACGTTATAAAGAATCACAGGAGCCGTTGACGCGTCAGCGATAGCTGTAAACATTTCAATAAGTCCCTTTTGAGTAGCTTTGTTATAATAGGGTGTTACAACAAGCACACCGTCCACTCCACACTCACAAGCGTGTTTTGTCAGTTCGATAGCATATGCAGTATCATTAGAACCTGTACCTGCAATAACAGGAACTCTACCAGCCACCTT
Source organism: Acutalibacteraceae bacterium (assembly GCA_036307305.1). Classification (GTDB taxonomy): domain Bacteria; phylum Bacillota; class Clostridia; order Oscillospirales; family Acutalibacteraceae; genus SIG607. The sequence goes on from JAXJXV010000011.1 coordinate 53,519, forward strand.
TTTAACACTGAAATCAATCGCCGCTCTATGCTCATCATCTGTAAGCGTACAACCCTCACCCGTAGTACCGCAAACGACAAGAGCGTTTACACCTTCTTCTATCTGCCAATCAATAAGTCTGCCGAAAGCCTCGTAATCAATACCATCCTTATTAAGAGGAGTTACAAGAGCGGTTGCAATTCCAGTAAAAACTGATTTTTTCATAATATTATCCTCCAAAATATTTTTACAATAAAAAATAGCCGACAAATCGGCTACCAAAATCAGACATATAAGCTATGCAAATATCCTGTTTCGATAGCACTCCGCATTAAAAAATGCGACAGTAGTACAAATATTATTTCGCACTACCAGAATCACCTTCACCAAGGCTCATCTTCGGCGGCAACTCCTTTCGTCTGAAACATTTCCCCGTCGGGCATTAAACCTCAGATTACTGATAATTAACCGCGCCTCTATCTTTTATTGCAGATATTCTAACATAATATTTAAAATTTGTCAATATATTAATTATATATTATTTTTGCCATAAATCCTATTGACATATTTTACTGAAAATTATATTATTATATATGTACATCTGTATATATTTACACACGAAAGGAGCAAACAGATGATAACACAAAAATATAATCTCTGGTTAGAAAAAGCAACGTTAGACCCAGATATTAAAAACGAACTTGTTTCTATCAGAGACGATATGGACGCCATATCAGACAGATTTTACAAAGACCTTGAATTCGGCACTGGCGGACTGCGCGGAGAAATCGGTGCGGGTACCAACAGAATGAATGTATATACCGTATCCAAGGCTACACAGGGACTTAGTGAGTATGTTAATTCAGTAAGTAAAAATGGTAAGGTTGCAATTGCTTATGACAGCCGAATTAAATCTGACGTTTTTGCGCGTACCGCAGCTTCAATCTTTGCCGCAAACGGAATCACCGTATATATTTACAAGGAGCTTATGCCCACTCCTATGCTTTCTTATGCCGTACGTTATTTTGGATGTGACGCGGGCGTAGTTATTACCGCGAGTCATAACCCTGCTAAATACAACGGCTACAAGGCTTACGGAAGCGACGGATGTCAGTTGAATCTTGAAGCAAGTAAATACGTGCTTTCTATAATGAATAAGGTAGATATATTTGACGGAATAAAATCTATGGATTTCCACACTGCCGTTAACGAAGGCAAAATCATATATATTGAAAATGATGTTATTGAAAGTTATCTTGACGAAGTACAGAAATGCTCCGTAGCAAAGGATATCGACCTTTCAGGTCTTAACGTTATATACACACCTCTTCACGGTAGCGGAAACAAACCTGTTCGAGCCATTCTTGACAGAATCGGTATAAAGAACGTTTCTATCGTATCAGAGCAGGAATTACCTGACGGTAACTTCCCTACCGCACCGTATCCAAATCCCGAAATCAAACAGCCGTTTGAACTTGCGTTAAAACTTGCAGAAACGGTAAAGCCGGATTTACTTCTTGCTACCGACCCTGACTGCGACCGTGTAGGTATTGCTGTCAGACATAACGGCGAATACAAGCTTTTCTCCGGAAATGACGTTGGCGCCTTGCTTTTAAGCTATATAATTGAGAGACGTACAGCCACAGGCACAATGCCATCTAACCCCATAGCCGTTAAGACAATCGTAACAACCGAGCTTTGCAAAAAAATAGCAGACGCCCATAATATTGAGCTTATTGACGTTCTGACCGGTTTTAAATTTATCGGCGAACAGATTGGCTTACTGGAGAAAAACGGCGAAGAAAGCAGATATATATTCGGTTTCGAAGAAAGCTACGGTTATCTTGCAGGTAGCTACGTCAGAGATAAGGACGCGGTAGTTGCTTCAATGCTTATCTGCGAAATGGTAGCATATTATAAGCAAAAAAATCAAAACCTTGTTGACGTACTTGACAGCATCTATAAGGAATACGGATATTTCTACTGTTCACAAAAGAATTATACCTTTGAAGGCGCAGCAGGAATGATGCATATATCTGAAATTATGGATAACCTGCGCAAATGTCCTCCTACTGAAATTCTTGGTGAAAAAACCGTTAAAATCTGCGACTATGATAATTCGGTTCAAACAAATTGTCTGACCGGTGTAACCTCAAAAATCGAGTTGCCATCTTCTAACGTTCTTTCTTTCGAGACTGCTGATGGTTGCTCACTAATCGCCCGTCCGTCAGGTACCGAACCAAAAATCAAATTCTATCTTAGCGCCGTTGCTAAAACTGACGAAACGTGTTCTGAAAAGCTAAAGGCTTTAGAAAACTACACGAAAGAACTTATTTAATTAAATCCATAAACTAAAAAGTGGTATTGGCTGAGCCAATACCACTTTTTTATTAACCTGTAATACCTACACGGTCGATACTCTTAACGAATTTTCGCTGTAAGAAAATATACATTATGAGCATTGGAGTTATAAACAGTATACAACAAGCACACTGTGTGGCTGTCATCTTATATCCGCCCCATACGTTGTATAGCGTCTGCATAATATCTTTAACGTTCGAAAGACGAACGGCAAGAGGCATAGCATTATAGCTATTCATAAGCATTATAGCGAGATAATAATCATTCCAATGCCAGATAATAGAGAAAATTGAAACTGTAGTAATTACAACGCCCGAAGAAGGCAATGCAATTTTTGTATATGTCTTGAAAAGACCTGCACCGTCAATCCACGCTGCTTCTTCAAGCTCTCTGGGAAGTCCTTTATAGAACTGCATATAGATATAAATGATAATACCTGAGCGAAGGCCTATAGCAAAGAGCGAAGGTAAATAGAATACAAAACCCGTATTAAGAATATTGATTCGTATAGCAGTGCCAGACACTTCACTAATAAGACTAACTATACCAAGGAAATCAAGATTAGAGAAGTTCATCATCTTAGGAATAATAATCATCTGGTCAGGAACAAGAATTGTAAGAATAAGTAAAACCATAAGAATGTTTTTTCCCTTAAACTTAAATCTGGCAAGACCGTAAGCCGCAAGAGAACAGGAAATAATCTCTAAGAATGCAGCAACCATTTCAAATAAAATGGTATTTTTAAGAGCGCTTAAAAAATCCAAAGATTCGTATGCCCACTTATACCAAAATCCTGTAAAATGCTTAGGAATCCAGAAAACGTTAGGGTCATACCAGTCAATCAAATCCTTGACCGAGTTGGAAATCATATAAAACAAAGGATATAAAACAACATAGCTAACAGATATAAGCAATGCATATCTGAAAAGAGAAATAAGAACGCTCGTTGTCATTCTTTTGGTTTTATAAAGGGAAAAGGTTTTTGTACCGTCACTGGAGGTTTTTGTAAAATAGCTTAATAAATTAGCAAATTTTTCTTTCATAACACATAAACCTCCTTATTCCCATTTCTTAGCGCAGAAGCGATTGAATGCGCCGAGTATTGCACCGAGTATCGCGCCGATTATCAAGAAGTATACCCAAAGCATCGCAGAGCTTCTTCCGAACTGCTGAGAGCTTATAAGGTTATAGGCCTGAGCAATAACCTTGTCGGTTTGAGAAGTCATAAGCTCTACCATCGTAAATACAGTTACGAGAACTATTACACGTGAAAGAGACGGGAAAGTAATATACCAAAATTCTTCCCAAGCGGTAGCGCCTTCAACCTTAGAAACTTCATAATAAAGGTCAGGAATTGACTGCATACCTGCAATAAAGAGAATAATCTGTACACCGCACTGCCAAACAAGATTCATAATCTTGTTAATAGCATCTTGGAAATATCCGCCGATTTTTTCGGGTAATCCCGTCCATTCAACCAATTCTTTAACATTAATCATATTAGCAGAAACAGCTTCATCCGTACCCGAAGTAGAAGAAATACTCTGGTCACCGATAATGGTACCAAGAATAACACCACTTGCAATAATAACAGGCAAGAAGTAAATAGCACGGAAGAACACTCTTCCTTTGAATTTCTGATTAAGCATTAAAGCCAAAATAAGACTAAGCACCAAAATAATCGGGAAAGAGTAAGCAAAAGTACCTACACTCTTTAGAAGGTTATCAGAATAGTCGGCATTTTCAGTGAAAATATATTTAATATTCTCAAATCCAATCCACTTGGTATCAAGTCGACCTGTCTGCAGAGTTACGTCACAGAAGGTATAAAACAAGGACTGAAGAATAGGAAGAATGAAGAACACGACAAGACCGAATACCCAGTGTGCCACACAAATCCAACCGTATCTTTCCTTAAGAGCTTCTATACCTCTTGCCTGTATACTCTTTTTCGGTTTTTTAACTACTGTATCAGACATTACTGATTAACCCCCTTTCCATAAATGTAAGAACCTGCGGGAACAACACCCATATCGGTCACATAATCCGTTTCACCGTAATTAACGTAAACGTTTATGCCATTATCATATACTACTTTTCTGACGTCTGTTGTAATACAAATATGATTATCAATATGAGCGTCATTAATTGCATCATAGAAATCCGCATTAGCATTTACAGTTTCAACAATCTCATCTTTATTGTCACTATACAACAGAGTATTAAATATCTGATAATGTGAATTAAGAAGCTTGTTACTGAAGTTGTTCGTTACGGTATATTTTATTCCAACGCCGCCTTCTATACAGCGCAGAAGGGTTAAGTCACGCTTTGTAGCCATATTGAGAGCTGCACCGTACATACTTACATAACCCTTAAATACCATCTGATAAACGGGAACGTCATAATCAAAAATATAAGAATGAGATGAAGAAATAGGAGCGTCTATTATAGCATCAGAAGCGATAGCTGCGTAATCATTAGCCTGATTAGCAAGAACCTTCATTCCCTCTTTAGATGCATTATTCAATATAGTGGTAACGTCTGCAGCCATATTAGCCTTAGCGATACTGCGGTTAATTGAGTAATCAGAATAAGCCTTTGAGGTAATCTTTCTGTAAGAAATACCCGAAAGATTCATAGATTTTGCATCTTTAACGGTTTTAGCAGCAAGATTTATAAGCTCGTCACGGGCTACAAGATACATACGTTCATCAGTATAGGAATTGCCTAAGGTATAACTACCCCATCGGGAGTAGATAAGACCAGGTCCCTTCGCAGAACCGCCACGGGTAACGGTAAGCCCCTGTCCGTTAGAATTGAAGTGCATTATATCATAGTCAAAATACAGGTCAATTCCTAACTCCTGACATTTAGCAGCCAAGGTTTTCATTTCTGCATCAGAGCCGATTTTCTTTGCAATCTTTAAATCACCTGCGGGTTTACCTACATCCAGACCGGAACTTCCAAAGCCGAACAGGTCTGCAACGATAGGAAGCTTTAATGATGCATTCAAATCAGAAAGAATTTCCTGAGCTTCCTTAACAGTGGTGGTTGCAAATACCTCAGTGGTAGGCATTCCTAAGAAGGATGTATCAAGAAGTGTACCTCCCACAAGAGAAATACTTGCCGAAGCTTTTTCCTCCTTATCGGTCATTCCCTTTTCTTCAAGAAGGAATTTACGGTATCTGTTAGCCATACCAACATAGTTTGCTTCTTCGTCTTCAAGAGGATAATAGCAGACTGAAAAAGTTGTATCAGCATAATGGTTACTGTACTGAAGACCGTTAAGAACCTTACTTGCTTGATTAGCACCACGAACATAGAAGGTTGGATAAATTCCGGAATAGCCTATATTTTCATTACCGATATCGCCGTCAAGGAGAGCATTCTCAGCACCCTCGGAGATAATACCGAGCATACCGCTGTTACCGTTTTTAGAACCAAATATTGGCATACGGATATACTCAACGTTAGAAGCAATAACGTTTGAATATTTATTAACAATACCGTCTTCGGCATAAACGTCCTCGGATATATAAGTACTGATTTCAGCCTTATTATTAGCGTTAATAATAGCGCCGGAGCCTGATGGATAGAAAAGGTATGAATCATCAGCAACTATGGGAGTTGACACAAAGAAAGGCGCGAAAGAAATACGGTAAACGTATTCATCTGGAGTTTCGCAAATTTCATTTGCATTAACAGACATCTTCATTCCGTCCTCAAGAAGAATATAGGAAACAGGAACGGTAATGCCCAGATTGTCAAGATGGTAAACAATTTTGAAACCGTTTTCAATCTTTTCAACTTCATAGGTTCTTTTGTTAAGTGAAGCAACATAAACACTTGCCGTCTTCGTGGTATAGTCCTCTGTATGTACGTATTCCACAATAAGAGAAGTGTTGAGCTTAGGATGAACTACCTTACCCGACTCTGCATAGGCAGGGTCCATAACTTCGCTTGGAGTATTACAATAGGTTTTATCAAGAATCTTGTTATAAAGAAGAATTCTCTTATTTTCCTTATCCCATTTAAGCTGATAAGTATCGTTTTCGGCTGCAACAAATGAATTAACAACATTATTAGCATGGTCGGGATTGAAAACCTTAGGAGAAACAAGATTGTTGCTGTCTCCACAGGCAGTACAAGAGAGAACCATTAACAGACAAACAACGATTAAAGATATTCTTTTTAATAAGTTTTTCATTATCAGTTCTCTCCTTTCATCGATAAACAAATTCACGGTATATAGTACCGACAAACATTCCAACCTGCTGAACAAGTATAACAATTACAATAGCCAAGAAAACTACTATCAGCATTGCAAGTGCGGAAAGAATGGTAGTGCCTACAAATCTACCGAAGGTATAGTCGTGGATAATAAGCGTACCGGTTATGAGAATAAACGCGGTAAAGAGTTCCATAACTGTTACGAAGATAGAAAGGAATGCAGCTTCACTTTCAAGAATTACATTAGAAGCAATGATGTAGACAATATTCGAAATAATCAAAGGAACTATGGAATACGAAGTTACTACGAATATTTCGCGCATCTTTCCTTTACCTTCCTGAAGTGTACAGATAGCCCAGTTACAAATTGTCCAAAGAACAACTATACCCAAAGTCTGTAACAAAACAAGAAGTGAGTTAAAGCTTGTATTAGAGGGATTCTTAAATAAGAAGCCACTGTTAGTTTCTTTTAAGGTTGCTGTTATGTAATAAACAACAATAAGAATCAAGCCAATAAGTACGGAACCGCGCTTTTTCTCTTTAACCTCAGTAATAACCTCAGACGGATGAAGCATTACACGTGAGAGAAGTTTAAGCTCTCTGTTCTTGATAATCACAAGATTTTTCTTGCGCTTGTAAAGAATGAAGAGAACTATCGCGGCAACCACAACTACTATTATAGCAGCAAACAGATATACATTCTTTTCAATATATGCTCGACGAACGAAGTCGTAAGAGAGTGAATACGTATCATAATCATATCCCATCTCAGCATATATCATAGCGTTTTCATAATCGCCTGCCGCATAATAGGTCTTAGCGATACCCGAATAAGCCACCTGACTGAAACGGTCCATAGTGAGAACTTCTTCCCAATAGCCGAAAGCCTTTTCGTAGTCACCGTTTCTGGTAAGAGTATTAGCAAGCATTACGAGAGAACCGTAATCGTTAATCTTAAAGATTGTAATACAGTTCTTAACCTTATCAAGAACAACGATATCCTTGTTCGACGTCAAATCAATAGCAGAAATAGACTGGAAAGTACCGTCCTGAATACCGGCAACGTTTGATACGTAGTTAGCCGCACCGCCGCCAAAGGTATTAAGCATGTGGCAATCGTTATCAAATATTGAAATATAACCGGTACTTACGTCAAATGAATAGATGTAATTATCTTCACTTACAGCAAGACCTGCTATATCAGGATAACGTCCATCGCTACGAAGATGAATAGGTTGATGTAATCCGAAAGTAACATCATCAGATTCAAGGATATTAATACCACCTGGGCTTAAACGCTTAATCTGACCTTTCTCAACAGTTTTCTGTGTTCGACCTGTTGCAGTATAAATGAAATCCTGCTTATCTACGTAAAGGTCGGTAAACTGGAAAGGAAGTTTCTTAGCGGAAATTTCTCTTATAGCATCAGTCATTGTAATTTTTTCCCACAACTGAGCAAACAACTGAAGCACCGTAGTTTTAACGGTATTAGCGCCGTAGAAGCCAAGGAAATCGCCCTTAGGAGAATAAAGTATTGCACCGTAATAAGAGCCTTCGCTAAGAACATAGATATAATTACTTGAGTCAACTGCTATCTTTTGTGGGCGGTACTCAAAGCCAGTAGGAATAAGTGTTGATTCAGGAAGTAAAAGCAGGGACTTAAACTTACCATCGGTATCACACAAAATAACACGGCTGTTTTCCGTATCACATATATAAAGCACATTTTCAGCAGAAATTACAAAGCCCTGCGCACCTTTATAATCATAAGTCTCACCGGTAGCCTCGTCTACAATCTCTGTAATAGTTCTGACAAAGTTATAAGACTTATCAAGAATATGTATCTGCGAAGCATCTCCGTCAAGGATATAAATATTGTCATTTTCATCAATAGTAACATCACTGAATGAAGTTATATTGACATCAGCCATATCCTCGTTATAAATCGTCTTATAATAATCATACATAGCTGTTGCTCTTACAGCGTCATTTGTAGATACGTTAGCATGTTCCCAATAAGTAATGGTATCATAAGGTATGTCAGACGTTTCCTTATATATACCGATTGCCGAAGCAGGTATTACACCTACGAGAAGTATAAGAGCAAGGAGAACTGATATAAAACGAACACTATTCTTTTTCATTTACGTTTCCTCCTTATCCCTTAATACCCGCACTGCTCATGGATTCCTTAATACTACTCTGAGAAATCATATAAACGAGAATAGGAGGAATCATCATAATAACAGTAACAGCCATAGCACTACCCGAACGGGCAATACCACCTGAGGTTATCTGTGACATAATAGTAGGTAAAGTTTTGAGTGTTTCACTGAAAACAGTACCGTCGGGAATAGCAGCCCATACGTCACGGAAACCGAACAATGTAAGTGTAAGCAAACAAGGCTTAACGATTGGCAGAACTATCTGCCAGAAAATTCTGAAAGGACCGGCTCCGTCTATTCGGGCGGCTTCAAGCAACGCTACGGGTACGGCTCCTTCCATATACTGCTTCATAAGGAAAACACCCATAGTAGAAGCAATGTGCGGAAGAATCATTACCCAATAAGTATCAATCATATTGGTATATGAGTATATAAGATAACGCGGAATACCAAGTGTATAAGCGTTAAACAAAAGCGCGAACTGTACGAGAGTAAATATAATGTTTTTACCCTTAATTTCGCTTCGCGCAAGAACGAAAGCAGCCATCGTAGCAATAATAACGTAAAGGAAGGTTGTAAATACAGCTACGAAAAGACTGTTAAATACGTATCTTGAAAGCGGAACTCTAAGGTTAGAAAGCAAGCCGGGAAGCGCAAGATAGTTTGCAGTAGTAGGACGAATAACGAAAAAGCTTGGAGGGAAAATCATAAGTTCGTCCAAAGGCTTGAAGGAGGTTGCAACGGAGTAAATCAAAGGAAGTACAGAAAAAGCACCGAAAGCAACAAGGAATAAAATATAGAAAAAGTTACCAACCTTAGAACGTGTATAACGTTTTGCCTGATTCTTTTTAGTAACCTTCATAAATACACGTTTGCCGGATGAATTGTATTCTTTAGCACCAAACATTCTTTACTCCCCTCCTTACTTACCAATTCCATTAATAAGCTTCTTAATAAGCCAACGTGAAAGAGCCATCATTACGAAAAGAACAACTGACATTGCAGAAGCATAACCCATTTCGTAACGTGTACCACCAACGTCAGAAAGATAAGAAACAATAGTATCAACACAATAGTTAACAGACGGATAACCTGCCATCTGAACTGCAATAGCACTTACAGAGAAAGCACTTGCTATCTGCATAACTGCACTGAACAATAACATATGCTGCATTGCAGGAAGTGTGATATACCACAGCTCTTGCCAACGATTACGGATACCGTCAATAGCACCTGCTTCGTAAAGCTCTCCGTTAACATTTTGCAGACCTGAAATATTAGCTAGGAAGGATACGCCCATACTCTGCCACAACTGAACGATAATGATAATAGGCATAAGGTAGTCCGAATTAGACAGCCAATATATAGGCTCTTGTATAAATCCTGCCGAAAGCAAAATACTGTTTATGTAACCGTAGCTGTCGCTACTGAAGGCAACCTGCCAGATAAAGTAGGCGTTACCAACCAGTGAAGGACAGTAGAACATAAAGGAAAGCAGTGTTCTGATAAAGGGAGAGAAGTCATTGATAAACCAAGCAAGTACGAATGCAAGTAAGAAACCGATAGGACCTGTTACAACGGCGAAAACAAGTGTATTTTTAACGGTTGTAACGAATATCTGGTCATCTATCAATAATCTAAGGTAGTTATCAAGTCCGTTAAATTCAAGTGTTTTAATCATATCGAAGTTGAATACACTAAGAACAACAGAAGCGATAATAGGTAATACGGTAAATAATATAAACAGAATAAGGAAAGGAGCTATAAGCACGTAATAAGGAATACTTTCCCTAAAGCTCATCTGTTTACTTTCAATTTTTTTAACTTTAGTAGCCATCAGATATTGCTCCTCCTTCCTCAGCTATATTCAGCGATTTTACGCTCAATTTCATTATTTGCCTCAAGCGCCCATTTTGTAAGAGCATCCTTGGCGGTACGCTCAACGTTAACAACGTTCCAGAAAGCCTGGTCAACAGAACGGGAAACGTAGTAACTACCAGGAACCTCAGGAACTTCTACAATCCACTCACGCTGTTTCAGAAGAATTTCAAGGTCGCCGCGTTCCCAAGCCATATCTTCAAAAGCTTTAAGGTTAGCGGTAGTAATACGTGAAATAGTACCAATAATAGACTCAACGTTAGTGTTGTAGCGTGACTGAGTATCTGCAGCCGTCCACCACTTAAGGAAGGTCCACGCTTCAAGCTGATTTTCACTTGTTTCAAGAATCGAACAGCCTGTACCTGAACCCGAAATGGTCTGGTCAATATACGTATTGCCGTTTTCGTCGGTTCTCTCTACACCTGGAATTGTAGCGATAGCCCAACGTCCTGCAATTTCAGGAGCAGCTTCAGCAAGAGTGGTGTACTGTGTATATGCCATTATACCAAGAGGCATAGTACCTACGCGGAAACGGTTATAGAAACTTGCTTCGGTAGGAATCTTATACTTAGTATGCATATCAGTCCAGTAAGTAAATGCCTGAAGTGACGTAGGAGAATCAAGTAAGCAATAATCTCTTGCTTCGTTATAAATCTCGCCGCCAAACTGCATAAGTATTGAACAGAACAAGCTAAGACCGCCAACACCCGTATTAACGACTGCTGCGTTTGAAATTTTTGTGTATGGCAAATATGAATTCATATTATTACGCTGTAAAACAGCAGTAACTGCAAGATAATCTTCCCATGACCAAGGATTTTCAAGAGTCGGAGGCTCAATTTCCAACTGTTCGAATATGTCGGTTCTGTAGAACATTATATAGAAAGACTGCTGGTCAGGAAGTGCGTAAACGCCTCCGTTATATTCATAAGGCACAGAAGCGGTATCGCCGAAACGCTCTAAGGTTTCCTCATAGTCATCAAACTGCTTAAGGTCAACCAAGGCGCCACGAAGAGCAAGGTTTACAGGAGTAGAACGCGCCATATGTAACGAAAGGTCAGGCGCATTACCAGAAAGCATACCTTTAATAATATCGGCATTAACAAGTTCAAGGTTAACGCTAACGGGATATCCAAGTTCTTCCTCAGCATAAGGAACGAAAGATTCATTTATAAGATTGTTAAGAACCTGAGCCTGGTCACGACCCCAGTTAACCCAAATCTTAATAGTTTTGCCACCCTCTTTAGAAACAGAAATTCTGCTGTATGCTTCATCGAAGGAAGCAAGGAAACGGCGTGTGCCGAAAGCAAGTTTGCCGAAGAAATTGCTTTCTTTAAAATCAAACTCACTGTCTGAGGGCACCAACTGAATCTGATCTAAACAAAGAGCCATAGCCTGCATTTCGTAAAGCCAGGAACTCAAGGTTGTGTACTGAGTAAAGTAGTCAGAAACATAAAGGTGAGAGTCGTACTTTTCTTTCACCATTGAATCAAGTACACGTGCCATATTGTTCATAGCAGCAATATAGCTACTTCCCTTTTCACCCGAAAGGTTCTGCATTTCTGCAACGAGTTCGCCCAACTGCTGTGAATAAAGAGTAAGTCTTTCATTAAACTGAGGAACAGTCTTGAAAAGCTCATAGTCACGGTTACGGTCAGGAGATTCACTGGTAATCATTACTATTTCAAGATAAAGATTACCGATATTGGAAGTGATTTCTTTTAATTTATAGTATGAGGGAGCAAGGTTACCCATAGTACCTGAAAGAGAAAGCTTGTGCGTACCTGCAGTAAGATAAAATTCATACTCACCGTTTTCATCGCCAAACTTAAAGTCTTGCCATTTGGTGTCATAGTTAAACTGAAGATTGGTACACTCAGCAAACGGTGTTTTGCCGTCTATACGAAGATGACGGTAGGAAAAACCGTTAATAACCTGGTCCTGCTTAAATCTAATACCTAATTTATAAAGTCCGTCAGCAGGAACCTCTATGTACCATGTAATTTCCTCATTAGGAAGCTTCCAGTTAGTACCACCGATATAGTTAATCTGCGAAATAGTCGGGCTAGAAGGAGTAACGAGGTTAGAAGAATTGTCAGCATAAGGAACCAAGGACCTTGTGCTCTTCAAATCGGCGTTCTCGCCTTCAATTACGATAGGCGCGCCTGTAGCACTCTTATAACCCTTAGCGGCATACTCTTCAGCCAACTCTTTATATGTAGGAGCAGATGAATCAGGAACAGTAAGAGCAACACTCTTAATAGCCAAAGCTTCTGAATTAACTACAATGGTAATCGTATGATTACCTGCAGACATAAAGAATTCCATTGGATACACGGAAGCGCCCGATGCATCAAAAGCGGACTTCTTAACAAAACCCTGATAGGACATCTGCTCAGAAGCAAACTGGTTGCCAACTTCGTCAACTCTGAATTCAGTAGCATCAGTCCAAATTCTCGGCAGTTCAAGACGGTTTGCTTCATCAAAAGGAAATTCCCCGTCAATCATAATACCGAAATCAAGGTCCCTTTCAGATGAGTCTAACAGAACATACTCCAAAGTGAAATTATAAATAGCATCGGCAGGAACATTGAAGCTGTAGCTTACGCTACCCTTTTCGCTTTCCCAAATGAGAACATCCTGTTCACCGTAAATTTCACCCTTAGCAACTCCGCTGTCGCTTTCTGCAGAATAATTGATAGCAGGAATAACTATATCCTCCGTCGCATTATTCACAGAAGCATTTTTGTTTTGGTAAGACACGTAGTCAGTACCATAAACAACACTGTCAACTGTTGCCTGGTCGATTGTGCCTGTAGTCTGCTGTTCTTCGGGAGCTGCCATAACAACAGCAGAAGCCGATGAAACAAGAACAACAAATACTAACAGCCACGCCAACAAGCGTAATGTTTTCTTTTTCATTTTGCCACCCTCGCATTTATATTTAATATCTTAACACGGCGAAAGCCGTAAAATATTAGCAGAACTAAACTGGGTCGGTCCACACCGATTTATCTTCGTAATCAAATTCCTTTTCAGATTGGTTACCGTCGGACGAACTGCTGTCGGATTCCGACTGGCTTGAAGAGGACTCAGATTCACTGCCTTGGCTTTCGGAAGAAGAACCAACGTCTGAGGAAGAACTTTCTCCGAAAATATCGTTAACGTCAATTCCGCTTCCGTCGTTTTTACTTCCTGAGCTATCAGAGTTTAAAGAAGAATTGTTACCTGAAGAAATATCTGCCGCAGAACCGCCGTCCTTATTGTCTTTATCCTTACATGACGCAAGACAAAAAATCAAAAAAATACCCATCAAGAACACAGACAGAATCTTTAAGCCTATTCTCATATATTTTCTTCACTCCAAACTTTAATACGAAGTATTAACTACATAATTTGTCAAAAAAACACAAAATTACCCAATAATGCATTATACTTCCTATATAGCATACTATTTTTATAGCTACAAATCAACAAAAATATACCGAATTTTATAAACAATATTACGAATTTATGAATTGTATTTGTTGAATTTGTTAAATTCATTGACAATTTAATTAACGCAGAGTATAATTTTAATGGTTTTTGATGTAAAAAATGCACAAGTCCACTGAAAAATTAACCAAAATCGGCAGTTTTCGAATCTTAAAATATTTAAATATTGATTCAATTTCACAAATTTTATAAACTTACGGGTGTTTTTATGTATTCTCTGAAAGCCATTGACAACTACATATATAATAAAGAGGGCGACGTCGTATTAAGGCTCACAAACAATACGATATTCGCAGGTATGCATACCCGATTTACCAATCAGTATGCTTATTTTGAAATTTGGTATTTACAGTCGCAACGTTGTAATCTGGAAATTTCATCACGTATCTTTAATCTTCATCAAGGCGATATACTTGTATTTTCACAAAACGACGACAAAGAAGTAATCAATTCTGACAGTAACGCTCTTTTTTCAGTGCTACAGATTGACGCTGATACGTTTAATGCTTTTATGCCATACTCATCACTTCTTGACGCCTATAGTTTTTTCACCTCTCATTCCGAACAGTTCAATAATCGAATCCCCGCTTCCAGCCCTGTTGCTCAGACGGTGCGCAATCAACTGTCAAATATTATAGAAGCATTTGCTACAAAAAAACAGGGATATGAAATTTCGGTTTTGAAAGCCTGTCTTGACATAATACTGATTATTGCAGGAAACACTAACTACTGCGACATTAAAGTCGAAAAGAAAAACAGCGATAGCGCAATCAAAGTTCACAAATCCTTGAAAAAGGCTTTTGATTATATTGATTCTCATTTGACAGATGAACTGACTCTTGAAAAAATTTCTACCATAGCAGAGCTTAGTCCTAATTATCTTTCTAATATTTTCCGCGAACAGACAGGCACACGTCTTTGGGACTACATAGTAGAAAAGCGGATTCGTTTAGCCACTCAGTTGCTTATTGATAACCCTGAAGATTCCGTAATATCAGTAGCGCTTAAATGCGGCTTTAATAATTGTCCTAATTTCAACAGAGCTTTTAAAAAATATACAGGTCAGACTCCCAAAAAATACAAAACCTCTATTTTACGACAGGAGAATCAGCTATGACCATTAAGGAAAAAACAGACAGAATTAAATATCTTGTGGAATACCTTTCGAAGTGTTCCAACGAGTATTACAATTTAGGAACTCCTTCCATTTCTGACGCTCAATACGATAAGCTTTTTGACGAGCTTTCCCTACTTGAAAGCCAGACGGGTATTATACTCGCTTCCTCCCCTACTCAGCGTGTGGGTCATACGGTACTCAGCGTTCTTCCCAAGGTTATCCACGCTATTCCCCTTCTTAGTCTCGCAAAGACAAAAGACCCCGAAGATATAAAGAAGATGCTCCTTGATAACGACGGCTATTTGGCGCTTAAAATCGACGGGCTCACCGTTGAGCTTGTTTACCAAAACGGACAGCTTACCGAAGCTTCAACGCGCGGTAATGGAACCGAGGGCGAGGTTATTACCCATAACGCCCGTGTTTTTAACAATATCCCTAAAACAATACCGATTAAAAATCTAATTCGCATTACGGGTGAAGCTTATATCGATATTGCCACCTTTGAAGAAATCAATGAAAAAATTGACAATGACGAGGATAAATTTTCAACACCCAGAAATCTTGCCGCAGGTTCTGTAAGACAGCTTGATTCTTCCGTTTGTAAAGAGCGTAACATAAAGTTTATGCCATTTAATGTGCTTGAGGGATTCGAAGATATAATCTCTCGAAGTGAGCGAATGGATAAGCTTAGCAGCTTCGGTTTCGACCGTATACCGTCTGTGAACCTTTCTACAGAAACGGGTACGGAAGAAATCACCGAGCATATTTTTGCGCTTAAAAAAATTGCAGAAAACAAAGGTCTTCCAATTGACGGTATCGTTTTCTTTTACGACGATGCTGTTTTTTCAGCAGGACTCGGAAGAACCTCACACCATTTTCGCGACGGTATCGCCTTCAAGTTTTCAGACCCTCATTTTGAAACGGTACTAAATAACGTTGAATGGAACATTTCCAGAACAGGTCAATTAACCCCCGTAGCAATATTCTCGCCTGTGGAAATTGACAATACCATAGTTGAACGTGCTTCACTTCACAATATGACCTTTGTAAAAGAATTAAAGCTTAACAAGGGCGACAGAATAATGGTTTCCAAGCGCAATATGATTATCCCTCACGTTGAAGAAAATCTTACCGTCCATAGTGAAGAATATACGCTCTCTTTCCCACAGCACTGCCCTATCTGTAACGCAGCTACAGAAATCTCCACCACTGAAAACGGAGGCAGAATAATTGAAGTTCTTTACTGTAAAAATCCAACGTGTGCGGGTAAAAAAGTAAAGAAATTCACCCATTTTGTAAGCAAAAACGCTCTTAATATAGACGGACTTTCTGAGCAGACTTTAGAAAAATTTATGAGTCTTGGTTGGCTTAAAAATCTATCTGACGTTTATACACTGACTGAGCATAAAGATGAAATCGTCACTATGGAAGGCTTCGGTGAAAAATCCTTTAATAATCTTGCGTTATCCCTTGAGCAATCACGTCATACAACACTGACGAACTTGCTTGTGGCTATGAACATTGACCACATCGGAAAAAGCACCGCCAAGCTTATTGAAGACAGATTTTCAGGAGATGCCGACAGCTTTATAACCGCTGTTAGTAACGGCTTTGATTTTACCGAAATCGAAGGCTTTGGCGAGATTATGAACGACAGTATTCATAACTTCTTTAAGATGCAAGAAAATATGAATGAGTTCACACAGCTTATGACTATTCTTGATATACAGAAGAAAGAAAAGCCCACAGAAAGCGGCTCACGTTTCTTTGACAAAAAAATTGTCATTACAGGCACATTTTCTAAATATACAAGAGACGAACTTAGCGCAAGGCTTGAAGAACTCGGTGCTAAAACAAGCAGTTCGGTTTCTTCAAAAACAGACTACGTACTGTGCGGCGAAAATGCCGGAAGTAAGCTTTCCAAAGCAAAACAGTTAGGCGTCACCGTGTTATATGAGGACGACATAGCAGACGAAATATAAAAAGTAAATCGGACGGAAATTCCGTCCGATTTTTTACTGAATAGTTAAAGTTTCGTCAGGTTCAATACAGTAGTCTTTTTCATCCTGAACTAACCAGATTTTCTTAGTAGTTGGATTATAAATTTTCCTGCCGTCTGCAGAAGTAATAAGTCTGTTAAAGGCTTCAACGTATTCATAAATTTCTATATTGGTAGCATACCAGATATCTTCCCTGTCAGCAAGAATTTTTAGTAAATCGTGAAGATGCTCCCAGTTATTCTTGTTTCTAAATTCATAGGAATGTCCCCACACGTAGAAAAGTCTTGGCATACGATAAGCCATAAAACCACTGTTATTATCCAACTGAACGAAGTCCTGCGCCCATTTAAGAGAGTTAGGATTGTCATGATGTATGGTAGGAACCCAATTATACCAGTCGTTTGGTAAATCAAATGAATTATTGTCGCCGCAAAGGCTTCGGGAATAAACAATATCCAGATTTTTAAGATACTCTTTTACTGCAGAGTAATCGGAATTGTTCAGAAAGCGTGTTATTCCCGAATTTGGATATGCCATACCTCTGATAATTGTATCAAATTCCTTTTCAAGTTGCAGTCGGCAGTTAAGGCAATCCACCATTCCGTCAAGCAAAGGAACTACACCAGGTGCTTTATGGTATTCACCGTGAACGGCAATTTCATGACCGCGAGCAATGATTTCTTTCTTTATTTCTTCATAATTCAGATACCAGTCGCTTTGACCTACATAACCGCTGTTAATATTAAAAGTACCTTTAACACCGTACTGAGAAAAAATCTTTGCAGTGTTAATATCATCACGACATCCGTCGTCATAACTGAAAGTAACCGCTTTGGGTTTACCGTTGGGAAAACGTAAAAATCTATATCTCATATTATATCACCTATTTAAGAAGATTGAAGTGTTTAAGCCAGTTTTTAAGAAGTAAAGGCCACTGACCAACACTGTCATCCGACTGTGCAAGTCCTAAGCCATGGGCGCCGTTGGGAAAGATATGCATTTCACAAGAAACACCGTTATCTTTAAGAGCTGTAGCATATATTAGGCTATTCTTTACATTAACGCCTGCATCATCAAAGGTATGCCATATAAAAGCTTTTGGTGTTTTTTCGTTCACTCTCTCATCAGCACACAGTGAATCGACACACTTAGAATCATTCATTTTTTCACCCAGTAGATTGTTACCGCTTCCAATATGTCCATAATCTTTAAGTTTAATTACTGGGTAACAAAGTATCTGGAAGTTTGGCATAAAATCCACATTATCTATTTCATCAGGAGAAGGTATTTCATTTCTTAAATCATCAAAAACAGTAGAAAGCGTAGCCGCAAGATGACCGCCGGCAGACGAACCCATTACACCTATTTTATCAGGGTCAATTTCATATTTTTCTGCATTAGCTCTTACATACTGAACAGCTCGTCTTGCATCTAACAGTGGCAACGGATATCTGTTTGGTGCCACTCTGTACTGACACACAAAGGCAGTTATTCCAAGCGTATTAAGGTATTCTGCATAACCCTTGCCTTCATAAATCGCTCTTCCCGAATAACCGCCACCCGGAAAAATAACAACCGCTGTATTGCTTGTTTTTCTTGTAGAAGGATAGTACTCTAAGACTGGATTATCGGTATTTCCAGGAACATTTTCCCATAGTTCAATTTTTTCCATTTTCTACACCTCTGTTTTTATATAAGAATCAGCAATGATTGATTCTTTAGTTACTATACAGTCAACGGCATATATTTCAACACCTGTATTTTTTGCCTCTTTTAAAATTTCAGCAAACTGCGGATGAGTTATTACATTAGGTTTAAAAGAGTTTACACCCTTCATTTGAACGACAAATAATATAATTGCCCTATAACCATTTCGTTTAGCATCAATAAGCTCTGTAACGTGCTTGACGCCTCTGACTGTAGGCGCATCAGGGAACATAGCAATTCCGTCGTTTTCCAAGGTTACGCCCTTTACCTCAACAAAAGCTTTTTCCTTTTCATCCTCGACGAAAATGTCAAAACGCGAATTATTATATGTTACTTCTCTTTTAATCACTGCATTCTTTGAGAACAAATTACCGTTTTTAATAAATTCCTCAGCAACGCTATTCGGAATCTGAGAATCTATATTTATAAGCAAACAGGAACCGTTGTCTTTAATTTTTTCTACGGCAATTAAATCATACTTTGTTTTACGAAGCGGATTATCACTTTCGTTTAAATATACGTTACAGCCCTTAATAAGCAGTTCTTTACAACGTCCTGTATTTTTGACGTGGGCGGTTTCTTCCTTTCCGTCAACAATCACCTTTGCTATAAACCTGTTAGGACGATTGACAAAGGTTGCTTTAATTACTCTATCATATTTCATAAATCACCGAACAGCGTTAATTTTATCTTCTATCTCCGTTATTTGTTTTGATCCCGGAGCAAAAATATTTTTTGCCACTTTTAAAGCCTTTTCATATTCCTCAACGGCACTTGATAAAATTGATTTTTTAACGTAGCAATCACCCATCAATAAATGCGCAGCATAAATCCTCGGATGATTTGAACCGAAGTATTTTTCGTACAAATCAGCGCTTCTCTGCGCATAGACGATAGCCTCATCATAGTTATTAAGTGCAAACAAAGCATTCGTTTTTGTGAAATACACAAGGGACATATCAACGTGATTTTCATCACGGAATTTTTCCATCAAAATATCCTTAGCATAATCAGAGGCTTCCAGTGCCTTTTGGGCTTCACCACCAAGAAGCAATACCTCCGAAAGCTGCATACTTGCTCCCCCTGTCTTAGCATAATGATAATCATCTTTAGGAAAGTTATCCTTTGCGTGTTTAATTGAATTTTCAGCATATTCCTTAGCCAAAGCATAATCACTCATACTTTGAGTGCATTTGAATTTTATCATATACATTTTAGACAGAGTAGTTTTTGTCATGGTATGTCTTGATATATCATCAGTAGAATTCATCTGTGTATGCTCAAAAATTTTATCAGCCGTTTCAAGCCAATAAATAGCCTCATCTACCGAATTATCAACGTAAGGATTCACAGAATATACCCATCCGCATTTAAAAGCTGCACGGGCAGTTTTAAAGTCAGATTCACCATAAGTAGCTAAATTGTATTCATACAATCTTTTTGCAAGAACTATGGCTTTTTCATTATCAACGTAGAAACTAAGCAACGTTTGAGTGAAATAATAAAGCTTTTCGTTGTCTTTATTAATTTCAGGAAACCTTCCGATAATTTCCAAAGCTATCTGAGCCAGACGGATTTTATCAGATTGTTTAGCCTCCCACATTTTTTTATCATCAATTGCAACGGTAAAGCGATTTATAAAATCAATACAATTTTCCTTAGTAGCAGGAATTTCATGCTTTACTACGTCACGGATAACGGGGTGAAGTGCAATACCCTCAGTGTTTTTTATAAGCCAACTTTTATTTTCAAGCTCTTTAATAATTTTGCACGAAGATATATCAGCCCATTCCCTGAAATTGCGTACGTTAACGCCATCAATAGGCATAAAGGAAAGATACAATAAAATCTGTTTTTCTTCATCATTAAGGGTAAAAATTCGGAACATTTTCATCAGATTTTCATAAGCAACGTGCTTTTTCATATCTGAGCTTCGAACTTCCTCATTGAGAGAGAGTATACCCTCTTTTTTCAATGCAGATATCATTTCGGGCAAGGTTTGTCCGCTGTTCTCCATATGCTGTGCCAACAACTCAACGGTATAGGTATGCTTGTTTACAAGATATATAAGCTCGTCTAAAAGCTCATCATCCTCGTCTACATCATAACCGCCGTAATTCAGCATAAAAATTTCACGAAGAGCTTCTATGGATTCGATTTCTTCCACCTTAATAGTAGGATAGTATCGTGAGTAATCGCATCTGGTAGTAATAATAAGATGATAATTTCCTTCAGTC
Organism: Acutalibacteraceae bacterium; assembly: GCA_036307305.1. Taxonomy (GTDB): domain Bacteria; phylum Bacillota; class Clostridia; order Oscillospirales; family Acutalibacteraceae; genus SIG607. Next base: position 74,691 of record JAXJXV010000011.1, read on the forward strand.
AAAGCTGACAGTTGCTCGTCCGTTTCAACGTCAAAGTTATCTATAACAATCAGAGTGCGCTCGTCGGTTATACTCTTGATTTTTTCTAACTTGCGAAGAAAAAAATCAATATCAGATTCACGAGTACCGTCAGACATTGTATAACGGCTCATATTAGGTTCAAGATTAAAAACGGCGTCGTCAATAACCATACTTAGTATGCTATCCTTAAACGTAGCAAATACAATAGTATCATAATCGCTATCATACTGCTTTACATACTGTTTTACTATCTGCGTTTTACCGATGCCGCCAATACCATATAAGAATACTACGCGCTCTCCGTTTAAGAAATGATTCTTCATCTCATTAAGAGTATTTTCTCTACCACAAAACACCTTTTTGGGAATAACAGACGGTGTTGAAAGTAATCTCGTATGAGCCATTCTCTGCGACCAACCGCTTTCATCGTCAGTCTTATTTATCATAGCGTAAATCTGACGGGCAAGTTCTTCAATACGTTCGTCTAAAGTCGGTTTTCTTGCATCAATTCTGTGAATACCGATTAAATCATATTCAAGGTCGCCCTCAAGCTCTGCATCGTCAAGAACAAAAGGAATGACCGCTTTATTTCTATCCAGTGCTATAGAAACCTCTTTCGGAACCTCTCTGGAGGCAATAGAAAACCTACTCTGAACAAGCACAACGATTTTTGCTTTATCAATCGCATCTACTATTGTGCCCTTAAAATTTTCACCGCCTATCAAATCCCGCGTACACATCCAATAAGCTATTTTATAGGTATTAACAAGTGTTTTGGCAATATACTCAGCTTTCGCCTGGTCTTTAAAAGAAAAACTGATAAAAACATCATGATTTTCCTGCATAAATTAGCTCTCCTAAATTATATAAGAATACTTTCCATTATTATAGCACGGTAATATTTTAAAATCAACATTAATACAAAAAGAAGGGTTACCCCTGAAATAGTCAATAGTTAGTAGACACTAAAAAAGAATTAAGCTGCCAGTTCAAGCCTGTATTGGACTGGCGGTTTTCTTTTTAGTTTGCGAACAGGTCTTATGTAATTAAAATAATAAACGGTATCTTCAACAACTTTTTGTAAGTCATCACACTTCCAGTACTGGAAGTGTGATCGCATAACGTCTTTAAATCTACCAAAGAAAGATTCAATAACGGCGTTATCTCTTGGAGTTCCTGCTCTTGACATACTCTGAATTGTGTTGTAAGATTTAAGCAGGTTGCAATAACCTGCTGAGGAGTACTGGACACCCTGATCGCTGTGCAAAAGGATAGGGGTGCCGGTACTTTTTGCTTTTTCAAGGATTCGTTTAGCTGGTTTCATAACAAGGAAATTATCAAACGTGTCACTTAATTCCCAATCAATAATTTCATTATTAAATAAATCCAAATAGCAAGCAAAATAATACCATTTACCTTTATGAGAAATATATGTAACATCGGTAACAATCTTTTGCATAGGTTTTTCTGCAGAAAAACAACGATTAAGGATATTAGGAAATCTATCGTGTTCGCCACCCTGACTGTCAGGGTGTTTTTGTTTTCTAACAAATCCTTTAATGCCAAGTCTTTGCATAGACTTTAATACTGTTGCATCAGATAACACCCAACCATACAGGTTAAACAAAGTATCATTAATACTTCGGTAACCTTGCGAAGGATAATGCGAATGTATATCCGCTACATAATAATCTAATTCCTGCTGTTGCTTTTCATAACGATTTAATGTTCCTTTACGGTTTAACCATTTGTAATATCCCGAACGAGATACTTCATACACATCGCACAATTCCTTTACCGAGTGGTGTTCACTTTCTTTTTCAATACAGGCGTAGATTTGTTGTATTACTTTCTTTTGGCATCGCCCCTTTCTAGTTCTATGGATTTTTTTAATCGCACAATTTCTCCATCTTTCTTTAAAAGTTCTCGCTCTAATAGTGCAATTTTGTATTCTAATTGTTCTGTTGGAGTAAGTTCTTTTTTACGGACATACTTGGCAAGTGGATTACCAGGTTTTCGCTTGTTAACAAGCGCAGTTTCTCCACCTTCTAAATATTGCTTTGTCCATTTGTAAATTTGAGAGTTAGAGATGCCTGTTTCTCGTTCTATACTTCTTAATGTTTCACCAGATAAATTTCTTTTTACTAAAGCTAATTTTTCTTCTTTACTGTGATTATTGTTGGTAACACCTTTTGGTCTTCCCATTTCTTCCAACTCCTTTTCTCTATCTTAACACAAAAAATGATGGTAGACACTCTTTTTTAGTGTCTACCATCATTATATCATTTCAGTTACCCCTTCTTTTTTTTAATCATTATAATGCTTATATCCGGGATGCTTACCCGTAACCTTATAATAGTTTTCTCTAAGGTCAAGGAGCTTGTCAATCTTAGGCTTCTCTATTTCCTGAGCGCCACCGAGAAGATGTGCGGTAAGAGAAATCTTTGCAAACAGTTCAAGAGTTTCCATACGGTAATAGGCAGTAATAAGGTCACAGCCAACAGTTAATGCGCCATGGTTCTGAAGCAGTAAAACATCATGCTCAGGAAGATACGGTGCTATAGCTTCGGGAACCTCATCGGTGCTTGGCGTACCATAGGGTGTAAGAGGTATAGAACCGATAGCAATTACGGTTTCAATCATAGAATATTCATCCATACTCTTTCCTGCAACGGCATAACCGGTAGCAGTAGGAGGATGAGCGTGAACAACGGCGCCCACGTCATCTCTTTCCTTATAGCAACGAAGATGCATTTTAATTTCACTGCTTGGCTTGTAGCCTTTCTTTCCGTCTATAACCTCACCCTTGTCGTTGATAATAACAAGCTTATCGGGAGTTATAAAGCTTTTACTGATACCCGTAGGAGTAGCAATAAAGTTACCGTCGGGAAGCTTAACGGAAACGTTACCGTCGTTAGCAGCAACCCAACCAAGCTGCCACATCTTATGACAAACGTCACAGATTTGTTTTCTGATTTCCATATATTTCATAAAATCACCTAAATAGTAATTATTTCACTACGCCCTTCTGCAGCATTATATTTGCATAAAGAGCTTTTTCTCCTGTCGCTATAACAGCGTACGCTTTCTGAGCTTCCTCGTAGAAAGCAAAGCGTTCTATTTCGCAAACAGCATTTTTTCTTCCCTGTTTTTCATCAATGATTTTTATGTACTCGTCCCAGATAGGAGTTTCTACGTTATCCCCCGCTGACACCTGCATTAAGGTCGCAGGTGTATCGGTAGCATGGTCAAGAGGAAAAACGGTCAAAACCGCTTCCAATACATCACAGGCGCTGTGACCGTCCATACGGATAACCTTACCGTTTTTTCCTACTCTCTCACTGGGAAAATTAGCGTCAGCAATAACAATTCTGTCACCGTGACCCATTTCACACAAAACCTTCAAAAGTTCGGGAGAAATAATATGTGGTATACCAATAAGCATAGCTTTTACCCCACCTTGTTATTTATAAAGAGGTCCGTATGCCTGACAGGCTCTATAATCCTGACCCTCTTTATCCATACCAAAAGCATTCCATGAAGAAGGACGGAATATTTTCTCTTCAGGTACGTTGTGCATACATACGGGAATACGGAGCATTGAACACATTGTAATAAGGTCAGCGCCGATATGTCCGTAAGAAATTGCGCCGTGATTAGCGCCCCAGTTGTTCATTACGTCGTAAGCCGACTTGAATGCGCCCTCACCTGTAAGTCTTGGAGCAAACCAAGTACATGGCCAGGTATAATCGGTACGCTTCCAAAGGGTATCGCTAACCTCTTCAGGAAGATGAACGGTCCAACCCTCAGCAATCTGAAGAACGGGTCCCAAGCCCTTAACAAGATTAAGTCTAATCATAGTTACAGGCATTTCAGCCTTTGTTTCAAAACGAGAGGAGAAGCCGCCGCCTCTGAAATAACCAAGGTCAGCGTAATTCCAGGTGGTATTTTTCATAACAGCTTTAATATCCTCGTCTGTAACGTCATACCATTCCTTCATTACGGAAACGCCGTTTTCATCCTTTTCCTCACCGTTAGCGTCAAGACAGCAAGCGCCCGAATTAATAAGGTGAATAAAGCCGTCGGCATCCTTTGCTTTTCCTTCGATTTCATAGCCTGTAACACGCTTTACCGATTCTCCGTTCCAACAGGTACGAACGTCGGCAAACATCTGAGCGCGGTTGGTGAGAAGCTTCATAAAGAGCATACCTATACCGTTAAGCACGTCGTTTTCGGTAGCAAATACATAAGGCTCTCTTGCGCCATTCCAGTCAAATGAGGTGTTAAGTAATGCTTCAGGGAAATCACAGTTTGGATAGAAGTCAGTCCACTGACGCTGACCCTGGAAGCCAGCAGCAATAGCATTATGGCCTACCATTTCCTCCTCACAGCCCTTAGGAAGATTTTTGTTGCCGTTCATAAGGTCCTTGATAATAACCATCATTTTTACAACAAATTCCCACTCGGCATCCTTTTCAGCTCTTGTTTTCTGCATTTCCTCAGGATTTTTGTCAAATCCCTCAATACAGTATTCCTTAGCCCACTTAAGAGCTTTTTCATATTCCGCCTGGTCGTATATACCCTCAGACATTCGTCTGATAACTTCAACCTCGTCTACCGATTCAACGCGCATACCGAGGTATTCCTCAATAAACTCAGGAGAGATAATAGAACCGCCAATACCCATACAAATTGAACCAATCTGTAAATAAGACTTACCTCTCATTGTAGCAACAGCAATACCTGCTCTTGCAAAGCGGAGAATTTTTTCCTTAACGTCCTCAGGAATTTCAGTATCGTCAGCATCCTTAACATCGTTACCGTAGATACCGAATGCAGGAAGACCTTTCTGAGCGTGTGTAGCAAGAACGGAAGCAAGATACACAGCGCCGGGACGTTCTGTTCCGTTAAAGCCCCAGACACCTTTAATGGTAAGTGGGTCCATATCCATAGTTTCAGCGCCGTAGCACCAGCAAGGTGTAACGGTAAGGGTTACGTCAACCCCTGCTTTTTTAAACTTGTCTGCACAGGCTGCTGCCTCAGCAACTCTACCGATTGTAGTATCGGCAATAATAACCTTTACAGGCTCACCGTTAGAATACCTGAGATTTTCAGATATAAGCTTAGCGGCGCTTTTTGCCATATTCATAGTTTGTTCTTCAAGGCTTTCTCTTACTTTGAGAGGGCCTCTTCTTCCGTCGATTACGGGACGGATACCAACAACGGGATAATCGCCAATAAGTCTGTTTTCTGCCATAATAATTCCTCCGAAAAATAATATTAATTGAATTATATTATCTTTTGTGTTAAAATACAAGAGCAATATTGCAAATAAATTTGTATTATAGTCACTTTTAGGAGAAAAAATGAAAGATTTACAGTTTAACGAAAAGAAACAGCACGGACTTCCCGACTTTCCCTTTCAGTATTATTATATCGATTCGTCACATCCGCAGTATATAATGCCGCTTCACTGGCATGGCGAATTTGAAATAATCAGAGTTTTAAGCGGTGAATTCCAGTTATTCCTTGATAATAAATCAATGATTCTGAAAAGCGGTGAAGCCGCACTTATAGGCTGCGCTCTCATGCACAGAGGCATCCCCCGTAACGCTGTCTACGAGTGTGTCGTTTTCAACCTTTCAATGCTATATAAAAAAAGTAATGACATAGTAAGAAAATTTATCCGTCCTATTTCCCACAGCAGAGTTTACGTACAAAGCTGTCCTGATGCAAACTCTTTAGACATCATTAATGAAATTTTTGAAGTTTCCGTGCAAAACAACGATTTTATGGCTTTGCATATACACAGTCTTTTGTTTGAACTGATTTATTCGCTATACAGCAATAAAGTAATCAGTCAGGCTGAAAAACCAAAAAACGAAAAACAGCTTTCTATTGTTATCGAGCTTATGGACTGGATAGACAGTAATATTTCCGAAAACATTTCCCTTTCAAAGCTGTCAGAAATTTCAGGAATGAACGAAAAATATCTATGCCGTTTCTTTAAGGATTACACAGGAAAAACTCCTATAGATTATGTAAATTACCTCAGAATAGAAGCGGCTTGTCAAGAACTTGATAACGGACATCTATCAATTACCGAAGCAGCACTGGAATGCGGCTTTAACAGTATAAGCTACTTTACTAAAACCTTTAAAAAATATAAAGGAATCTCTCCAAGAGAATATTTAAAAATTTCGAAACAATCAAAAACATAGACTTACTACACTACAGAAAAATTTTATATAAATCACAACAAAAAAACTGTTTTTTTATATTTTTCGGTTTAAAGATTGACACTCATATTTTCACATTGATATAATGAGTGAAAAGCGGAGGTGTATGAGGAAGCCGAAGATTATAATGGCCGCACAGCAATACACGAAGGCATACATCCAATTTTAAACCGTCTTGACCCAAGACGCCGTTTCTTCCTGTCAAGTCCTACGGGAGGTGCGCCGTTTGCTTCTAAAACTGTTGGAACAACACACAACTAATGGATACGAGTATCAATGGAAAATATCCGCCGAAACAAAGGATTTATAAACGGTATAGTTTACTGGATGTTCAACGACTGTTGGCCTGCTTCAAGCGGTTGGTCTTTTGTAGATTATTGCTGTTTGCCAAAGGCCTCTTTCTACAGTTTCAGAAGATGCTCTCAAAAAATAATTTGCTCTATTGAAAAGAAAGAAAGCTATGACATATACGTTTGCAATGACGATACAAGCAGCAAAACAGTAAATTACAAGTTATATTATCTTTTTGACGGACAATTTACTGATATTTGCACTGATTCAGCTTATATTGACGCACATATTTCCAAAAAAGTGACAACCATTCCAAAGAATAATATTCCTGAGAATGCAGTTATTTTCTGTGATATCGAATGTAACGGTTTTACTGACAGAGCTTTTTACAAACAAGGTAATTTGTTCATTAAACCAACCAATGCTGTAAAAATTACTCAGAAGACTGAAAATTCTGTAACTGTATATGCGCGACAGACTATGCTCACGCCGTAGAATTAGAGGGCGAATACGTATTCAGTGATAACTATTTCACGCTATTGCCTAATGAAAGAAAAACCGTAAGCTTCCGTAAAACATTAACAAATAGCAGCGATGAAATAAACTTCACAGCATATACACTTTCCTTATAAAAACGGAGACAGTGAAAACTGTCTCCGCATTTTTTACATATTATCAAACGTTTCTTTTATTGCCAATAAGAAATCCTTACTGTTAACGCCCTTTTTGTTTTCGAGAGTTGAAAGAGCAATAAGGTCTTTTGTCATTATGCCGTTTTCAATGGTTTTAATGGTAGCCTGTTCCATCTTATCAGCATACTCAACGAGAGCATCTATACCGTCAATACTACCTCTCTTACGAAGAGCGCCTGTCCAAGCAAAAATAGTTGCAACAGGGTTTGTGCTTGTTTCCTCGCCGTTTCTGTATTTATAAAAATGACGGGTAACGGTTCCGTGAGCCGCTTCATACTCATACTTGCCGTCAGGAGAAACAAGAACGCTGGTCATCATAGCAAGACTGCCGAATGCAGTTGCAAGCATATCGCTCATTACGTCGCCGTCATAGTTCTTACAAGCCCAGATATAACCGCCCTTCGAACGTATAACTCTGGCAACGGCATCATCAATAAGAGTGTAAAAATACTCAATACCCACAGCCTCAAATTTTTCTTTATACTCTGCCTCATAAATCTCAGCAAAAATATCCTTAAAACGATGGTCGTAGGTTTTAGAAATGGTATCCTTACTGGAGAACCATAAATCCTGCTTTTTATCAAGAGCATATTCAAAACAGGAACGGGCAAAGCTTTCGATTGATGAATCAATATTATGAAGTCCCTGAACAATACCGTCGCTGTTTTTAAAGGTAAGAATGGTCTGCTTTCTTACGTTACCGTTTTCATCAGTAACAACAAGCTCGGCAGTTTCTCCCTTGTTCACCTTAAATTCAACGTTTTTATAAACGTCGCCATAAGCGTGACGGGCAATGATAATTGGCTTTTCCCAGTTAGAAACAACAGGCTTGATTCCGTTGACGATTACGGGTTCTCTGAAAACTGTACCGTCAAGAATAGCTCTTACAGTTCCGTTAGGGCTTTTCCACATTTCCTTGAGATTATATTCTTCAACACGCTGAGCGTTCGGAGTAATGGTAGCGCATTTTACGCCAACCCCGTATTTCTTAATAGCCTCGGCAGCATCTATGGTTACCTTATCATCCGTTTCATCACGGTAAGGAAGACCAAGGTCATAATATTCACTCTTTAGGTCTATATAAGGCAGAATAAGAATATCTTTAATCCACTGCCATAATACTCTGGTCATTTCGTCGCCGTCAAGCTCTACTATGGGCGTCGTCATTTTTATTTTGTCCATCTTTATTCCTCCCGAATAATCAATAATTCCAAATAATTATACATTATTATTCGGGAAAATAAAAGACTTTTTTTAAAATTTTATACTTGTAACAATTTTTTGGTTGTGTTAATGCCTATAATTTTATCTTTTGACAGATAATTTTTGCTTTGGAAATCAAATACAGCCTGAACCGAACCGTTTCCCCAAATACCATCAAAGCTACCGTCCTTTTTCAGCGATGCCGACATATCATAACCAAGGTCGTAAAGCCGCTTTTGGAAGAAGCGGTTAAGAGAAGTATATTTACTACCCTTTTTAATAAGAATTTTTCGGGCGACTTCTTCACACTCACTGCCCCAAATTCCATCGGCGCCGTATTTCTCAAAGGTAAATCCATCATTAATAGCAGCCTGTTGCCATAACAGAACAAGATTTTCTTTATCAGTTTCTTTTAAATCAAGAAACTCTATTAAACCCTCTGCAACTGCTAAGGCATACGCCTGTTGTCCTTCGCTGTCGGTTATAAATTTATAGTCGTTTTTACCGTCCATAAATCCGCCCTCAACCAGAACGGCGGGTATTTTATTTTGGTTAATAACCTGAAAATCAGCTCGTTTAACACCTCTGCCCTTAAGCCCTGTATACTTTACCAGTTTTTTATAAATCAGTTGCGCTAATCTATCGTCTTTTTCGGTATAATTTCTGTCGGTATATACCTCAACCCCCGTAGCATCACTCCATACGCTTTTATAGGCGTTGTGATGAATAGATACAACTGCGCTAACCCCCTGATTTAAATATTTTGACACTCTGTAGCTTAATGATTCATCAGTGTTACCCTCATTTTCATCTGTATAGATTATCTGACAATCATATTTACTGAGAATTTCTGCCGTTTTCTTTCTCACGGCATCATTCAAAGTCCATTCCTTAATGCCGTCAGGTGTTTGCTTTCCTGAAGTAAAAAGACCGTGTCCTGCATCAAGTGCAATTTTCTTCATAAATTATATCACCTCCTCTCTTTAAGCATAGCAGAAACATAAATTTATGTTACACTCCAGCCCTTTCTTAATGCAATTTCTTCGCCGTTTTGGCCTGACTCTCTAAGTCGCTGTAAATTAGTTTCACCAACAATCAGCTTATAGGTAGCTTCAATTTTTTCAGGAATATAAAAAGTAACACTGCTGTCACTGTGAATAACGATATGGGTAGCCTCTGCGATTTCTTCTAACGGTAAAGAATTGTTAGTTATAAATACACTCCATTGTCCTCCGTCATCACCTATAAAACTAATATCAGTTTTATCTATACTTGTTATAGCGTATTTCTTTTCGTATGAATACCAACCAAAATCCGTAGGCGGTGTTGAAAAACATCCGCTATAGGTTTTTTCTGTGTAAGTAGCATAATCCTTCAGAGCGTTTATGATGCTTATCATACTGTCAACTGATAATTTATTACAGCCTGTGAACGTCCAACCGTTTCCAATCACACCTTCAACGGTTAAATTTTCAAGGTTTTGAACGTTGTTGAATTTAAGACCCGGTGTGGTTTCGCTTACAATAAGTTTGCGGATTGTAACAAGTTTTGAATTATCAAAGGCGCTTCCTGTATTATTTACAGAATTTCTTAAATCTATCGGCACTTTCGTATCGGTTATTCGAGAATAACAAAACATAAATGATGCGTTTTCACTTGCATTAATAGTGTAAATCGGATTATATATGCTATCATACCAACAGGTACCTGCAAAAGCATAAAGATAATTAATTCTGTATCCGTCACTTTGCCTTACGTTCCATTCTCTGATTATCTCGGCTTCCATTCCTTTTTGGTAACCGCCACTATAAACAGCTTCAATGTTATCAGACAGTTCACCTGACTTTATTTCATTATTTGAATTGGTTTTTTCTCTGATTTTGTTACAGGCGTTTATATAATCATTAAGCGGCATTACTGCATATTCACTCATTGTCCTACCTCCGATACGTCAAAAAAATTACCAAGAACCGAAGCAATAATTTGCTGTTTATCAGCATCAGTTATAACGTAACTGTCGCCTTTTTCACCCTGTTCTCCTTTATCTCCCTTATCACCTTGAGGGCCAACGTCGCCTTTTTCTCCTTGCAAACCCTGTGGACCCGTATCTCCTTTTTCTCCACGGTCGCCCTTGTCGCCTTTTATACCCGCGATACCTTGTTCGCCCTTTTCACCGCGGTCGCCTTTTTCACCCTTATCGCCCTTATCTCCCTTAGGACCGATAAAAGCGCCGCTGTCAGCGTCATCACGAACACTCTGCGCTATATCCTTAGCAGCAGAACACATAGCTATCAATTGCTCGTACTCACTAAGTGTAGGACTCTGCGGTAAAACAGCATCTTTAAAACCGCTTTTAATTACCTCAACGTAAGCCTCGTCTGTGGTAATTCTACTGCTATCCTTTATACCGTATAGCGATACGTGAAAACCGGCTTCTCTGATTACCTCAAAGGGTACGATATAGGTTTCATCACCTACGTAATTATTTGAAGTATCATCTAGCAGTAAGCTTACGCTGATGCTTTTTTCCGGTACACTGAAAATTGCTGTTTTTGCATATCCTTGCCATTCGTCACTGTAAACGAATTTAATAGCAAGAAAATTCACGCTGTCAGCAACTACAGTATCATGAAAAATAACAATTTTTTGACCATTTACTTCTGAATAAATCATAATTTCACCTTTCTGTTTTTTGTCAGTCGGATAAAACCGCGCAACACTAAACCCGACTGCATTAAACATAATACACAGCTAATTTGCGACATTCACCGACATCTTATAAAATTTTTTAAAAAAGACTTGATTTATATGTATAACATAGTGTATAATACTGTCTGTAATTTGCCGGTGTGATGGAATTGGCAGACGTAGTGGACTCAAAATCCACCGGTGGCGACACCGTGCCGGTTCGAGTCCGGCCACCGGCACCATACTGAGTGTTCATAACCAACTTGAAGGTTGGAAATGGACACTCGATTTCTTTTTGTTCGTTTTTGAGTAGGGTTATCCCTGCTCTTTTTTATTACACACCTCTCTCAAAGTGTGTAACACACTATGATGTTTTTAAAACTGAAGTTTGTAAATCTATCAAGAGGTTTTTCTTGACTTTCATATTGTAGTATGTTATTATTTTTTTGCCAAACAAACTTAATAATTTATACAGTATAGGTGTTTTTATCGTTTTATGGGATAATTGCGCTCTATTTACACATTTTAATATTGGATAAAATGCAATTCCAATTATATAAGTGTGTGCTTAGAGCATCTATGCTGTATAAGTTTGTTTGGCGACAATCGGGGTTGCGTTTTTCGATGCGTTAACTTCGGTTGGCGCATTTTTTTATTTTAAGGGGAAGGAGGAATTCAAATGGCACGTTGTCCCTACTTAGATTACGAATCCAGAGGAGCTTTCTTTTCTCAGGGAGATTATTACTGTAACCTGTGCAAAAAGACGCTGTCCGAGTCCGAGGTGGACTATAAATGCAAAACCGACTACGGTGACGACTACAAGGAGTGTACAGTTTATAAGAACCGTTAATTGCGACGAATTTACTGGCAGAACGCTGTACCCACCTTTTTTGTATCGTGTTCTGCTAAAAATATGAATTAGAGGAAAATTAATTATGGATTGGGGCGCAGCTATTGTATTTATTTTAAGCATTATCGGAGCTGTCATACTTTCCGGTGGAGATGTGCTTTTCGGCATTATCGCGTTTCTACTAATTTTTTGCATATTGGCTGCAATTAAAGGTGTAATAAAGTATTTAGTTTTTGACAATACCAAAAACAGCGAACCCGAAATTTCTTCATCTGCAAACTCAAATGTTAAAATAGTCCTTGATGAACAACATTTTGTTTTAGTACATGACCAAGTGATTAAGTTCCTGCGGACATACTCTTCAGCGCTACCTTACGAGTGGTATCATTACTTTATTTCTCAAACTTTTGAGCATGCTGGAGGTACAACTGAAGGTTTTTTGGAGTTCAAAATATTGCTTGGTAATTGGTGGGATAGCTTACTGTACAATTCACCAGATATAAAAGATTATATGATGTCAGTTTTTAGCTTTGATGCAAGCGAAAACACTTTCACATACAGAATTAGAACCGGTATTTGTTCCGGCGGTTCATATCCCCAAGATAAAATCACAAAAATGATTCATACGTATTTGAACGAATATGAGGCTACACATAATTGCATACATTTAACAAAAGATAGTTTCGGTGCCAAGTATAGTAATATCTAATAATTTTTATTATTTTACCGAAGAAGGTTGAGAAACCTGCTCATATTGCATTATAATTCAAAAACAAATCCGCTGATATAACCAGCGGATTTGTTGTTTAAAGCAGAGTCTAATCATTCTTTATAAATGATTAAACTGTTTATTTTATGAATAAAAATGAGCGAATTACAACAATTTAATTTTCTCCATTTATTGTCGTAATAATTTCAGAGCAATCTTTTAATACAAGGTCGGGTTTATCCTCGCTGCTTTCAAGGATTTCTTTTGTTGTTTCGCCACTCATAACGAGTATGCTCAGCACACCTGCATTCAGACCACTTTTAACGTCGGTATATATTCTGTCGCCGATTACTGCAGTCTGCTCTTTACCGTACCCCGTTTTTTCCATAGCAAGTATGGGCATTATAGGCTGTGGTTTTCCAACAAGTTCAGGACGTCTGCCCGTACAGTTATAAATCATTTCGCAAAAGCTTCCGCAGTCGGGAACGCTTCCGAATTCCGTAGGGCACACTATATCAAGATTGGTTGCAACGTACTTAACGTTCTCTTTTGTTAGCAGAATTTCACAAACGTCGTGAAGCTTTTTGAATGTAAGCTCTGTGTCGTTACCCATAACAATAAGGGTTGTTTCATCAACGCTGTCGGTAAGGCAAAATCCCTCTTTAATAAACTCTTCTTTAAGTGACTGTGTACCGCAAACGTAGATTTTCTCGTCTGGGTAATTGTTCTTAAGGAAATACACAGTTGCCTGAGAAGACGTAATAAATTCATCCTCGGTTGCAGTAATACCTAATTTATTAAGCTTAGCTATATAATCCTTTACGCTTTTTGAAGAATTATTGGTCATATACATATAAGTTGCGCCGCTATCCTTGATAGTTGAGAGCAACTCTTTTGTGAAATCATACAGGAGGTTACCGAGATACAAGGTTCCGTCCATATCAAAAAGGTATAATTTAATATTCTTCAGTCTGTTCATTATAAATTTCTTCAGCCTTTCTACCTATTTTTTTACATTCCGCCAAATCGGTTTTAATCTTTTTAAGCTTCATTTTCCCCCATACGTCAAAAATACGTGGACCTATCCAACAACCGTAAGGTGTACTATTATATATTCCCTCAACCGCGCATAAACAAGCCTTACGAGGCGGCATAAAAATCAGTTTCATAGGATGCTTAATAAGAGCAAATATTAGCTTTGGATAGTGATTGGTAATACCCGTAAAAGTAATCCCCGGATGAACTATAGACAGCATATCCTGATTATCCTTAAATAGTTCGTATAGAGAAAACATAAGATATCGTTTAGCGTTGCCGTAAACAAGACTTGCCCTTTTACGCTTAGCAAAATCTATATCATCAAAATCGGCTTTACCGTAGCGGTGGGCAATACTGCCCATAACCACTACTCTGCCCCGTCTTTCACACAAAAGATGCATTAATTCTTTAATAATATAATAGGGGGAAACAAAGTTGATGGTAAAAACGTTATCGTAGCCGCTATCGCTTTTATATCGCGGTATACTGTACGCACCTGCATTATGTATAAAAACATCAATGCCATATTTTTTCAGTTCTTTAACGGCCATTTTAACACTTTCTATTGATGATAAATCAGCCGTAATATTTATAATGTTTGCATCAGCAAAATCATTTTTCAGACTATCTTTTAAAGCCATTGATTTTTCTTTGTTTCTGTCCACAAGAATCAAGGAAGCTTTCCTCTTTAGCAATTCTTTGCAAAGAGGAATTCCAATACCGCCTGTTGCCCCTGTGATAGCTACTGTTTTCCCATATATACTGTCCATATAACTTATTTTAAAGAAAATTCTTTTGTTGAAATATAAGGACCTACACCGCTAACCCCTTTTGTATCCGTGGGCGCTATACCAAAAATCCAATCACATTCCATACCTTCAACCTTTACATTAAGGTCATCATCAATTTCAACTATTGCAGAAAGCGGCTCAGAAAAATACCACGTCTGGTCACCAAAAACAATATCAGTAAGCTTTGTGGTGATTTTTGAAACGGCATTACCCTTTTCATCGTATATATAATCATCAAAGGTGTGCTCATCGCTGTAATGAGGTTCCTTATCTACCCACCAAAAACCACAAGCAAGTGTGTTTACGTCGAAATAAACCATACCGTCAAGCATATCAAGATGGTCGGTATGGTAGTGTCCGTTAACCGACATAATTACGGTGTTCTTTTTCTTTTTATTTGCTCTGTTGAAAATATCTCTTACCTTCTGCGCGTCACAGGAGGCACCTGCAAATTCCCAACCCTCAAGTCCTGAGAAACCTGCATGACTGACAACTATACAATGCATATCCTTATCAGAAGCGTCATCAATAACCTTTTCAAGCCATTCAAGCTGAGCCTCACCGAGACAGTTTCTTACTTTGTGCTGTATAGGAGCCATATTAAGACCTGTAGCCGTACGGACAAGCTCACCCGTCTCACAGTCATAATAGTGGTTTGTATCTACACAAATAATACGGAACTTACCGTTATCAGCATAAAAATATCCAGTATTTCCGTCACCGATTTTTCCATCCTTTGTACCCCAGACAGCATTTTTATCATTAGTCATATACTGAGAAACAAAACTCATATAGTCGTCTTTGCCCTCGGTATCGTGGTTGCCGTAGCAACCGTAAAAATCAAGCCCACAGTTATACAGTTCATTTAGTATTTCAGGTGAATGAGCGTAATCGTTACAGAAATCGCCACCGTGAATTATACAATCTACGTTAGCATTTTTTGCCTTTTCAATCACCTTGTCAAGATGCTCTACCGTTGCATAGCGGTTTCTTGCATAATGAAAATCAGCGAATACAGAAAATTTCATAATATACCTCCAAAATAAAAAAGGGAAAGTAAAACTTTATCAGTTCTCTTTCCCTTCTCTAATTAAATTATAAACCGATTTTCGCCTTTGTCAAGAACTTTTCCGTTATAGTAAGCAAAATTATTTTGAGGTGAAACGATTAAAAGCTCGATTTTGTCATCGACACGCTTCCATTCAACCTTAATTTCGCCCTTAACACTCTCATAGCTACCCTTGGCATATTTAAGCTCGTTAAAGAAATACGGAGCTATTTCAATAATATCAAAGGAAGCGGCATTATCGTCAGGAGAAATACCCACGATAGTTTTCATCATCCAGGACATAAAATCGGAATACATATGATGGTTCTTACTTTCCTTGCTGTCCCAGAACTCATAAAGAGTGGTAGCGCCGTCAAGAAGCCAGTTGTAATAAGACGGATAACCGTTACGAGAAATAATTCTGTAGGCAATTTCCTGATTACCCGTCATATTCAGAGCCATATATAGATAGCGGAGTCCCACCATACCGCACATATGATGACCTCCCTCGTATTCTATTAAAGACAGTAGCTGTTCAGCAAGAACCTCCCTGTTACCAATACCGAAATAAATAAGCATCGCGCAAGCGGTCTGCTCGTTATTATTACATCTTCCGTTCTTTTCTAAAAAGTTTTTAGTAATAATCTTTTCCTGACGGATGATTTCATTTTCAAAACGGGAAGCATCCTCACCCGCAAGGTCACAGGCAAGAGCGGCTATACGGGAAAACTTTATTCTTAAAAGAGCATTAATGAGAGTCGTAGGTGTAAACTCTCCGTTTCTTCTCGGATTAGCCCAATCCCGAAGTCCGAATTTCACAAGACCCTTTTCATCCTCTTTGGTTTCAAGAAAATCAAAATAACGATGATAGTAAGGAATACAGCTTGTGAGACATTCCTTTTGTCCGCTGTGTAAATATATACGGTACGGTGTTTCAAAGAAACAGCCGTCTGAAACAGGTCCGTTACCCCATTCGTATCCCCAGCCGTGAGTGGGAACGATACCCGGAAGCTCACCGCTGTCAAGCATAGCGTCCTTCATATCCTCTACCCATTTGGAAAGAAGCTTTTCCAAATGGAAATCGGTTAAAAACTGTTCGCAGGAGGACTGGGCGTCATTCATCCAACCAAGCTTTTCTCTTGTAGGACAGTCAATAGGATTATAGAACATATTTGAAAACGTAGAACGGATACCGCAGTTAAACAGCTTATTAAGTATTTCGTTAGAGCATTCAAAGGTACTTCTGCGTTTAATATCCTGATGCACAAAAACTGACTCGATAAGAATGATATCTTCTTTATTTATGCCCGTACATTCAACGAATCTAAAGCCGTGATAAGCAAATCTGTTTGCCCAGACTTCGCCCTTGCCGTCACAGATATATCTGTCCATAGCAAGTTCATTTTCTTTATACGGCCACTTTGTACGTTCGTTATAATTAAGCTCTAAATTGCCGTCCAGAGATTCTGCATAACGGAAGGTAATCATATCCCCCGCTTTTTGCTTCGTAGCAAAATGAATAATACCCGAATGGTTATATCCAAAATCAAAAATAACTCTACCGTCAGACTTATCAATAATATGTACGGGAGCATATTTTTCGTACTCCTTCATACCTTCAACACTGCAAAGAGAAAACTTGCCCTTTGGAGAATTTTCATCTATAACGGGATGATTCCAACCCGAATCATCATAAGAAATTTCCTTCCAAGAGGAATCGTATTTCCTTGCATCGTAAATAACGCCTGTACGAAGTCTGTTCATTACGTATGGTGAGTCGGTACTGCAAAGGAAGCTTTCGTCAGAAATAAGAACTGTTTTTCCATCAATATCCAACTGACAAATAAGCTTTGGCTGGTCCCTCCAGGACGCTTTTTCTGTCCACCAGTCATTCGGCATATCCTCGTTATACATACCGTTTCCAAGCATAAAGGATATAATGTTTTCTCCTTTATACAACAAATCGGTAACATCATACTG
Organism: Acutalibacteraceae bacterium; assembly: GCA_036307305.1. Lineage (GTDB taxonomy): Bacteria > Bacillota > Clostridia > Oscillospirales > Acutalibacteraceae > SIG607. Next base: position 92,241 of record JAXJXV010000011.1, read on the forward strand.
AACGTACCATATACGCTTATTGTAATTAGCATAAGGAGGAGCAAAAAGTTCATCGGTAACGTCTTTTCCGTTCAAAAAAGCATAACCTAGACCAAGGGCGCAAAACGACAGCCTTGCAGAAGCAAAATCACTATCAATTACAAACTTTTTTCTAAAAAGCACAGAACGGTTACTATCCTCAACAAAACCTAAATCGAAATCCTTTGTAGCCTTTATAAATGAAGCGTTACTAAACATATCATTAATCCTCGAATATAGTTTCAATCAAAGAATAAGCAAAAAGACGGTTCATATCTCTTGTGGGATGGTTTAAATAGTTGGCAAGAAGCTCGGTTGTATTAACCCCATTTGCCTCAAGCCTTTTCCACTTGGCGTATACGTCACAGATTTTAACACCGTGCTTACGTGCAACCTCTCTGCCTGCTTCTATATAAGCATCAAGAACGCCCTCATTCTGACGCTGTGCAATCAGCAAGGCAAGAGAACGCATATTTTCTTCCTTTAAATGACAGCTTACTTCAGTATTCTGCATATTAGGTGTGAGAAAAATAACTTCACTACCATTCTTTATAAGCTCTGTAAAAATTTTATCAAGAGCCTCTGTATATAAATTTATATTTTCAAGTCCCCAACTGTTATCATTAAGACCGTAGCACACAACAGTTAAATCGGGATTGTGTGATAAAACGTCTCTTTCCAATCTATCATAGCCCAGTGGCGCCCTGTCTCCGCTGATACCTGCGTTAATAATATTAACGGGAGAGCCTGGAAATAAAACTGTAAGCATATCGTCAAAATACTTATGGTATGCGCTTGTTTTATCAAACACCGTTTCAATGTTGCCGTCATTTTTGTTATATACTTCGAAACAACCCTGAGTTACGCTATCTCCCAAAAAAGCAATAGTAGGAGTAGGATATTTCCATCTGTCTTTTCCTTTATTGACAATTTTTTCAATTATTTTCATAACTTTCTCCTAAAAATCTTACAAAATTTTCAGCTATTTTTTTATGTGCTAAAGGCATCAGATGTGTTCCGTCAGGATAGAATAACTCATCATACATATCTTTTTCGAAAACACCTCTGAAATTATGATATAAGCCACCACGAGCATAAGCTACCTTTTCGGTGATATCATTAAAGCTTTGATTGTTTTCTTCGGTTGCGCTCCAGAACTGATGGTCTTTGTTAATCTTCTCGCAGTAAGACGGAGTAATAGAATTAATAATCAGTTTTGCGCCAAAACCGTTAATCTTTTGCGCTATACAGTCAAGATTACGTTCAAACTCCTCTTTGCTCACACAAAGGTTTTCCTGTTTTTTATCAGCAAAAAATGAATCATTATTACCAATCTGCACTACGACTATATCAGGTCTGTATGTATATAACATTCTGTCTATTTCGCTTAAAAGCTGTACGCTTCTCCAACCCGAAACGGCGCAGTCAACAACCTCGCAGGGCAACACCTTCTCAAGCACCTTTCCCCAACTGAGTCGGTCAGAGGTATTTGAGTCCCCCGTCAGCATAATCTTTTTCCCTTTGAGAAAATCAAGGTTGATTTCTGCTGTATTGACTTTAATCTCATTAGCAGAAGCGGTATTCACTTCCTCATACTGAGCAAGAGTTTCCTCTATAAATTCTCTTGTTTCACCATAAATACGCGCAAAGGTCTCGCTGTCAGGCGCAAAACCGAAACCGCATTTATGAAGATTAAAACGCAAAGGAAAACAGTTATTCATCTAAGTCCTCCGGCTTGGTTTCAAGCTTTAACGGGAAATCGCCAAGCTTGTTAACCTTAAAACCGTTCTTTTTATATTCCTCGTAGTCAAAGGCTTCAAGCTCATCAATGGCAAGTTTATGGAACTCGTAGAAGTTTTTCCACCATTCATAACCGCTTCCAAGCTCAGCGTTAAGATATGCATCGGCAATATCACAGCCCATAGCAGGAGCAACATAGAAAGCGCCCATAGAAAGTACGTTTACACCGTTACCTGTAATTGCGCGAAGTGCGGCAGGTACACTTTCAACAACACCTGCATGAACGTGAGGACATTTACTTGCAGCTATATGAATACCCATACCTGTACCGCAGAAAAGAAGTGCGCGTTCAAACTCACCCTCGCTTATCATCGAGCCTACTCTGAGTCCAACTCTGTGGAACATAAGGTCGGTATCATTTGGGTCAGAATCAGCCTTAACGCCCATATCGGTTACTTCCCAGCCCTTTGCCTTAAGATGAGCTACAACAGCTTCCTTGAGAGGATAGCCTGCAAAATCGGCGCCAACAAGAATTTGCTTATTTTTTACTGTTTTCATAAATAACTACCTCGCTTTTGATTTTTATTTTATATTACCAAAACCATAACGTTTATTCAAGAAATAAAAATGTAAAAATATGGACAAAAAATAGAAATTACAGCAAATGCTGTCTTATCTCATCACCCGATAAGGAAGACAGATATGAAGGAGCAATATCAAAAACTGTTTTACAGCCAAAATTATTTTCACTACTTAAACGGTAAACAGCTCTTGCGTAAGCGGCAATAACACTGGCAGTAAATTCGGGATTGGAGTCAAGCTTTAAGCTATATTCAATAATGTGTTTATTTTCACTATTAAAGCCTGTCTTACCGCTTCTTATAACAAAACCGCCGTGAGCAATTCCGCTATGCTCTCTCTTAAGCTCTTCCTCACTGATAAAATGAACGATGGTATCATAATCGGCAAAGTAGTTAGGCATAGTCTTAATTTCATTTTCAATAGCAGATAAATCGGCGCCGTCCTCTGCAACTACAAAGCATTCGCGAAGATGCTTATCTCTAACGGACAACTGCGGATTGCTTCCGCTTCGCACGGCTTCAAGAGCATCATCCTTTGGAATAGTGTACTGCTTGGCGTCTTTAACACCCTTAATTCTTCTTATAGCGTCGCTGTGTCCCTGACTGACCCCCTTACCCCAAAAGGTATAGTCGGTTCCGTCGGGAAGTACAGCAGAGGCATAAAGACGGTTTATTGAAAACATACCGGGGTCCCAACCGGCTGAAATAAGCGCAGTTTTGGAATTTTCCTTAGAAGCCTTGTCAACGTTTGCAAAATGCTCAGGAATTTTAGCGTGTGTATCAAAGCTGTCCACAACGTTGAACATACTCGCAAGGTCGGGTGTTTGCTGCGGTAAATCGGTTGCACTTCCACCGCAAAGAATCATAACGTCAATATCGTTCTTCCATTTTTCCACTTCGCTGACGTGAACGACAGGCACGTTTTCGGTTCTTATTTTTAGGGTTGACGGTTCTCTTCTTGTAAAAACGGCAACAAGACTAAGGTCATCGTTTTTAGTGATTGCAGCTTCAATACCCCGCCCTAAATTACCGTAACCGTAAATACCAATTCTTATCATTTTTAATTCTCCTAAATATAATATTTTATATAATTATAATACCGCAAAAACAGCTTTTCAATATTTTTCTTATAAAAAACAGACTTTTTACACAAAAGATAAAAAGTCTGTAGATGTAATTATATTTCCTTTAAACGATTACTTATTTCTATAAATTCCTCAGGCTTGATTTTCATAATCTTTCTGTCATAGGTCAAAAGTCCGTTCGTTTCATCCTCCACGTCGCTTACCTGTGTATAAACACTGGCGCAAAGCCCCTTTTCTTTAAGAGGAATAAGCTGGTTTTCATACAAATTCCTAATAGCAGAAACAAACTTTTCACGTGAATCGAATTTTCCGTAACCGTAGGTGTTTTCGGTATTAAACGAATGACCTTTAATTTTATATGAATAACCGCCGAATTCTGAAATAAAAAGAGGCTTCTCGCTCATATCAGCCTTTAGGGGTTTAAAATATATATGCAAAGAATTAAAGTCATTTTTCTCGGCTTTAAACCATCCCGAAGCGCTGTCAATAAAGCGCGAGGAATCGTAACCTTTAAGTTTATCGTACATATCGTCAGCGCAAAACTGACCCCAACCCTCGTTAAAAATAGTCCACTGACAAATGCATGGGTGGTTATACAGCTGTTTGACTGTTTTTTCCATACCTCTTATAAACCCATTACGTCCCTCAATACTTTTATGGATTTTCCTATCGTCCTTTTTGACTAAGGAAAAGGTCGGCAATACGGTATCTCGGACAAAGCTGTATCGACTATTGTTTACCATATCCTGAAATACTATCATACCAAGTCGGTCGCACTCATAATAAAAGTATTCAGGTTCAACTTTAATATGCTTTCTGAGCATATTAAAGCCAAGAGATTTCATTTTTAAAATATCATCGGTATACTGTTCCTCACAGGACGGCGTAAAAATTCCGTCACTGAAATAGCCTTGGTCAAGTAATCCGTGGAAAAAATACGGCTTATCATTTAATAGAAGTTTATTACCGTCAATACGCAAAGTGCGCAGTGCAAAATAAGATTCTATTTTATCCTCTCCGCTTAAGGCTGTAAAATAATATAAATGTGGATTTTCGGGGGTCCAGTTAACAGGATTTTCCACATCTATATGAGCAACTGAATTTTCAATAGCATACTGCTTACCGTCAACAGCTACGCTACCGTTTTCAATACCATCGAAAATTACGTCCGCACCATTTAATGTAACATCAATCTTTATAGCTTTAATGTATTTTTCAGGTACGCTTTCAAGCCATACGCTCTGCCATATTCCCGAAACGCAGGTGTACCACATTCCACCTCTGTTTCTGCTTTGCTTACCATAAGGCAATATTTTATCACTCAGACTATCCTTTACAGCAACAACAAGAATATTTTCCTTGCTTAGAAAATCCGTTATATCAAAGGAAAAAGCATCATATCCGCCGCTGTGACTTCCTACCGTCCTTCCGTTAAGGACAACAAAGCACTTCTGGTCAACGGCGCCGAAATTCAGTATTACTCTGCCCTTATTAAATCCTTCGGGCAAAGAAAAACTTTTTCTGTAATACAGCGTATCCTTTTCATCAAAAATCTGATTAACACCCGATAAAATAGACTCAGGGCAAAAAGGAACGTTGATAATTTTATCAAAACTTTCATTTCCAACTGAGAATTCCCATTCACCGTTAAGAGAATAAAAGCTATCCCGTTTTAACTGAGGACGGGGATATTTTCGCCAAGGTACTCCGCTTAAATTCCAACCCTTTTCGGTATATAGCTTATTGAACTTTCCCATTGTTTTTCACCCGTTTAATAATGTAGAATTCTGAAATCAAAACAAATATCAGCAAAACGGCTACAATCAGCGCCGCAAGAAAAATCTTTTCGCTGGGTATAAAGGAAGCGGTTCCGTCATCATTAATTACAGTCAAGGCATTTTTAAGTACAGCCGCGCTGATAACGGGGCCGATTACACCGGGAATAAGCACCTGACCTACGATTCTGAGTCCCTGAAACATACCCGCCTTACTTTCAGGAATATGCTGACGAATCATAGCGCCAAAAACAGCAGAACCGCATAGATATCCGCACATCATCAGCAAAGAACCAATAAAAACAAGCGGTATAATTTTAAAGAAGTACAGTATTATATATCCACTACAAAGAGCAATCACAGTTGGAATAACTGATTTTTGAAAGCCGAATTTATCAAACGCTTTTCCGTAAAAAGCTGTAACAACGGCAGCAATTATAATAGCGGGCGCCATTATTAACACGTAATTTTCAAGCTGTAAGGATACGTTATAATAAAGAATGAGATAAGGCATAAAAACCTGTATAGAAATACCGAATACCGCAAAAGCGCCGAGAGTTATATATAAAATCGGATTTTTCTTAATCACAGTAGGCATAAATCCGTAAAATATATTCTTAAACAAACGGTTATTTTCAGATGTTTTTACAACGCTTTCTTCAATAAAAAATATTCCAAGTACACCTATAACAAGCACAGAAACTCCAATAATAAGATAAATGGATGTCCAGCTCTTCGCATTATTAAGGTCAAAGCCCATAAATCCGCCAAATACAGCAATAACAGCAAGAAGCGGCATCATAGCGTTTATACCCTCTGCCGCGCCTCTGTTTGAGTCGTCAGCCGATTCAGTAAGCCACGCGTTAAAACAGGCGTCATTTGCGCTGGAGCCGAAAAAGGTCATTACACAGTCCATAATAATCGTAAGGGATACGCCAATACTGGCTACCGATACAACCGACGGAATAAGAGCATTTATTACGTCTGCCCGTATAAATGCAAAGGATATAATTGATATTCCCCAAAGAATATATCCACCGCAAATAAACATTTTTCGCTTACCTATTTTATCGGACAGAGCGCCGATAATTATTGTGGTAAGGGTAGCTGTAACTGCAGACGCCGTAACCATAACAGAGATAGCCTCTGCAGATGCTGAAAACATTTTATAAATGAATACGTTAAAGTACATATTCTCTACTACCCATGCAATCTGACCTATTAAGCTAAGCACTACCAGTACTGCCCAAAAACGTTTCGGATTCTTTTTATTACTCATAAAATCACTCCGTCAAAAAATAATACTTCATAATTATAACAAGACTGCCTGAAATAATCAAGCAGTCTTATCTTTATACAATATACAAGCCAGTATCAGCGCTGATATACCTGAAATCAGCTTTCCTATTATCATAGGCACAGCGTACGACGGAGAAAGTGTCATAGTAAACCCAAACTGTCCTCCGAGAGAAAATGCGGCGCTGACTGCAAAGGCAGAGTTCAACACTATTCCCTTTTTGTTCATTTTATTCATAAGAGAAAGGGTATTGACGTTAGTCACAACGGTGGAAATAAACGCTCCCGCAGATACCTCGTCAATCTTAAGCTTTTCTCCTAATTTTGATATAGGTATTCTAAGCACTCTGGAAATAACAGACATCAGAGGAAACGCACCTGCAAGAGTAACACAGGCACCCGCGCAAATTAGCGCTCCGTTCTCATAGGTATCGAAATCGGCACCTATAGGCTTTTTTGTAATATATGCAAATATTCCTAAAGCCAATCCAACGGTTATCAGTATTCTCATAAATATACCGAAAACCTTAAAACATTTAATGAAAATCTGAGGGAGAAAAATCAGTCCCACAGCAATTATTAAGGCAAGTGTTATAAGCGGCAGTAAATTCAAAACAAGCTCTTTTACAGAAATACGACATATAAGTCCCGAAACAAAACATCCCAAAGGTATAGTTACGATTCCACATAAAAAACCGAAAAACATTTCTTTATGATGCTCTTTATTGACTACGTCAAGGGCAAGAGGTACGGTAAAAGAAATCACGCAACCCATCATAGACGCGACAACAAAACCGTTGAAATCTCCAATAACAGAACTTTTTGAAACCTGCTGCGAAAGCGTAGCACCGCCCATATCTGAAGAAAAGAAGGATGCAGGAAGTATTGACGGGTCAAGTCCGAAGGTGTTATAAAATTCATCGAAAAACGGACTGAGCCAAGAGCTTAGGGCAGGAGCCAACACAATCATACCAATCATAGAAAGAGCCATTGCGCCAAATAATTTAAAGCCACGTTCAAATTCTACTCCCAAGCCAAATCTGTTCCCAAAAATACGGTCAACAGCTCCAATTATTGCAAATACTAGCAAAACTACCGAAATTGCGTTCAAAATCCCACCTCATTATTTTAAGAAAAATTTTAGTTGTTTTTATTGCGCAATTCTTTTGCTTCGTTGAGCTTATGAGTACGTCTTTCTTTAATATGGTCAGGCATAGGCTTGATTTCACCTGCAGCGGTAAGAGCCATTCTTGTGAATACAGGTCCGAACAATTCGTATATAAGAACTGCAAACAAGGTTATGTTTCTGATAAGGTTTCCCTGTTCCCCAAGCTGCATAGCTGTAGCGCACATACCAAGGGCAACACCCGCCTGTGGAAGCAAGGTAATACCAAGATATTTACAAATCTGTGGAGAACATTTCGTAATTTCCGCGCTGAAAAACGTGCCAAGGTATTTACCTAAGGAACGGAATACTATATATACCAAGCCTATAACAACTATAGAAAGACTTGCAAACACGTTAAGCTCAAGCTCAGCGCCGCTTATAACGAAGAAAATCGCAAATAACGGTGAAGTCCATTTATCACTTGCAGCCATAAGGTCGTGAGAAAGAGGACATATATTACAGAACACCGTTCCAAGCATCATACAGGTAAGAAGCGGTGAGAAATGCACTGCAACGGGACCGATATTAAAGTGAAGCATTGAAATAGAAGCGGTTAGGAATACAGCGCCGATAGTAAGATTTAATCGGTTGGTATTAGAATTAAAGAGCTTTTCGAGATGTGTAAGCACAACTCCCATAACAGCGCCGAGAATAAGTGAACAAGCTATTTCAACGATAGGATTAACAATAATAGAAACCAAATCAACCTGACCGCTTACCAAGGTTTTTGCTATACCGAAAGAAACCGCAAAAGCAACAAGACCAACCGCATCGTCAAGGGCAACTATAGGTAGCAAAAGTCTTGTTAAGGGTCCGTTTGCTTTATACTGTCTTACAACCATGAGCGTAGCAGCAGGAGCAGTAGCGGTAGCAATCGCGCCGAGAGTCAGTACCTGAGGCAGAGAAATAACTTCAGGCATAATAAGATGTACGCCAAAGAGCGCCGCATCTACAAGCAGACACGCAACAAGCGCCTGAACGATACCGATTACAAGAGCCTGTTTTCCTGTCTTTTTGAGTTCATCAAGGCGAAACTCATTACCGATAGAAAAAGCAATAAAGCCAAGAGCAACCTCAGCAATAAGACCTAAAGCCTCAACATCAGACATTGACGGAAAACCAAGACCGTCTATTTTAAGCTGACCTAAACAGTAAGGGCCTATTAAAACACCTGTAATAAGATAGGCTGTAACTGACGGCAGTTTGAATTTTTTAAACAGTCGTGTCATCAAAAGACCGGCAAGTAATGATATTGAAACCGATAACAAAATGTCCATTTAATTCATCTTCTTTTATATGTAATAATTACGGTTTTTAAAACCTTAGGAATTATAACACAAAGAAGGTAATATTTCAATAATATATTAGAACAAAAATTACTGCATATTAGATACCGTTTTTATTCAAAAGATAATAAAACCTCTTACAGAATCTGTAAGAGGAAAATTTAATAATCTTTATTATCTTTTAGGAAAGTTTTCAAATATGTAAATGTTTCTTTTTCGCCTTTTTCACTAAGCATAACCAGTAGCATTTCTAAAAAATCAGAGGTTTCTGGGTGAATAAAACGGTTTGGTTTGCCCCTTAGGAAATATTCAATAGGATGAGAATCGGTATAATGTTTACCCTGATAAATTTTACTTGCCGCAACTCTGTCACAAAACATCTCAGCTACATAAACAAGAGGCATTTTAACAGGCATTACTTTTCTTTCAACAGGACTATAATCAGTCCAGTATTCAAAATGATGCTTATTTCTGCCCTTATGATGCATCCATGCAGTAGAATACCCCTTTTTCGTTCTCTCAGCCTCGTTAGGACTCTTTGTACCAAGATAATAATGTACGCCAAGTAAAAACTCATTAGGAGAAAATTTAGATAAATCGTGAAGAAGCCCTCTTTTTAAAATACCCGCCTTATAACAGTGCTTAATCACGCAATGCCTGTGTCTGCATACAGTTCTTAGATGCGAAAAAAACTTCATAAAACCACCGCCTGTTATTATTGTAGCATAAAAGCATAAATAAATCAAGGCGAAGCCTTGTATATCATCAATTCCGTAGGAATTGCATATCATCAAAACGAAGTTTTGTATATCTTCATTGCGAAAGGTTTTTAATACACGCTAAAGCGTGATGATATACAGTCCTTACGGACTGATGAGATACAACACGACAAAGTCGTGTTGATGATATGCCATTGCTTTCGCAATGGATAAAAAAACTCTCGTTCCAAAGAACGAGAGTTTTTTGGAGCGGATTACGGGGCTCGAACCCGCTACCTCCACCTTGGCAAGGTGGCGCTCTACCAGATGAGCTAAATCCGCATATTCAAATGGTGCCTCCGGTCGGAATCGAACCAACGACACGGGGATTTTCAGTCCCCTGCTCTACCAACTGAGCTACAGAGGCAAAATTGGCGACCTGGATGGGGCTCGAACCCACGACCTCTAGCGTGACAGGCTAGCGTTCTAACCAGCTGAACTACCAGGCCATAAAAATGGTGGGAACAATAGGGCTCGAACCTATGACCCTCTGCTTGTAAGGCAGATGCTCTCCCAGCTGAGCTATGCTCCCACATGATGCCTATGTCGCTTCGTCGCTATTGCTTTTCGCTTCGCCGTATCTCTCAGCGACGTGTATTATAATATCACAATGCGCCCGAAATGTCAACACTTTTTTTGAAATTTTTTCAAAAATTTGAAGTCAGGCCTCAGAAGCCCAGTGTTTATCAGGAATTTTTCTCTTTGATTATTGCCTCAAGATCATCCTTTGTGAACACATATTTTTTATTGCAGAACTGGCAGACCGCTTCAGCCTCGCCCTTTTCGTCCGCCATAGAGCGGATATCGTCGTCGCTCATTGTCATAAAGTAGCGTTCGAGCTTTTCACGCGAACAGCCGCACACATAATTTACGGGGGTTTCGTCGAGCACCTCAACGTCAAAGCCGTCGAGCGCGGTTTTGCAGATGTCAAGAATACTCATTCCCTTTGCGAGCATTGTTGTGACGGGTTCAAGCTTGGCTATATTTTTCTCGAGCTTCTCGATCGTATCCTCAAA